>NZ_JBIVLI010000004.1:0-531750 GCF_044751205.1 Streptomyces sp. NPDC088732
ACACGTGCGCCCCCCGCCCCACGCGCCGCGGTTTGTCACTTGGGTGGGGCGGGCGCCGGGCCCGGGTTTATCCGGGGGGTGCGGGGGGGGGGGGCGCTACCCCCCCCCCACCGCCCGTACCCTTGCAGTATCGATATCGGGCACACGCCCGGCGGCTCGGCATCAAATAGCGGGTGCCGATGACTGGAAGGCTTCATCCATGCTGATCGCTCAGCGCCCCTCGTTGACCGAAGAGGTCGTCGACGAATTCCGCTCCCGGTTCGTGATCGAGCCGCTGGAGCCGGGCTTCGGCTACACCCTCGGCAACTCGCTCCGCCGCACGCTCCTCTCCTCGATCCCGGGTGCCGCCGTCACCTCGATCCGGATCGACGGTGTCCTGCACGAGTTCACCACCGTGCCGGGCGTCAAGGAGGACGTCACCGACCTCATCCTCAACATCAAGCAGCTGGTCGTCTCCTCGGAGCACGACGAGCCGGTCGTGATGTACCTGCGCAAGCAGGGCCCCGGTGTGGTCACCGCCGCCGACATCGCGCCCCCGGCCGGTGTCGAGGTGCACAACCCCGACCTCGTCCTGGCCACGCTGAACGGCAAGGGCAAGCTGGAGATGGAGCTGACCGTCGAGCGCGGTCGCGGCTACGTCTCCGCCGTGCAGAACAAGCAGCAGGGCCAGGAGATCGGCCGCATCCCGGTCGACTCCATCTACAGCCCGGTGCTCAAGGTCAGCTACAAGGTCGAGGCGACCCGTGTCGAGCAGCGCACCGACTTCGACAAGTTGATCGTCGACGTCGAGACCAAGCCGGCCATGCGTCCCCGTGACGCCGTGGCGTCGGCGGGCAAGACCCTCGTCGAGCTGTTCGGCCTCGCCCGCGAGCTGAACGTCGACGCCGAGGGCATCGACATGGGCCCGTCCCCGACGGACGCCGCCCTGGCGGCCGACCTCGCGCTCCCGATCGAGGAGCTCGAGCTCACCGTCCGTTCCTACAACTGCCTCAAGCGCGAGGGCATCCACTCCGTGGGTGAGCTCGTGGCGCGCTCCGAGGCCGACCTGCTCGACATCCGCAACTTCGGTGCGAAGTCGATCGACGAGGTCAAGGCGAAGCTGGCCGGCATGGGCCTGGCCCTCAAGGACAGCCCGCCCGGATTCGACCCGACCGCCGCCGCCGACGCCTTCGGCGCGGACGACGACGTCGACGCCGGCTTCGTCGAGACCGAGCAGTACTGATCTGACTGCCCCCAGGCGCCCGCTTGGGGGGCCCTGACACCGGTACCTGACACGGCCGGTGCAGAGATTGAGGAGAAACACCATGCCGAAGCCCGCCAAGGGTGCCCGTCTGGGCGGCAGCGCCGCGCACGAGCGTCTGCTTCTCGCGAACCTCGCGAAGTCGCTGTTCGAGCACGGTCGCATCACCACCACCGAGGCCAAGGCGCGCCGTCTGCGTCCGGTCGCGGAGCGCCTGATCACCAAGGCGAAGAAGGGCGACATCCACAACCGTCGCCTGGTGCTGCAGACGATCACGGACAAGAGCATCGTCCACACGCTCTTCACCGAGATCGCCCCGCGGTACGAGAACCGCCCGGGTGGCTACACCCGCATCACCAAGATCGGCAACCGTCGCGGCGACAACGCGCCGATGGCGGTCATCGAGCTGGTGGAGGCGCTGACCGTGGCCCAGCAGGCCACGGGCGAGGCGGAGGCCGCGACCAAGCGCGCGGTCAAGGAGGCCGAGGCCAAGACCGAGGCTCCGGCCGAGGCCGAGGACAAGGCCGAGGCTGCCGAGGCTCCGGCCGAGGAGTCCAAGGACGCGTAAGGCGTACTCGGACGGGCCCGCCCCCAGATTCCTGGGGGCGGGCCCGTTCCGTTTGAGGACAGGTGGAGTGACGGGTGAGTGACGAGGTGGCTCCCGGCTTGGTCCGGGTGCGGCTGGACCTGGCGTACGACGGCGCCGAGTTCTCCGGGTGGGCCAAGCAGCGCAGCCGGCGGACCGTGCAGGGCGAGCTGGAGTCGGCCCTCCAGACCGTGCTGCGGCTGCCCGACCCGGTCGAACTGACCGTGGCCGGACGGACGGACGCGGGCGTGCACGCCCGCGGACAGGTCGCGCACGTGGACCTGCCGGAGGAGGCCTGGGCGGCGGAGGGCGACAAGCTGCTGCGCCGGCTGGCCGGACGGCTGCCCTGGGACGTACGGGTGTGGAGGGTCTCGCGGGCCCCCGCGGGCTTCAACGCGCGCTTCTCCGCGATCTGGCGGCGCTACGCCTACCGGGTCGGCGACCACCAGGGCGGGGTCGACCCGCTGCTGCGCGGCCATGTGCTGTGGCACGACCGGCCGGTCGACGTCGACCTGATGAACGAAGCGGCGCGAAAGCTGCTGGGCGAGCACGACTTCGCGGCCTACTGCAAGAAGCGCGAGGGCGCGACGACCATCCGCACCCTGCTGGAACTGCACTGGGAGCGCGACCCCTCCGGCGTGGCCGTGGCGACCGTCCGCGCGGACGCGTTCTGCCACAACATGGTGCGCGCCCTGGTCGGAGCCATGCTGCTGGTCGGTGACGGACACCGCCCCGAGGGCTTCCCCGGCGAGGTGCTGGCCGGCCGCGTCCGGCACTCGGCGGTCAACGTCGTGCGGCCGCACGGCCTGACCCTGGAGGAGGTCGGCTACCCCGCGGACGAACTCCTCGCCGCCCGCAACCTCGAAGCCCGCAACCTCCGCACCCTCCCCTGCGCTCCCTCGGGGGCGAGGCACGGGGCGTGAGCGTGCTCCCTGGGGGCGCGGGGAACGGCGCGGTCAGCCCGGGCGGACCCGCCACGGACCCACGCAGGCCGGCCCGCGGGTAACCGTGGCGGGCGTGATCGGTGGGGGTGAGCATGCCCCCTCGGGGAACGAGGCGTGGCGGGCGAGCGTGCTCCCTGGGGGCGCGGGGAACGGCGCGACCAGCCCGAGCGGACCCGCGCCGGACGCACGCAGCCAGCCCACGCAGCCGGCCCACGCAGCCGTTTCCGGTCTACCGGCGACGCAGCGCCGCAACCACCTGCGCCAGCACGTACGCCGCGCCCAGTGACGTCACCACGAGCGGGATCGTCCGCACGTGCCCGTGGAAGGCGCTGTACCAGGTGAACGCGGCGCCCGGCAGCAGGAACAACAGGTAGAGCGCGCGCAGCAGCCACCAGCCGTGGGGCAGCCGGACGGGGGTGCCCGGCGCGGGGAACGCCAGGGCGCTCTCGTCCGCGGTGAGCGAGTCCTTGACGCCGGTCAGGAAGCCCCGCTGGGCCAGTATCCGCGCGCCGGGCAGCCCGTCGAGGACGCCCGGATGGTCCCCGAAGCCTTCCGGGAGGGCCGGCAGGCCCAGTGCCGCGGCGGTGTCCGCGAGCCGCCGTGCGGGGGCGTCCGTGCCGCGCAGTAGGGATGTCAGGGGCCGCGGGTCCGGTATCCCGAAGGCGGCCGCGAGCGCCGCGGCGGTGGAGCCGGCCCTGTCGAGGGAGGGGACGGGCGCGCCTGGTGCCCATTCGTGGGCGGCCAGTCTCCTGCCGCGGGAGGAGAGCGTGATCCCGTAGCGGTCGCCGGACCTCTGGAGGACGACGGCCGGCCACTTCTCGCCCGCCGTGAACAGGTCGACCACGCCCGCGAGACTGCCCTCGCCGGTCAGTTCCACATACGTGAAGCGCCCACCGGCGGGCGCCAGCCGCAGCCCCGCGCGGCAGAGCAGCGCGGCCTGGGCGACGGCGGGCAGCGGCGCAGCGGCCACCGCGAGGGCGCGCGGCGCCCACTCCGGCGGACTGGCCGGGGCCGGCGGCCGCGGCGGGGCGTGGAAGAAGCGGGTCCGGATGGCGACCTGCATGCGCACGCCGGTGCGGAAGTCCAGGAATTCCTGGCGCGGGTCGGCGCCCAGGTAGGCCCAGGGGAGGCTGGTGGCGTGGACGCCGATGTCCCGGAAGACGGCCAGCGCCTCGTCCCAGCGGCTCGTCCGGAGCAGCATGAGGGCGAGGTGGTTGCGGAAGCCCGCGGCCTCCGGGTCGCCGGGTTCGTACCAGGTGGACAGCTCCAGGGCGCGGTCGACGGCGGCGGCGATGCGGGCCGGGTCGATGACGTCCTCGCCGTCGTCGGGGGCGCCGCCGGCGACGATGTCGTACTCGACGGCGGCCAGCAGCGGCAGGGAGTTGATCAACGAGCCGGGCAGCGCCTCCTCGGCGGCCTGCTCGGCGAAGTCGAACATCTCCTCGTGGGAGCCGTACCACTTCGCGCACAGGTACTGCATCGCGGTGGCGTGGCAGCCGTAGTGGTGGGGGGAGCGTTCGACGGCCTCGGACCAGTACGCGTCGAAGATCTCGCGGGAGGCCTGGATGCCGCGGGCGTGGGTGAGCGCGATGCGCCACGGCACGGGGTCGGAGGGGTTGAGCTCGGCGGCGCTGCCGATCACCGGGACGGCGTCCTTGAGCAGGGCGAAGAAGGCCTTGAACTGCTCGGGTTCGACGTCCTGGGCGCGGGCGCCGCTGCGTATCTCCCATGCCTGGAGGAGGGACAGGTCGGCCTTGACCAGGGTCGCGTCCGGGTCGGCTGGGGAGGCCGCCAGCCAGGCGTCGAGCCAGCCGGGGTTGTGCAGCGCGAACTGCGCCATCTCCGCCACGTACACGTCCCGCCGCTCCCACTCGCAGCCCAGCCGGGTCGCCGACAGCAGGTCCCGGGCCGGGGTGTGGTCGCCCGCGCCCGCCGCGGCGAGCGCGGCGCGCAGCGGGGCGCCGGGCACGTCGAGCACGACGGCCTCGTCCGGCGGCAGCCCGGCGCCGACGGCGGTGCCGTGGCGGAGCATGCGGGGGAGGGTCAGCAGCGTTCGCAAGGAGGGCATGCCGTTCCGGTCCGGGGGGCGGGGGAGGGGCGGGTCAGTTGTCCGGGGAGGCCGTGGCGGAGGTCGCCGCGGCGGCGGCCTGGGACCTTCCGCGCTGGACGATCCGGTGGAAGGCGTAGTCGGAGCCGTCCGTGCCCGCCTGCCTGGCAACGGTGTCGGAGGCGGTGACGCGTGCGTTGTTCTTCAGTCCGGCGATGGTGAAGTAGGCGTAGCGGCCCGTGGCGTTGCTGGTCGTACGGCACGAGGTGGCCCGGCAGAAGGCGCCCGCGCCGCCGCCGGGCAGCGGCTTGAGGTACCCCTCGGCCTGCGACTTGGCCCGGCCGGCCGCGGACGGGTCGCCGAAGACGGCCACACCGACGGTGACGGCGGCCCGGCCGCCGGTGTAGGTGACGCGCAGGAGCCTGCCGCAGCCGTTCCTGCGCAGCACGGCGGCGAGCTCGGCCGAGGTCGCGGAGGAGCAGTTCCCCTCCTCGGCGCCGGTCTTGGTGTACGTGCGGCCGCCCCGCACGAGCTGCCTGCCGGGGAACAGACCCGCCACCGTCAGCGGGGCGGTGTCCTTGCCCCGGTCGGAGATGTAGGCCAGCGGGTCGAGCGGCGGCGCGGAGACCCCGGAGGACGAGGGTGCCGGCGGCAGCGCCACCCCGGAGGGGGCGGACGAGCCGGCCACGGCGGTGGCGACGATCCCCGTGACGGCGGCGACGGCGGCGAGGACGCCGCCACCCGTGAGGGCGAGCCTGCGGCGCCGGGCGCGGTACCTCGCCCGCTCCGCCCGGTCCGCCAGCGCCGCCCAGTCCGGCCGCGGGGCCCGGAGGCCGGGGCCGCCGGCGAGGTCGCCGCGCAGGGCCGGGCGCTCTCCCGCGGGTGTCCGGGACGCGCTGTGCGGTCCCGGTGGCGCGGTCCGTCCCCGGTCCGGGTTGTGCGGCTGCTGCGGCCCTTCAGTCATGGCGCGGATTCTATAGAGGAGAAAACCCGTTTGGCGGCGGGCGGCCGCGCAACGAGAATCCAGGACATGGGACATGTCGACGTTGCACATCTGGAGTACTACCTGCCGGACGGGCGGGTGCTGCTCGGCGATGTCTCGTTCCGGGTGGGCGAGGGCGCCGCGGTGGCCCTCGTGGGGGCGAACGGCGCGGGCAAGACCACGCTGCTGCGCCTGATCTCGGGGGACTTGAAGCCGCACGGCGGCACGGTCACCGTCGGCGGCGGACTCGGCGTGATGCCGCAGTTCGTCGGCTCGGTACGGGACGACCGCACCGTGCGCGACCTGCTGGTGTCGGTCTCCCCGCCGCGCATCCGCGAGGCGGCCGCGGCGGTCGACGCCGCCGAGCTGGAGATCATGGCGCAGGACGACGAGGCCGCTCAGCTCGCGTACGCGCAGGCGCTGAGCGACTGGGCCGA
This sequence comes from Streptomyces sp. NPDC088732, assembly GCF_044751205.1. Lineage (NCBI taxonomy): Bacteria > Bacillati > Actinomycetota > Actinomycetes > Kitasatosporales > Streptomycetaceae > Streptomyces > Streptomyces sp. NPDC088732. The sequence goes on from NZ_JBIVLI010000004.1 coordinate 6,237, forward strand.
GGCGCGCGGCTACGAGGCCGAGACGGTCTGGGACATGTGCACCATGGCCGCCCTCGGCGTCCCGTACGAGCGCGCGCAGTGGCGCGAGGTGCGGACGCTGTCGGGCGGCGAGCAGAAACGCCTCGTCCTGGAGGCGCTGCTGCGCGGCACCGACGAGGTGCTGCTGCTCGACGAGCCGGACAACTACCTGGACGTTCCGGGCAAGCGCTGGCTGGAGGAGCAGCTGCGGCAGACCCGCAAGACGGTGCTCTTCGTCTCCCACGACCGCGAACTGCTGGCCCGCTCCGCCGAGAAGATCGTCTCCGTCGAGCCGGGTCCGGCGGGGTCGGACGTGTGGGTGCACGGCAGCGGCTTCGCCACGTACCACGAGGCGCGCCGCGAGCGCTTCGCCCGCTTCGAGGAGCTGCGGCGGCGCTGGGACGAGGAGCACGCCAAGCTGAAGAAGCTGGTGCTGACACTGCGTCAGCAGGCGGCGATCAGCCCTGACATGGCGTCCCGCTACCGGGCCGCGCAGACCCGGCTGAAGAGGTTCGAGGACGCGGGCCCGCCGCAGGAGCCGCCGCGCGAGCAGGACATCCGCATGCGGCTGTCCGGCGGGCGCACCGGCGTGCGCGCCGTCACCTGCGAGCGCCTGGAGCTGACCGGGCTGATGAAGCCGTTCGACCTGGAGGTCTTCTACGGCGAGCGGGTCGCGGTGCTGGGCTCGAACGGCTCCGGCAAGTCGCACTTCCTGCGGCTGCTGGCGGGGGACGCCGGTGTCCGGCACACGGGGCAGTGGAAGCTGGGCGCGCGGGTCGTGCCGGGGCACTTCGCGCAGACCCACGCGCACCCGGAGCTGCTCGGGCGCACGCTCGTCGACATCCTGTGGACGGAGCACGCCCGCGACCGGGGCAAGGCGATGTCCGCCCTGCGCCGGTACGAGCTGGACCGCCAGGGCGACCAGCGCTTCGACCAGCTGTCGGGCGGGCAGCAGGCGCGCTTCCAGATCCTGCTGCTGGAGCTGTCCGGCACCACGGCGCTGCTGCTGGACGAGCCGACGGACAACCTGGACCTGGAGTCGGCGGAGGCGCTCCAGGAGGGCCTGGAGGCGTTCGACGGGACCGTGCTCGCGGTGACGCACGACCGCTGGTTCGCCCGCAGCTTCGACCGCTTCCTGGTCTTCGGGTCGGACGGGGTCGTCCGGGAGGTGCCGGAGCCGGTGTGGGACGAGACACGCGTGGCGCGGGAGCGCTAGCCGCCCGAACGGCCGGCCGAGCGGCGCGTACGCCGTGTGCGGAGGGGCCCGCACACGGCGGTCGGCGGCGCGTTTTGACCCGAACAGGGCGGCGCGGGTATTCTGCAGGTTCGTTATGCGTATTGGCTTGCTCGTTCTCACGTGAGAGGCCGCTACGCCGGTCCACCGGGCCGATGACCAGCGTTCGTCCAGCGGTTGCGTCGCCGCAGGACGACAGGGCTGTCGTGATCGTCCGGGTGGCCTTGTCAGTACCCACTCACTGAAGAAGCGAAGGCTACGACCGTGCGTACGTTCAGCCCCAAGCCCGGCGATGTCCAGCGCCAGTGGCACGTCATTGACGCGCAGGACGTCGTCCTGGGCCGACTGGCGGCCCACACCGCGTCCCTCCTCCGGGGCAAGCACAAGCCGGTGTACGCGCCTCACGTTGACACTGGTGACTTCGTCATCATCATCAACGCCGACAAGGTGCACCTGTCCGGCAACAAGAAGCAGCAGAAGCTCGCCTACCGCCACTCCGGCTTCCCCGGCGGTCTGCGCTCCGTTCGTTACGACGAGCTGCTCGACAAGAACCCGGAGAAGGCCATCGAGAAGGCCGTCCGAGGCATGCTGCCCAAGAACACCCTGGGCCGCCAGATGCTCTCGAAGCTGAAGGTCTACGCGGGTGCCGAGCACCCGCACGGCGCTCAGCAGCCGGTTCCGTTCGAGATCAGCCAGGTCGCGCAGGGCTAGTCCCGGCCACCGTCAACACAGAAAGCATCTGAGGAGAATCGTGGCCGAGACCACCGCTGAGACCCCTCTCGTCGAGGACGGCGAGATCGTGGAGACCATCGAGATCCCGGAGGAGTACACCTCCGAGTCCCTCGCATCCCGCTTCGGCGAGCCCCAGCCGGCCGCCGGCACGGGCCGCCGCAAGGAGTCCGTCGCCCGCGTCCGGATCATCCCGGGCTCCGGCAAGTGGACCATCAACGGTCGCACCCTTGAGGAGTACTTCCCCAACAAGGTGCACCAGCAGGAAGTCAACGAGCCGTTCAAGATCCTTGAGCTCGACGGCCGTTACGACGTCATCGCCCGCATCAACGGCGGCGGCATCTCCGGCCAGGCCGGTGCGCTGCGCCTGGGCGTCGCCCGTGCGCTGAACGAGGCGGACGTGGACAACAACCGCGGCCCGCTCAAGAAGGCCGGCTTCCTGACCCGCGACGCTCGCGAGATCGAGCGGAAGAAGGCCGGTCTGAAGAAGGCCCGCAAGGCGCCTCAGTACAGCAAGCGCTGATCAACCCGCGTGCTGCGCTGCGCGTACGCCCCGGAGACACTTTCTGCGTCTCCGGGGCGTACGTGTTTCGGGGGATAGTGGCGTATAACCGGACGAACGCCCGCTGGACACGGGGCGACGCACGGCAACATCTCGGAGGGAATACTGTGGGACGACTCTTCGGTACGGACGGTGTGCGCGGCGTCGCCAACGCCGATCTGACGGCCGAGCTGGCGCTCGGGCTGTCGGTCGCGGCAGCGCACGTGCTGGCCGAGGCGGGCACGTTCGAGGGCCACAGGCCGGTGGCCGTGGTGGGGCGTGATCCCCGGGCGTCCGGAGAGTTCCTGGAAGCGGCCGTGGTGGCGGGACTCGCCAGCGCGGGCGTGGACGTTCTGCGGGTGGGCGTGCTGCCGACCCCGGCTGTGGCGTATCTCACCGGTGCGCTCGGCGCGGACCTCGGCGTGATGCTCTCCGCGAGCCACAACCCGATGCCCGACAACGGCGTGAAGTTCTTCGCCCGGGGCGGCCACAAGCTCGCCGACGAGCTGGAGGACCGCATCGAGTCCGTCTACGAGGAGCACCGCACCGGCGCCCCCTGGGACCGCCCGACCGGCGCCGGCGTCGGCCGGGTCCGGGACTACGACGAGGGCTTCGACCAGTACGTCGCCCACCTGATCGGCGTGCTGCCCAACCGCCTCGACGGGCTGACGATCGTCCTGGACGAGGCGCACGGCGCGGCTGCCCGCGTCTCGCCCGAGGCCTTCGCCCGGGCCGGCGCCGAAGTGGTCACCATCGGCGCCCAGCCGGACGGCCTCAACATCAACGACGGCTGCGGCTCCACCCACATGGAACTGCTCAAGGCCGCCGTCATCGAGCACCACGCGGACCTCGGCATCGCCCACGACGGCGACGCCGACCGCTGCCTGGCCGTGGACCACCTCGGCAACGAGGTCGACGGCGACCAGATCCTGGCCGTCCTGGCGCTCGCCCTGCGCGAGGCCGACCAGCTGCGCAAGAACACCGTCGTCGGCACCGTCATGTCCAACCTGGGCTTCAAGCTCGCCATGGAGCGCGAGGGGATCGACCTGATCCAGACCGCCGTCGGCGACCGCTACGTGCTGGAGTCCATGAAGGAGCACGGCTACGCGCTCGGCGGCGAGCAGTCCGGGCACGTGATCATCCTCGACCACGCCACCACCGGCGACGGCACCCTCACCGGCCTCATGCTGGCCGCCCGGATCAGCGCCACCGGCCGCACGCTGGCCGACCTGGCGCAGGTCATGGAGCGGCTGCCGCAGGTGCTGATCAACGTCCGCGACGTCGACAAGCACCGCGTGCACTCCTCGCCCGAGCTCACCGCCGCCGTCGCCGAGGCCGAGGCCGAGTTGGGCACCACCGGGCGCGTCCTGCTGCGCTCCTCGGGCACCGAGCCGCTGGTGCGCGTCATGGTCGAGGCCGCCGACATCGACCACGCCCGCTCGGTCGCCGGCCGGCTCGCCGACGTGGTGAAGTCCGCGCTCGGCTAGACCGCGAACGACCCCGGTCCCGTACGCCGCCTGCGCTGCACCGCCCAGAAGCCCTTCTGGGCGAGCAGCGTCAGGACGCCCGCGATGACGATGCCCGCCAGGTTCACACCCAGCTGGGCCGACGAGCCCCACAGCTCGCGGTAGTCGCCGTAGCTCAGCGCCAGGGCGGCGTTGGCGGCGGCCGGGACGGTCGTCACCGAGATCGCCACCCCGACCAGGGCCCCGGACTTGGCGGAGGTCAGCGAGAGGATGCCGGCGACCCCGGCGAGCAGCGCCACCACGAGGGAGCTCAGGTCCGGCTGCCAAATGAACTCGGTGGACGGGTGGGGCGCGGTGAAGGCCGCCTCGCTGAAGACCCCGAGCACGTCCATCAGGTAGTTGAAGCCGCCCGTGAGCACCATCGCGAGCGGGAAGCCGACCAGCAGCGCGACCAGCGAGCGCCGGGCCAGCGCGAGCCGCCCGCGTACCAGTCCGGTGCACACTCCGGCCAGCGGGCCGAACTCGGGGCCGACGACCATCGCGCCCACGATGAGGATCGCGCTGTCCAGCATCACGCCGCAGGCGGCCAGCATCGTGGCGACCGACAGGAACGCCAGGTAGGTGACGGTGAGCGTGGACTCCTCGTGCGTCGCCTCGGTCAGCGACTCCCACAGCACGGCGTCCGCGCCCTCGCCCGGTGCCTCCTGCTCGGCCTTGTCGGCCCGCCGGGAGAGCGTGAGGTCGATCTGCTCGACCGTGATCGCGCCGGTGTCGGCGATGCCGAGGCCCCGCAGACCGTGCAGCAGTTCGTCGGCGGACTCGCGGGCCACGTCGCACAGCACGACGTCGCCGCGCGGGTTGCGCGCGGCGCCGGCCAGCACGGCCACGTGGGCGGTGCCCACGGTCCGTTCCACGAGCGAGACCACCCGGTCGGTGTCGGCCTCCGGGACGATCATCCGAAGATGCAGCATGCGCGCAGGCTACCGGGCCCGGCGCCCCCCTAGAGCTTGCGCAGGGACAGCTTCTGCACCTTGTGGTCGGCGCCCTTGCGCAGCACCAGGGTGGCCCGGCCGCGGGTCGGCAGCACGTTCTCCAGCAGGTTCGGCTGGTTGATGGCGCGCCAGGTGTGCCGGCCGTACTCCATGGCCTCCTCCTCGGAGACCTCGGTGTACCGGTGGAAGTACGACCGCGGGTTCTGGAAGGCGGTCTCGCGCAGCTTGCGGAAGCGCGCCAGGTACCACTGCTCGATGTCCTCGGTGCGCGCGTCCACGTACACGCTGAAGTCGAAGTAGTCGGCCAGTGCCACACGCGTGCGGCCGTCCTTGCCGGGCAGGGCCGGCTGGAGGACGTTGAGCCCCTCGACGATGAGGATGTCCGGGCGCCGGACCACCAGCTCCTCACCGGGCACGATGTCGTAGATCAGGTGGGAGTAGACCGGTGCCCGCACCTCGTCCTTGCCGGCCTTCACATCGGCGACGAAACGCGTCAGCGCCCGCCGGTCGTACGACTCGGGGAAGCCCTTGCGGGACATCAGCCCGCGGCGCTGGAGCTCGGCCTTGGGCAGCAGGAAGCCGTCGGTGGTGACCAGTTCCACCCGCGGGTGCTCCGGCCAGCGGGCCAGCAGCGCCTGGAGGATGCGGGCGGTGGTGGACTTGCCGACCGCCACGCTGCCCGCGACCCCGATGACGAAGGGCGTGCCCGACTGGGCGCCGTGGCCGCCCGCGGAGTCGTCCAGAAAGGTGTTGACCGCGCCGCGCAGGCCATGGGTGGCGCCGACGTACAGGTTCAGCAGCCGCGACAGCGGCAGGTAGACGTCGATCACCTCGTCCAGGTCGATGACGTCGCCGAGGCCCCGCAGCCGCTCGACCTCCTCGGCCGAGAGCGGCAGCGGGGTGCGGTCGCGCAGCGCGCTCCACTCGGCCCGGGTCAGGTCGACGTACGGGGTCGGCTCGGCGCGGCGGCGCATGGGGTGGGGCGAAGTCGTCGGCGGCACGGACTCATTGTTGCGCCGGGATGAACGGCGTTCGCGGCGGGGTCGCCCGGGGCGGCCGACATCCGCTGTCAGCCGCCTGTCGGCCCGTTGTCAGTGGGGGAGAGGACAGTGGTGCGCATCGCACGAAGACCGCAGGAACCGGCACGGGGAGGACATCGCGGATGAGTTACGCGATCCAGGCGGAGGGCCTGGTCAAACGCTTCAAGGAGACGGAGGCCCTGTCCGGCGTGGACCTGGCCGCCCGGACCGGCACCGTGCTCGGTGTGCTCGGCCCCAACGGGGCCGGCAAGACCACCGCGGTGCGCATCCTCGCCACGCTGCTGCGGCCCGACGGCGGCCGCGCCCTGGTCGGCGGGCACGACGTCGTGCGGGAGGCGGGCGCGGTGCGCGCCCTGGTCGGACTCACCGGGCAGTACGCCGCGGTGGACGAGATGCTCACCGGCCACGAGAACCTGCTGATGATCGCCCGCCTGCTCGGACTGCCCCGGCGCGAGGCCCGGGCCCGGGCGACCGGCCTGCTGGAGGACTTCCGGCTGTCGGACGCGGGCGGCAGGGCCGCCAAGACGTACTCCGGCGGCATGCGCCGCCGCCTCGACCTCGCCGCGAGCCTCGTCGGCCGGCCCCGCATCCTCTTCCTCGACGAGCCCACCACCGGCCTGGACCCGCACAGCCGCAACGAGCTGTGGGACATCGTCCGCACCCTGGTGGGGGACGGCACGACGGTCCTGCTGACCACGCAGTACCTGGAGGAGGCCGACCAGCTCGCCGACGACATCGCCGTCATCGACCGCGGCCGCGTGATCGCCGAGGGCACCCCCGACGGCCTCAAGGAGCAGGTCGGCGGCCAGGTGCTCCAGGTGCGCCCGATGAACGCCGACGACCTGCCGAAGGTGCACGCCATGGTCTCGGTGATCGCCGGCCCCGCCGCCACCGTGGAGAACGGCGCGGTCACCGCCCCCGTGAACGACCCCGAGCTGATGCCCGCCGTCGTCCGGCGGCTGGACGAGGCCGGGGTGCAGGTGGGCGAGCTCACCCTGCGCCGCTCCAGCCTCGACGAGGTGTTCCTCTCCCTGACCGGGCACCGCGCGATGGACGGCACGACGACCGACGAGGACAAGACGGAGGCGCTGGTATGACCGCCGTGACCCTGGACGTGACGCCGCCGGCCGCCAAGGTGCGGCCCTGGGACGGGCTGCAGCAGACCGGCACCCTCGCCTGGCGCAACCTGGTGCAGATCAAGCACAACCCGATGGAACTGATGGACCTCAGCGTCCAGCCCATCATGTTCGTCCTGCTGTTCACCTACGTCTTCGGCGGCCAGATGGCCGGTTCGCCGGACGCCTACCTCCAGTACGCACTCCCCGGGATCATCGTGCAGAACGCGCTGTTCGCCACGATGAACACCGCGATGGGCCTGAACATCGACCTCACCAAGGGCGTCCTGGACCGGCTGCGCTCCCTGCCCATCGCGCGCTCCGCCCCGCTCATGGGCCGCGTCGTCGCCGACCTCGGCAAACAGCTGTGGTCGCTGCTGCTGATGCTCGGCCTCGGCATGCTGATGGGCTTCGACGTGAACGGCGGCGTCCCCGGCGTGCTCGGCGCGGCGGGCCTGCTGCTGGTCTTCGCCCTGGCGATGTCGTGGATGACGCTGCTCATCGGGATGCTGGTCTCCGAGCCGGAGAAGGTGATGACCTTCGGCTTCGTCCTGGTGATGCCGCTGACCTTCACCTCCAGCGCCTTCGTGCGGGCCGACACGATGCCCGGCTGGCTCAAGGCCTGGGCCGACGTCAATCCCGTCACCCGTCTGGCCGACGCGGTGCGGGCCCTGACGACCGGCACCGGCGAGGTCGCCGGCCCGGTGATGTGGTCGCTGCTGTGGGCCGCCGGAATCGCCGTGGTGTTCGTCCCCCTGGTGATGCGCGCCTACCGCGCGCGGACCTGACCGAGCGCCTCCCGGTGCCCCGGATGCCCGGCCTCCCGGGCATCCGGGCGCCCCGCTCCGGGTTCGCCGCTTAGAGTTCTCCTCATGTGCGGAATCGTGGGATACGTGGGCGGGCAGTCCGCTCTCGACGTGGTCATCGCAGGGCTCAAGCGCCTGGAGTACCGGGGTTACGACTCCGCCGGCGTCGCCGTCCTGGCGGACGGGGGCATGGCGGCGGCCAAGAAGGCGGGCAAGCTCGCCAACCTGGAGAAGCTGCTCGACGAGCGCCCGCTGCCGACCGGCCCGGCCGGCATCGGCCACACCCGCTGGGCCACCCACGGCGGCCCCACCGACGCCAACGCGCACCCGCACCTGGACAACGCGGGCCGGGTCGCCGTCGTCCACAACGGCATCATCGAGAACTTCGCGGCCCTGCGCGCGGAACTCGCCGAGCGCGGCCACGACCTGCACTCCGAGACCGACACCGAGGCCGTCTCCCACCTCCTCGCCGAGGCCTACTCCTCCACCGGCGACCTCACCGAGGCCATGCGCCAGGTGTGCCGCCGCCTGGACGGCGCCTTCACCCTCGTCGCCGTCCACGCCGACGAGCCGGACGTCGTGGTCGGCGCCCGCCGCAACTCCCCGCTCGTCGTGGGCGTCGGCGACGGCGAGAACTTCCTCGCCTCCGACGTGTCGGCCTTCATCGAGCACACCCGCGAGGCGATCGAGCTCGGCCAGGACCAGGTCGTCGAGCTGCGCCGGGAGGGCGTCACCGTCACCGACTTCGAGGGCAAGCCCGCCGAGGTCCGGCCGTACCACATCGACTGGGACGCCTCCGCCGCCGAGAAGGGCGGCTACGACTACTTCATGCTCAAGGAGATCGCCGAGCAGCCCAAGGCCGTCGCCGACACGCTGCTCGGCCGGATCGACGCGAGCGGCCAGCTCACGCTCGACGAGGTCCGCATCCCCGCCTCCGTGCTGCGCGAGATCGACAAGATCGTGATCGTCGCCTGCGGCACCGCCTTCCACGCCGGCATGATCGCCAAGTACGCGATCGAGCACTGGACCCGCGTGCCCTGCGAGGTCGAACTCGCCAGCGAGTTCCGCTACCGCGACCCGATCCTCGACTCCCGCAGCCTCGTCGTGGCCATCAGCCAGTCCGGCGAGACCATGGACACCCTCATGGCCCTGCGGCACGCCCGCGAACAGGGCTCCAAGGTGCTTGCGATCTGCAACACCAACGGCTCCACCATCCCCCGCGAGTCCGACGCGGTCCTGTACACCCACGCCGGCCCCGAGGTCGCCGTCGCCTCCACCAAGGCGTTCCTCACCCAGGTGGTGGCCTGCTACCTCGTCGCCCTCTACCTCGGCCAGGTCCGCGGCACGAAGTGGGGCGACGAGGTCAACGCCGTCATCCGCGAGCTCTCGCAGATCTCCCGGCAGGTCGAGCAGGTCCTGGAGACCATGGAGCCGGTGCGCGAACTCGCCCGCTCCCTGGCGGACAAGAACACCGTCCTCTTCCTCGGCCGCCACGTCGGCTACCCCGTCGCCCTCGAAGGCGCGCTCAAGCTCAAGGAGCTCGCCTACATGCACGCGGAGGGCTTCGCCGCCGGCGAGCTCAAGCACGGGCCCATCGCGCTCATCGAGGACGACCTGCCGGTCGTCGTGGTCGTCCCCTCCCCGCGCGGACGGTCCGTGCTCCACGACAAGATCGTCTCCAACATCCAGGAGATCCGGGCCCGGGGCGCCCGCACGATCGTCATCGCGGAGGAGGGCGACGAGTCCGTCGTCCCCTACGCCGACCACCTCATCCGCGTGCCGCAGACGCTGACCCTGCTCCAGCCGCTGGTCGCGACCGTGCCGCTGCAGGTCTTCGCCTGCGAACTCGCCACGGCCCGCGGCAACGAGGTGGACCAGCCGCGCAACCTCGCGAAGTCCGTCACCGTCGAATGAGCCGGGGGGCCGCGTGATCATCGGGGTCGGCATCGACGTCGCGGAGATCGACCGCTTCGGCGAGTCCCTGGAGCGCACACCCGGCCTGGCCGAACGCCTCTTCCTCCCCGGCGAACTCCACCTCCCCAGCGGGGCGCGCCGCGGCACCGCCTCCCTCGCGGCGCGCTTCGCCGCGAAGGAGGCCGTCGCGAAGGCGCTGGGAGCCCCGGGGGGGCTCCACTGGGCGGACGCGGAGGTCGTCACGGAGGACTCCGGGCGGCCCCGTCTCGTCGTACGGGGGACGGTCGCGGCGGCGGCGGAGGCGCTGGGGGTGCGGGTGTGGCACGTGTCGCTCAGTCATGACGCGGGCGTCGCGTCGGCAATGGTGATCGCCGAGGGGTAACGCTGCGCTTCGCCTGACCGTGCCCAGGCCTTTTTCCCCGCCCTCCCGCCCTCCCCCAACCTTCGGCCGGGGGTGCCCCCAGCCCGGCGCGGTAAGTGCGGGCCCTGCGCTGCGTGCGTTTGGGGGTCGGTGCCGCGCCGGGGTACTCCCCCAGCCTTCGGCTGGGGGGACCCCCACAGCGCTCGCGGGCTACGCCAACGTCCTGGGTACCGCAGTCGCCGCTCGTCTCCCCCAGCTACCGCTGGGAGGTGCCCCCACCGGGCGCACCCCGCCACACCCCCTCCCGGGCCGGTTGGGGCGACTGACGGCCGGTGGGGTGTCTGTTGGCGGCGACGGCGGAGCAGGTCGCTGGCGCGGCGCCTACGGGTGCCCGAGCACGGTGCCGCTTCACACCACCCTCCGGGGATCAGGCGCATGGCGAAACCTGAGGGGGCGGGGTCGGAGGGGTGGCGTTCTGGACACTGGAGCATATTTGGGTGCACAACCCGGGGTGATCAGGCCGGGTACCTGAGGCACCTAAATGTGCTGTCCAGAATGGCAGCCCCGGAGGCCCCGAACCCGGCCCCCGGACAACGCGCGTCGGGGCGCGTGACTTCACAGGGCTCACGGGCGGGTGGGTGGGGGGAGAAACCCGGGCAGCAACATACGCGCGGGGATGGGAACATGGGCCCCATGCGGGTTGCGCACAACGTGAACACCGTGAGGGCCGCCGAGCGCGAGCTCATGTCCCGTGTGCCGGACGGCACACTGATGCAGCGTGCCGCCGCAGGCCTCGCCGCCGCCTGCGCGACAGCGCTCGGCGGTGGCGCGTACGGCGCCCGCGTCGTCGTGCTGACGGGCAGCGGGGACAACGGCGGCGACGCCCTGTACGCGGGCGCGCGGCTCGCCCGGCGCGGGGCGGGAGTGACGGCCGTGCTGCTCTCCCCGGAGAAGGCGCACCCCGGCGGGCTGGCCGCGCTGCGCGCGGCCGGCGGCCGGGCGGTGACGCCGGCGGACGTGGACGCCGAGGCGCTGATCCACCGCGCCGACCTCGTCCTGGACGGCATCGTGGGCATCGGCGGCAAGGGCGGTCTGCGCCCGGAGGCGGTGCCGCTGGCTGAGGCCGCGCACGCGGCGCCGGCGATCGTGGTCGCCGTCGACCTGCCCAGCGGTGTGGACGCGGACACCGGTGAGGTCCGCGGCGCGGCGGTGCGGGCCGACATGACGGTGACGTTCGGTACGTACAAGCCGGGTCTGCTGATCGACCCCGCCGCCGAGTACGCGGGCGCCCTGCGCCTGATCGGCATCGGCCTGGAGCCGCCCGCCCCGGACCTGGAGGCGTTGCAGCACGTGGACGTGGCGGCGCTGCTGCCGCATCCGTCGGCGGAGAGCGACAAGTACCGCCGCGGGGTGGTCGGCGTGGTCGCGGGGTCGGAGCGCTACCCCGGCGCGGCCGTGCTCGCGGTGGCGGGCGCGCTGCGCGCCGGCGCGGGGGCCGTGCGGTACGTGGGCCCGGGCGCGCGGGCGGTGATCGCGCGTTTCCCGGAGGCGCTGGTGTCGGCGGGGCCGCCGCACAAGGCGGGCCGGGTGCAGGCCTGGGTGGTCGGCCCGGGGCTCGGCGACGGGTCGGAGGCGCGGCAGTCCGTGGCGGACGTGCTCGCCTCGGACGTCCCGGTGCTGGTGGACGCCGACGGGCTGCGGCTGCTGGACCGCGCGGCCGTGCGCGGGCGTTCCGCGCCCACCGTGCTGACCCCGCACGCGGGCGAGGCGGCGGCGCTGCTGGGCGTGGCCCGGGAGGAGGTCGAGGCGTCCCGGCTGGTCTTCGTACGGCGGCTGGCGGCGGAGTTCGGCGCGACGGCGCTGCTGAAGGGCTCGACGACGCTGGTGGCGGACCCGGAGGCGGGCGTGCCTGTACGGGTCAATCCGACGGGGACGCCCTGGCTGGCCACGGCCGGCAGCGGGGACGTGCTGTCCGGCATCACCGGCTCGCTGCTCGCCGCGGGCCTCGCGGCGCGTGACGCCGCGTCGGCCGGCGCGTATCTGCACGGTCTCGCGGCGCGCGTTGCAGCCGGGGCGGTGGGGGCACCGGTCGCGGCGCACGACGTGGCCGACGCGGTTCCCGATGCCTGGCGGAGCGTCAGATCGTAGCTGGGCGAAACGGGTGGAGTCCGCGCGCGGAGTGTTCCGGCGGGCGGCGTCGCGTCTATCCGTCAAGGCATGGGAAGAACGTACGCCTGCCGGGGGGCGCGGTTGTGCACCGCCGCCCTGGTCGTCCTGTCCGCCCTGGGCGCAGAGACGACGGCCTCCGCCGATGATCACCACCCCGTGAAGCTGGAAGACTACGTCGCCGGGGTCCCGTTCCAGCAGTACGACCTGCCGGGGCCCGCCGACACCCCGGACCAGGGGCTGCCGCCCAAGCACGTGGACCACTCGCACGACGCCCAGGAGAACCGCGGCGACTACGACGAGGAGGAGGCGGAGGAGGAGCAGGCGCCCATCGACCCGCAGCAGGTCGAGTGGCTGCCCCCCGACGAGGCCGCCGCCGGACGTCTGTCGCCGTACTGCACCCCGCTCGCCGGCCCGTACCAGCGGGACGTGGAGAGGCTGCTGGGGCTGCCGGTGGACGGCAAGCAGTCCGAGGACGACTGCTACGCCATCCAGCGCTACCAGCAGGAGAGCGAGATCCTGCCCGACACCGGGTTCGCCGGGCCCACCACCTTCGGCCACCTGCGCCTGGACCTGGCCATCCGCCAGGGCCCGAACGCGGGCCGCCAGTGCATGACCCCGGCCAAGGGGCAGCGCGTCGCGTGCGTGGACCTGACCCGGCAGATCGTGTGGGTGCAGACCAGTGCGTCGAACGTGGTCTTCGGGCCGGTCTCGATGCGCAGCGGGCGTACGGGCTTCGCGACCCGCACGGGGCGCTTCAAGGTCTACTGGCGCCACCGCGACCACGTGTCCGACCTCTACGACGCGCCCATGCCCTTCAGCCAGTTCTTCAGCGGCGGCCAGGCCCTGCACGCCATCACCGGCAGCGTCTACCGCCCGCCGGGCTCGCACGGCTGCGTGAACCTGTCCACGCCCGACGCGGGCCGGCTGTGGAACATCCTGAAGCTCCATGACCAGGTGCATGTCTTCGGGCACAAGTCCGGCACGTGACGGGGGCACCGGGCGGGCCTGAGACACTGGGCGCGATGGATGAGACGAATCTGCGTGCCCAGGCCACGATCGATCTCGCCGCGCTGCGGTCGAACGTCGCGGCGCTGCGCGCCCGTGCGCCCCGTTCCGGGCTGATGGCCGTGGTCAAGGCGGACGCCTATGGCCACGGCATGGTCCCGGCCGCCCGGGCGGCGCTGGAGGCCGGCGCCGCCTGGCTCGGGGCCGCCACGCCCGAGGAGGCGCTGGCGCTGCGGGCCGCGGGGATCACCGCCCCGGTGCTGTGCTGGCTTTGGACGCCGAACGGGCCGTGGCGCGACGCGGTCGAGGCGGACCTCGACGTGACGGTCAGCGGGCTGTGGGCGCTGCGCGAGGCGGCCGCGGCGGCCGAGGCCGCCGGCCGCACCGCCCGGGTGCAGCTCAAGGCGGACACCGGGCTGGGCCGCAACGGCGCCCAGCCCGCCGACTGGGCGGACCTGGTGACCGCCGCCCGCGCCGCCGAGGAGGCGGGGCTGGTCAAGGTGACCGGCCTGTGGTCGCATTTCGCGTGCGCCGACGAGCCCGGGCACCCCTCCAACGCCGCCCAGCTGGCCGTCTTCCGCACCGCGCTGGAGACCGCCGAACGTGCCGGGCTGCGCCCCGAGGTGCGGCACATGGCCAACTCCCCGGCGACGCTCACCCTGCCCGAGGCGCACTTCGACCTCGTGCGGACCGGTGTCGCCATGTACGGGATCTCGCCGGTCCCGCAGGTCGGCGGCCCGGCGGAGTTCGGGCTGCGGCCCGTGATGACGCTCTCCGCCCGCCTGGCCTCGGTCAAGCGGGTGCCCGGCGGACACGGCGTCGGCTACGGGCACCACTACACGACACCGGGCGACACCACCCTCGCCCTCGTCCCCCTCGGCTACGCGGACGGTGTCCCGCGGCACGCCTCGGGCACCGGACCGGTGCTGGTGGCGGGCAAGTGGCGGACCGCCGCGGGCCGGGTGGCGATGGACCAGTTCGTCGTGGACCTCGGCGGCGACCACGCCGAGGCCGGCGACGAGGCCGTGCTGTTCGGTCCCGGCGACCGCGGCGAGCCGACCGCCGAGGACTGGGCACGTGCCGCCGACACCATCGCGTACGAGATCGTCACCCGGATCGGGAGCCGGGTGCCGCGCGTCTACGTGGGTACGTAACCGCGTAGCCGAGGGGAAGCAGCGAAGACGACATGACCGGGTCCGAGAGCGGTAGCACGGCGGGGAGAGCGGTGGAGGCGGCCGAGGCGGTGGCCGGGGCCGCCGAGGCGGTCGCGGAGGCCGTGACGGGTGGTTTGGGCGGCGTGCTGTCGTCCGGCCGCTGGCGCAGCGCGGGGATAGCGGGCGCGGCCATCGGAGTCGTGGCGGCGGGTGCCGCCGCCGGCGTGGCGCTGGAGCGCGTCACCGTCGGCCGCAGCATGCGCCGGCGCGCGCGGCTCGCCCTCGATGTGTCCGGGCCCTACGGGTCGCTGCGCGGGATGCCGGGGCGGGTGGCCGCCGAGGACGGCACCGAGCTGTACTACGAGGTCGAGGAGGCCGATCCGGTCGCCGCCGACCCGGTCGCGCCGGCCCGCCGCTGGGGCCTGTTCCGGCGCCCCGGGCAGAACGCCCCGCTCACCGTGGTCTTCAGCCACGGCTACTGCCTCAACCAGGACTCCTGGCACTTCCAGCGCGCGGCCCTGCGCGGTGCGGTGCGCGCCGTGTACTGGGACCAGCGCAGCCACGGCCGCTCCGCCCGCGGCAACGACCAGGCGGACGGCGGGCGCGCCACCATCGACCAGCTCGGCCGCGACCTGATGCGGGTCGTCGACGCCGCCGTGCCGGAGGGCCCGGTGGTGCTCGTCGGGCACTCCATGGGCGGTATGACGGTCATGGCGCTGGCCGACCAGTTCCCCGAGTTCGTCCGGGAGCGCGTCGTGGGCTTCGCCTTCGTGGGCACGTCCTCCGGCAAGCTCGCCAGTGTGACGCTGGGCCTGCCGGCGGTGGGCGCGCGGGCGCTGCGGGCGCTGGCGCCGGGGGTGCTGCGCATTCTGGGCACCCAGGTGGACCTGGTGGAACGGGGGCGCCGGGCGACGGCCGACCTCTTCGCCGGGATCATCAAGCGCTACTCGTTCGGCTCGGACGTCGACCCGGCGGTCGCGCGGTTCGCCGAGCGGATGATCGAGTCGACGCCGATCGACGTGGTCGCCGAGTTCTACCCGGCCTTCACCGAGCACGAGAAGAGCGAGGCGCTGGACGTCCTGGACGGCCTGCCCGGACTGGTGCTCGCCGGGGACAAGGACCTGCTGACGCCCAGTGAGCACAGCCGGGCCATCGCCGAGCGGCTGCCCGACACCGAGCTGGTCGTCGTCCCCGGCGCCGGCCACCTGGTGATGCTGGAGGAGCCGGACCTGGTCAACACACACCTCGCCGCGGTGCTCGCCGAGGCGGCGGACGCCTCGCGCGCGCCCGTGCCGCAGGTGCTGCGCGAGCTGGCCGCGGCGCGGCCGGCGGTGCCGCGGCAGCAGGGCCGGTCCGACCGGACGGTCACCGGCGGCGCGTAGCATTCGGGCCCATGGGCATGGAAGCCATCGGCAGGGAAGCGATCCGGGTCGTCGTCAGGACCCCCGAGCAGATGCGGGAGCTGGGGCAGCGCCTCGCACCGCTGCTGCGGGCGGGTGATCTCGTCCTGCTCAGCGGGGACCTGGGCGCGGGCAAGACGACACTGACCCGCGGCCTGGGCGAGGCCATGGGCGTGCGCGGCGCGGTGACGTCGCCGACCTTCGTGATCGCGCGGGTCCATCCGTCGCTGACCGGCGGTCCGCCTCTGGTGCACGTCGACGCGTACCGGCTCGCCGGCGGTCTGGACGAGATGGAGGACCTGGACCTGGACGTCTCGCTCCCGGAGTCGGTCGTGGTCGTCGAATGGGGCGAGGGCAAGGTCGAGGAGCTGTCCGAGGACCGCCTCCAGCTGGTGATCCACCGTGCCGTGGGCGAGATCGCGTCCGGGAACGGGCAGGAGGACCACGACGTGCGCGAGGTGGTCGTCACCGGGGTCGGCGCCCGCTGGGCCGGGGAGGACCTGGTGGCGCTGGGCGCGTAACCGTTCCGACAAGCTGTCGGGAAGATGTTGCGCCGGGCACGGGTCACGTGTTCTTCTGGAGGTGCGAGGAGAAGTTAGGGCTGCCTAACCTCCAGCCCCTCGGACCACACCGCCCCCCGCCCCAGGAGGCAACCATGTCGGCCCACAAGGTGCCGGAGCCGGAGCCGGGCTACTCGGTGGAGGCACTGCTCGCCGCGTGTGCCGCGGCGAACGCGGTCAGTACGCCCCCTACGCCGCCGGAGCAGCCGGCGGAGCCCGACGTCCCGGACCCGCGGACCCCCGACGGGACAGCACCCGAGGCGGACGCGGCCTGAGCCGTTCACTCGGTCGGGTGATTCCTTGGCGCCGGCGTGAGCGGCCTGCTCAGCGGACGACCACGACCTTGGTGTCGATCGTGGCGAACTTCCACAGGGCCACGCCGTCCGGGCGCTTCTCGCGGATACCGCCGGTCTGCTGCGAGGGGTCCGGCTTGGGCAGCGACCCGTCACGGGCGGCGCTGAAGCCGACGATCACGTTGTCCACCGACGCGAAACGCACCACGTGCTCGATCGGGACCCCGTCGCCGCCGGTGCCGCTGGCACTGCGCGTCGTCACGTCGTACGTCCCCGGGTCCGGGTCCACCGTGCCCGGCACGACGACGTAGGTGCGGCTCACCGTGCCCGCGTCGCCCACCAGCCAGACGCGGTCCTGGCGCAGCGAGTACACCACGCGGCGGCCGCTGCCCGAGGCGGCGGGCAGCAGGAGCTTCTTGCCCGCGGAGGGGGACGTGGTGCCGGAGGGCGAAGTGCCGTCGTCCGTGGACACCGCCGCGCCGCCCGCGGTCACCTCCGTGGCGGAGCTGGAGGCCTGGACGGCGAGCACGCCGACGGCGGCCAGGGCGGCTGCGGTCAGTCCGGCCACGATCGTCCCTGAACCGATCCTTGCCACGGGGTCCTCCGGAAGTGGGGCGTCAGACTCAGGTTGACGTTAGCAGCCGGTGCGGGCGGGACCCGAGCGCCGCCCCCGTACCGGCGGGGACCCCGGTGGCGGCAGGGCCGCCCCGGTGAACGCCGTAGGCTGAACGCGTGCTGCTGCTTGCCTTCGACACCGCCACCCCCGCCGTGACCGTCGCCCTGCACGACGGGCGGCGCGTGCTCGCCGAGTCGACGGAGATCGACGCGCGCCGGCACGGCGAGCTGCTGATGCCCGCCGTGGACCGCGTGCTGCGCGAGGCCGGCGCCGAACCGGCCGACCTGACCGGACTGGTGGTCGGCGTCGGCCCCGGTCCCTACACGGGTCTGCGCGTGGGCCTGGTGACCGCCGCCGCCTTCGGGGACGTCCTCGGGGTGCCCGTGCACGGACTGTGCACGCTGGACGGCCTCGCCTACGCCGCCGGGATCGACGGCCCCTTCGTCGTGGCCACCGACGCCCGCCGCAAGGAGGTCTACTGGGCCCGCTACGAGGGCCCGCGCGGCCGCGTCGGCGACCCGGCGGTGGACCACCCGGCCGAGATCGCCGAGCACGTCGCGGGCCTGCCCGCGGTGGGCGCGGGCGCCGCGCTGTACCCGGGCGTCTTCACCGACGTCCGCCCGCCCGCCGACCAGTCCGCCGGCGCGCTCGCCGCGCTCGCCGCGGCGAAGCTGGCCGAGGGCGAGGACTTCCTCCCCCCGCTTCCGCTCTACCTGCGCCGCCCCGACGCGCAGGTGCCGGCCGGTTACAAGGCGGTCCTGCCGCAGTGACCGCCGTCCTGCGCGAGATGCGCTGGTGGGACCTGGAGCCGGTGATGGAGCTGGAGCACCTGCTCTTCCCCGACGACGCCTGGTCGCGCGGCATGTTCTGGTCCGAACTCGCCGACGCCCGGCACCCGGCCGCGACCCGGCACTACGTCGTCGCCGAGAAGGACGGGCGCCTGGTGGGCTACGCCGGTCTGGCCGCCGTGGCCGGCACCGGCGACGTACAGACCATCGCCGCCGCCCGCGACCAGTGGGGCACCGGCCTCGGCGCCCGCCTGCTGCGCGAACTGCTCCACCAGGCCACGTCGTTCGAGTGCCACGAGGTGCTGCTGGAGGTGCGGGTCGACAACATCCGCGCCCAGCGGCTCTACGAGCGCTTCGGCTTCGAGCCCATCGGATTCCGGCGCGGCTACTACCAGCCCGGCAACGTCGACGCCCTGGTCATGCGGCTCGGCGATCTGACGGCGGACACACGAGAAGCACCAGGTCTACAAGGAACTGAGACGACCCATGGCTGACGAGCCCCTTGTCCTCGGCATCGAGACGTCCTGCGACGAGACCGGTGTCGGCATCGTGCGCGGACACACGCTGCTGGCCGACGCGGTCGCGTCCAGCGTGGACGAGCACGCCCGATTCGGCGGCGTCGTCCCCGAGGTCGCCAGCCGCGCCCACCTGGAGGCGATGGTCCCCACCATCCGGCGCGCGCTGAAGGAGGCCGGCGTCGCCGCCTCCGACCTGGACGGCATCGCCGTCACCGCCGGACCCGGCCTTGCGGGCGCGCTGCTGGTCGGCGTCTCGGCCGCCAAGGTGTACGCCTACGCCCTCGGCAAGCCGCTGTACGGCGTGAACCACCTGGCCTCCCACATCTGCGTCGACCAGCTGGAGCACGGCGCCCTGCCCGAGCCCACGATGGCGCTGCTGGTCTCCGGCGGGCACTCCTCGCTGCTGCTGGCCCCCGACATCACCGGCGACGTCCGTCCGCTCGGCGCGACCATCGACGACGCGGCGGGCGAGGCCTTCGACAAGGTCGCCCGCGTGCTCGGCCTCGGCTTCCCCGGCGGCCCCGCCATCGACCGCGTCGCGCGCGAGGGCGACCGGGCCGCGATCCGCTTCCCCCGCGGCCTCACGGGCGGGCGGGACCCGCTGTACGACTTCTCCTTCTCCGGGCTGAAGACGGCCGTGGCCCGCTGGATCGAGTCCAAGCGCCGCGAGGGCGAGAACGTGCCCGTCGCCGACGTCGCCGCCTCCTTCCAGGAGGCCGTGGCCGACGTGCTGACCCGCAAGGCGATCCGCGCCTGCAAGGACAACGGCGTCGACCACCTCATGATCGGCGGCGGTGTCGCCGCCAACAGCCGGCTGCGCTCACTGGCCCAGGAACGCTGCGACGACGCGGGCATCGTGCTGCGCGTGCCCCGGCCCAAGCTGTGCACCGACAACGGCGCGATGGTGGCGGCACTCGGCGCGGAGATGGTCGCCCGCAACCGCCCGTCCTCGACGTGGGACCTCCCTGCCGACTCCTCGCTGCTGGTCACCGACGTGTCCGTGCCGGGCCACACCCACACCCACGACCACGACCACGTGCACGAGCTCAGCAAGGACAACCTCTACTCTTCATGACCGTCGCCCTGATGTGGGAGGCCCGCGCCGCGGAGGGCCGCGGGCCCGAACTCCTCGCGTGGGTCCGCGCCCGGACGCTGACGCCCGCCCCGCTGCGCCGGGAGACCTTCTCGGCCCCCCAGGACCGGGTGCTGGTCATCACCTGGTGGGACGCCGCGTACGACGCGGAACTCCCCGAACTGCCGGATCCGCCGCTGGCGCTGTGCCGGCGGGGTGTCCACCGCTGGCGCTTCGAGCCCGTGCCCTGACGCTTCGCGTCCGGTCAGGTTTTTTCCCCGCCCTCCCGCCCGTGTGCCCTGTGAAGTCAGGGCGCCCCGACGCGCGTTGTGTGGGGGCCGGGTTCGAGGCCTCCGAGGCTGCCATTCTGGACAGCACATTTAGGTGCCTCAGGGGCTTTCCGCTGAGCACCGCCGTCACGCACCCAAATATGCTCCAGTGTCCAGAACGCCACCCCTCCGACCCCGCCCCCTCAGGTCTCGTCATGCGCCTGATCCCCGGTGGGGGGTGTGGAGCGGCACCGTGCTCAGGCCATCCGTCGGCGCGGCGCGGCCGCGCCGCATCCCCGGAACGCACCTTCAGCGCATCGCCGCCTGAGGGTCCTCAGACCGCGCCGCCCCACCAACGCCCCAGGAAGCGTCGCAAGGACCGCCGGGTGACGCACCCAGGAGGCGTTCAGATCGGACCGCCGGGCCGTACTCAGCGGTGCCGGGTGGCCGTTCCCCCGCAATCGACAGCGCTGCGCCGACGGCGGCGCCGAGCACGGTGCCGCTTCAGACCACCCACCGGGGATCAGGCGCGACAACTCACGGAGGGGGCGGGGTCGGAGGGGTGGCGTTCTGGACACTGGAGCATATTTGGGTGCATGACCCGGGGTGATCAGGCCGGGTGCCTGAGGCACCTAAATGTGCTGTCCAGAATGGCAGCCCCGGAGGCCCCGGACCCGGCCCCCGTACAACGCGCGTCGGGGCGAACGGACTTCACGGGGCACACGGGAGGGAGGGCGGGGTAACAGGCGAGCCGAGCAGCATGCTCGGCGCACCCGCGACCCGGGTCAGGAACACCGTCGCCGCGTTCGGCCCTTGTGGCCGGACCTTGCGGCGCACCTCCTCCGGTTCCACCGCGGAGCCCCGCTTCTTGACGGTCAGCACGCCCACCTCCCGTTCCCGCAGCAGCGCCTTGAGCCGTTTGAGGCTGAACGGCAGCACGTCGGTGATCTCGTACGCGGTCGCCCAGGGCGTCGGGCGCGGTTCGTCGGAGGTGACGTACGCGATGGTCGCGTCGATGAGCCCGCCCCCGACCTGCGCCGCGACGTCCGCGACGAGGTGGGCCCGGATGACGGCGCCGTCGGGCTCGTACAGCCAGCGCCCGACCGGGCGGACGGCGGGGTCGGGGAGGCCCGCGGCGGGCAGGGAGGCGCCTGAGGGCAGCAGGGTCGCCCGGCGGGTACCCG
Organism: Streptomyces sp. NPDC088732; assembly: GCF_044751205.1. Classification (NCBI taxonomy): domain Bacteria; kingdom Bacillati; phylum Actinomycetota; class Actinomycetes; order Kitasatosporales; family Streptomycetaceae; genus Streptomyces; species Streptomyces sp. NPDC088732. The sequence goes on from NZ_JBIVLI010000004.1 coordinate 27,481, forward strand.
CGGCCGTGCCGAACCAGAGGACGGCCTCCTTCACGTCGCCGTGGTCGGAGACCCACTCCGCCTCCGCGTCCTGCGGCACCGCCTCGTGCGGGATGCCCGGCGCGACCTTGAGCGCGGCCAGCGGCGCTTTTCGGGCTGCCGCGACGGCCCACGACAGCGGCGGGGAGTACGCCTCGGGGTCGAAGATCCTGCCGCGGCCGCCGCGCCGGGCGGGGTCCACGAACACCGCGTCGAAGCCGTCCGCCGCCACCTCGGTGACGTCGGCGCAGCGCACCTCGATGCGTTCCGCGAGCCCCAGCGCCCGCGCGTTGGCCCGGGCCACCGCGCACGTCAGCGGATCGCGGTCGACGGCCAGCACGTCCACGCCGGCCCGCGCCAGCGGGATCGCGTCGCCGCCGATCCCGCAGCACAGGTCGGCCAGCCGCCGCACGCCGAGGGCCGCGAAGCGCTCCGCGCGGTGCCGGGCCACCGATGCCCGCGTCGACTGCTCCACCCCGTGGGGCGTGAAGTACATCGCGTACGCGTCCTCGCCGAACTTCGCCTCGGCCCGCTGCCGCAGCCGCGCCTGGGTGAGCGCCGCGGAGACCAGGGCCGCGTCGTGCGCGCGCCGCAGCCGGGTCGCGGTGGCGATCTCGTCCGCGGGGTCGTAGTCGCGGAGGGCGGCCAGCAGGCGCTGCCCCTCGTCGGTCAGCAGGGCGGAGAACGCGTCGAGATCCACGTCGTCCATTGTCCCGCGCCGCGGTGGCTGCCCCGGTCCCGGTCGACCGCGTACGGCGCGGCGTTGGCACTCCGCTTGACCGAGTGCTAAGCGCGTCATAATCTCAGACCTGGCACTCGGCCATGTCGAGTGCCAGCAACAAAGCGACGGGCAGGTCCGGCACCCGCGACGACGGGCCTACCAGGTCGCCACCCCAGACAGACACTCCCGTGAGCCCTTTGAAGGGGGAGGTCGGATCGTGACGACCGCCAGCACCAAGGTTGCCATCAAGCCGCTCGAGGACCGCATCGTGGTCCAGCCGCTGGATGCCGAGCAGACCACCGCCTCCGGCCTGGTCATCCCGGACACCGCCAAGGAGAAGCCCCAGGAGGGCGTCGTCCTGGCCGTCGGTCCGGGTCGCTTCGAGGACGGCAACCGCATCCCGCTCGACGTCAAGGTCGGCGACATCGTGCTGTACAGCAAGTACGGCGGCACCGAGGTCAAGTACAGCGGCGAGGAGTACCTCGTCCTCTCGGCTCGCGACGTCCTCGCGATCGTCGAGAAGTAAATCCGGCGCCGCTCGTAACCGAGAAATGCCGTGACCACGCCCCGGGCACACCGAGTCCACGCACGGACCGGGGGCCCGGGGCGCGGTCTTTGACGAGAACCCAAAGACGAGGAATTCCGCCGGTATGGCCAAGATCCTGAAGTTCGACGAGGACGCCCGTCGCGCCCTTGAGCGTGGAGTCAACAAGCTCGCCGACACCGTGAAGGTGACGATCGGCCCCAAGGGCCGCAACGTCGTCATCGACAAGAAGTTCGGCGCCCCGACCATCACCAACGACGGCGTGACCATCGCCCGTGAGGTCGAGATCGACGACCCGTACGAGAACCTCGGCGCGCAGCTGGTGAAGGAGGTGGCGACCAAGACCAACGACATCGCGGGTGACGGCACCACCACCGCCACCGTGCTCGCCCAGGCGCTGGTCCGCGAGGGTCTGCGCAACGTCGCCGCCGGCGCCTCCCCGGCCTCCCTGAAGAAGGGCATCGACGCCGCCGTCAAGGCCGTGTCGGACGAGCTGCTCGCCTCGGCCCGCCCGATCGAGGGCAAGGACGACGTCGCCGCCGTCGCCGCGCTGTCCGCCCAGGACAAGCAGGTCGGCGAGCTGATCGCCGAGGCGATCGACAAGGTCGGCAAGGACGGTGTCATCACCGTCGAGGAGTCCAACACCTTCGGTCTGGAGCTGGACTTCACCGAGGGCATGGCCTTCGACAAGGGCTACCTGTCGCCGTACTTCGTGACGGACCCGGAGCGCCAGGAAGCCGTCCTGGAGGACCCGTACATCCTCATCACCCAGGGCAAGATCTCCTCCATCCAGGACCTGCTCCCGCTGCTGGAGAAGGTGCTGCAGGCGGGCGCCTCCAAGCCGCTGCTGATCATCGCCGAGGACGTCGAGGGCGAGGCCCTGTCCACCCTGGTGGTCAACAAGATCCGCGGCACCTTCAACGCGGTCGCGGTCAAGGCCCCCGGCTTCGGTGACCGCCGCAAGGCCATGCTGGGCGACATCGCCGCCCTCACCGGCGCGACCGTCGTCGCCGAGGAGGTCGGCCTCAAGCTCGACCAGGTCGGCCTGGACGTGCTGGGCAACGCCCGCCGCGTGACCGTCACCAAGGACGAGACCACCGTCGTCGACGGCTCGGGCGACTCCTCGGAGATCGAGGGCCGGATCAACCAGATCAAGGGCGAGATCACCACCACGGACTCCGACTGGGACCGCGAGAAGCTCCAGGAGCGCCTCGCCAAGCTGGCCGGCGGCGTGTGCGTCATCCGTGTCGGCGCGGCCACCGAGGTCGAGCTCAAGGAGAAGAAGCACCGTCTGGAGGACGCCATCTCCGCGACCCGCGCCGCGGTCGAGGAGGGCATCGTCTCCGGTGGTGGCTCCGCGCTCGTCCACGCCGTCAAGGTGCTGGAGGACAACCTCGGCAAGTCCGGCGACGAGGCCACCGGTGTCGCGGTCGTCCGCCGCGCCGCGGTCGAGCCGCTGCGCTGGATCGCCGAGAACGCCGGCCTGGAGGGCTACGTCATCACCTCCAAGGTCGCCGAGCTGGAGAAGGGCCACGGCTTCAACGCTGCGACCGGCGAGTACGGCGACCTGGTGAAGGCCGGCGTCATCGACCCGGTCAAGGTCACCCGCTCCGCCCTGGAGAACGCCGCCTCCATCGCCTCCCTGCTTCTCACCACCGAGACCCTCGTGGTGGAGAAGAAGGAGGAGGAGCCCGCCGAGGCCGGTCACGGCCACGGTCACGGCCACTCCCACTGAGTGCGCGCGAAGGCCCTCGTTCCCGGTGCGGGAACGGGGGCCTTCGGCCTGCCCGGTGAGCCTCGCGGCCCCCGTCAGTCCCGGGGGTAGAGGGGACCGAAGCGGCGTCCCGCCGATGCGGAGACCGAGCCCATGGCTCCGCTCGGGGCGAGCTTGGCGGCGAGCGCCGCGGCCTTGTAGCGCGGGTCGGGCACGCTGAGCGTGCGGCCGCGGGCCAGGTCGCGGATGGCGGCGGCGACCACCTTGTCGGCGTCGAGCCACGCCCAGGAGGGGATGCCCGCGGTATCCAGGCCGGCCCGCTCGTGGAACTCGGTGCGGATGAAGCCCGGGCACAGCGCCATCAGCCGCACCCCGCTGCCGGACAGTTCCCGGGCCGCGCCCCGGGTGAAGCTGACCACCCACGCCTTGCTCGCGCCGTACGTGCCGCGCGGCACGAAGGCCGCCACCGAGGCCACGTTGACGATGAAGCCGCGGCGGCGCTCCTTCATGGCCGCGGCCGCCGCGCCGGTCAGCCGCAGCACGGCCTCGCAGTGCACCTTGAGCATGGTCAGCTCCTCGGCCATCGGCACGTCGCCGAAGGCACCGCGGTTGCCGAAGCCCGCGTTGTTGACCAGTACGCCGACCGGGCGCTCGCGGTCGCCCAGCCGGGTCTCCACCGCCTCGATGCCCTTGTCCGTCGACAGGTCGGCGGGCAGTACCTCCACGGTCACCGCGTAGGTGCGGCGCAGCTCGGCGGCGCGTTCCTCCAGCCGCTGCTCGTCGCGTGCGACGAGGACGAGGGCGTGGCCGTCGCTCGCGAGCCGGCGGGCGAAGGCGGCGCCGAGGCCCGCGGTGGCTCCCGTGATGAGTGAAGTCGTCATGCCCCGAAAGGCTAGTGGGACGGTGTGCGCCTGCGCGCCGCGGCGCGGATCTCCTCCGGGAGCGCGTCCGCCGCCAACAGGGCGGGGAGCAGCCGGGGTTCCAGGGTGACCGCCCGGAAGACCAGGGCGACGGTCACCGTGTGGCGGGGACGGTGGACGACCTCCACCGGGTCGCCGGCGCGGATCCCGCCCGGTTCGGCCACCCGCAGGTAGGCGCCCGGCAGCGCGGCGCGGGTGAACCGCCGGAGCCAGCCGGCCTCGTCCAGCCAGCCCTGGAAGGTGGCGCAGGGAACGCGCGGGCAGGACACCTCCAGGACCGCGCCCGCCGGGCCGCCGATCCGCCAACGTTCGCCGATCAGCGCACCGTTGACGTCCACGCCGAGGGTCGTCAGGTTCTCCCCGAACACGCCGTCGCGCAGGTCCCGGCCCAGCTCCCGCTGCCAGCCGTCCAGGTCCTCGCGGGCGTAGGCGTAGACGGCCTGGTCGGGGCCGCCGTGGTGGCGCATGTCGTACGCCCGGTCGCCGGCCAGGCCCACCGCGCCGGTGCCCTTGGGGCCCGGCGCGGTCACGGCCACCGGACCGGTCACGGGCCGCTTGTCGATGCCCGTGACGCCCGTGTCCTTCCAGGGGTTCGGCCGGGGACGTCCCACGTTGACCGAGAGCACTCTCATCCCGCGACGGTACGGCGGCCGCCCGTGGCATGGCGACGCGTTTTCCGGCCGCTCAGCGCGCGAGCACGCGCAGCAGCAGGTCCACGTCCGCCTCGGTGTTGTACAGGTGGAACGCCGCCCGCAGGTTCCCGGCGCGGACCGAGAGGCGGATGCCGGCCGCGGCCAGTCGTTCCGCCGCGTCCCCCAGGCCCGGGACGGCGACGATCGCCGAGTCGTGCGCACCCGGCGGCACGGCCTTGTGGCCGAGTTCGCGCAGTCCCGCCCGGAAGCGCTCGGCCAGCGCGATGTCGTGGGCGCCGATCGTCCCGACACCCACCTCCTCGATGAGCCCGAGGGAGGCCGCCCCGGCCAGGTACGGCAGGAACGGGGGCAGGACGTCGAAGCGCCGCGCGGAGCGGGCGAGCCGGGCCACCGGTCCGTAGCAGTCGTCCCAGGGGTCCTCGGCCGCGTACCACCCGGCGAAGTGCGGGGACACGCCGTCCTCGGCGCCTTCCCGCACGGTCAGGAAGGAGACGCCGCGGGGGGCGAGCAGCCACTTGTAGCCGCCGCACACCACGTAGTCGTAGGCGCCGGCGGCCAGCGGCAGCCAGCCGACCGCCTGCGTGGCGTCGACCAGCACGCGGGCGCCGTGCCGGTCGGCGGCCTCGCGGACCGCGGCGAGGTCGGCGACGCGGCCGTCCGCGGACTGCACCGCGCTGACGGCGACCAGCGCGGTGGTGGCGCGCACGGCGTCGGCCACGCCCTCCAGGGGCACGGTGCGAACAGCGAGGTCGGGGCGGGAGGCGAAGGGGTTGACCAGGGAACTGAAGTCGCCCTCCGCGAGCACGACTTCGGCGCCCGCCGGAAGGCCCGCGGCGATCATCCCGACGTGGGTGCTGACGGAGGAGCCTACGGCGACCCGGTCGGCCGTCACGCCGGTCAGCCGGGCGTAGGCGGCGCGGGTGGTGTTCAGGACGGCCTCGTTGCGCACCCAGTCGTCGCTGCCGTCGGACCAGGCGGCCACGGCGGTGCGCAGTACGTCGGCGGCCCGGCGCGGGCCGACGCCCGCCGACGCGGTGTTCAGGTAGGTGATGCCGGCATCGAACGTGAATTCCCCGGTGAGGTCCATGGCTCCTCAGCCTGGGCCCAGAGCTGCCCGAAGTCCATGGGGGATGTGCGGTGCCGGCGTCGCCCCGTCACGGCGGGCGGCCGTGACGCGGGGGTGCGGCTGCGGTTCGGCGGTTCCAAGCGGCCCGCGGGCCCAGGGGCCCGTCAGGACAAGGGCGCCGCTCGGGCGCCCGGTCCGGTTCCCCGCGGTACGGGGAGGGGGAAACGTTTCCTCAGTGGGTGAAGCCCGGTGTTCAGTGTCCGCCGGCGGCGTGCGAGCTCATGACCCGGTTGCGGGACCGGCCCATCATCTCCTCGCGCTCGTCCTCGGTGAGCCCGCCCCAGACCCCGTAGGGCTCGCGAACCGTCAGGGCGTGGGTCGCGCACTCGGCGCGCACAGGACAGCGCATGCACACCTCCTTGGCGGCCGCTTCACGCGCGCTCCGCGCCGCACCGCGCTCTCCCTCCGGATGGAAGAACAGCGAGCTGTCCACACCACGGCACGCGGCGATCAGCTGCCAGTCCCAGAGGTCGGCGTTGGGGCCCGGGAGGCGGGAGAAGTCTGCCATTGCTCATCTCCTCGAGAGGTGGGCTGCACGGGACTGCCTCCCAGGCGACGCTCCAGACGCTCTGCGGGAGGTGATGTCGACGGTACATCTACTGTCCAAGTAGATGTAAATATGATTCATCACAAAATCGCCAACGAACTCCCGCCATGCGGGTAAAAAGCCGCCAAACAGGCAAAATCTGACATTGACCCCCCGGTCGGCGGGTGGGTGTCCGGCAACCGGGCGCCCGATGTCCTTCGTTCCGTATCCGGTCCCACGGTCACGACCTGCGGTGTTGCTGATGCGTGGCGAGCCGGGCACGCACCGTGCCGGAGAGCGTCCGCAAACTCCGTAACTCTTTCGAGTGAGGGTCGTTGAAGGTGCGGAAGTGGTTGGCGGCCGAACGCATCGGGCAGGTGCCCGGGGCCGTCGACCCCACCAGTGACGATTCGTACAGCCTGGAGGCTCAACGTGACGCGGATCAGCTGCGGAGGACGGTCATGACTTCCGTTCTCGTCTGCGACGACTCCCCGCTCGCCCGAGAGGCGCTGCGCCGCGCGGTCGCGACCGTGCCCGGTGTCGAGCGCGTAACGACCGCGGCCAACGGCGAGGAAGTCCTCCGCCGCTGGGGCGCCGACCGCTCGGACCTCATTCTCATGGACGTCCGGATGCCCGGACTCGGCGGTGTCGAGACCGTACGGCGGCTGCTGTCCGCCGATCCGGGGGCCCGCATCATCATGCTCACGGTCGCCGAGGACCTGGACGGGGTGGCGCTCGCCGTCGCCGCCGGTGCCCGCGGATACCTGCACAAGGACGCCTCGCGCGCCGAACTGCGGGCCACGGTCACCCAGGCCCTCGCCGACCCGACCTGGCGGCTCGCACCGCGCCGGCTGCGCTCCGCCGAGATGGGCGCCGCGCCGACACTCACCGCCCGTGAGATCCAGGTGCTGGAGGGCATGAGCCACGGCCGCTCCAACGCCGAGATCGGACGCGAGCTCTTCCTGTCCGAGGACACCGTCAAGACGCACGCGCGACGCCTGTTCAAGAAACTCGGCGCCTCGGACCGGGCCCACGCGGTGGCGCTCGGCTTCCGCTGGGGCCTGGTGCGCTAGGCCGTCGAGTTGAGCGGCGAGGGGCCGATGGACTGTGGGGCGGCTGCGGGGCTGCCCCGCTCGTACCGGTTTCCGCTCCGAGGGCGCATGCTTGAGGCATGGACTCTCGGGGACACGGGCGGGCGGGGCGGCGGGTGCGCGACATGACTACGGCCGGTGCGGTCCCTCGGAACGCGCCGCAGGGCGCTTCGCATAACGCTTCGGAGCACAACAACCCCGCCGAGGCCACAGAGCGCGCTTCGGCGAGGCACTATGGATGGATGCGCGACGAGGCCACCGGCACAGAGACAGCCATAGGGGCTCTCGTACGTCGAGCCGTCGAGGGCGACGAGCAGGCGACCCACGACCTGCTCGCCCATGTGCACCCGCTCGCCGAACGCTATTGCCGCACCCGGCTGTCGCGACTGCCGGGTGACGCGCGCCACTTCGTGGACGACCTCGCCCAAGAGGTGTGCCTCGCGGTGCTGTGCGCGCTGCCGCGCTATCGCGACCAGGGCCGGCCCTTCGAGGCCTTCGTGTTCGGCATCGCGGCGCACAAGGTCGCCGATCTGCAACGGGCGGCCATGCGCGGCCCCGGCTCGACGGCGGTCCCCTCCGACGAGATGCCCGAGCAGCCCGACGACTCGCTCGGGCCGGAGGAGCGGGCGCTGCTCAGCAGCGACGCCGAATGGGCGAAGGGCCTGCTGGCGAATCTGCCGGAGCACCAGCGGGAGCTGGTGCTGCTGCGGGTCGCCGTCGGGCTCACCGCCGAGGAGACCGGACAGGTGCTCGGGATGTCCCCGGGGGCCGTCCGGGTGGCGCAGCACCGGGCGCTGTCCCGGCTGCGCGCGCTCGCCGAGGAAGCCGCGGGAGCCCGCGGGCTGAGCGCCTAGCCCCTCGCTCCCGTCCCCGGCGCGCATCCCTGTCACGCGGGCCGCGGTCGGGACCGGAAAAGGTTTCCCGCGAGAGCCATTAGCATTGAACATCTCGCTGGGCAAGACCATGGGGAAGGTGTCATGACGCTGAACGCCGACGGAGTAGCCGAGAAGTTCGGACTGCTCGGACTGACCTACGACGACGTGCTCCTCCTCCCAGGGCCCTCGGACGTCGTGCCGAACCAGGTCGACACCAGCTCCCGGGTCACCCGCAACGTCCGCGTGAACATCCCGCTGCTGTCCGCCGCGATGGACAAGGTCACCGAGGCCCGGATGGCCATCGCGATGGCCCGCCAGGGCGGCGTGGGCGTGCTGCACCGCAATCTGTCGGTCGACGACCAGGTCAACCAGGTCGACCTGGTCAAGCGCTCCGAGTCCGGCATGGTGACCGACCCCATCACCGTGCACCCGGACGCGACCCTCGCCGAGGCCGACGCGCTCTGCGGCAAGTTCCGCATCAGCGGTGTCCCGGTCACCGACGGCGCCGGCAAGCTGCTGGGCATCGTCACCAACCGCGACATGGCCTTCGAGAGCGACCGCTCCCGCCAGGTCCGCGAGGTCATGACGCCGATGCCGCTGGTCACCGGCAAGGTCGGGATCTCCGGCATCGAGGCGATGGAGCTGCTGCGCAAGCACAAGATCGAGAAGCTTCCGCTGGTCGACGACGAGGGCCGGCTCAAGGGCCTCATCACGGTCAAGGACTTCGTCAAGGCGGAGAAGTACCCCAACGCCGCCAAGGACGCCGAGGGCCGCCTCCTGGTCGGCGCGGCGGTCGGTGTCGGCGACGAGGCGTTCCTGCGCGCCCAGCGGCTGGTGGAGGCCGGTGCCGACTTCCTGGTGATCGACAGCGCCCACGGCCACAGCCGCGGCATCCTCGACATGGTCGCCAAGGTCAAGGCCAACATCAGGATCGACGTGGTGGCCGGCAACGTCGCCACCCGCGACGGCGCCCAGGCGCTGATCGACGCCGGCGCCGACGGCATCAAGGTCGGTGTCGGCCCCGGCTCCATCTGCACCACGCGCGTGGTCGCCGGCGTGGGCGCCCCGCAGGTCACCGCGATCTACGAGGCCTCGCTGGCCGCCGGCCCGGCGGGTGTGCCGCTGATCGGCGACGGCGGTCTGCAGTACTCCGGCGACATCGCCAAGGCGATCGCCGCCGGCGCCGACACGGTGATGCTGGGCAGCCTGCTCGCGGGCTGCGAGGAGTCGCCGGGCGAGCTGATGTTCATCAACGGCAAGCAGTTCAAGTCGTACCGCGGCATGGGGTCGCTCGGCGCGATGCAGTCGCGCGGCCAGGCCAAGTCGTACTCCAAGGACCGCTACTTCCAGGACAACGTGCTCTCCGAGGACAAGCTCGTCCCCGAGGGCATCGAGGGCCAGGTGCCCTACCGCGGCCCGCTCGCCGCGGTGGCCCACCAGCTCATCGGCGGTCTGCGCTCCTCCATGGGCTATGTCGGCTCGGCCACGATCCCGGAGCTGAAGGAGAAGGGCCGCTTCGTGCGGATCACCGCGGCCGGCCTCAAGGAGAGCCACCCGCACGACATCCAGATGACGACCGAGGCGCCCAACTACCACGGTCGCTGATCCGCGACCGGCGCGCGGTGCGCGTACGGCGCGGACACGGCGGAGCCCGCGGCCTTCCACGGTCGCGGGCTTTCGCCTGCCCTGGCTGGGATACTGGTCGGGCAGGACACGAGGAAAGGCATAGCGACAGTGACTGAGATCGAGATCGGGCGGGGCAAGCGCGGCCGCAGGGCGTACGCATTCGACGACATCGCCGTCGTCCCGAGCCGCCGTACGCGGGACCCGAAGGAGGTCTCGATCGCGTGGCAGATCGACGCCTACCGCTTCGAGCTGCCGTTCCTGGCGGCGCCGATGGACTCGGTGGTCTCCCCGGAGACCGCGATCCGCATCGGCAACCTCGGCGGCCTCGGCGTCCTCAACCTCGAGGGCCTGTGGACCCGCTACGAGGACCCGGAGCCGCTGCTCGCCGAGATCGCCGAGCTGGACGACGCCTCCGTGACGCGGCGCATGCAGGAGCTCTACGCGGCGCCGATCAAGGAGGAGCTGATCGGGCAGCGCATCAAGGAGGTGCGCGACGCCGGCGTGGTCACCGCCGCCGCGCTCTCCCCGCAGCGCACCGCGCAGTTCTCCAAGGCCGTCGTCGACGCAGGCGTCGACATCTTCGTGATCCGCGGCACGACGGTCTCCGCCGAGCACGTCTCCGGCTCGCACGAGCCGCTCAACCTCAAGCAGTTCATCTACGAGCTCGACGTCCCGGTGATCGTCGGCGGCTGCGCCACCTACACCGCCGCGCTCCACCTGATGCGTACCGGCGCCGCGGGCGTCCTGGTCGGGTTCGGCGGCGGCGCCGCCCACACCACGCGCAGCGTGCTCGGCATCCAGGTGCCGATGGCCACCGCCGTGGCGGACGTCGCGGCGGCCCGCCGGGACTACATGGACGAGTCCGGCGGACGCTACGTGCACGTCATCGCGGACGGCGGCTTCGGCTCCAGCGGCGACCTGCCGAAGGCGATCGCCTGCGGCGCCGACTCGGTGATGATGGGCTCCCCGCTCGCGCGCGCCACGGACGCCCCCGGCCGCGGCTTCCACTGGGGCATGGAGGCCACCCACGAGGAGCTGCCGCGCGGCAAGCGGATGAACCTCGGCACCGCCGGCACCACCGAGCAGATCCTGCTCGGCCCCTCGCACGCGCCGGACGGCTCGATGAACTTCTTCGGCGCGCTGCGCCGGGCGATGGCCACCACGGGCTACTCGGAGCTCAAGGAGTTCCAGCGGGTCGAGGTCACGGTCTCGCCGACGCACCACCGCTGACGCCTGTTCACCCCTCAGGGGCCCGCACCGCCGCCGGCGGTGCGGGCCCCTGGTGCGTTCGCGGGCGGCGGATGCCGCACGGAGCAGGGGGTGTTCGGCCGAACCGTCGGCGGATTCATCGCCGATGGACCGTCATATACCGGTGCTCGCAATGAACTTACGGGGGGAGTGGCGACAACCGGAAGATTAAGAGCCGTTGGTGAACATGTGATTTTCGGTTACGATCGCGTATCCGTGATTCTGCTGTGCTGACCGTCGTCTACAGTGTCTGGTGCTATCGGACGGTCCGGCTGGGGGTGGGAGAGCACGGAAGCCGGGTCTTGACTTGGCCTCTGCGCACACTGCCAGCTGGGGGAGCCTGCCGTGTCCACTCTGTCCATCGTCATTCCCGCCTTGAACGAGGCCGAGAACCTGCCGCACGTCTTCGGGACGATCCCGCTCGAGGAACTCGCCGCGGAGGGCTGGGGCGTCGAGGTGGTCATAGCGGACAACGGTTCCACGGACGGCACCGCCGAGATAGCCGCGTCCTACGGAGCCCGGGTCGTCCACCAGCCGTTGCGCGGCTACGGCAACGCCTACAAGGCCGGGATCGCCGCGGCGTACGGCGACGTGATCGCCACCGGTGACGCCGACTGCACCTACCCCTTCGACGACCTGCCCCGGCTGCTGAGGATCGTCGACGAGCACCAGGTCGAGTTCCTCAACACCAACCGGCTCGGCCGGGAGAACCGTGCGGCGATGAAGCCCTCCCACACCGTCGCGAACCACGCCCTCAGCCTCCTCAGCCGCGTGCTGTTCAAGAGCGGGATACATGACTCCCAGAGCGGCATGTGGGTGTTCCGCCGCTACATCTGGGAGACCCTCAAGGTCACTTCCGACGGTATGGGCTTCTCGCAGGAGATCAAGAACGCCGCCGTGCGGGAGGGCTTCCGCTGTATGGAGGTGCCCATCGAGTACCGGCCCCGCGGTGGCCAGGTGAAGCTCAACGCGCTGTCCGACGGCGTGGCCAACCTGTCGCAGCTGTTCCGCCACCGGCTCCGGGACAACGCGCTGCGCACCGCCACCCGGGCCCAGTGGTACGACCGTTCCACGCGGCCCGAACCGACGCCGTTGATGACCGCGCAGCGGCCGGCGCAGTCGTCCCAGGTGAGCGACGCGGAGTGGGAACGAGTGCCGAGCGAGCACTACACCGCCTGACGGGCGCGTCCCGGGGCGGGAGGACCTGATGAATGGTTGGCCTACGCTGTGCGCATGGTGAAGGATCCCAGTCGACGGCAGCGCCTGCTCGTCGCCCTTGTGGCGTTCGTGGTGTCCGCGGTCGCGACCGTCGTCGCCGCGTCCATGCCGTCGAAAAGCCCTGCGGCCTCGCCGCCCGTCACCGGCAAGCCGTCGTCGTCGCCTTCCGGGGCGGAGGCCGGCGGCGTGCGCGAGGTGAAGATGGGCATCTCGTACGGCGACACCCTGACGTGGAAGTCGGACGCGGACCTCGCGCGGGGTCTGGACGACGCGGTCGCGGTCGGCGTCACCTGGGTCCGGATGGACCTGTCGTGGAACAACATCCAGCCGGACTCGCCCTACACCTACTCGTGGCACCGCTTCGACCGGGTGGCCAAGGCCGCCGAGGCCCGCGGTCTCAAGGTGCTCCCTGTGCTCGCCTACACCCCGAAGTGGGCGCGTGCGGCGGGCTGTACGTCCGGCCAGAGCTGCGCACCCGCCGACCCCGAGATCTTCGCCGACTTCGCCAAGCTGGCCGCCGAGCGGTACTCCGCGATGGGGATCCACACCTGGGAGGTGTGGAACGAGGAGAACATCGGCTTCTGGCGGCCGGCCCCCGACCCGAAGGCCTACACGGCACTGCTCCGGGCCACGAGCCAGGCGCTGCGTGCGGCGGACTCCAAGGCGTACGTGGTCATGGGCGGTCTGGCGGTGGCCGACACCGAGGCCGAGTCCCACCGGATGTCGCAGACGGACTTCTTGGCCGCTGTCTGCAAGCTGGGCGGCAACAAGTACGTGGACGCCGTCGGTTACCACCCGTTCAACTATCCCACCCTGCCCAGCGCCACACCTGGCAGGGGAACGGCCTTCGAGCGGATCAGCGGCTTCCGCGACAACCTGGTGGGGATCCTCGCCCAGTACGGCACCCCTGATGTCCCCATCTGGCTGACCGAGACGGGAGCACCGACCAGCGGACCCGGTGCGGCGTCGGACGGCAAGGTGAGTCCCCCCGGCACGACGCACGTGACCGAGGCCCGCCAGGCCGAGATCGCCACGGACACTATCCCGGCGGCGGTGGCGAACCCGCACGTGGACGCGATGTTCTGGTACACCGACCAGGACGGGGCGATCGCCGGGGACAAGAAGGACCGGGCCCTCTACTACGGGATGCGCCGTTACGACGGATCGAAGAAGCCGTCCTTCGACGCGTTCAAGGCGGCGATAGCCGCCTACGAGGCGAAGAAGGGCTGAGCGTCCGGCGGTCCGGCCGGGGCTACAAGGCCTGGAACAGCCTGATGTAGCGCTCCATCAGGCCGCTCCAGGCGAAGCGCCGTTCGGCTTCCTGCCGGCCCCTTACGCCCAGCCGGTCGGCGAGCACGCCGTCGGTCAGCACCTTGCGGCAGGCGGCGGCCAGCGCGGCGGGGTCCCCCGGCGGGACCAGGAGCCCGGTCTCGCCGTCCGTCACGACGTGCGGGATGCCGCCCACGGCGGAGCCCACCACCGGGGTGCCGCAGGCCATCGCCTCGACCAGCACCATGCCGAAGGACTCGGCCTCGGTGCGCGACGGCAGCACCGCGAGGGCGGCCGTCCGCACCGCCTCGACCAGGGCGTCCCCGGTGAGCTCCCCGGCCGCCTCCACCCGTTCCGCGACGCCGAGTTCCGCCGCGAGCCGCAGGTGGTCCTGCACGGCGTCACCGCCGCCCACCAGGCGCAGCCGTACGCCGGGCACCTCGGCCGCCAGCTCGGCGAAGGCCGTCACCAGGACGTCGACGCCCTTCCAGGCCGACGAGCGGTCCATGCGCCCGACGTAGACGATGGTGCGGGGGCGCTCGGAGGCCGGCCGGCCGGGGGTGAACCGCTCGATGTCGACGCCGGGGCTGATCTCGACCGCGTGCGGGTGCCCGGCGGCCAGCGAGACCGGCGAGACCGCCACGAGCGCCCGGGCCCGCCGGAACACCCGCGGCAGCACGCGCCGTTCGTACATGCCGATGAGCCGGTCCGCCGCGCCGCTGCCGGGCTCGCCCTTGTGCATCGAGCCCGCGTGGTAGGTCAGGACGGCGGGCCGCTTCCCGGAGAAGGCGACCGCCAGGTCGGCCAGGCCGGGGACGGGCGCATGGGCGTTGACCACCTCGGCGCCGGTCCGCCGCAGCCAGCGGCGCAGTTGCAGCGGCCACAGGGGGCTGAGCGGCGTGTTGGACAGCCGCAGCCAGGCGCCGAGCCGGACGACCTGCACCCCCTCCTCGGTGTCCACCGTGGTGCGGAGCCCCGACAGCCGCGTGGTGATGACGACGGGCCGCAGCCCGGGGGTCTCGGCGACGGCGCGGGCGATCCGGGCGGCGTAGTTCTCCACGCCGCCCACCTTGGGCGGGTAGTAGGGGGCGACCACCGCCACCGTGCGGGTCCCCCGGCCGCGGTCCCGGAACGGGTCCGTGCCTGCCATCACGCGACCTTCTCGGACCGCTCGCGCTCGTTCGCGCCCGCGGCGGCGCGGAGCAGTGCGGGGAACTCCTCGACCTGAGCGATGTACGCAGGCAGCCGCTGCTGCAGCGCCATACGGTACTCCTCGGGATTCGCGCGCAGTTTGGAGACCAGCGCCCACAGGTCCGCGTGCGTGACCTCGGCGATCGGCAGGACCCACTCCCCGAGGCCGAGATCGGCCATGATGCCCCGGGTCTTGTGCTCGTACTCGATCGCCACGCACGGGACGCCGCTGGTGAGCGAGAAGATCACCGAGTGGAAGCGGGTCCCGATGAGCAGGGAGCACTCGCTGTACAGCCCCTTGAGGTCGCGGTAGTCGACGCGCTCCTCGATCCGCAGCGGAGAGGTCCGGCAGTAGTCCGCTGTCCGCCGTTCGACGATGCGGTCGTCGTCGCCCAGGTAGTCCGTGGTCACCTGCGGAATGAGCACCACACGGGCCCCGTCCGCCTGGAGCGCGTCGATCGTGGCGGCGAGTGCGCGCTCGTAGCGCTCCTGTGCGGCGGGGGCGAGCCAGCGGCGCGCGGTGAGGCCGACCAGCGGCTCCTGCGTCCCGATCCCGAGCCTGCTCCGCCAGTCCGAGGTGACCTCGGGGGCGAACGCGAAGCCGGAGTCGACCGCGCGCCGCACCTGCCGCGCGGGGACGCCGCACTCCTCGAGCAGGCCGACGCTCACGTCCTCGCGCGCGAGGACCAGGGCCGCGCGGCGCAGTACCCGGCCGACCAGCCGGCGCTGCGGCTTGCCCGGGAACGGGCCGAAGGACTGGGGCGCGAACACGACGGGCACTCCCGACTTCTGCGCCAGCAGCACCGGAAGCAGAACGAAGAACACGTTCTGGTACCCGTCGAGTCCGGGTCGTGCGAGGAGGTACCCGCCGCCCATGGACACCACCATGTCCGCCCGCGACACGGCGTCGGCCTCCCGGCGGGCCTCCGCGGGAAGCAGCTTCAGCAGCACGTTGGCGAGGGCTCGGGGCAGCAGCAGGGCCGTTGTGCCCACCAGGGCCACCACGAGCTTGCGCAGCAGCCGCCGTGATCGGGGGACCCCACCGTCGGCGACATAGCGGCGGATCGATCCGAGGTTGTCCACCTCTTCGAACGAGCGGTGGGTGGCGGCGTCCTCCATGCCCGCGATGGCCAGGGCGGCATCCGGGAAGGCTTCCTTGACGTGGCGCAGGCAGACGGACAGCAGCGCCGCGTCCCCCGCGTTCTCTCTTACGTAGGCGTTGATGACGACGATCTTCACCGGTGGTACCCCTCGACTGGGCTCATTTCGGGTTCGTTCACGGCGTTGCCGGGGGGCGGTTCCGGCGATCGTGGCACGGCGGTTCGCCGGCCGAGCAGGGCGACCGCCGCGTAGATGCCGCTGGCGAGGTTGCCCAGACCCCAGGCCCAGCCGAGCCAGACCAGTCCGCGCGGCGCCCACATCGCGGCAAGACCGATGGTCACCACGGCGTAGACGACATTGCTGAGGACCAGTGGCGTCATCTTCCGGGCCAGCTTGAGGGCGAAACTGGCCCATGTGTTCAGTGCGACGGCAAGTGCTCCGCAGGCCAGTACGACGAGGAGCGATTGCGCACGGATCGCGTAGGGGCCGCCGAACATCCGCAGGATGAGTCCGCTGCCCAGCGCGACGACGACCACCGACGGTATCTGTACCGCGGCGATGATGCCGGCGGCACGGCGCAGCAGTACCGAGAAGCGCGAGGGGTCGTAGGAGACCTCGGCGAACACGGCCTCGCCGACCGAGAAGGAGACGGAGTTGAGCAGGTTGGCGATCTGGAAGGCGATGAAGTAGTAGCCCGCTGCCGCAGCTCCCAGCTGCTGCAGGACGATCATCGGGAGGACCAGGAGCGGTGCGAGGTTGAGCAGGCTGGAGATGTAGCTCGCCAGGGAGAAGCGGAACTGCTCCCGCATTCGCGTGCCCCGGGCGAGCAGATGGAAGCGGAAGCCCAGCCGGCGGTACATCAGGAGCAGGGAGACCAGCGCCGTCACCACGTAGCCGACGCCGTTGGCACCGAGAATGCCGACCGAGCCGTAGCCGACGAGCGCGACCGGCAGCGCCAGCTTGACCAGTCCCTGGAGCAGTCCGTAGACCAGCGCGTTCTGATGGGCCATGCGGGCGCTGACGAAGACCGAGAAGGTCAGCTGGCTCACCGTCGCGCAGATGCAGAAGATCACGAACGCGGCGGCCGCCGTCGCATGGTCGCGGATGAAGGTCAGCTTCTCCGCGTAGAGCGGAAGCCCGAGCAGGTAGACGGCGGAGACCACGAACGAGACCAGGCTGACCAGCACGATCGACTGGGTCAGCTGTCCGTTGCGGGACGCGGCGGGCGCCGGGAAGCGGATCAGTGTGCTGTTGAGCCCGAACAGGCTCAGGTACGAGATGAGCGAAGTCGCCGATATGAGCGAGGTGGCCAGTCCGACCTGTTCGGGACTGTAGAAGCGTGCCACCAGCACCCAGAAGACGAAGCCCAGGCCGGCGGTGGTCGCCGTGGACGCCATCAGGAAGAAGGAGTTGCGGTACACCTGGTCCTGCGTCAGGGCGCGCTTGCCGTTCCTAGCCATATGTGGTTGCTCCCACCGCCTCGCGGTAGCACTCGGACAGGGCGCTCACGTGCTCCTCCCAGGCGAAGGCCGTCGTCGCGAGCTCGCGAGAGTACAGGCCCATGCGCTCGCGCCGCTGTTTGTCCCCGGCGAGTGCGGACAAGGCGGAACGGATCTCCTCGGCGTCCCGGTCCAGCAGTGTGACGCGCGACCGGTCGAGACGATAGGGCGCGTAGCCGGGGTCGTCGGTGGTGACGACGGGCAGGCCGGAGGCCATGGCCTCCTGGACGGTGAGGGGGAAGCCCTCCGCGGTCGACGGCAGCGCGAAGACGTCGCAGGCCCGGTATGCCTCGGCCAGTTCCCGCGGGGGCAGTCCGCCCAGGTGGTGCACGCCCGGCAGGCCTGCCAGGGCGGCGGAGTCGCCGTCCCCGGCGAACACCAGGTCGTAGCCGGCGGAGGGGTCGTGGCCGGACAGCAGCAGGTCGTAGCCCTTCTTCGGCACCAGGCGCCCCACGAAGAGCACCAGCGGCCGGTTGTCGGGCAGCCCGAAGCGCTCGCGGGCCAGTGCCCGCTCCTCGACCGAGGCGGGCGGGCGGAAGAGGGCGGTGTCCACGCCGTTCGCGAGGTGGCGGGTCCGGGCGGGAGGGGCGCCGTGGCGCAGTACGAAGTCCGCGACCGAGGCGTTGAGGGTGATCACGGTACGGGCCCGCCGCAGCAGGCCGCGTCCGGCGACGGCGTACACGGCCCGCTGAACCCCGCGCACCAGCGCGGACGGGTGCTCGACCAGGGCGACGTGCTGGGTGACCAGGTGCGGAGTGCGGGTGAGCATGCCGGCGAGCCCCGCCGCCCACGAGGTCAGGTACAGGCAGTCGTGCACATGGACCACATCCGCCCGGCGGGCCCAGCGGAGTGCGGCCGTCAGCAGCCGGGGCGCCAGGACGGGGAAGGGCACGCCGGCCCGCTCCGCGCCGTTCCACGCCGCGACCCGCACGACGCGTACGCCGTCCTCCTGGCTGACCGCGCTGCGCGCGCCGCTGGTGAGCACCGTGACGTCGGCACCGCGCGCGGCGAGGTGCACGGCCTCCATCCGGACGACGTTCTCGATGCCGCCGACGTGCGGCGGGTAGTAGTGGCTGACCAGGAGGACCCTCATCGGTAGATCCTCGCCCCCTCGCTGCTGTAGATCTCGTTCTTCGTCGTGTCGAGGAGGCGCGTGGGGTAGCGGAAGGTGACGAGGTCGCCCCGGTAGGAGAACGTCATGCGTCCGGTGCGCACGGTCGACGTGCCCAGCAGGACGTAGGAGTCGGTGCGCAGCTCCGTCGGGAAGACATCGCCCACGACGGGTCCGGTCAGGATGGTCTGCTGCCGGTTGAAGGTGAAGCGGTCCGTCTGCACCAGGGACGGTTTGCCCTCGGCCGCGAAGCGCTGAGACAGCCAGTAGGCGGCCATGCGCTCCTCTGCGCTCGGGTAGTAGACGTCGTAGTACTGGCCGGCGTTGCTGAGCTGCAACTGCGGCGGATAGCCGCCCAGCAGCTTGGGCACCACGCCCGTGAGGTCCAGGAAGAGGGCCGCCACCAGCGCGTACACCGTCACGGTCCGACGGCGCCCGGCCCAGCGCAGGGCGGAGAGCATGCCCGCCGCGATGAAGGGCGCGAAGAAGAACAGGCCCTGCTGGAAGGCGCGGAGCACGCCGTAGTCGACGGAGAGCTGGGGCACGACCGTGAGGACCCCGAGGAGGGCGATGGCGCCGATGGCCAGCGTGGTCTGCTCGCGTTGTGGGCGGAAGGCGCCGCGTCGCCCGACGTCGATGACGATGAGACCGATGATCAGCAGGAGCTGCATCATGCCGGCGGTGAACTGGCGCAGCAGGGAGTTGACCGTGGTCGCCTTCAGGCCGATGCCCTCCAGCACCCGTCCCGCGGCGGTGGGGGCCATGTTCTGCTTGGGCACGACAGGGGTCGCGTAGGCGTCCACGGTATCGAGGGGCAGATACGTCCCCTTCGCCCGGTCGGCGGTCGTCTCCCGCACGGTCTCCTCGCGGTAGTCGGCCAGCCGCTGCTCGGCCGTCAGCGAGGGCCCGCCTCCGAAGAGGCTGTACGAGGTGTCGGACGAACCGACGCCCGCGTGCCCCGGGTTCCTGATCTCCTGCACGACCGCGTTCAGCGTGCTCCGCAACTGCCCGCTCGTGTGCGTGACCGGGCCCGCCCAGACCAGTGCCATGACCGCGGCGCCCACCACGATCCACCAGGTCAGGAAGGGTGCGGCCGCTGCGGGCCGATGTATGCGCCGGCGCCCGCGCCTGGACGTGAAGCGGTCCACCGTGCGCCAGATCACGTCGGCGACGAGGGCGACCCCGAGGACGACGATCACGACGTAGATCGTCGAGTAGTGCGAGAGCGTGATGCCGGCCAACAGCACCGCGAAGGCGAGCTGCCGTACGCGCAGGGGCCGCCCGGAGTCGGTGAGCACGACCATGCCGCAGCCGAGCAGTACGAACGCGATCTCCTGGCGGCCGAGGAAGGTCATGTCGGACAGGAAGGTGGGGAAGAGCATGAAGAAGACGGCCGACAACAGGGACACCAGATGCGGTGCGACGTTGCGGACGGAGCGGTGGACCAGCACCGGGGTGAGCGCGAACAGCACCGGCAGCACGATCTTGAAGATGTAGACGTCGGGGATCGCGGTGAGCCGGAACACGCTCACCGGCAGCAACGTGATGCTCAGGCAGGCGTTGTAGGCGTCGGGGTACGTGGAGACGTCCCAGAGCGATCCGCCGAGCGTCAGCCGGTAGTACTCGTACTCGCGCTGGATGTCGTGCCCGGTGATGGACCAGCCGCGCAACGAGTTCAGCATGAGCAGCGCGGTCGCGCCGAGGAACAGGCCGGTCTCGAGAACGGTGACCGGGTAGCGCCGGCGGCGGACCATGAGCAGGACCAGCAGCGCGATGACGGCCGGAATCGCGGCCGTGCTGACCGCCCCGCCGTAGCCGTTGTTCAGCCTGATGGGCCCCGCGACCGACAGCACCAGGGCGACGCCGGCGAACGCCCCCACGGGGATTGCGCCCGGCGGCAGCCCGTTGCGGAGCCAGGACCTGCTCGTGCCGGCCCTTTCCTCCTCCGGTACGAACGCGCCGATCACGATGAGCGTGAGCGCCGTGGCCCCGGCCAGGGACACCCTGGTCAGCGGGCGTTCCACCCCGGCCAGTGGCAGCAGCGTGTTCACGGCGAGGGCGATCACGAGATCCGTGACGACCGCCATGCCGACGGCGAGCAGGAGGCTGCCGTCCCTGGTGGACACGACCCGGGAGGCGACGCCGCGCCACACCGCGACGGGTGCCCCGAACAGCAGCCACAGGCCGGCCACCGTCAGCAGCACCCCGGGCACGCCGGGCAGCATCTCCACAACACAGGCCACCGCGATGGAGAGCAGCACCCCGAGGCGCCCCCGGACGAGGCCCGGGAGCCGCAGGCCGGCGGCCTGGGCATCGCCCGCCGCCGCGTCGCTCGCGGCCGGTTCCGGTTCCGGCTCTTTCTCCGTCTCCAGATCCGCGCCGTCCGCTTCGACGGCCCACGACGGGCGGGAGGTTGCGCGCGGAGCGCTGCTTCCCGTGCCATGGGCCGTCATACGCCGGGCTCGGGGTAGACATGGGCGTAGACCTGCTCGACCCGGGCCGCCACGGCCTCCCAGGAGTAGTCGGGGGCCGCCGCTGCACTCCTCCGGGCGAGCCGCAGGCGCAGACCGGGGTCGGCGGCCACCGAGTCGATGGCGGCGGCCAGCGCCGCCGGTTCGGGAGCGGCCAGCAGCCCGACCCCCTTGAGCAGTTCGGCGGTGCCGGGGACGTCGGTCGCGACGACCGGCAGGGCGGCGGCCATCGCCTCCAGGGCGACCAGCGGCATGCCCTCCCGGTCCGAGGGCAGCACGAAGACGTCGGCGTCCGCGTACGCCCGCACCAGCTGCTCGCCGAGCAGCCTGCCCGAGAACTCGACGTTGCGCAGCCCCAGTTCGGCGGCGTGCGCCTCCAGCTTCTCCCGCAACTCGCCGTCGCCGACGATGCGCAGCTGCACCGGCTCCCGCAGCAGGGCCGTCGCCTCCAGCAGCCGCGCCACGTTCTTCTGCGAGCTCAGGCGGCCGACGTACAGCAACCGCAGGGGACGTTGTGCCGTCTCCCGCACCGGCATGAAGTAGCCGGCCCCCACGCCGTTGGGGACGACGAACACCCTGTCCGCCCGGACGCCGTACGCCTCGCGGACGAAGGCGCCCTGCTCCTCGGTCAGCACGATCACCCCGGCGGCGGCGCGCATCGACCGTCCGAAGACGTGCTTCTTGTAGGCGGGCAGCAGCCCACCCAGGCGCCCGGAGGCTTCGACGTCGAGGTGGAAATGGAGGATGAAGCGCTGTCCGCGCAAGCGGGCGATGACGGCGACGAGTTCGGGCATCAACGCGTGCGCGCAGTGCACGTGCAGCACGGCGTCGCGCGGCGCGCGCACCGCCAGCGAGACGGGCAGGCCCGGTGCGAGCGCGGTGTGCGCGACCTCGACCGCGCGGTGCCGCCGTATGGTCACCCGGCCGGCGCCGTAGCGGCGCGGTCCGCCGTCGGCACCGAGGCCGGTGGTGATGACCCGCACGTCGTGCCGCTGCCCGAGCTGGACGGCGAGGTGCTCCACCACGCGTTCGAGCCCGCCGAGGTGGGGTGGGTAGTACGGGGTGATCTGCAAAATGGTGCGTCGCATCAGGCTTCAGTCTCGTACGTCAGGGGGCGGCGTACCGAGCGGCCCTGTCATGGCCTTCGGCGTCACGAAGTTGTAGTGCAAGGTCTGCTCGTGCCCGACGAGGGCCACCCGTACGAGGGTCGTGCCCGTGGTCTTGGTGAAGCGAGTGACGACGGGTACGGCCTTGCCGTCCTTGGGTTTCAGCCCGACCGTCCTGGTGGCCACAACCTTGCCCCTGGCCGATTCCAGTGTCAGCCTCAGCCGCAGCGGTGCGGGGCCCGTGCCGTGGGCGTTCACGGCGACGGGGACGATCAGCGTGCTGCCGTCGAAGCGCGGCACAGCCGTGAAGTAGATCTCGGTGAACGGGGCCGGCTGCCGGGTGAAGGACTGGAGCAGCACCGTGCGCACTGTCGGCACCGACCAGAGCCCCGCCCCCAGAGCGACGGCGACCACCACGGCCACCGCCGCACCGGCCATCCTGCGTTTCGGCGAGGCCGGAGGCCGGCGTGTCCCCCGGTCCTGCTGGTCCACAGGTGCCTGGCGGGGGGACGGCTGATCCGGTTCGGGGTCCGGTTCCGGAGCGTGCTCGTCGGGCTCGTCGGCCGGGTCGTTCATGTCGTTCCGCACCGCTCTGCGGAGTCCCGGCCCTCGGCCGCCGGGGCCGTGGCACCGGGCAGGGGGGACACTTCGCCGCGCGCAGGGACGACTCCGGACAGGCTTCTCATGTGTCATCCCCCCCCGGGCGCTCGTCGGGGCGGCACGCCCGTATGAGTTTCTCCGCAAGGCATCTCGGCGCACGGGAAGGGTCGCCGACGCTTGGTGGCGATGACGGGGAACTCCGGCCAGCGAAGCCCGCCGCTCATCCGGCAGTCGATGAAGTGCGGAACGGTTGCGACTCTAGTCCAATACCGCGAAACACAGTCGATGGTGTGACCAACTCGTGATGGCGAACGGGCAAAAGCGCTCGTCAGCCGACCAGCCAGGAGGCGACGGGCTTGGCGCTCCCGCCCGCCGCACCCTTCTTGAGGCCCGCTACCTGGTCCGGTGCCAGTGCCTGGTCCCAGACCATGACGTGACCGAGGACGCCGGCCCAGTAGCCTCCCCACACCCCGTGCGTACGGACGCGGCCGAGTTGCAGCGGACCCTTTCCGGCCCAGACCCCGGGGACCTTCGTGGAATCGGCCGGATTCCCGTCCACGTAGAGCGCGATCGTCTTCTTCCCGGCGTCGTACGTGCCGGTGAGCAGAGCCCACTGGCCGACCGTGTTGACGTTCGCGGCCGCCTCGGCCTGCAGGATTGTGCTGTCCGCCCCGCCGTCGGCGGTCTGCACCTTGAAGACCCACGTGCGGTCGGCACCCGAGGCCTCCCGGCCCAGGCTGAACGAGGGCGAGACCCCGTCACCCTGGCTGATCGCGGAGCGGGAGCCGCCCGGGGCCTCGTTGTAGACCCATGCCGAGACGGTGAAGCTCTTGGTGACGTCGATCAGTTGGTCAGCCGACTGGGCGTAGGAATTGCCGTTGCTCCTGAGCCTGACCACGAAGCCGTTGGTCACCTTGCTCACCCCGGCGTCCGGCCCGAGGATCAGGTTGTTCTGCCCGGACTTGTCCGCGAGGGCGTTGTCCTCCCCGGGGACCGTGGGCGAATCGGCCGCGGCGGAGGTGGACGCGGAGGCCGAGGCGCTGGGGGAGGGCGACGGGGCTGCCGAGCCGTTCGTGTCCTTCGTGTAGTGGAGTGCGACGACGCCCGCTCCCACCCCGAGCACGCACGCCACCAGGACGATCAGACCCGTCCTGAGCCTGTGGCGGCGACGTTGTGTGGTCTCGTTGGCGTCGGCCAGGGCCTGCCAGTCGGGCTGGGGCGAGTAGGAGGGCTGCTGGTAGCCGGTGGCCGGCCCGAAGCCGGACTGCCGGTACCCGGGCTGCTGCTCCTGCGGTATGTGCTGTTGCGGGTACCCGTAACCGCCCGGCGCCGCGGACGGCTCGGGGGCGGACGGGGTGTTCCAGGGGCTCCGCCCAGGAGCGGCAGCCGCGTCTTCCGGGTTCTCCACGGGGTCAGTCACACCACGGATGCTAGAGCAGCATCGTGGGCCCCCGTAAAGCCACTTCGCCGGCGTTCCCGGTCCGATTCCCCGCCCGGAGCGGCGAGCCGCGGGGAGGAGCGCAGCCGGAGGACGGACGCACCGTCAGGACATCGCCGACCTTCTCGTGCCGCCCCGAGGCGGTGAGGGCGGCGGCGAAGACCAGGGCGAGCGGCATGTCGACCGCAATGCGGGCGAACCGGGCGCCGAAGCCGATCGCGAGGGGGCCCACGGCGGCGAGGTGTACGTCGTCCGGTCGGCCGGGGACGTGGCGACACCGGCCATGGGTGGTCCGGGCCCGTTGTTGTGCGCGGACGCCCCGGACGCCCCGGACGCCGCGGACACGCCGGACCGACTCGCGTGACGTGGGACACCTCTCGCCGCTCTCCGGTCCGCCCGCCGTGCAGCCCTCGCCGGGAACGGTCTGCCTGGGCCGATCAGTTCGAGCCATCCCCGGTGGCAATCATTCCGTAACGAAAAATTTGTGCTTCTTCCTATATGCAAGATGCACATAACGGACAGTCGATGCCCCTTGGGTATCTGGCGCCGCCGGGAGTCTCATATATGCTTCCGATGCTCGGCCTCGTGTTCGACTCATGGAGGCCGAGTAAAGGGTGGGGGTATACGGGCCGCTGGCTCGGGGAGTGAAAATGAGTTCTCTTCAACCTGCGTTTGCGGGGGGAAGCCGGGGGCGTCAGCCTGCCGTGAATCGGCGTCACGGGACGCGCAAGCATGCCCCGCAGGTGGGGTTGCTGCCGATCCCGCCGACGGACCGCGAGAAGTATTCGTACGCCAAGCGGCATCTGTGGGTCCTGACGGTCTTCTCCTTGATCAGCTTCTGCTGCCTGGTGGTGAGCCAGTTCAAGCTGGCACAGTCCACGCCGTGGATGTGGATCTACATGCCACTGCTGGTCTTCACCGTGGTGTACTACCTGATCTCGCTTCGGGTCAACGCGCTGACCCGGGACTTCGACATGAAGGCGCACAAGCGCCTCGTGCGGGAGTGGCGTCCGCAGGTGTATCCGTCCGTGGATGTCTTCCTTCCCGTGTGCGGTGAACCCATCGAGGTCCTCCACAACACGTGGACGCATGTGCGCGCCCTTGCCGACCGGTACCCCGGACGGTGCGTGCCCTTCGTCCTCGACGACGGTGCGAGCCCCGAGCTGGCCGCCATGGCAAGGGACTTCGGGTTCCGCTACGGCACCCGGGAGAATCGCGGCTGGTTCAAGAAGGCGGGTAACCTCCACTTCGGCTTCGCGCAGACGGATGGGGAGTACATCCTCATCCTCGACGCCGATTTCACACCGCGTTCCGATCTTCTGGAAGAGCTAATTCCGTATATGGCGGCGGACGAGCGCATCGGCATCGTCCAGTCCCCGCAGTTCTTCCGCGTCCTCGATTCGCAGAACTGGATCGAGCGGGGCGCCGGCGCCGTGCAGGAGCTGTTCTACCGGTCCGTGCAGGTCGCCCGGCAGGGCAGTGATGGCGCGATCTGTGTGGGTAGCTGCGCTGTCTACCGACGGGCCGCGCTGGAGACCAACGGCGGTACCACGCTGATCGAGCACTCCGAGGACGTGCACACCGGCTTCGACCTCCGCAACCTCGGATGGGACGTGCGCTACGTGCCCGTCCCCGTCTCGACCGGCGTGTGCCCGGACAACGCGGGCGCGTTCTTCAACCAGCAGTACCGCTGGTGCTCCGGCTCGATGAGCCTGCTGGGAAGCCGCAAGTTCTGGGACTCGAAGATCAGGTTCTCCAGCCGCATGTGTTACATGTCCGGCTTCTTCTACTACATCCACACGGCGCTGTTCACCTTCGCGGCGCCCGTCATCCCGATCGTGCTGCTGCTGGCCATGCCGGACAAGCTCCGGGTGGAGAACCTGGCGCTCGTCGTGCCGAGCATCCTCTACACCACGATCATCTTCCCCCTCTGGCACCGCGCCCCCTACCGTCTCGAGGCCTGGGCCGCGCGCATGATGTACGGCTGGGCGCATGTCTTCGCCATCTGGGACATCCTCCGCAAGAACCGGATGGGCTGGCAGCCCACCGGCTCCTCCGGCGCCAAGAAGAACAAGACCCGGCGCTTCTGGATCGGCATGTGGGCCTGGGGCGGCGGCACCGCCCTGGTCTGGGTGGGCGTCGCGGTGTGGCGGATGCTGTCGATGGATCCCCTGGACTTCGCCCTCGTCCTCTCGTCCGGGCTCTTCTACGCGGTGGTCGTCGGACGTGTACTGGTGCAGCCGCGGGCGGGGAGTGCGGCATGAGGCCGACGGCGAAGATCATCCGGACATCGGCCGGCCTGGTGGCGGCGGCCCTGCTGGCGCTCACCGCCTGCAGCCCCTCCGGGTCCGGCTCGCCGGAGGGCGCCGAGCCGCGCGGCAACAACGAGGCGAGCGCTCCGGCCTCCTTTCCCTACGATGTGAGTCCGCTGCTGCAGCCCGACAAGAAGTACCTCGGTGTGGCCGAGGACAAGGCGCCGCATTCGATGGCGCCGGTGGAGAAGTACGCCGCGATGACCGGCAAGCAGCCCAACCTGGTGGCGTACTACGCGGAGTGGGGTGCTGGTTTCGACGCCTCGGGCGTGCGGAATGCCTGGCAGTCCGGTGCCCTCACGCTGATGTCGTGGGAGCCCTTCCACATCACCCTGGCCGACATCGCGGCCGGTAAGGACGACGACTACATCAAGGAGTACGCGACCGCGGTCCGCAAGCTCAACCTGCCCGTCGTCCTGGACTTCGCCGACGAGTTCAACGGCGGCTGGGAGAACTGGGGCACCAAGCACGTCACGGCCGCCGAGTTCGTGGCCGCCTGGCGGCACATCCACGACGTCTTCGCCGACGCCGGCGCCGCCAACGTGATCTGGGCCTGGTCGCCCAATGTGATCAACCCGGTGAAGCAGGTCGAGTTGAAGCCGTACTACCCCGGCGACGGGTACGTCGACTGGGTCGGGATGATCGGCTACTTCACCCTGCAGTCGGACAACGCCTTCGACAGCGTCTTCGGCCCGACGATGCGCCAGGTCCGCACCTTCAGCAAGAAGCCCTTCATCATCGTCGAGACGGCCGCCGAGCCCGGTGAGCGCCGGCGTGCCGACGTCCGCAATCTCTTCGAGGGCGTCGCAGCCGATGACGATCTCCTCGGATTTGTTTGGTTCGACTACCGCAAGCGCGCCGACTGGCGGCTGAAGGTGAGCCCGCTGGCCCTGGCCGAGTTCAAGCGCCTCGCCGCTGACGACCGCTTCGGCTTCGACGTCCGGAAACCGTGATGGAACCTGAGACCAACGATGCGCGCTACGCGGCGCGCCAGAGGTGGGACCGGCAGCCGGCGGCATACGCCTCCCACCCGCCGCAGGAAGAAACCTACGAGGACAACGGTACGTACGAGGCGTACCCGCAGCAGGAGGCCTATCCGCAGTACCAGGCGTACCCGTCGTACGAGTCGTACGGAGACGCCGGCGGCCACCAGGACCACGAGCCGGAGCCCGAGCCCGCGTACCACGTGCCGGAGAGCCCCGAGGCCGGCTGGGACGCGGCGCCCAGCCGCCGCAGGGACTGGGTCAGCCGTGCCATCCTGCTGGCCATCCTGGCCATCCAGGCAGTGCTGTCGCTTCGCCTGGACAACACCGCCTTCCAGGACGAGGCGCTCTACCTCTACGCCGGGCACATGGAGATCGCCCACCTCCTGCACGGCACTCCCACCCCGATCAACTACAACACGTACTTCTCGGGCTCGCCCGTGCTGTACCCGGTGCTGGCGGCCGCCGTCGACGGCACCTTCGGGCTGATCGGCGCCCGGCTGCTCAGCCTGGCGTTCATGCTGGGCAGCACGATTCTGCTCTACACCTTCACCCGGCGCATGTTCAACGAACGGGTGGCCCTGGTGGCGGCCGCCATGTTCGCGGTCACCCAGTCGGCGATCGTCATGGGCAACTTCGCCACGTACGACGCCGCCGCGCTGTTCCTGCTCGCGCTGACGACCTGGATCGTGGTGCGTACCGACCGTGCGCCCATCGCCGTCGTGCTGCTTGCGGCCCCCATCGCGGTGCTGGCCGTCGCGGTGAAGTACGCCTCAGCCCTGTACCTGCCGACGATCATCGTGCTCGCAGTGCTGACCTCTTGGCCGCACCGGAAGTGGCGTGCGCTGCTGCGCGGTGTGCTGCTCGCCGTCTTCGTCGGCGGCCTCATCCTGCTCGGGGCGAAGTACACGGACGTCCTGTCCGGTGTTCAGCAGACGACCACCAACCGAGAGCACGGCACCGACAGCACCTGGTCGCTCATCGAGAAATCCTGGGAGTGGGGCGGGCTGATGTTCCTCACCGCCCTCGGCGGACTGGTGTCGTACATCCGGCGGAGCCGGATGAACGAGTCCCCGCTCTCCCTGCGTATGAGCAGCCCCGGCTGGCGCTGGCGATCACTGCTCGCGGTGACCCTGTGCGGGACGGCGCTGCTGGCCCCGGCCTACCAGATCCACTTGCACACCTCCGTGTCGCTCTTCAAGCACATCGGTTTCGGCCTGCTCTTCGCCGCGCCGATGGCGGGCATCGGGGTGACCCGGATGGTCGGCGCGCACTTCCGCTACCCCCAGCTCGGGATACTTGTCTGGGTGGTGATGCTGTGCCTGGGGCTGAGCCAGTCCACCTGGCGCTTCGGGGTCTGGGCGGACTCCAGCCAGCTCGTGTCGGCCATCAAGCCCCATGTGAACAAGGAGGGGCGCTACCTCGCGGAGACCTACGAGGTACCCGTCTACTACCTCAGGGACCGCACCAACCAGCGCCAGTGGACGTCGACCTTCTTCATCTCCTATCAGGACAAGAAGGGTGCGACCCATACCGGCCGCGACGGGTACCGCCAGGCCATCAAGGACGGCTACTTCGACGTGGTGATCCTGGACATGGTGACCACCCCGGAGATGGACGCGTACATCGCCGGACAGATGAAGGGCAGCTCCCACTACCGGCTGCTGGGCAACCTGCCCTTCAAGAACTCCTCCGGCCACGGCGAGTACCGCATCTGGATCAAGCAGTAGCCGCACCTACGGATTTTTGTGAGGAGAGACCGTGGCCCTGCGGCTCACCGTCTTCGGCACCGGATATCTCGGTGCCACCCATGCCGCCTGTATGGCGGAGCTGGGGCACGAGGTGCTCGGCGTGGATGTGGATCCGGACAAGATCGCGGCGCTGCGCGCCGGACGGGTCCCCTTCTACGAGCCCGGGCTCGAGGAACTGCTGGTCAAGCACACCGCTTCCGGGCGGCTGCGCTTCACGACCTCGTACGAGGAGGCCGCGGCCTTCGGCCAGGTGCACTTCGTGTGCGTCGGCACTCCGCAACGCACCGACTCCGGTGCCGCCGACCTGCGCCATGTCGACGCGGTCGTGGACGGGCTGCGCGCGCACCTCGGTGACGCCCCGGCGCTGGTGGTCGGCAAGTCCACCGTCCCGGTGGGAACGGCCGAGCGGCTCGCCGGACGACTGGAAGGGAAGGCCGAGCTCGCCTGGAACCCCGAGTTCCTCCGCGAGGGCTTCGCCGTGCAGGACACCCTGCGCCCCGACCGGCTGGTGTTCGGCGTACGCTCCGAGGCCGCCGAGGCGCTGCTGCGGAAGGTCTACGCCCCGGTCGTCGACGCCGGCACGCCGGTGGTCACCGCCGACTTTCCCACGGCTGAGCTGGTGAAGACCGCGGCCAACGCCTTCCTCGCCACCAAGATCTCCTTCATCAACGCGATGGCCGAGGTGTGCGAGGCTGCCGGCGCCGACGTCTCGGTGCTGGCCCGGGCGATCGGCCACGACGAGCGCATCGGGTCCCGCTTCCTGCGCGCCGGGATCGGCTTCGGCGGCGGCTGCCTGCCCAAGGACATCCGGGCCTTCGTCGCGCGCGCCGAGGAACTGGGCACCGGCCGGTCGCTGGCATTCCTGCGCGAGGTCGACGCCATCAATCTGCGGCGCCGCGAGCGGACCGTGGAGCTGTCGCGCGAGCTGTGCGACGGCAGCTTCGAAGGGAAGCGGGTGGCCGTGCTGGGCGCGGCGTTCAAGCCGGACTCGGACGACATCCGTGACTCGCCGGCCCTCGACATCGCCTGCTGCATCCACCTCCAGGGCGGCGAGGTCACCGTCTTCGACCCCGAGGCCATGGACAACGCCCACAAGGCGTACCCGGCGCTGGGCTACGCGGTCTCGGCCCCGGACGCGGTGCGCGGCGCCGACCTGGTGCTGCACCTCACCGAGTGGCCGCAGTTCGCGGCACTGGATCCGGCCGAACTGGCCGCCGCAACCCCCCGTCCCCGGATCATCGACGGCCGGGGCTTCCTGGACGGCGCCCGCTGGGCCGCCGCCGGCTGGGAATTTCACGCCCTGGGCCGTCCGGCCCAACCAAGACAGGAGCGACCGTGAACACTCTCGATCCGGCCCACTTCCCTCCGTTGTGGGGGAACGTTCCGCTGACGGTCGTCATGCCCACGTACAACGAGGCGGCCAACCTGCCAAGGATCGCGGATATCGTGATGCGGCTGCCGCTGCCCGGCCTGCATCTGAAGGTCGTGGATGATTCGAGCCCCGACGGTACGGGTGCGCTCGCCGAGCAACTGGCTGAGAAGTACAACGACTTCGGTGTGTATCCGCGCATGAGTGTACTGCACCGGACCACCAAGGACGGCCTGGGCAGGGCCTACACCGAGGGAATGCTGGCGGCGCTCGACGAGGGCGCCGAGTTCGTGGTGCAGATGGACGCGGACGGCAGCCACCCGGCCGAGGTCATCCCGCAGATGCTGGGCACCGCGCTGGCCACCGGGGCGGGCTTCGTCGTGGGCAGCCGGTACGTGGACGGCGGCTCCCTGGACGAGGAATGGGGCAAGCACCGGCAGCTGCTGTCGCGTTTCGCCAACCGCTACGCGCGTACCATCCTCGACACCAAGATCCGCGACATCACCGCCGGCTTCAACCTCTGGCGTGCCCAGACGCTGCGCGACGTGGACCTGCGGACGCTGGACAGCGCGGGCTACAGCTTCCAGGTGGAGCTGAAGTTCCTTGCTGCGCGCAACGGCCACAACGGTGTGGAGATCCCGATCCGCTTCGAGGAGCGCACCGAGGGCGTCTCCAAGATGAATCTCGCGACGCAGATCGAGTCGGCTCTGGTGCCGCTGCGACTGCGCATGCGCAACCGCCGGAGCTGAACCGGAGACCGTCGGCCGCGGCGCGGCCGACGGACGACCCAGAGGACCACGAGTCACGAGACTGCTGAGACAAGGGACATGACTTCACCATGAGCGGACGGCACGCGCTTCCTTCGCGGTTGGGACACCTGTACCGCGAGATCGCGAAGTTCGGCCTGGTGGGGCTCTCGGGCTTCGTGGTCAATCTCGCGGTCTTCAACTTCATCAGGCACGTCGCCCAGTGGCAGACGGTGCGGGCGAGCGTCCTGGCGACGGTCGTGGCGATCATGACCAACTACCTCGGCCTGCGGTACTTCACGTACCGCGACCGCGACCGAGGCCAGGACGGCCAGAAGAGGGAGCTCGGGCTCTTCCTCTTCTTCAGCGCGGTCGGCCTGGTGATCGAGAACTCGGTGCTCTACGCAACCACCTACGGATTCGGCTGGGACGGGACGCTCGCCAACAACATCTTCAAGTTCGTCGGCATCGGCGTTGCCACCCTTTTCCGCTTCTGGTCCTACCGGACGTGGGTCTTCAAGACCGCCGCCGACGGCACGGAGGCAACCGCCCCCGTCCAGCACGGCGGAGCGCCCGCCTACCGAACTGCGCCGGCGGCGCCGTCCTCCGAACCCCTCCTGAACGTTTACTGGGAGAAGACATGAGCGAAGCGATTCTCCTCGTCGGCGGCAAGGGCACCCGGCTGCATCCGCTGTGCACCTTCACCCCCAAGCCCCTGCTGCTCGTCGCCGGGGTACCGCTGCTCACCCACCAGCTGGCACGCGCCGCGGCCGCGGGGGTGACCAGGATCGTCTTCGCCACGTCCTACCTCGCGGAGCTGTTCGAGCGGGAGTACGGCGACGGTGCCGGACTGGGCCTGGAACTCGTCTACGTCACAGAGACCGAGCCCCTCGGCACCGGGGGCGCGATCCGCAACGCCGCCCGCCATCTGACCTGCGGTCCCGACGAGCCGGTCCTGGTGTTCAACGGGGACATCCTGAGCGGCCTCGACATCGCCGGCCTCCGGGACGGCCACCGCGCCACCGGTGCAGACGTCACCCTGCACCTGACCCGGGTCCCGGACCCCCGGGCCTACGGGCTGGTCCCCACCGACGGCACGGGCAGGGTCACCACCTTCCTGGAGAAGCCGGAGCGGCCGGAGGAGATCGTCACCGACCAGATCAACGCGGGCTGTTACGTGTTCACCCGGTCCGTCATCGACTCCATCCCCGGGGACCGGGTGGTCTCCGTCGAGCGCGAGACCTTCCCCGGCCTCCTGGCGGCCGGCGCCCTGCTGCGCGGCGTCGTTGACACGACGTACTGGCTGGACCTCGGCACGCCGTCGGCCTTCGTCACCGGGTCGGCCGACCTGGTGCGCGGGTACGTGTCCTCGCCCGCGCTTCCCGGTCCGGCGGGGGAGGCCCTGGTCCTGCCGGGAGCGCGGGTCGACCCGATGGCAGTGCTGACGGCAGGCACGGCGGTGTGCGAGGGCGCCGTCGTGGAGGCCGGTGCCGTGGTCGAGGGCAGTGTCGTGCTGCCCGGGGCGCGCATCGGGCGGGGGGCGCTGGTGCAGCGGTCCGTGGTCGGGCGGGGGGCCGTCGTCGGTGAGCGCACCAGCGTGGTCGGCGCGGTGGTGGGCGACCACGCCCACGTGGGCCCGCACAACGAGCTCCCGGCGGGCGTGCGCGTCGACTGCGGCGTCCGCCTCCCCGAGAGGGCGGTCCGCCTCTCGGCGCCCACCTCGTCGGTCTGAGGCCCGGGTGGCTCACAGGCGGGCGGCCGCACCGACCGGGGTGGCGCCGCGGGTGTCCAGCATGAGCTGGGCCTTGGCGGAGAGGCCCTGCATGTCGTAGGTGCGGTGGTGCTGGAGGAGCACCGTGAGGTCGGCCTGCGCCGCCGCCTCCCACAGGGAGTCGGCGCGGGGCACGGGGCGGTCCAGCACACGCCACTCGGGGGCGTAGGGGTCGTGGTAGCTGAGCTGCGCGCCGAGTTCGATGAGCCGGGCGCCGATCTCCCGGGCCGGGGCGCCCTCCTGGTCCGGCAGGTCGGGCTTGTACGTCACCCCGAGCAGCAGGACGCGGGCGCCGCGCAGCGACTTGCCGTGCTCGTTGAGGAGCGCGGCGGCACGCTGCACCACATAGCGCGGCATGCGGGCGTTGACCTCCTGCGCGTACTCCACCAGCCGCAGCGGGTGGCCGCGCATCCGGCCCTGGTACGGCGGGTGGTTGGGGTCCAGCGGCATCGTGTGGCCGCCGACCCCCGGGCCCGGCCGGAACGCCTGGAAGCCGAAGGGCCGGGTCTCGGCGCAGCGGATCACGTCCCAGACGTCGACGCCGATGTCGTGGCAGAAGACGGCCATCTCGTTGGCCAGCGCGATGTTGACGTGCCGGTAGTTGGTCTCCATCAACTGCACGGTCTCCGCCTCGCGCAGGCCTCTGGCCCGTACGATCCGCTCGGTGAAGCGGGCGTAGAACGCGGCGGCGGCCTCCGTGCACGCGGGGGTCAGGCCGCCGATCACCCTGGGGCCGGCGAAGCCGCGGACGGGGGAGTAGGCGAGATGGAAGCCGTGGCCCGCCCGCAGGCCCGAGCCCTTCTCCAGCAGCGGCCGCAGGAACTCCTCCGTCGTGCCCGGGTACACGGGCGACTGCAGCACCACGGTGGTGTGCGGACGCAACTGCGCGGCCAGCGTGCGGCCGGCCTCCTCCAGCGCGGACAGGTCGAGTTCCCGGTCCTCGCCGACGGTGACCGGCGCGCAGATCACGGCGGTCCTCACGCGGCCCAGCGCGGCCGGGTCGGAGGTCGCGCGGAAGCCGGCCGCCAGCATCCTGCGGACGTCCGCGGCGGCGAGATCCCCGGACGGCCCGCGCAGGCCCGCGTTCACCGCGTCCACGGTCCCCTCGTCAGGGTCGTACCCGATCACCCCGATCCCGGCGGCGCAGGCCGCCTGCGCGAAGGGCAGGCCGGCATGGCCGAGTCCGATGACTGCGAGGTCTGCGGGCATGGGGGCCTCTTCCTGCGTGCGGTACCCAAACAGCTCGAAATCAGGCTAACCAGACAGATAGCTGATATGACCGCACGCCACGCTGCGGGGCGCTGCGCTTCGCTTGACCGGGCCTGGGTTTTTCCCCCGCCCTCCCACCCTCCCCCAACCTTCGGCCGGGGGTGCCCCCAGCCCGGCGCGGTAAGTGCGGGCCCCGCACGTGTGCTGTGGGGTCGGTGCCGCGCCGGGGTACGTCCTCAGCGCTCGCGGGTCGGCCCTGAAATTGGTGTACCGCGGTCGCCGCTCGTCGCTTCCGGGCGCACCCCGCCACACCCCCTCCCGGGCCGGTTGCGGCGACTGACGGCCGGTGGGGTGTCGGCGGGCGGTGACGGCTGCGCACTTGGACAGCGCGGCGCCTACGGGTGCCCGAGCACGGTGCCGCTTCACACCACCCACCGGGGATCAGGCGCGATACGAGACGGAGGGGGCGGGGGAGGTGGGGGCACCTCCCAGCGGTAGCTGGGGGAGGGTGGCGTTCTGGACTGTGGAGCATATTTGGGTGCGTGACCCGGGGCACGCAGCCGAGAGTTCCTGAGGCACCTAAATGTGCTGTCCAGAATGGCAGCTCCGGAGGGCCCGCACCCGGCCCCCACACCACTTGCGTCGGGGCGCCCGGACTTCACGGGGCACACGGGTGGGAGGGCGGGGAAAGGGCCGGGTCCCACAGGTAGCAGGGGCGGGCGGGGCGGGTAACGATCGTGGGGACGGGGAATGCGCTGTGGCGCGACCTGGCGTCACCACGGGAGGCTCGGATGCTGACGGCGACATTGGGACCGGCGGAGCGCGCCTCCGCGCTCGCCCGAATGGCGGAGCAGGAACTGGACGTGCTCGTGGTCGGCGGCGGCGTCGTCGGCTCGGGGACGGCGCTGGACGCCGTGACCCGCGGACTGTCGACCGGGCTGGTGGAGGCGCGGGACTGGGCGGCGGGGACGTCGAGCCGGTCGAGCAAGCTGATCCACGGCGGCCTGCGCTATCTGGAGATGCTGGATTTCGCCCTGGTCCGGGAGGCCCTGAAGGAGCGCGGGCTGCTCATCCAGCGGCTGGCCCCGCACCTGGTCAAGCCGGTGCCGTTCCTCTATCCGCTGCAGCACCGCGGCTGGGAGCGCTTCTACGCGGGGGCGGGCGTGACGCTGTACGACACGATGGCGCTGTCGTCGGGCCACAGCCGCGGCCTGCCGCACCACCGGCACCTGTCGCGCAAGGGCGCGCTGCGCGTGGCGCCGTGCCTGCGCAAGGACGCGCTGGTGGGGGCGCTGCAGTACTACGACGCGCAGATGGACGACGCCCGCTACACGATGACGCTGGTCAGGACGGCCGCCGCGTATGGCGCGCTCGCCGCGAACCGGGCCCGGGTGATCGGTTTCCTGCGTGAGGGCGAGCGTGTGGTCGGCGCCCGGGTCGAGGACGTCGAGGGCGGCGGTGTGTACGAGGTGCGGGCCCGGCAGATCGTGAACGCCACCGGGGTGTGGACGGACGACACGCAGGCGCTGATAGGCGAGCGCGGGCAGTTCCACGTCCGCGCGTCCAAGGGGATCCACCTGGTCGTGCCGAAGGACCGCATCCACTCCTCGACCGGGCTGATCCTGCGCACCGAGAAGAGCGTGCTGTTCGTGATCCCGTGGGGCCGGCACTGGATCGTCGGCACCACCGACACGGACTGGTCCCTGGACAAGGCGCACCCGGCGGCGTCCAGTGCCGACATCGACTATCTGCTGGAGCATGTGAACTCCGTCCTCGCGGTGCCGCTCACCCGTGACGACGTCGAGGGTGTGTACGCGGGACTGCGGCCGCTGCTGGCCGGGGAGTCGGAGGCGACCAGCAAGCTGTCGCGCGAGCACACGGTGGCGCATCCCGTGCCGGGGCTCGTGGTCGTGGCGGGCGGCAAGTACACGACGTACCGGGTGATGGCCAAGGACGCGGTGGACGCCGCCGTGCACGGGCTGGACCGGCGGGTGGCGGAGTGCTGCACGGAGGACGTCCCGCTGGTCGGCGCCGAGGGCTACCACGCGCTGTGGAACGCCAGGGCGCGCATGGCGGAGAGCACCGGCGTGCACGTGGCGCGCATCGAGCACCTGCTCAACCGCTACGGCTCCCTGACCGAGGAGGTGCTGGCGCTGATCAAGGACGACCCGTCCCTCGGCAGCCCCCTCGCCAATGCCGAGGACTACCTGCGGGCCGAGATCGTCTACGCCGCCCTGCACGAGGGCGCGCGCCACCTGGACGACGTGCTCACCCGCCGTACCCGCATCTCCATCGAGACCTTCGACCGCGGCACCCTCAGCGCCCGCGAGGCGGCCGAACTCATGGCGCCCGTGCTGGGCTGGGACAAGGAGCAGGTGGAGAAGGAGGTCGAGCACTACCGCAAGCGGGTGGAG
This sequence comes from Streptomyces sp. NPDC088732, assembly GCF_044751205.1. Lineage (NCBI taxonomy): Bacteria > Bacillati > Actinomycetota > Actinomycetes > Kitasatosporales > Streptomycetaceae > Streptomyces > Streptomyces sp. NPDC088732. The sequence goes on from NZ_JBIVLI010000004.1 coordinate 64,102, forward strand.
GCGGAGCGGGAGTCGCAGCGGCAGCCGGACGACCAGACGGCCGACGCGGCCCGCCTGGGCGCCCCGGACATCGTGCCGCTGTAGCGCGCGGGAGCGCAGGTGGGCGGGGGTTCCGTGTGGCCTGGACCACGGCGCCCGCAGGTGCCGTGACGGGGCCGGATATCGTTCCTTCTGGCAGATCGCAGGAAGGGGCGCGCGATGTCCGACCTCGGACGCCTGGTGGCAGGGCGGTACCGACTCGTCGAGCGGATAGGCCGCGGCGGCATGGGCACTGTCTGGCGGGCCGAGGACGAACTGCTCGGACGCCCGGTGGCCGTGAAGAAGCTGCATCCGCCGCAGCCCCATCTGCAGGACGACGAACTGGAGACGCTCTTCGAGCGCACCCGGCGCGAGGCGCGCAGCGCCGCCCGGATCAGCCACCCCAATGTCGTGGTGGTCCACGACGTGGTGGAGGACGAGGGCCTGCCGTCGATCGTGATGGAGTACGTGCCGGCCACGACGCTGGGCGACCGGCTGAAGGAGCGCGGGCCGGTCGCGCCCGAGGAGGCCGCCCGCATCGGCCGCGGCATGATCGCCGCCCTGCGTGCCGCGCATGCCGCGGGCGTGCTGCACCGGGACGTGAAGCCGGGCAATGTGCTGCTGTCCGACACCGGCCGGGTGGTGCTGACGGACTTCGGCATCGCCCAGGCGTCGGGGACCTCGACGCTGACCCGCACCGGCGAGCTGATCGGCTCGATCGACTTCCTGGCGCCGGAGCGGCTGACGGGTGGCACGCCGGGTCCCGAGGCGGACCTGTGGGCGCTGGGGGCGACGTTGTTCCAGGCGGTCGAGGGGCGCTCGCCGTTCCGCCGGGACACCGCCATCGAGACCGCGTACGCCATCGCCACCGACGAGGTGCCCGTCACGGGCCGTGCGGGCCCGCTGGGGCCGGTCATCGCCGGGCTGCTGGTCAGGGAGCCGGAGCGACGGCTGCCGGCGCAGGAGGCGGAGCGGATGCTGCGCGGCCTCGCCGCCGAGACCGCGACGGCGAGCGTGCCGCGGGACGTGCTGTCCCACCCGCAGCAGCCGCTGACCGGGCCGACCGCGGTCGTCCGCCCCCCGGCCGGTCCGGTGACGGCCCCCGTCACCGCGATGCCGCAGGCTCCGGCGCCCGCCCAGGCGCCGCCGCCCGTCCGCCGGCGGCGCGCCCCGCTGTGGATCACCGCCGCTGTCCTGGTCGCGGTCCTCGCCGGGGGCGGGGCGTACGCGGCCCAGCACTTCGGCGGCGTGGACGACACCGGCGCGGGACCGACCGGACCGTCTTCGCAGGCGTCGAGCAGCACGCCGTCCGCCCCCACGTCGCCGCCCGCCTCGCAGCCGCCCTCGTACAGCCCGTCCCCCGTCCCGGTCGGCTACCACATGGTCGACGAACCGGACCGGGGCTTCTCCGTGCCGATTCCCGACGGGTGGACGCGCCAGGTCAGCGACGACGGCCAGCAGATCATCTACGTCGACCCCACCGAGCTGGTCGGCCTGCGCATCGGCACGCTGGACTTCGCCGGGCCGAGCCCGCTCCAGCACTTCAAGGACGAAGAGGCGCAGACGATCCCCAAGCTGGACGGCTACGAGCAGCTGCGGATGCAGAGCACCCAGTGGCGCGGACGGCCCGCCGCCGTATGGGAGTTCACCTTCGAGGGCAAGGCACGCACCTTCCGCGCGATCGACCTCGGCTTCGGCGATCCCGGACAGCGGGAGTTCGCCGTCTACCTCTCCGCTCCGGCCGCCCAATGGGCCTCCGACCGGCGGGTGTTCGAGAACGTCGTGGCCGGACTCGTGCTGCACGACTAGCACAGGGTCAGGGCGGGGTGGGACCACGGGGCATTGTCAGGGATGATGGAGCTCTCCATCCCGCGGTCGCCGAAACCAGGCGATGAGGGAGCTTCATCTTCAGCGACTGCAGAGGGAATTCATGGGTCAGGCGCACGACACCGACACCGACCACCGCCTCCTCGCCGGCCGCTACCGGCTGGGTGCCGTGCTCGGCAAGGGCGGCATGGGCACGGTGTGGCGGGCCGTCGACGAGACCCTGGGCCGTACCGTCGCCGTCAAGGAGCTGCGCTTCCCGGGCAACGTCGACGAGGACGAGAAGCGCCGCCTGATCACCCGCACCCTGCGGGAGGCCAAGGCGACCGCCCGGATCCGCAACACCGGTGCGATCACCGTCTTCGACGTCGTCGAGGAGGACGAGCGCCCCTGGATCGTGATGGAGCTGGTCGAGGGCCGCTCGCTGTCCGACGCGATCCGCGAGGACGGCCCGCTGACGCCCAAGCGCGCGGCCGAGGTGGGCCTGACCGTCCTCGACGTGCTGCGCGCCGCGCACAAGGAGGGCATCCTCCACCGCGACGTGAAGCCGTCCAACGTGCTGCTCGCCAAGGACGGCCGGGTGGTGCTCAGCGACTTCGGCATCGCCCAGATCGACGGCGACCCCTCGGTCACCTCCACCGGCATGCTCGTCGGCGCCCCCTCCTACATCTCGCCCGAGCGGGCCCGCGGCCAGAAGCCCGGACCGCCCGCCGACCTGTGGTCGCTGGGCGCGCTGCTGTACGCGTGCGTGGAGGGCCGGCCGCCGTACGACAGGGGATCGGCCATCGCCACCCTCACCGCGGTGATGACCGAGCAGCTCAAGACGCCCGCCAACGCGGGCCCGCTGGCCGGAGCGATCCAGGGGCTGCTCGCCAAGGACCCCGAGGAGCGCCTCGACGACGCGGCCGTGCGGCCGATGCTCACCGAGGTGGCCACCGCCCCGGCCGTGCCCGTCGGCCCCGCGCCCGACGCCACCCGCGCGATGGCACTGCCCACCGATCCGCAGCCGACCCCCACCGACGCGCCGCCAGCGACCCGCGAGGCCGCCGCCGACCAGGCCGCGCTGCGCGCCGCGAAGACCAAGCCCGAGCCGGCCCCGGCGCCCGCGGCGGCCACCGCGGCCGCACCGGCGTCGTTCGCCCTGCCGCCCTTCCTGCGGGACGAGCGGCACCGCAGGACCCTGCTGATCGTGGCGGGCGTGGTCGTGCTGGCCGTGCTCGGCACGATCATCGGCGTCCTCGCGGGCGGCGGCGACGACGGCACGGGCTCGGGGGCGTCCCCCGCCCCCTCCACCTCGTCGAGCACCAAGTCCGGTGACAACGGCGGCGTCCAGGACGGCAAGGGCGGCAAGGGCGACGACACGTCCGGTGACGGCCAGGGCAAGAACGAGGACGACGGCAAGAGCGACAACTCCGGCAAGGGATCCGGCTCCACACCCTCGTCCGGCGACAACTCCGGTTCCGGCAAGGGCTCCGGCAGCGGCTCGGACGACGGCTCCGCCGGTTCGGTGCCGTCCGGCTGGCAGACCTACGCCTCCTCCGAGGGCGGCTTCTCGATCGCGCTGCCCGCCGGCTGGGAGGCGAACAGCAAGGGCAACGGCTACGGCAGCGGCCGGATATTCAACGCGAGCCACAGCCCGCGCGTCCAGATCGACTGGACGAAGACGCCCGGCAAGGACGCGGCGAAGGCGTGGAGGGACCAGGAGCCGAGCACCCGCAGTGCGTACCCCGGTTACCAGCGGATCGCCATCGAGCCGGTGTCCTGGCGCGGCTACCGCACCGTCGCGGACTGGACGTTCACCTTCACGTCGCACGGCACCAGGATGCGGGCGGTCAACCGCGGTTTCGTCACCGACGACACGCACGGCTACGCCATCCTCTTCACCGCCCCGGACGCCGAGTGGGACAGCCCGGAGACCAAGGCGATGCTGGCGTCTCTGTACAACACCTTCAAACCGGCCAAGTGACGCCGCCCGAGCACGTATCGTGAATCATTGCGGACTGTCCGCATCCAGATCGGACCGGATCTGACGCTTTGGGGAGGCGTGGTGGACGACTACGCGGGACGGGTACTGGCCGACCGCTACCGCCTGCCGCGGCCGCCCGCCGACGAGTACGAACTCGTGGAGACCCGGGCCTTTGACACCTACAGCGGCCAGGAGGTGCTGGTACGCCAGGTCCTGCTGCCGGAGGTCGTCGGCGCCGAGCCGGAGCCGTACCGCGGTGACGGCGGGGACACCGCGCGCCGGGCCCTCGAGGCCGCCCGCGCGGCGGCGTCCATACCCGACCACCCGCGGCTGGTGCAGGTCTTCGACATCTTCGTCGAGGACGGCAGCGTCTGGATAGTGAGCGAGCTGGTGTCGGCCCGGCCGCTCGCCGTGCTCCTGGCCGACAAGAGGCTGAGCCCGTACCGGGCCGCCGAGGTCGGCAACGACGTCCTGACCGCGCTGCGCGTGCTGCACGCCCACGGCTGGACCCACCGCAATGTCACCGCGGGCACCGTGCTGGTCTGCGACGACGGCCGCGCGATGCTGTCCGGCCTCGCGGTCGGCGCCGCCCAGGAGGCGCTGTGCGGCTACAACACGCTGCCGGTGCCGGCGCTCGCGGGCGGCGGCGAGGAGGACGCGGGCGGCGGCAGCTGGGAGGGCCCGCACTCGGTGCTGGAGCTGGAGCGCGCCCGGCAGGCCCGGCTCACCGTGGTCGGCCCGGTCACCGAACGCTGGGCGCCGGAGCAGGCCACCGAGGTCCACGAGAACTGGCAGCTGGCCCCGCCGGTCGGCCCCGCCGCCGACCTGTGGGCGCTGGGCTCGCTGCTCTTCCGCAGTGTGCAGGGCCACCCGCCGTTCCCCGAGGAGTCGACCACCGAACTGGTGCAGCTCGTCGTCGCCGAGCCCCCCGCGTTCGCGGAGGAGTGCGGCCCGCTGCGGCCCGTCGTGGAGTCCCTGCTGCGGCAGGACCCCGAGGAGCGGCCGGACGCGGAGGAACTGCGCGGCTGGCTGCGCTCCCTCGTGCGCTCCGCGCCCGAGCCGGACCTCGGGCTGCGCACCGTGCCGGTGCCCGCCGACGACGCGCACAAGCTGCCCGTCGTACGGCGCCGGGGCGAGCTCGTCCGGCGCCGCAAGGCCGCCGCCGATCCGGTGCCGGCGCCCCCGGCCCACGGCCGGCACAAGCGGTCCAAGGCGCGCACCAAGCCTCAACGGGGGCCGCGCACGCTGGGGTTGATGCTCGTCGCCCTGGTCATGGCACTGCTGGCGGCCGCCGTGGTCTACGCCGTGGTCTTCCTGCCCCGCGGCGGCGGCACCGACGAGGGCGGCGCGGACCCCGCGCGGACCCTGCCCGCGCAGATGCCCGGTGGCGACGACAAGCCGCAGGGCTCGCACGCCCCGTCCTCGCACGCCCCGCCCTCGCGGACGCCGGTGAGCAGCCCCCCGCCCAGCCGGCCCGCGTCCCCCGACAACACGGTGACCACCGGCCTCGGCGGCGACTTCCAGCTGCGCACCGACCCCGCGGGCTTCCACTTGGCCGTGCCCAACGGCTGGCAGCGCAGCGGCAAGAACGGCGACGGCCAGATCCGCTATGCCGGCGGGGACTACCAACTGCTCGTCGTCCCGGGCCGCGACTCCGTCGCCGACAAGGGCAGCGACCCCATGGCGTACCAGAACGACGAGCCGGAACTGGCCGGCTTCCGCGCCTCCGGCTGGTCCTCGGCCTCCGGGCTGCGCCGTCTCGACATGGGCGGAGTGCCGGCCGCGGAGGGGGAGTTCAGCTGGAGCGACACCTCGGGGCAGCAGCTGTTCGCGCGCAACCTGGTGATGATCCGGGACGGCAAGTACCACGTCGTGCTGGTCGTCGGCCCGGACAGCCGCCGCTCGGACGTGAAGCGGTACTTCGAGAAGGCGGCGGAGACGTACGGCACCTGATCCGTCCCGCTCCGGTCCCGCCGCGCGGAACCGGAGCGGGGCGGTCCGGCGTCGAACAGGCCGTGGGGGCAGAGGAATGATCGGAAGCGCGAGCGGCAGCGGCAGCGTGCTGGCCGGACGGTACCGGCTGGGCGACCTGATCGGCAGCGGCGGCATGGGCCGGGTGTGGGAGGCCCAGGACGTCGTGCTGCGGCGCACCGTCGCGGTCAAGGAGCTGACCCTCGGCGCCCATCTCGCCGAGGAGGACCGGGCGCTGCTCCAGACCCGCATGCAGCACGAGGCCCGCGCGGCGGCCCGGATCAGCCACCCGGGGGTGGTCACCGTCCATGACGTCGTCGAGCAGGACGGCCGCCCGTGGATCGTCATGGAGCTCGTCGACGGCCGCTCCCTGGAGGAGGCGATCCGCGCGGACGGCCCGCTCGCCCCGCGCGAGGCCGCCCGGGTCGGCGCCGCGGTCCTGGACGCGCTGCGCGCTGCGCACGCCGCGGGCGTCCTGCACCGCGACGTCAAACCGGCCAACGTGCTGCTCGCCCGCGACGGCCGCGTGCTGCTGTCGGACTTCGGCATCGCCGTCGTCGAGGGCGACGCGGCCATCACGCGCACCGGCGAACTCGTCGGCTCCGTCGACTACCTGGCCCCCGAACGGGCCCGCGGCGACCGCCCGGGACCCGAGTCCGACCTGTGGTCGCTGGGCGCCACGCTCTACGCCGCGGTCGAGGGGCGCTCGCCCTTCCGCCGCACCTCGGCGATCGGCACGCTCCAGGCGGTGGTGTACGAGGAGCCGCCCGAGGGCGCCGGCGCCGGACCGCTGGGGCCGGTGATCGCGGGCCTGCTGCGGAAGGAGCCGGCCGCGCGGACGCCCGCGGACCGGCTCGCCGCCGCCCTGTCGGTCGTCGCCGCGGGCGGGCCCCGCCAGGAACGCCCCCGGCCGCGGCGCGTCCGCGCCGCGCTCGCCGTGTCGGTCGCGGTCGCCCTGGTCGCGGGCGCCGCGGTCCTCGTCACTGTGCTGCGCGACCACGGCCACGGCGGCAACGGCGGTTCGGCGGCCGCTTCCACGGCCGGGGTCCCCGCCGGATACGAGCGGGTCCACGACCCGGCCGGGTTCAGCGTGGCCGTACCGCGCGGCTGGAAGCGGCAGTTGGACGGCGACCAGATCGACTACACGCCCGACAACGGTGCGCACCGCCTGCGCATCGGGATCGAGCGGCAACCGGCGGAGCCCAACCCGTACATGCACCTGCTCGGGCTCGAACAGGACGTGCGCGCGCTGCCCCGCTACAGCCGTGTGCGGCTGCACCAGAACACCTTCCGCGGGGGCGACGGCGCGCTGTGGGAATTCACGTGGACCGCGGGGAACGAGAACCCCGGGCCGCGCCGCGCCGTCGACCAGGCGTACCGCGCCCCGGACGGCACCGAGTACGCGATCTACATGGGCGCCCCGGCGGCCGACTGGCCCGCCTCCCTCGCCCGTTTCCAGGTCGCGCTGCAGACCTGGCGGACCGGATCGGGGGCCTGAACCACGCGTCCCGGAGCCCCCGCAGGGACACCTGAGGCGTTCTTGCCAGCTTTTGCTGGCGTAATTGTGAAAAGTAGCTACTGACGGGTATGCACGCGGTGTCGTCCCGCCGTACTCTCCCGCCATGACGGACTTCCCCCCAAGTGGTCCCGCCGGTCCGGCCGGCGACGGCAATCCGGTCGCCCCCTCCGGCAGCAGGACGGCCGCTGACGTGGTCACCCCCGACCTGGTCGCACGGCTCACGCGGGGCGTGGGCGGCAGCGGCCGTACCGCGAACCACACGCCGCTGACCGGCGAGACGCTGGCGGAGCTTCCCGAGTCGACGCCGCAGGACGTGGCGGCGGCGTACGACCGGGCCCGGGAGGCCCAGCGGGCGTGGGCGGCCACCTCGGTCCGCCGCCGCGCGGCGGTCCTGCTGCGGTTCCACGACCTCGTGCTGCGCCGGCAGGCCGAGGTGCTGGACCTCATCCAGCTGGAGACCGGCAAGACCCGGCTGCACGCGCACGAGGAGGTGCAGGCCGTCGCGGTCGCCGCCCGCCACTACGGCCTGAAGGCCCCGTCGTACCTGCGGGCCAAGCGGCACACGGGCGCGATCCCGGTGCTGACCAAGGTCACCGAACTGCGCCACCCGCGGGGCGTGGTCGGGCAGATCGCCCCCTGGAACTATCCGCTGGAGCTCTCGATCGGCGACGCGCTGCCCGCCTTCGTCGCGGGCAACGCCGTGGTCATGAAGCCCGACACGGAGACCGCGCTGACCGCCCTGTGGGCGCGCGAGCAGCTGATCGAGGCCGGGCTGCCGGCCGACGTGTGGCAGATCGTGATCGGCGAGGGCCCGGTCGTCGGCCCGGCCGTGGTCGAGCACGCCGACTACGTGTCGTTCACCGGCTCGACCCGCACCGGCCGCGACGTCGCGACGCGCGCCGCCGCCCGCCTGGTCGGCGTCTCCCTCGAACTGGGCGGCAAGAACGCGCTGCTCGTCCTGGAGGACGCCGACCTGGACAAGGCGGCCGAGGGCGCGGTCCGCGCCTGCTTCTCCTCCGCGGGGCAGCTGTGCATCTCCATCGAGCGCCTCTTCGTGCACGCGTCGGTCGCCGACGCCTTCCTGGAGCGCTTCACCGCCCGCACCAGGGCCCTGAGGCTCGGCACGGCCCTCGCCTACGGCGCCGGGATGGGCTCGCTGGCCGGCGAACGCCAGCTGGAGACCGTCACCCGGCACGTGGAGGAGGCCGTCGCCAAGGGCGCGACCGTCCTCACCGGAGGCCGGCCCCGGCCCGACGTCGGCCCGTTCTTCTTCGAGCCCACGGTCCTGGACGGGGTGGAGGCGCCGATGGCGGTCTGCACCGAGGAGACCTTCGGGCCGGTCGTCTCCGTCTACCGCTTCACCGACGAGGACGAGGCCGTCGCGCGCGCCAACGCCACGCCCTACGGCCTCAACTCCAGCGTCTGGACCAAGGACGCCCGCCGCGGCGCCCGGGTCGCCGCCCGCCTGCGCAGCGGCACCGTCAACGTCAACGAGGGCTACTCGGCCGCCTACGGCAGCGTGCGCTCCCCGATGGGCGGCATGAAGGACTCCGGCCTCGGCCGCCGGCACGGCTCCGAGGGCATCCTGAAGTACACCGAGGCGCAGACCGTGGCCACGCAGCGGCTGCTGCCGATGGCCCCGTCGATGGGCATGGACGACGAGAAGTACGCGGCGTTCATGAGCCGCAGCCTCCGCGCGATGAAGGCGCTGAGGCTCCGCTGATGGGGGACGGGCCGATGACGCAGAGCCAGGACGACGGCCGGGACGACGGCCGGGACTACGACGTGATCGTGATCGGGTCCGGCTTCGGCGGGGCCGTCTCCGCGCTGCGCCTGACCGAGAAGGGCTACGCGGTCGGCGTCATGGAGGCGGGCCGCCGCTGGACCCGCGAGAGCCTGCCGAAGAACTCCTGGCACCTCAAGGACTACCTGTGGGCGCCGTCCCTCGGGCTGTACGGCATCCAGCGCATCCACCTGCTCGACAACGTCATGATCCTGGCGGGCGCCGGGGTCGGCGGCGGCTCGCTCAACTACGCCAACACCTTGTACGTGCCGCCGAAGGCGTTCTTCGAGGACCGCCAGTGGGGCCGGATCACCGACTGGCGCGAAGAGCTCGCCCCCTACTACGACCAGGCGCAGCGGATGCTGGGCGTGCGCCTCAACCCGACCATGACCCCCTCCGACATCCACCTCAAGGCCGCCGCCGAGCGGATGGGCGTCGGCGACTCCTTCCACATGGCCCCGGTCGGCGTGTTCTTCGGCGACGGCAAGGACGCAGTCGAGGAGGGGGCCGGCGGCGGCGCCGAGGCAGCGCCCGGCGGCGAGGTGCCGGACCCCTACTTCGGCGGCGCCGGACCGTCCCGGCGGGCCTGCACCGAGTGCGGGGAGTGCATGACCGGCTGCCGGCACGGCGCCAAGAACACCCTCAACGAGAACTACCTGCACCTCGCCGAGAAGGCGGGTGCGGTGATCCACCCCATGACCACGGTCACGGCGCTGGCGGAGAACCCCGGGGGCGGCTACGACGTCTCCGTCGTCCCCACCGACCGCCGCAAGGCCGCCCCCCGCGTGCTGCGCGCGCGGTACGTGGTCGTCGCGGCCGGCACCTACGGCACGCAGACGCTGCTGCACCGCATGCGCGACGCGGGCCGGCTGCCCGGTGTCTCGGCCCGGCTCGGCGAGCTGACCCGCACCAACTCCGAGGCCCTGGTGGGCGCGCAGACCGACAGCCGCCGCTACCGGAAGCGGACCGGCCAGCAGCGGGTCGACTTCACCCGGGGCGTGGCCATCACGTCCTCGATCCACCCGAACGACAGCACCCACATCGAGCCGGTCCGCTACGGCAAGGGCTCCAACTCGATGGGCGGCCTGTCCATCCTCCAGGTCCCGCACGGCACGAGACTGCCGCGCGGCCTGGCCTACCTCGCGCACTGCGCCCGCCACCCGGTGCTGCTGATGCGCTCGCTGTCCAACCGCCGCTGGTCCGAGCGCACCATCATCGGCCTGGTCATGCAGTCCCTGGACAACTCGCTGACCACGTACCGCAAGCCCAAGGGACTGGGGAAGGGCCTGCTCACCGCCCGCCAGGGCCACGGCGCGCCCAACCCGGACTTCATCCCCGAGGGCGCCGAGGCGGCCCGGCTGCTGGCCGAGGAGATCAACGGCTTCGCGGGCAGCAACGTCGGCGAGTTGATGGGCACGCCGCTCACCGCGCACTTCCTGGGCGGCTGCGCGATCGGCGAGGACGCGGAGCACGGCGTCATCGACCCGTACCACCGGCTGTTCGGGCACCCGGGCATCCATGTGGTCGACGGTGCCGCGGTGTCGGCGAACCTCGGCGTCAACCCGTCGCTGACCATCACCGCGCAGGCGGAACGGGCGATGTCTCTGTGGCCCAACAAGGGTGATGCCGACCCGCGTCCGGCCCAGGGCGAGCCCTACCGCCGGGTCGTGCCGGTCGAGCCGAAGCAGCCGGTCGTCCCGGGGGACGCCTTCGGCGCCCTGCGCCTGCCGCTGCTCCCGGTCCCGCCGGTGCCGCCAGTGCGGCAGGTCCCGCCCACGTCCTGACGGCCCCGTCGTTGCGGGGCGGCGGACGGCGACTCACTCGATCGTGGGCCGGATGTCTGCCCAAGTGCCGCGAAATGAGTAGTGTGTTCCTCGCAGAGCGGCCGGCCCCCGGCGTCCCCGGAGCCGACCGCCACTTTTGAGTCGTGACCGGGCTGCTGTCCCCTGCCGTCCGGTCACATTCCACCGGAACGAGGTCCCACGGCGAGCCCGCGGTGCTTCCACTAGACGCGGGCGCGCCTCATCGTTCCGGTGCCACCCCGCCCAGCTGCGTCTGAGCGGTGTCCACGCGCGGTGTCCTGCTTTTCGACGTCTTGTTGTTCCTGCTGTCCCTGCTACCCCTGGCCCAAGGTGACCGCGCCTGGCTGGCACGGACACCGGATTCAACGAAGGCACCCGGAGGCGGTCACGTGCCGTACGGGTGATGCCCCCCGAACGGGTCACTCGGCCCGTCCCGGGGGCTGCTCACCCGCCCGCGTCAGACGCGGCCGCGGCACAGCTCCAGCAGGGTCATCGCCAGGGTGGTGCCGGGCCTGCCCAGCTCACCGCGGAAGCGGGCGAGGACCTCCATCTCGCGGGCCAGGTGCACCCGGCGGCCGCCGGACTCGATCCTGGCCCGCTGGATCCCGGCCGAGACGGTCATCCGTTCTCGGATCAGCGCGACGATCCGTGCGTCGAGGTCGTCGATGCGCTGCTGCCCGCCGGCGATCACGGTCTCGGCGTCCGGAGTGTGCTCCTGCTCGGTGGGTGCTGCCGTGCCGCTCATGGGTCTCTCCTCGGTTGGTCGGGGCCCCTGGCCCGCCCGGGGAGGCATACGCCAGACGCCCCGGGCCGTATGGCCCGGGGCGCCTGGTGACGTCTGGAATGCGTTTCCGCGATCAGACAGTACGACCATGGCAGCCGGACCAGCCGGTGCCATAGGTATGCGTGCTGCTGAACATGGCGGTCAGTCTGACTCCTCGGGGCGGGGAAGTAAAGCCGCGGGCCCCGGTAGAATCGGCAGGGACCCCACGTTCGACCCGCCGGAAGGCCCACCGTGGCATCAGCGACCCCAGCCGCCCCCGACACCGTTCTCGTCGTCGACTTCGGGGCGCAGTACGCCCAGCTCATCGCCCGTCGTGTGCGTGAGGCCCGGGTCTACAGCGAGATCGTGCCGAGCACCATGCCCGTCCAGGAGATGCTGGCCAAGCGGCCCGCCGCGATCATCCTGTCCGGCGGACCGTCCTCGGTCTACGCCGAGCACGCCCCGCGGCTGGACCGGGCCCTCTTCGAGGCCGGCGTCCCGGTCTTCGGCATGTGCTACGGCTTCCAGCTGATGGCGATCACCCTCGGCGGCACCGTGGACAACACCGGTGCCCGGGAGTACGGGCGCACGCCGCTGCACGTCGGCAAGACCGGCTCGACGCTCTTCGAGGGCACCCCGGCCGAGCACTCGGTGTGGATGTCGCACGGCGACACCTGCACCGCCGCCCCCGAGGGCTTCGCGGTCACCGCGGCCACCGACCTGGTGCCCGTGGCCGCCTTCGAGAACGACGAGAAGAAGCTCTACGGCGTCCAGTACCACCCCGAGGTGCTGCACTCCGAGCACGGCCAGCTGGTCCTGGAGCACTTCCTCTACCGGGGCGCGGGCATCGCGCCGAACTGGACCACGCACAACGTGGTCGAGGAGCAGGTCGCCGCGATCCGCGCCCAGGTCGGCGATAAGCGCGCGATCTGCGGCCTGTCCGGCGGTGTGGACTCCGCGGTCGCCGCGGCCCTGGTCAACAAGGCCATCGGGGAGAAGCTGACCTGCGTCTACGTGGACCACGGCCTGATGCGCAAGGGCGAGTCCGAGCAGGTCGAGAAGGACTTCGTGGCGGCCACCGGTGTGCAGCTGAAGGTCGTCGACGCCGAGGAGCGCTTCCTCACCGCGCTCGCCGGGGTCTCCGACCCCGAGGAGAAGCGCAAGATCATCGGCCGGGAGTTCATCCGGGTCTTCGAGCAGGCCGCGAGCGAGATCGTCGCCGAGGCGGGCGCGCACGGCGAGTCGGTGGAGTTCCTGGTCCAGGGCACCCTCTACCCGGACGTGGTGGAGTCCGGCGGCGGCACCGGCACCGCCAACATCAAGTCCCACCACAATGTGGGCGGCCTCCCCGAGGACCTGCAGTTCCAGCTCGTCGAGCCGCTGCGCAAGCTCTTCAAGGACGAGGTCCGCATGGTCGGCCAGGAGCTCGGCCTGCCCGAGGAGATCGTCCAGCGCCAGCCCTTCCCGGGCCCGGGCCTGGGCATCCGCATCGTCGGCGAGGTCACCAAGGAGCGCTTGGACCTGCTGCGCGACGCCGACGCCATCGCCCGCGAGGAGCTCACCGCGGCGGGCCTGGACCGTGACATCTGGCAGTGCCCGGTGGTGCTGCTCGCCGACGTCCGCTCGGTCGGCGTCCAGGGCGACGGCCGCACCTACGGTCACCCGATCGTGCTGCGCCCGGTCTCCAGCGAGGACGCCATGACCGCGGACTGGTCGCGGCTGCCCTACGAGGTGCTGGCCCGCATCTCCACCCGCATCACCAACGAGGTGGCGGACGTCAACCGCGTCGTGCTGGACGTCACCAGCAAGCCCCCGGGCACCATCGAGTGGGAGTGAGCCCCTAGTGGGGCCGGCTTGGGGCGGTACGGGGGAAACCTCGTATCGCCCCTGTTCATCTCCGGTACCTCGGGGTAACTTCCGCGCCATGACCGACACCGCGCCCCAGCCCGTGCCCCCCGGCGAACTGCACTTCGCCCTGCCGCCGACCTTCGAGGACCCGGCCGCGGAGCGGCGGCACCGCAAGGAGCGCCTGGCGGCGGCGCTGCGGGCGTTCGGCCGGATGGGGTTCGAGGAGGGCGTGTCGGGCCACATCACGGTCCGCGACCCGGAGTTGGCCGACCACTACTGGGTCAATCCCTTCGGGGTGCCCTTCGCGCACGTCGGTGTCGGCGAGCTGATCCTGGTCAATCAGCAGGGCGCGGTGGTCGAGGGCCGCCACCACGTGAACCAGGCCGCCTTCACCCTCCACGCCCATGTGCACCTGGCCCGACCCGACGCGGTGGCCGTCGTGCACAGCCACTCCACGTACGGCCGGGCGCTCGCGGCGCTCGGCGAGCGGCTGGAGCCGATCAGCCAGGAGGCGTGCGCCTTCTACGAGGACCACGCGGTGTACGACTCCTACACCGGGGTCGTCGTCGACGACGCCGAGGCGCGGCGCGTCGCCGTGGTCCTCGGCGGGCACAAGGCGGTGATCCTGCGCAATCACGGGCTGCTGACGGTCGGCGAGACGGTGGACGCCGCGGCGTGGTGGTTCATGACCATGGAGAAGGCCTGCGAGGTCCAGCTCAGCGCCAAGGCGGCGGGCACCCCGGTGCAGATCGGCCACGACGACGCGGTGGCCACCCGTGAGCAACTGGGTCATGATCTGGTCGCGTGGATCAACTATCAGCCGACATATGAGCGCATAGTTCGCCAGGATTCCGAGCTTTTTGATTGAACCGTGGACGGTTGGCATACGTATCCGCCTATGGCGCTCCCGGAGAACCGATCCGGGAGGGGGCATCGGACCGGGTGCGGACGCGAGAGGGCGGACGTCATGAGTGTGACGGGTATATCGGGCATGAGTGGAACACCGGACTCGGGGACGGACCCCTCACAGGGGCCCTGGCGGGACACCGCCCGGCGCTACGCGCTGCTTCCCCTGCGCATCTTCCTCGGCGTGACCTTCGTCTACGCCGGATTCGACAAACTGCTGTCGGACACCTTCTTCACCGACTCCGCACCGGGCTCCCTGGTCGGCACGCTCAACGGGGTGCGCGGCAGCGCCGCCATCCCCGCGATGATCGACCTGGCGCTCAAGAGCCCGCACGGCTTCGGGTACGCCATCGCCTTCGGTGAGATCGCGGTGGGTGTCGGCACCCTGATCGGGCTGTTCAGCCGGATCGCCGCGCTGGGCGGCGCGCTCATCTCGCTGAGCCTGTGGCTCACCGTCAGCTGGGCCACCCAGCCGTACTACTACGGCAACGACCTCATCTACCTGATGGCCTGGCTGCCGCTGGTGCTCGCCGGGGCGCCGCAGTTGTCGGCGGACGCGGCCATCGCCCGCCGCAGGCGGCGCGGGCGCCGGTACCTCGGCTGACCCGGGCGGACCGCCGCGCGGGGGCCGGCGAGGGGCACACCACCCCTCGCCGGCCCCCGCGTCCCGCTACCGGCGGGCGCCGTGGTGGCGGGCCGGGGCGTCCACGGGCTCCGGGGGCTCCGAGGGCGGCCCGCCGCGCCGCGCGCGGGCGGAGCGCGCGATGAACGCGCCGAGTGCCGCCAGCCCGAGGCCCGCGGAGGTCATGGGCACGGCCACCTGCGGTGGCAGCGAGAGCCTGCCGACGGCGTCCAGCAGGAACACCGCGGCCAGCGCCAGCAGCACCAGCGCGGTGAACAGGGCCGAGAAACGGAAGCCGTGCCGCTTCACCGGGTCACCTGCACCTGTCCGACGCCCATGTCGACCTCCAGTTCCAGCGTTCCGGCGGACTTCTTCCCGTCCACCGGCTGCAGTCTGACGGTCTTGTCCACCCCGGGCTGCACGTCCACGTCCTCCTGCGCGTCGCCCGGCAACTGGACGTCGCCGAGGCCCACGCTCACATGCAGCGCCAGGGTGACGTCCGCCGGTGCCTTGACGACGAGCTGCCCCGCGCCGACGTGGACGCGGGTCGCGACCGTGCGCCCCGCGGGGTCCAGCCGGGACAGGTCCAACGTCGCCTTTCCGGCGCCCAGTTCGTAGGACTTCTGCACGGAGGCGACCGCGGCCGGCTGCCAGGTGCGGCGCTCCCACTCGTGACCGACGGACTTCGGCAGCACCGAGGCACCGACCAGCAGGGCGGCCGCCAGCACCACCAGGAAGACCGTGCCGCCGCCGAGCCGCCCCCACCACGCGCTCACCGCGAAGCCCAGGCCGAAGACGGCGAGCGCCGCGGCGAACCCGATCTGCAGGGCGGTGCCGAGCGGCTGGGAGTTCCAGGTGCCCGCGACGCAGGCCGTGGCCGCCGCCACCGCCAGGAAGAACACCGGCACGCCCAGCCAGGCCCCCTCGCGGCGGACCGCCTGCCGGCGCCGCCGCCACTCGCGGCGGTCGCGCTCGTCGTCGGCCGGCCCGTCGTCCGGGCCCCACAGGTAGCCCCCGCCGCCCGCGGCGGACGCCGCGGACGTCGAGGACGTCGCGGACGTCGCGTCGTAGGGCGGGGCGTCCTTCCACCACGCCGCCGTGGCCGGGGCGGGCGGCGGCTGGGTGGGCGGCGGAGCGGTGCCCGGCACCGGCGCCTGGGCCGTCCGCTCCCGGTGCTGCGACCAGTACACGGCGCCGGCGAACGCCGCCACCAGCCCCAGCGAGAACGCGAGGTTGCCCCCGCTGCCGAGCAGCGACAGGAACAGCCCGCACCCCACCAGCGCCATCAGCACGGCGGTCAGCGCGGGGCCCTCCACCCGGCCGGACAGCAGCCGGTGCGCCTCGCTCTCGGCGGGCCCGTCGTTCTCCCCGGCCCCCTCGGCCGGGATCAGCAGCCAGCCCAGGCCGTACGCCACCAGCCCGAGACCGCCGGTGAGCGCGAGCACACCGAGCACGATCCGGAAGACCACCGGGTCGATGTCGAAGTACCGCCCCGCCCCCTCGCAGACGCCCGCGATCACCTTCCGCCGGCGGCTGCGGGTGAGCCTGCGCCGCTGCGGGGCCGCCTCGGGCGCACCTTGCGTGTACTGCTCCGTCATGGCTCCATGGTGGCGGCCCGCCGGCCCCGCCGGTATCCGGAACGACCCTGACCGCGCATGGGGGCCAACCCTGATACCCACCGCCCGCGAAACGTGTGACGATCGGGGCATGTCACCCGCCGGCCCGCAGACACCCCCGTCCACCGGGGCGTCGTACTTCGCCCCGCCGGACCCGGCCGAGGCGCCGGTCCGCAAGCTCTACCGCAGCTCCGAGGGCCGCATGATCGGCGGCGTGGCCCGCGGTCTGGCCGGGCACCTCGGGCTGCCGGTGGCGTGGGTGCGGGTCGTCTTCGTCGTGCTGGCCACCATCCAGGGCCTCGGCATCCTGCTGTACGCGGTCTTCTGGTTCGTCGTGCCGCTCGGTGTCGGCGGGGTCGTGGAGGCCAAGGAGCCGCGTGACGCCCGGTCCTGGCTCGCCGGGCGCCGGCCCGACCGCGGCCAGATCGTCGCGCTGCTCGCGCTCGCCGCGGGCCTGGGCATCCTGCTGGACAACCTCGACCTCGGGGCCGCCAACGCCTATGTCTGGCCGCTGCTGCTGATCGGCCTCGGCGTCGCGCTGGTGTGGCGGCAGGCGGACAACGCGCGCCGTGCCCGCTGGGCCGAACTCAGCCGCGGCAAGCGGCTGCTGCCCGTCGCACGCGGCGCGGCCGGGGTGATCCTGGTGGGCGTCGGTGTGACCGGCTTCCTGGTCGTGCAGGGCTCGGTCAGCCACCTCGGCACCATCCTGCAGGCCGCGCTCGCCGTGCTCGTCGGCGTCGCGCTCATCGCCGGCCCCTACCTGGTGCGTATGACGCAGGACCTGTCGGCCGAGCGCCTCGCGCGCATCCGGGCCCAGGAGCGCGCCGAGGTCGCCGCGCACGTCCACGACTCCGTCCTGCACACCCTGACCCTGATCCAGCGGCACGCCGACGACCCGCGCGAGGTGGCCCGGCTTGCCCGCGCGCAGGAACGCGAACTGCGCGCCTGGCTCTACCGCCCCGAGGGCAACGGCCGCGAGGACGAGCCGGCCACGGTGGCCGAGGCGGTGCGCCGCGCGGCGGCGGAGGTGGAGGACGCGCACGGCGTCCAGGTCGAGGTGGTGTGCGTCGGCGACTGCCCGCTGGACGAGCGGCTGGTCGCGCAGATGCAGGCGGCCCGCGAGGCCATGGTCAACGCCGCCAAGTACGGTGGCGACGAGCCGGTGCAGGTGTACGCAGAGGTCGAGGGGGACAGGGTCTTCGTGTCCGTGCGCGACCGCGGCCCCGGCTTCGACCTGGACGACGTACCGTCGGACAGGATGGGCGTACGGGAGTCCATCATCGGCCGGATGCGGCGCAATGGCGGCGAGGCGCGGCTGCGCCCCGCGCCGGGCGGGGGGACGGAAGTGGAGCTGGAGATGGAGCGGCAGCAGGACTCGGGAGCAGGGAGGCCGTCATGAGCACCGAACGGCGTGTGAGGGTCGTCCTCGTCGACGACCACCGGATGTTCCGCACCGGGGTCCAGGCGGAGATCGGCGAGACCGAGCGGACCGGCGTCGACGTGGTCGGCGAGGCCGCCGACGTCGACCAGGCCGTCGCGGTCATCACCGCGACGCGGCCCGACGTCGTCCTGCTCGACGTCCACCTGCCGGGCGGCGGCGGGGTCGAGGTGCTCAAGCGCTGCGCGGGACTGAGCGCGGCCGCCGAACACCCGGTGCGGTTCCTGGCGTTGTCGGTCTCCGACGCCGCCGAGGACGTCATCGGCGTGATCCGCGGCGGCGCCCGCGGCTATGTCACCAAGACCATCACCGGTCCCGACCTGGTCAACTCGGTCTTCCGGGTCGCCGACGGCGACGCGGTCTTCTCCCCGCGGCTGGCCGGCTTCGTCCTGGACGCCTTCGCCTCCACCGACGCCCCGCCGGTCGACGAGGACCTGGACCGGCTCACCCAGCGCGAGCGCGAGGTCCTGCGGCTGATCGCCCGCGGCTACGCCTACAAGGAAGTGGCCAAGCAGCTCTACATCTCCGTCAAGACGGTCGAGTCGCACGTCTCGGCGGTGCTGCGCAAGCTCCAGCTCTCCAACCGCCACGAACTCACCCGCTGGGCCACCGCCCGCCGGCTGGTCTGAGGGCCGGCCGGGCAAGGCGGCGTCACACGGGGCGGGTGGCCCCCGCGAAGGGCATCTGGTCGACTGGGGCGATCTTCACCACGTCGCCGGTGCGCGGGGCGTGGATCATCATGCCGTTGCCGATGTAGAGGCCGACGTGGCTGATCCCCGAGTAGAAGAAGACCAGGTCCCCCGGCTCCAGTTCGGCGCGGGAGACGCGGCTGCCCGCGTTGATCTGGGTGTAGGTCGTGCGCGGCAGCTCCACCCCGGCCGCCCGCCAGGCGGCCTGCGTGAAGCCCGAGCAGTCGTACGAGGACGGGCCGGTGGCGCCCCAGACGTAGGGCAGGCCGAGGGAGTCGTACGCGAAGGACACGGCCCGCGCGGCCCGGGCGTTGGGGGCCGCCGCGGGCGCCAGGGCCGCGCGTGAGCCCGCGGACACCGCGCGGCCGGCCCGGTCGCCGGAGCGGGCCGTGCCCTGGCCCCCGTCCGCCAGGACGGCGGCGCGCTGGCCCGCGGTCAGCCCGTCCAGCAGCCGCTGCGCGGAGGCCAGGCGCTCCTGCACGGTGCGCTTGTGGCGGGCGAGTTCGGCGCGGGACCGGCGCAGCTCGGTGAGTTCGGTGCCCGCCTCGGTGCGCAGCTGCTCGATCTCGCGCTTCTGGGCGCCGAGGGCGTGCAGCGCGGCGTTCTGGCGGCTGCTCATGCGGTCCAGCAGCCCGGCCCGTTCGAGGTACTGGTCCGGCGAGGAGGCGAGCGCGAGCTGCATCGCCGGGTCGACGCCGCCGGAGCGGTACTGGGCGGTGGCGATCGACCCGAGGCCGTCGCGGGTGCGGTTGAGCCGCTCGGTCCTGCGGGCGAGTTCGCCTTGGAGGTCGTCGATCCGGTGCTGGACCGTGTCGGCCTTCTCCTTCGCCCCGTTGTACCGCTCGGTGGCCTGCTCGGCCTCCTCGTAGAGCCGGTCCACGCGGGCCTTGGCCTCGGAGGTGGTCAGCCGGGGGTCGGCGTGCCCGGTCTCACCGAACATCGTCACCGAGGCCGCTCCCGCGATGGCGAGGGTGGCGGCCGTGCGCGCGGTGGAGCCGGTGAGGGTGCGCTCCTTGGGCTTTCTGTGCGACGCCACGCGCCGTCACTCCTTCCGGGCTGCCGGGCCTGCTGCCCGCGGCCCGGCGGCGGACGGACGGGGAGCCGCGCCGCCGCCGGACCTTCGGCGGGGGTGGCCGATGCCGACGGCGAGTCCCGCCGGCAGTGGGGATCGGCCACCTGGGGCAGGACGCTAAACCTGTGCGTCGCCGGGCAGCGGGGCACTGTGCGGGACTGGTCCGATTCGGCCGTTACCTGTCGGCCGATGACCGCTGTTCGACGGGTGACCTGGTCGCTTGCGGTCCAGCCGTGACCGATGTGCCGGAAGGGACCCACCTCGGTGCCGGGTGCTGATACGGGCCTGGCTGGGGTCCTGAGCCATGGACGCAACCATCGACTTCGTCGTCGGCCTGCACATCATCGGCATCGCCGCCCTGCTCGGCGGCTTCCTCACCCGGACGAAGGCCATGGGCCGCGGCGAGGCGCGCTTCGTGCCGGGCATGCTGCACGGGGCGCTCACCATGCTGGTGACCGGCGCCCTGCCGGTCGGCCTGAACCAGGCCGACGACCACCCGGTGAACAACGCCAAGATCGGCCTGAAGCCCGCCGTGCTGGTGGTGGTCCTCGGCCTGGTCTACGTCAAGCGCGACGAGGAGAAGGTGTCGGCGGCGGCCTTCGGCACCGTGGGTGCGCTGACCACCGCCGACATCTTCATCGCGGTGCTCTGGACCTGAGCCCCTTCGCGGGGAGGCGGGGGGACTCAGGCCATCCGGGCGTAGCCGTAGATCGGCATCTCGGTGATGGGGGCGACCTTCACCACAGTGCCCGTGTGAGGCGCGTGGATCATTTCGCCGCCGCCGATGTAGAGGCCGACGTGGGTCACGTCCGAGTAGAAGAAGACCAGGTCGCCGGGTTGCAGCTGGTCCGCGGTGACGCGGGTGCCGAAGTCGACCTGGTCGTAGGTGGTGCGGGGGATGGAGACGCCCGCGGCGGCCCAGGCGCCCTGGGTCAGGCCCGAGCAGTCGAAGGAGTTGGGGCCCGTGGCGCCGTACACGTACGGCTTGCCGAGCTGGGCGTGGGCGAAGGCGATCGCCTTCTCGGCCTTGGCGGCGTAGCTGCCCGAGGCCGTCGAGGACGTGGTGCCGCCGGCGGACGACGTGTCCGAGGACGTCCCGGCCGCCTCCTGCGCCGCCTTCTCCTTCGCGGCGATCAACTTGGCCGCGGCCGCGGCCTCCTCCTGCTTCTTCTTCTCCAGGGCGGCCAGCCGCGCCTTCTCCTGGGCGGTCAGGGTGTTGAGCAGCTGCTGAGCGGCGGCGAGCTTCTGCTTGACCGTCCTCTTCTCCGCGGCCAGCCGCGTCTGCGCCTCGGTGAGCTTCGCCAGACTCTGGACGGCCTCCGTGCGCTTCTGCGTGGTCGCCGCCTGCTGCGTGCGGAAGTCCTCCATCGCGTGTTCCTGGCGGTCGGACAGGCGGTTCATCAGGTGCGCCTGGTCCAGGAACTGCTGCGGGTCGGAGGTGAGCAGGAAGGTCGTCGTGCTGTCCAGGCCGCCGCCGCGGTACTGCGCCGAGGCGTACTCGCCGATCGTGCGGCGGGCGTCGTTGAGCGTCTGCGTCCTGCGGGCGACCTGGTCGAGCAGTTCGTCCGCGTGCGTCCGCTGCCTGTCGGTCTGCTCCTTGGCGCCGTTGTAGCGCTCGGTGGCCGCCTCGGCCTGGTGGTAGAGGGCGTCGACCTTGGCCTTGACCTCGGTGATGGAGGGTTTGTCGGGGGAGGCGGGCGCCGCGCTGGCGCTTTCTCCGAAGAGGGTGACGGTCGCCAGTGCGGCGGTCGTCAGCCCCACGGCCGTGCGCGGGCCGGGAACGGTGAGCATGCGGGGGCGCGGCTTGCGGTGCGTCGCCAAGGCGGACGGCTCCTTCCGTGGACCGCCTACCGGGTTAGCTGTCGGGTTCGGGCTTCGGAAGGCCGCCCTACGGTCGTCCGGGCACGTGTGCGGTGCGCCCGTACGGACCGATTCACCCCAAAGTGGTGGGTCCCCGGCTCCGGCGGTTGCCGGACTCAGCGGAGGCGGCCGTGACGGCTCGGTCGCCGCCGTTCGGTGCGGACCGCCTGAGGGGGCACGCTAGTCAACTGGGGTGGCTCCTGGGAAGGCTGGTGTTCGAATTGTCCGCAATCATTTCGTGACCTTTACGCAGCCGTGCCGTTGTCCGGCTCCCCGGACGGGGCCGGGACGGGTTCCGGCGGCGGCCCGGCGGCGCCCGGCGGCACCGCGGTGTGCGTCCCGCGGACGACCGGCATCCGGAAGCGGTGCACCGCTGTCGGTCCCACCGCCTAGACTCGGGAGGCGATGAGCAGCCTCTTTGACGACAGCTTCCTGGCCGGCTTCGAACCGAGGGAGGAGCACCCGCCGCCGCCCCCCGAGGAGGAGGCCGAGGCGGTTCCGCACGACCTCTTCGAGGGACGCTTCGACGCGCCCGCCGACCGGGACGCGTACTACCGGGACGGCGCGCCGCGCCCCGCCGTCGACCCCGCCGCCCTGCTGGACGGGCTCAACGAGCAGCAGCGCGCCGCCGTCGAGCACACCGGCTCCCCCCTGCTCATCGTCGCGGGCGCCGGCTCCGGCAAGACCCGGGTGCTCACCCACCGCATCGCCCACCTGCTGGGCGCCCGCCAGGTGCACCCCGGCCAGATCCTGGCGATCACCTTCACCAACAAGGCCGCCGGCGAGATGAAGGAGCGCGTCGAGCAACTCGTCGGCCCGCGCGCCAACGTGATGTGGGTCTCCACCTTCCACAGCGCCTGCGTCCGCATCCTGCGCCGGGAGTCCAAGAAGCTCGGCTTCACCTCCAGCTTCTCCATCTACGACGCGGCCGACTCCAAGCGCCTGATGGCCCTGGTCTGCCGCGACCTGGACCTGGACCCCAAGCAGTTCCCGCCGAAGTCCTTCAGCGCCAAGGTCTCCAACCTCAAGAACGAGCTCATCGACGAGGAGACCTTCGCCGGCCAGGCCGAGAACCCCTTCGAGAAGAAGCTCGCCGAGGCCTACGCGATCTACCAGTCGCGGCTGCGCGAGGCCAACGCCCTCGACTTCGACGACATCATCATGACCACGGTCAACCTGCTCCAGGCCTTCCCGGACGTCGCCGAGCACTACCGGCGCCGCTTCCGGCACGTCCTGGTCGACGAGTACCAGGACACCAACCACGCCCAGTACACCCTGGTGCGCGAACTCGTCGGCACCGGGGACGCGGAGGAGGGCGGCGAAGGGCCGGCGGAGCTGTGCGTGGTCGGTGACGCCGACCAGAGCATCTACGCCTTCCGCGGCGCCACCATCCGCAACATCCTCCAGTTCGAGGAGGACTACCCGCAGGCGCGCACGATCCTGCTGGAGCAGAACTACCGCTCCACCCAGAACATCCTGACCGCCGCCAACGCCGTCATCGAGCGCAACGCCTCGCGCCGCCCGAAGAACCTGTGGACGGAGGCCGGCCAGGGCCCGGTCATCACCGGCTACGTCGCCGACCAGGAGCACGACGAGGCGCAGTTCATCGCCGACGAGATCGACCGGCTCACCGACGCCGGCGACGCCCGTCCCGGCGAGGTCGCGGTCTTCTACCGCACCAACGCGCAGTCCCGTGTCTTCGAAGAGGTCTTCATCCGCGTCGGCCTGCCGTACAAGGTCGTCGGCGGAGTCCGCTTCTACGAGCGCAAGGAGGTCCGGGACGTCCTGGCCTACCTGCGCGTGCTCGCCAACCCCGAGGACACCGTCCCGCTGCGCCGCATCCTCAATGTGCCCAAGCGCGGCATCGGCGAGCGCGCCGAGGCCATGATCGACGCCCTGTCCTCACGCGAGCGGATCTCCTTCCCCGCGGCGCTGCGCCGCGTCGACGAGGCCTTCGGCATGGCCGCCCGCTCGGTCAACGCCGTCAAGCGCTTCAACGAACTGCTGGAGGAACTGCGCACGATCGTGGAGTCCGGCGCCGGCCCCGCCACCGTCCTGGAGGCGGTGCTGGAGCGCACGGGCTACCTGGCCGAACTCCAGGCCTCCACCGACCCGCAGGACGAGACCCGCGTCGAGAACCTCCAGGAACTCGCGGCGGTGGCCCTGGAGTTCGAGCAGGAGCGCACCGAGGAGGAGCCCGGAACGCTCGCCGAGTTCCTGGAACGCGTCGCGCTGGTCGCCGACTCCGACCAGATCCCGGACGACGAGGAGGGCGGCGGCGTCATAACGCTGATGACCCTCCACACCGCCAAGGGCCTGGAGTTCCCGGTGGTCTTCCTGACCGGCATGGAGGACGGGGTCTTCCCGCACATGCGCGCGCTCGGCCAGACCAAGGAACTGGAGGAGGAGCGCCGCCTCGCCTACGTCGGCATTACCCGGGCGCGGCAGCGGCTGTACGTCACGCGGGCGAGCATGCGCAGCGCGTGGGGCCAGCCGTCGTACAACCCGCCCTCCCGCTTCCTTGAGGAGATCCCCGAGTCGCTCATCGAGTGGCGGCGTACGGGGTCCTCACCGGCGCCGTCCGCCTCGGTGTCGGCGGCGGCCTCGGTGCTGTCGCGGTCCTCGTCCAGGAGCGGTCCCTCCGGCTTCGCCACCCGCCGCACCCAGGACCGGCCGGTCGTCGCCCTGGCGGTCGGGGACCGGGTCAACCACGACACGTTCGGGCTGGGCACGGTCGTCTCGGTCGACGGCAGCGGTGAGAAGGCCAAGGCCACCATCGACTTCGGCGACGAGCGGCCGAAGGTGCTGCTGCTGCGCTACGCGCCGGTGGAGAAGCTCTGACGGGACGCGCGTCGCGTGGCGGCTTCCGGTGAGGGAGCCGCACGGGCCGCCCCGGGGCCGGTGGCTCAGCGCGGGTCGAGGCCGTGCTTGAGCAGCCACGGCAGCGGGTCGATCGCCGAGCCGCCCGCGGGCCGTACCTCGAAGTGCAGGTGCGGGCCGGTGGAGTTGCCTGAATTGCCGGAATAGGCGATGACCTCGCCGGCCTTGACGCTGCCCCAGCGGATCTTGGTGCTGCTCAGATGGCAGTACCAGGTCTCCGTGCCGTCCGGCGCCGTCACTATGGCCATGTTGCCGTAGGCGCTGTTCCACTGCGTGCGGACGGTGCCGTCGGTCGCGGCCATCACGGGGGTGCCGTAACTGACCGGGAAGTCGATGCCCGTGTGGACCGACATCCAGTTCACGCCCGCCTGGCCGAAGTAGGCGCTCAGACCGTGCTCGCTCACCGGGAGCAGGAACTTCGGGCGCAGCGCCTCCTTGCGGGCCGCCTCCTCCGCCTTCTTCTTCCGCTCCGCGGCCTGGCGCTCCTTGATGTCCAGGCGCTCCTGGGTGCGGCTGGCACGGGAGGCGAAATCGTCGACGTCCCGGTTCACCCCGGCCAGCTGCTGGTCGAGCTTGGTCGTGGGGGTCTTGGCGGCGTCGACCACGCCGTCCGCCTGCGTCGTGGTGGTGTCGCCCTCCTCGGTGTTGACGGTCACGGCGGCGGCGCAGGCCGCGACGCCCATGACGGCGACCGAGGGGACGGCGACGGTCAGCAGCGCCGAACGCCGGGCGGGGCGGCGCCGGCGGCTGCCGGCGCGCGGGCGGGGAAGGGCGGGCGCGCCGTCCGGGCCCGCGTCGTCGGCGCCGTCCTCCGGCTCGTCGCCGTGCGGGTCCTCGCCGTGCAGGTCGTGGGCGGCGTCGTGCTCGTCGAAGGCGTAGCCGCCCTCGTCGTCGGCCCACTCCTCGGCGGCGGCGCCGTGCGCGGAGTCGTACTCCTCCGGCTCGCGGGCGTGCGGCACATAGGCGCGGGGCTCGACGGGCTCGTGCGGGGCCGGCTCGTGCGGGAGGGCGGGCTCCGGTTCGTGGTACTCGTACACCGGGGCGTGCTCGTACGCCGTCGTCGCGCCCGTGTAGTCGTACGTCCCGGCCGCGGGCTGCGTGTACCAGGTGCCCGTGGCCGCCGCGGCGGGGTCGCCGTACCCGGTGGCGGCGTCCTGGGGCTGCTGCCAGTAGGCGGTCGCGGTGGTGCCCCACGAACCGGTGGCCTGCGTGCCGGTGTCGTACGCGGGGTAGCCCTGGCACGTGCCGAAGAGCGGGTCGTCATCCGCGTGGACAGCGCCTGCGGACTGGTACGAGGCGCCGGAATAGCCCTCGTGCCCGTAGGCGTTGTACTCGGGGGCGTACCCCGACGGGTGACGAGTGTTCACCGCTTCTCTTTCGCCTCGGCAGCAGGAGAATTAGCGGCGACTGTATCCCCCTGCGGCCGACGGCGACAATCTTCGGCAGGATTCCGGCATCGTCCATGCCTTGTGTTCGATGGCGTTTCGATGCTTATGCGGGCAGGACCGTCACGCGGCGTCGACGGCGCCGGACGCCAGTTCCTCCCCGAGCAGCGCCTGCCGGATCCCGGCCGCGATGGCCGCGTGCACCGGCATGGTCAGATGACCGACGCCCGCGACGTGCACATTGCGGGCGATGAGATCGGGATGGTCCAGGCGGGCCGCCTCGACCGGGCTCATCATCTCGTCCCAGTCGCTCCAGAACGCCACGAAACGGGTACGGCAGCCCGCCGCCGGTTCGGCCAGTTCCTCTATCAGGTCGGAGTTGGGCCGCATCTGCCGGACGATGGGGTGCGGGTTGAGCAGGGGCGCGGCACGAGTGCCGGAGTGCGGCGTACCGAGGGTGATCACCGTGCGGACCCGGCTGTCGCCGCCCAGGCGCTGCGCGTAGTAGCGCGCGATGAGCCCGCCGAGGCTGTGGCCCACGATGTCCACCTGGCTGTGGCCGGTCTGCTCGCAGATCTGCTCCACGTGACGGCCGAGCAGCGCCGCGGCGGTGCGGATGTCGCAGGTCAAAGGGGAGTAGTTCACCGCCTGCACATGCGGCCAGCCGTGCCGGCGCAGAGACCGGCGGAGCATGGCGAACACCGAACGGTTGTCCACGAAGCCGTGCAGCAGCAGCACCGGCGGGTGGCTTCGGCCCGCGGTGGGGATGCGCGTCGGTTCCTCCGGCTCGCCGACCGGGGGCTCCGGCCCGCGTTCCTGGAAGATGCCGGTCGGGTACAGGAAAACGTGACCGGTCAGGATGGCGATCTCGATCGCCGCGGCTCGTACGTAGGCCGCCTGACGCACCAGACGGTCTCCGACACCGAAAGACAGGACGCCCATGGCCTACCTCCCGTGCGGCACACGGAGACGGCTCTGTCCCCCGTGCGCCGAGAACGCGAAAGCCCGCGTCGCCTCACTGACCGAGGCGACCACGGGCCGAACGCGTTTCTAACGTGAACGTGTCCCAATGGGTAATTTCCCCCTCGAGGGCCTTCGCGAAACTGTCCGGTCGGGGGATGCTGGCGATAACGTTCGTTCACAGAAGTGCCCGCTGAGCGCAGCAATCGTGTTGGAGGCAGTGATGGGAGTGTCCGGTCCGATCCGGGTCGTGGTGGCCAAGCCGGGACTCGACGGCCACGACCGCGGGGCCAAGGTCATCGCCCGCGCGCTGCGCGACGCCGGTATGGAGGTCATCTACACCGGCCTGCACCAGACGCCCGAACAGATCGTCGACACCGCGATCCAGGAGGACGCCGACGCGATCGGGCTGTCCATCCTGTCCGGTGCGCACATGACGCTGTTCGCCAAGGTGCTGGAGCTGCTCAAGGAGCGCGACGCGAGCGACATCAAGGTCTTCGGCGGCGGCATCATCCCCGAGGACGACATGGCGCCGCTGCGCGAACTGGGCGTCGCCGCGATCTTCACCCCCGGTGCGACGACCTCCGAGGTCGTGGACTGGGTCAACGCCAACATCCGGCAGCCCGCCGAAGCCTGATCGCGGCCCGGGGCCGCGGGAGCCATGGGCTCCCGCGGCCGCTCAGGCCAGCTCCTCACTCATCGTCGCGCGCAGCCGCAGGGTGCCCACCAGGCGCTGGAAGGCCTCGGCCCAGTAGGCGCCCGCGCCCGGTGAGGTGTCCGCCGACTCGGCGGGCACCGCGGTGAGCGGGGTCGCGCGATCGGCCTCCGCCGGGTCCAGGCAGCGCTCCGCGAGGCCCATGACCCCGCTGAAGCTCCACGGGTAGCTGCCGGCGTCCCGGGCGATGTCCAGCGCGTCCACGACCGCCCGCCCCAGGGGTTCGGCCCAGGGAACGGCGCACACCGCGAGCATCTGGAACGCCTCCGACAGGCCGTGCGCGGCGATGAAGCGCGCCACCCATGCGGCCCTCTCGCCGGCCGGGAGCACCGCCAGCAGCTTCGCCGGGTCGCCCACCGGGGCGACCGCCGTCGCCGTGGTCGGTATCGGCCCGAGCAGCGCCCGGGCCCAGTCCTCGTCGCGCTGGCGGACCGCCGCCCGGCACCAGGCCGCGTGCAGGTCGCCCTGCCAGTCGTCGGCGACCGGCAGCGCGATGATCTCCTGCGGTGTGCGGCTGCCGAACCGCTGCGGCCAGGTCCCGAGCGGCGCCGCGTCCACCACCTGCCCGAACCACCACGACCGCTCGCCCCGCCCGGCCGGGGGTATCGCCACCACCCCGTCGCGCTCCATCGCCGCGTCGCACTCGTACGGCGCCTCCACCACGATCCGGCTGTCCGCGGCGTCCCAGGCCACGCAGGTCCGGGCCCTGGCCGCCATCCGGCCGGCCAGTGCGGAGCCGGGCAGGGCGGAGAGCAGCTCGGCGGCGGTCGCCCGCACATTGCGGCTGCGGTCGGAGAGCGCCTGCTCCAGGAAGGGCTCGTCGGCCGGGGACAGTCCCTCGCGCAGGGAGTCCAGGAACATCAGGCGGTCCTCGGCCCGCTCACCGCCCCACCCGGTCCGCAGCAGCTCCAGCGCGCCCCGGGGGTCGCGGGACCGCAGGCGCGTCAGCAGGGCCACCCGTTCGGCGAACAGGCCCTCCTCCCACAGCTGCCGGACCGTCGGGTCGTCCGCCCCGTTCCCGGCGTCCGGTGCGGCGCCGGAGGCGCCCGCCCGCAGCGCGAACCGCCAGTCCGCGTTCAGCTCCGCCAGCCACAGTCCGCGCGGGCCCGCGAGGGCGAGCGCGTCCGGTCTCAGGTCGGTACGGGCGCGGGCGGCGTCGAGCAGGGCGGGCAGCATCTCCGGCGGGGCGGCGTAACCGCGTGCGGTGGCCTCGCCGAGCCACTGCGGCAGCAGCTCGGCGAGATTGGGCGCGGCGCCCCGGCGACCCCCGCTCCCGCCCGACCGGTCGGCCAGCAGCAGCGCGAGCCGCCGCCGCGCGGCGGCCGGCAGGGCGGGGCGCGGATCGTCCGGGGCCGCGGCCGGCCGCTTCCCCGCGGCGGCCGGCCGCAGCCCCGCACGACGCCGCAGGACGGCGACCGCGGCGGCGTCGAGCAGTTCGGTGGGCGTCCCGCCCTTGCGTTCGGTGCCCATCAGGGCGGTCCCGACCAGTTCGGCCCAGGTCGCCGTCTCCATGCGTCCCCCTTCGGTGTCGTTCGCCTCCGTCCGCGGTGCGGTCGGCGGTCGTGGCGCTACGCCACGAGGGCGACCGCTTCCGCCCCGGCCCCGCCCCAGACCGTGTACGGCCGGAAGCCGCGGTGTCCCAGCTCGCCGAAGACCGTCACGGGCCGGCCCCCCGAGACCGCCGCCAGCCGCCACAGCCCCCCGGCGCCGGTGCCGCCCCCCGCGGTCACCGGCACCGCGTCCGCCCCCTCGGCGTCGGCGAGCTGCCAGCCCGCGTCGCCCGGGACCGGCACGACCTGGGCGAGGACCGAGGGCCAGGCGTCCAGCCACGGGTCGTCCGCCAGGGCCTCCCCGTACGCCGCCAGTGCCGCGCCGACCGGCAGTCCGGGCGGCACGGGCGCCGGACCGGGCGCGGCGTGCCGGGTGCCGAGCACGGCCCGCAGCGGCCGGGCGCCCGGGTGGTACGCCACCTCGGCGTCGACACCGAGCCCGACCGGCAGGGCGAGCTCGGGCGCCCGGCCGCCCGCGCCGAAGGACAGCAGCAGCGCGGGCCGCTCGGTGTCCCGGCCGTGCAGCCATATGCGGCGGGTGGTGAGCCGGTCGTCGGCGGAGTCCTGCTGCGCCAGCACGAGCCAGTGGTCCCGCACGGTGGGCCCGGCGAGCAGTTCCGCCGAGTCCACCGTGAATCCCACCCGGCCGCGCACCGTCGCGGCCAGGGCCTCGGGAAGCCGGTCGTGCCCCAGCAGGCCCTGGGTCAGCAGATGCAGCAGCGCGGTCTCCTCCAGCAGCCGTGACGGCCAGTCGCCCCCCGCGGCCGTCACCGCGCCCAGTTCGCGCACCCGCGAGGCGAGCCCGGGTGCCTGGGCGTCGACCATGCGGGCGGCCGTCTCCTCCCACCGCTGGTAGCCCTCGCGGTCGGCACCGGCCAGCCCGCCGAGCAGCAGGTCCGTCAGCCGCTGCTCCAGCTCGACCGCTCCGGCGGCGACCCGGCGCGCCCGCTGTCCGGCCCGCTTGCGCGCCGCCTCGGGGTCCCCGCCGCCGGCGGGGGCCGCCTTGCGTTCCTCACGCGCGTGCCGCGCGTCGAGCCACTCGGTGACCCAGTCGGGCCGGCCGCCCCCGTGTGCGGCCGGCCCGACCTCGCCCCCGGACCACAGCAGCAGCAGTCCGATGGCGTGCTTGCAGGGGAACTTGCGGCTCGGGCAGCTGCACTTGGCCGCGGGCCCGGCGGTGTCCACCACCGTCTGGTACGGCTTGCTGCCGCTGCCCGCGCACAGCCCCCACACCGCCGTGTCCGACGTCCCCGTGCCCGACCAGCGCGCGGCCGCCGCCAGACCCGTCCCGGCCTTCCGCGACGACGCGTCGGGCGCGAGGGCCAGGACCTGGTCGGCGGTCCACCGCTCGGGTCGCTGTTCGTCCATCCCGTCCATGCCCAAGACGGTAGGTGCGGGCACTGACAATCGGTCCTGACCTGGCGTTGTGTGTGCGCGGAGGGCGACTGTCAGTGGGCTCGTGCATGGTGGGAACCGCGGACGGCGCAGGGGGTCTGACGGATCGTCCGCTCCACTGAGACGTGCCCAGAACAGGGGGAGAAGCATGTCCGCGGACACCGCACTCCGGCCGCATGCCGAAGACGCGTTCGCCCATGAGCTCAAGGCTCTCGCGGCGGCCGACGACCGGCCGCGCCCGGCCCGCTGGAACCTGTCGCCGTGGGCGGTCGCGCTGTACCTGCTGGGCGGCGAGCTGCCCGACGGCACCGTCGTCACACCCAAGTACGTGGGCCCGCGCCGCATCGTCGAGGTCGCGGTCAGCACCCTCGCCACGGACCGGGCCCTGCTGCTGCTCGGGGTGCCGGGCACGGCCAAGACCTGGGTCTCGGAGCATCTGGCGGCCGCCGTCAGCGGCGACTCCACCCTCCTCGTGCAGGGCACGGCCGGCACACCCGAGGAGGCCATCCGCTACGGGTGGAACTACGCGCAGTTGCTCACCCACGGCCCGAGCCGGGAGGCGCTCGTGCCCGGCCCGGTCATGCGGGCGATGGCCGAGGGCCGCATCGCCCGCGTCGAGGAGCTGACCCGCATCCCCGCGGACGTGCAGGACAGCCTCATCACGGTCCTGTCCGAGAAGACGCTGCCGATACCGGAGCTGGGCGCCGAGACCCAGGCGGTGCGTGGCTTCAACCTCATCGCCACCGCCAACGACCGGGACCGCGGGGTCAACGAGCTGTCCAGCGCGCTGCGCAGGCGTTTCAACACCGTCGTGCTGCCGCTGCCGGCGACCGTGGAGGAGGAGGTCGACATCGTCAGCCGCCGGGTCGGGCAGCTGGGCCGGTCGCTGGAGCTGCCGTCCCTGCCCGCGGGCGCGGACGAGATCCGGCGGGTCGTCACCGTCTTCCGCGAGCTGCGGGGCGGGGTCACCGCCGACGGCCGGACGAAGGTCAAGTCCCCCTCGGGCACGCTCTCCACGGCCGAGGCCATCTCGGTGGTCACCAACGGGCTCGCTCTCGCGGCGCACTTCGGCGACGGCGTGCTGCGCGCCGGGGACGTGGCGGCGGGGATCCTCGGCGCGGTGGTCCGCGACCCGGCGGCCGACCGCGTGGTGTGGCGCGAGTACCTGGAGACGGTGGTCCGGGAACGGGAGGGCTGGAAGGACTTCTACCGCGCCTGCCGCGAGGTGACGCCGTGACGGACGGGCCCGCGCTGCTGGGGGTGCGGCACCACGGGCCGGGGTCGGCCCGCGGTGTCCGCGCGGCGCTCGACCGGTACGCGCCGCAGATCGTGCTGATCGAGGGGCCGCCGGAGGCGGACGCCGTGGTGGGGCTGGCCGCGGAGCCTGACATGCGTCCGCCGGTCGCGCTGCTGGCGCACGTCGTCGACGAGCCGTCACGGGCCGGGTTCTGGCCGTTCGCCGACTTCTCCCCGGAGTGGGAGGCGATCCGCTGGGCGGCCGCGCGGGGGGTGCCGGTCCGCTTCATCGACCTGCCGGCGGCGCATTCGCTGCTGATGCGGGAGTCCGCGGACGACGGGACGGAGGAGAGAGCAGAAGGAGCAGAAGGAGAAGAAGGGGACGGCGGGTCCGGGGGTGCCCGCGTGCGGATCGATCCGCTGGCCGTACTCGCGCGGACCGCCGGTTACGACGACCCCGAGCGGTGGTGGGAGGACGCCGTGGAGCACCGGGGGAGCCGCGACGGGGAAGCGGACTCCGCCGGCGACGCGGACGATCCGCTCGCGGCGTTCGAAGCGGTCGCCGAGGCCATGGGGGCGCTGCGCGCGGAGTACGGGGACGGGGGGCACCCCCACGACGCCGTACGGGAGGCGCACATGCGGCTGCGGATACGCGACGCCCGCCGCGAGTACGAGCGCGTGGCGGTGGTCTGCGGTGCCTGGCACGTGCCCGCGCTCGCGGCCGCGACCGGTGTGACCGCCGACCGGGCCCTGCTCAAGGGCCTGCCGAAGGCCAAGGTCGAGATCACCTGGGTGCCCTGGACCCACCGGCGGCTGTCCCGGGCCGGCGGGTACGGGGCCGGGATCGACTCGCCCGGCTGGTACCGCCATCTCTTCACCGCACCGGACCGGCCCGTCGCGCGATGGATGACCAAGGCCGCCGGACTGCTGCGGGAGGAGGACCTGCCGGTCTCCTCCGCGCATGTCATCGAGGCGGTGCGGCTCGCGGGCGCGCTCGCCGCGATGCGCGGCCGCCCGCTGGCCGGCCTCGGGGAGACCACCGACGCGATCCGGGCGGTGATGTGCGACGGGTCCGACGTGCCGATGGAACTCATCCGGGACCGCCTGGTGGTCGGGGACGAGCTGGGCCGGGTTCCCGAGGGCGCGCCGGCGGTGCCGCTCGCCCGCGACCTGGCGCGCGAGCAGCGCAGGCTGCGACTGAAGCCGGAGGCACTGGAGAAGGAGGTGGAGCTCGACCTGCGCAAGGAGACCGACGCCGGCCGCAGCCGCCTGCTGCACCGGTTGCGGCTGCTCGGCATCGGATGGGGCGAGCCCGCCCGGTCCCGCGCCGGTACCGGCACCTTCCGTGAGACCTGGCGGCTGCGCTGGGAGCCCGAGTTGGCGGTGCGGGTCGCCGAGGCGGGGGTGTGGGGGACCACCGTGGCGTCGGCCGCCACCGCCAGGGCGGAGGACGAGGCGGTGCGGGCGACCGCGCTCGCCGAGGTCACCGGCCTCGCCGAGCGCTGCCTGCTGGCGGAGCTGCCGGACGCGCTGCCGGTCGTGATGCGGGTGCTCGCCGACCGCGCCGCGCTCGACGCCGATGTCGGCCATCTCGCGCAGGCGCTGCCCGCGCTGGTGCGGTCCGTCCGCTACGGCGACGTCCGGAGCACGGACGCGGCCGCGCTGCGCGAGGTCGCGGAAGGGCTGGCGGAGCGGATATGCGTCGGTCTCCCGCCCGCGTGCGCGGGGCTGGACGCCGAGGGCGCGTCCGAGATGCGGGGCCATGTCCAGGGCGTGCAGCAGGCGGTGGTGCTGCTGGCCGACGACGGGCTGCGCACGCGCTGGGCGGGGGTCCTGCGGACCCTGGCGGTACGCGACCGCGGGATGCCGGGGCTGCTGCGCGGCACCGCCGCCCGGCTGCTGCTGGACGACGGCCGGCTGGCAGCCGGGGAGGTGGCCCGTCTGATGGGGCTGGCCCTGTCGGCCGGGACACCGCCGCAGGAGGCGGCCGCCTGGACGGAAGGCTTCCTCGCCGGGGGCGGCATGCTGCTCGTCCACGACGCGCGGCTGCTGGCCCTGGTCGACGAGTGGCTGTCGGCGGTTCCGGCCGCCGCGTTCGACGACGTACTGCCGCTGCTGCGGCGCACGTTCGGCGAGTTCGACGCGGGTGTGCGGCGCACGGTGGGGGAGCTGGTGCGGCGCGGCCCCGCGGAGGGCTCGCTCGAGGCGGCGGCGGAGGGCGCGCCGGGCTTCGCCGCCGGGCTGGACGAGGCCCGGGCGGGCGCGGTGCTGGCCACCGTCCGGCTGCTGCTGGGACACGACCGACCGACAGGGGGAGCGGCGACATGAACGGGGCTGTGGACGCGGCTGTGAACGGCGACCCGAGGACGGACACCGGCATCGACGGCGAGGAGCGGCTCCGCCGCTGGCGGCTGGTGCTGGGCGGGGGCCCCGCCGACGGCACCGGCCGGGTGCTCACCGGCCGCGACGCCGCGATGGACCGGACGCTGGAGGCGCTGTACGGGTCCGGCCCGCGCGCCGGGGGCGGGACACCGGCGCGGGGCGGGCCGCGCTCCGCCGGGCTGGGCGGTTCCGCGCCGCAGGTCGCGCGGTGGCTGGGCGACATCCGCGGCTACTTCCCGAGCCGCGTCGTCCAGGTGATGCAGCGCGACGCCATCGACCGGCTCGGCCTGTCCGCGCTGCTGCTGGAACCGGAGATGCTGGAGGCGGTCGAGGCCGACGTGCATCTGGTCGGCACTCTGCTGTCGCTCAGCAAGGCGATGCCCGAGACGACGAAGGAGACCGCCCGGGCCGTGGTCCGCAAGGTCGTGGAGGACCTGGAGAAGCGCCTGGCCTCCCGCACCCGCGCCACCCTCACCGGGGCGCTGGACCGTTCGGCGCGGGTCAACCGCCCGCGCCACCGGGACATCGACTGGGACCGGACCATCCGCGCCAATCTCCGGCACTACCTGCCCGAGCACGGCACGGTCGTCCCGGAGCGGCTGATCGGCCACGGCCGTGCCGCCCAGGCGGTGAAGAAGGACGTCGTCCTCTGCATCGACCAGTCCGGGTCGATGGCCGCGTCGGTCGTCCACGCCTCGGTCTTCGGCGCGGTCCTCGCCTCGATGCGCAGCATCGACACCAAGCTGGTCGTCTTCGACACCGCGGTCGTCGACCTGACCGAGCAGCTGGACGACCCCGTCGACGTCCTCTTCGGCATCCAGCTGGGCGGCGGCACCGACATCAACCGGGCCCTGGCCTACTGCCAGTCGCTCATCACCCGCCCGGCGGACACGGTCGTGGTGCTCATCAGCGACCTCTACGAGGGCGGCATACGGGACGAGATGCTCAAGCGCGTCGCGGCGATGAAGGCCTCCGGCGTCCAGTTCGTCGCTCTGCTCGCGCTGTCCGACGAGGGCGCGCCCTCCTACGACCGGGAGCACGCCGCGGCCCTGGCGGCGCTCGGCGCCCCCGCGTTCGCCTGCACACCCGACGTGTTCCCGGAGATCATGGCGGCGGCGATAGAGAGGCGGCCGCTGCCCGTCCCGCAGGAGTAGAGGGGGGTAAGGCCTTACCGTCGCCGCCCGGATCACCCGGAAGGATCAACCGCGCCGCCGTCACGGGCGCCGTCTGTGACTGTTCTCACCGCTCGTCCACGAGCTGGGATTTAGTCGCGCCGCCCGCGCGGCGCTAACCTGCGAGACGGACATGCCGCGTGCTCGGCCGACGTGTGCGCCCCCCGTACGACCGTACGCATGGATCGTTACGAAGACGTCAGCGACGACCGCCCCCGGCACGCTCACGCCAACAACGAACCCGCGATTACCAAGGACGGACGCGCGTGGACCTGTTCGAGTACCAGGCGAGGGACCTCTTCGCCAAGCACGGTGTACCGGTGCTGGCCGGTGAAGTCATCGACACGCCTGAGGCGGCGCGCGAGGTCGCGGAGCGGCTCGGTGGCAAGGCTGTCGTCAAGGCACAGGTGAAGACCGGTGGCCGTGGCAAGGCCGGCGGCGTGAAGGTGGCGTCGGACCCCGAGGACGCGGTGGCCAAGGCCGGCCAGATTCTCGGCATGGACATCAAGGGCCACACGGTCCACAAGGTGATGCTGGCGGAGCTGGCGCCGGAGATCGCCTCCGAGTACTACGTCTCCTTCCTGCTGGACCGTGCCAACCGCACCTTCCTGGCGATGGCCTCGGTCGAAGGCGGCATGGAGATCGAGGAAGTCGCGGCGACCAAGCCCGAGGCCCTCGCGAAGATCGCCGTGGACGCCAACGAGGGCGTCACCCCGGAGAAGGCCCGCGAGATCGTCGAGGCGGCCGCCTTCCCGGCCGACGTCGCCGACCAGGTGGTCGAGATCCTGCAGACCCTGTGGAAGACCTTCATCGCCGAGGACGCGCTCCTCGTCGAGGTCAACCCGCTCGCCAAGGTCGCCGACGGCCGCGTCATCGCGCTCGACGGCAAGGTCTCCCTGGACGAGAACGCCGACTTCCGCCAGCCGGAGCACGAGGCGCTGGTGGACCACGCCTCCGCCAACCCGCTGGAGGCCGCGGCCAAGGCCAAGGGCCTGAACTACGTCAAGCTGGACGGCGAGGTCGGCATCATCGGCAACGGCGCGGGTCTCGTCATGAGCACCCTGGACGTCGTCGCCTACGCCGGCGAGGGCCACGGCAACGTCAAGCCCGCCAACTTCCTCGACATCGGCGGTGGCGCCTCCGCCGAGGTCATGGCCAACGGTCTTGAGATCATCCTCGGCGACCCGGACGTCAAGTCCGTCTTCGTCAACGTCTTCGGTGGCATCACCGCCTGCGACGCGGTGGCCAACGGCATCGTCCAGGCCCTGGAGCTGCTCAAGTCCAAGGGCGAGGAGGTCACCAAGCCGCTCGTCGTCCGTCTGGACGGCAACAACGCGGAGCTGGGCCGGCAGATCCTCACGGACGCCGCCCACCCGCTGGTCGAGCAGGTCGACACCATGGACGGCGCCGCCGAGCGCGCCGCCGAGCTGGCTGCGAAGTAAGGGACAGGTCACCACATCATGGCTATCTTCCTGACCAAGGAAAGCAAGGTCATCGTCCAGGGGATGACCGGTTCCGAGGGCACCAAGCACACCCGGCGCATGCTCGCCTCGGGCACCAACATCGTCGGTGGCGTGAACCCGCGCAAGGCCGGCACGAGCGTCGACTTCGACGGCACCGAGGTGCCGGTCTTCGGCTCCGTCGCCGAGGCCATGGAGAAGACCGGTGCCGACGTCACCGTCATCTTCGTCCCGCCGAAGTTCGCCAAGGACGCGGTCGTCGAGGCCATCGACGCCGAGATCCCGCTCGCGGTCGTGATCACCGAGGGCATCGCCGTCCACGACACCGCCTCCTTCTGGGCGTACGCGGGCAGCAAGGGCAACAAGACCCGGATCATCGGCCCGAACTGCCCCGGTCTGATCACCCCCGGTCAGTCCAACGCGGGCATCATCCCGGCCGACATCAGCACCGCCGGCCGCATCGGCCTGGTGTCGAAGTCCGGCACGCTGACGTACCAGATGATGTACGAGCTCAGCGACATCGGCTTCTCCTCGGCCGTGGGCATCGGCGGTGACCCGATCATCGGCACCACCCACATCGACGCGCTGAAGGCGTTCCAGGACGACCCCGACACCGACCTGATCGTCATGATCGGCGAGATCGGCGGCGACGCCGAGGAGCGTGCCGCCGCGTTCATCGCCGAGCACGTCACCAAGCCGGTCGTCGGCTACGTCGCGGGCTTCACCGCGCCCGAGGGCAAGACCATGGGCCACGCCGGCGCCATCGTCTCCGGCTCCTCCGGCACCGCCCAGGCGAAGAAGGAGGCCCTCGAGGCCGCCGGCGTCAAGGTGGGCAAGACCCCGTCGGAGACGGCCCGCCTCGCGCGCGCCATCCTGCAGGGCTGAGTTCGCCCAGGCGTACGCCGTGAGTCGGCGGGCCCGCTCCCTTCGGGGGGCGGGCCCGCTGCCGTGTGCCGGTGTGCCCGGGGGCGGCGTCAGGGGGAGAAGCGGATGTCGATCAGCGGTGTCGACACCGAGAAGTGGTCGCTGAGCGGGCCGAAGACCAGACCGCCCGCGGTCAGCAGCACCAGGAGGACGGTGGCGGCGACCGAGCCGAAGGTCTGGTGCCGCAGCCGTTCCTCGCTCATCTCCCGCACCTGCTCCGCGGGGAACTCCGGGACACGCGGCTCGTTCAGGAGGCCGGCCAGCCCGGCGACGGCCTCCTCGCCGAGCGCGTCGCGGGCCCGGATGATGCGCGCGGCCGTGGTCGGGGTGCTGGCCATGCTCTCGGCGGCGGTGTGCCGCAGGCCGAGCCCGAGGCCCTCGTGGAGCAGCACGGCGTGCCGGGCCCCGCGCGGCAGCCGCTGGAGGTCCCCGCGGGCGCGGCGCCCGGTGCGGTGCCAGGGCACGAACTGCTGCCAGGGGGCGAGCGCGTGCTCGAACGCCTGGGAGCGGAGCCAGCCGACGGGATCGGGGTCGGCCGCGACCTCGGGCCAGCGCTGCCAGGCCCGGTGGAAGGCGCGGTGGACGGAGTGCCGGCCCAGTTCCTCGTTGCCGGTGAGGACCTCGACCTGCCGGATCAGGGCGGGGGCCGCGTACGCGTAGAGGTGGTCGAAGGCGGCTTCGGCGGCCTCGGCGAGGCGCAGTTCCGCCTCCTCGGCGGCCGCCTCGGCCTCTTTGGCCGCTGCCTTGGTCTCCTTTGCCGCCGCTTTCGCCGCCGCCTTGACCTGTTTCGCGGTCGCCCCGGACGTCCCGGCGGCGTCGGCCGCCGCGTCGTCGGGCTCCCCCGGGGGCGCGGACCGGTCCTGCCCCTCGGGCCGCGCGGCCTGGGGAGCCTCGGCGCGGGGCGCGCGAGGCGGCCCCGCGGCCCCGGCGGGCGCTTCGGGGCCGGCGGGGGGCGGAGCCGACGGGGCGGTCCGCGGGGTCGCCGCGGGCTGCGGGTGGGGCCGCCGCTTCCTAGCGGTCCCTGCCGTCTTCGTCAGGTGGGTGCGGGTCATGCGATCGACCACTCGGATCGTGTGAAGATACGCATACCGCCATGTTCTGCGACACGACGGACATTCGCATGCTGCGACGGTAAAAGGGGTCTTCTTGGCAGCATGGGGTGCCGTGACCGCCGCCCGCGCTGTGAGACTCGTCTTCCGCCGTGTCCGGGCCGCGCACGAGGCCCTGCTCACCGCGGAGTCCGTGCCCGCCTTCACCGGCGGCGTGCTCGCCGCCGGACTGGGACTCGGCGGCTTCGCCGTGCTGGTGCTGTTCCTCTGGATCATCTCCCCGTTCCCCGACAGCGGGCTGTACGGGGCCCTGCACATCGCCGCCGACTGCTGGCTGCTGGCGCACGGCACGGACCTGGTGCGGGTGGAGACGGTCTCCGGCGTCCCCGCGCCCGTCGGGGTCACGCCGCTCCTTCTGGCGGTCTTCCCCGTCTGGCTGCTGTACCGGGCCGGTGCCGACGCCGCCGCCCCCGCGTCCACCGACCGGGCGGCGGCGTCCGCCGTGGCCTGGCTGATCGGCGGATATGTCGCGGTGGCCGCGGGCGCGGCCATCTTCACCTCGTACGGACCGGTGCGGAGCGATGCCCTCAGTGCCGGGCTGCACGTCCCCCTCGTCGCCGCCCTGGCGGCGGCGGCCGGCGCGTGGGCCGAACGGGGGAGGCCGCACATCCCCCTTCCGGCGGCGTTCCACCGGGTGACGGACCGGGTGCCGGCAGGGGAGATCGGGCCGGTGACGCGTTCGGCGGCGGCCGGAGTGGCGGTGCTGCTGGCCGGCGGCGCGGTCCTCACGGCGGTCGCGCTGGTCCTGCATCCCGGCGCCACCGGGGCATCGTTCAGCCGGCTCAGCGAGGCGCTGTCCGGGCGGCTGGCCGTGCTCGCCCTGTCGGTCGCGCTGATCCCGAACGCGGCGGTGTGGGGTGCGGCCTACGCCCTCGGGCCGGGGTTCGCCCTGGGTACGGAGGCGGTCGTCCGGCCGGCCGGCGCGGTCGGCGATCCCGTACTGCCCGACTTCCCGCTCCTGGCCACGCTGCCGCAGGCCGGCCCGGGCACGGTGCTGACCTGGCTCGCGCTGCTGGTGCCCGCCGTCGCGGGGGTGGCCACGGGCTGGTTCGCGGTCGATCGGGAAGCCTCCGCGGGCCTGGGCCGCACGGCGGCCCGCGCGGCGCTCGGCGGTACGGCCTGCGGCGTGGCCCTCGGCCTGCTCACGGAGCTCGCCGCGGGCCCCCTCGGCTCGGGTGCGCTCGCCGACTTCGGCCCGTCACGCTGGCTCGCCGCGGCCGCGGCCGCCGGCTGGACCGTCGTCATCGGCGTCCCCACCGCCCTCGTGGTGCGCTGGCTCCGCCGCTTCCGCGCGGCCCGTGCGGCCTACGAGGACGCCTACGCCTACGAAGACTGGGCCGAGGACGCGGACGCCGAGGGCGCCGAGGACTGGTTCGAGGACGCGGACGCCGAGGGCGCCGAGGACTGGTTCGAGGACGCGGACGCCGAGGACGCCGACGACTGGGACGGTGAAGCGGTGGCAGACCCCGACGAGGACGACGACGCCGCCGACGACGACAAGGCCGGGTCCGACGCGGAGGCCGGCGCGGGCGACGGCGGGAAGCGGTCCGCGGCCACGGATCCGGTCTGAGTGTCGCGATCGCCGGGTCTGCGGCGTCGGGGGCGGTGTGGACCGGGCGGGCGGGGTGGGTGTCAGGATTTGTGCTGCCGGACCGGTGGGGCCGGCAGTCGCGGGGGTATGAGTCGCGGGCCGACGAGGACGACGACGCTCCCGGCGACGAGACCGGGCCCGACGCGGAGGCCGGCGCGGGCGGCAGCCGCAAGCAGTCCGCGGCCACGGACCCCGTCTGACCTGACCCGCGCGAACGCCGGGCCCGCGGCGTCGTGGACGGCGCGGGCCCGGCGGGCGGGGGTGGGTGTCAGGCCTTGCGCAGCCAGACGGGTGGGGCCGGCATGTCGCGGGCGCAGGAGTCGCGGGCCGACTGGGTGAGGGCGTCGCCGACGCAGGAGTAGTAGTCGCGGTAGGCGAACTCGCTGCTGAGCAGGCCGCCGACGAGGCCGACCGCGAGGGCGCCCATGACGATGCCGCCGATGGCCGCGGGGCGCTGGGGCTTGGCGTTGGGGTCGGCCGGCGGGGGCGGGGGCTGCGCGGGGCCGTCGGCCAGCAGGGCGGCGGCCTCGGCGCGGGCCTTGGCGCGTTCCTCGGGCTTCATGCGGAGCGCGTTGACGCCCCAGTAGAGGGCGAGTCCGCCGAGCAGCAGGGCGAGGTACGTCCAGCCCAGCAGCAGGGCGAAGAACAGCCCCCACATGCCGGACAGCAGGGCGTAGCGGGCGCGCCGCTGCGCCGGGTCGGTCGGGTCGAACCGCGGCCCGTTCGGGCGCCCGCCGCCGTAGCCGCCGTCTCCGCCGGGGCGGTCGCCGAGACCGCCGCCGCGCCCCGGCTGCCGGTCGCTCCACTGGCTGCCCCAAGAGGGCGGCGGGGGTGGCGTGGGCCGCTGGTCGGAGTCCTGCTCGTCCGAGGGCTGCTGCGGCCTGCGCGGCTGCCACGGCTGGTCGGGAGCGTTCTCCGGCGGCGGAGCGAACGGATTGTCCTGCTCATGGCCGCGGCCACTGCTCATGGTTGCCTGGGTCATCCCCTTGCCGTCGACTCCTCGAGTTGTCGGACGCGTCGCTACGCCGTTCTCTCCCCCAGACGCTACCGTCCGGGCGCTCCCCCGTCCCGTGGGGGGCGGTCGGGTGTGCCGGTATCGTTGCTGACGGTCGACGGGCTCGTAGGGTTCCCCGTAATCGGGGGGATCTTCGAGTCGTACGATCCTCCAAAGCGCCGGACCCGAGAGTTGACCCGCAGTGGCCGCAGTCTTCCCGCCCCTTTCCCGCCCCGCCCGACTCGTCGTGCTCGTCTCCGGTTCGGGCACGAACCTCCAGGCGCTGCTGGACGCGGGGGCCCACGTCGTCGCCGTGGGCGCGGACCGCTCCGGCATCGCGGGACTGGAGCGCGCGGAGCGCGCCGGGGTGCCGACGTTCGTGTGCCGGGTGAAGGACCACGGCGACCGGGAGGCCTGGGACGCGGCGCTGGCCGCGGAGGTCGCGGCGTACGAGCCCGACCTGGTCGTCTCGGCCGGCTTCATGAAGATCGTGGGCAAGGAGTTCCTGGCCCGGTTCGGCGGCCGCGTCGTCAACACCCATCCGGCGCTGCTGCCGAGTTTCCCGGGCGCGCACGGGGTGCGCGACGCCCTCGCGTACGGCGCGAAGGTCACCGGCTGCACCGTCCACTTCGTCGACGACGGCGTCGACACCGGCCCGATCATCGCCCAGGGCGTGGTCGAGGTGCGGGAGGACGACACGGAGGAAGCTCTCCACGAGCGCATCAAGGAAGTCGAGCGAAGGCTGCTCGTCGACGTCGTGGGGCGGTTGTCCCGCGACGGGTATCGCATTGAGGGACGAAAGGTTCTGTTGCCGTGAGTACCAAGCGGGAGATCCGGCGCGCGCTGGTCAGCGTCTACGACAAGACCGGTCTGGAGGAGCTGGCCCGCGGCCTGCACGAGGCGGGCGTCCAGCTGGTCTCCACCGGCTCGACGGCCGGGCGGATCGCCGCCGCCGGGGTGCCGGTGACGAAGGTGGAGGAGCTGACCGGCTTCCCCGAGTGCCTGGACGGCCGGGTGAAGACCCTGCACCCGAAGGTGCACGCGGGCATCCTCGCCGACCTGCGGCTGGAGGACCACCGCCGGCAGCTGGAGGAGCTGGGCGTCGAGCCCTTCGACCTGGTCGTGGTCAATCTCTACCCCTTCCGCGAGACCGTCGCGTCCGGCGCCTCGGACGACGAGTGCGTCGAGCAGATCGACATCGGCGGCCCGTCGATGGTGCGTGCCGCCGCCAAGAACCACCCGTCCGTGGCGGTCGTGACCAGCCCCGAGCGGTACGCGGACGTGCTGGCCGCCGTCCGCGGGGGCGGGTTCGACCTGCCCACCCGCAAGCGCCTTGCCGCCGAGGCCTTCCAGCACACCGCCGCGTACGACGTCGCGGTCGCGGGCTGGTTCGCCGAGTCCTACGCGCCGGCCGACGACAGCCCCTTC
The DNA here is from genome assembly GCF_044751205.1 of Streptomyces sp. NPDC088732. Lineage (NCBI taxonomy): Bacteria > Bacillati > Actinomycetota > Actinomycetes > Kitasatosporales > Streptomycetaceae > Streptomyces > Streptomyces sp. NPDC088732. Next base: position 106,980 of record NZ_JBIVLI010000004.1, read on the forward strand.
CCGGACTTCTTCGGCGCCACCTACGAGCGCAAGAACGTGCTGCGCTACGGCGAGAACCCGCACCAGGCCGCGGCTCTCTACACCGACGGCGGCCCCGGACTCGCCAACGCCGAGCAGCTGCACGGCAAGGAGATGTCGTACAACAACTACGTGGACACCGAGGCCGCGCGCCGGGCGGCGTACGACCACGACGAGCCCTGTGTCGCGATCATCAAGCACGCCAACCCGTGCGGTATCGCGGTCGGCGACGACGTCGCCGAGGCGCACCGCAAGGCGCACGCCTGCGACCCGCTGTCGGCGTTCGGCGGCGTCATCGCCGTGAACCGGCCGGTGACCGTGGCCATGGCCGAGCAGGTCGCGGAGATCTTCACCGAGGTCATCGTGGCGCCGGACTTCGAGGAGGGCGCGGTCGAGGTCCTCGCCCGCAAGAAGAACATCCGGGTGCTGCGCTGCCCCGAGGCGCCCGTCGCGGTGACGGAGTTCCGCCCGGTCGAGGGCGGCCTGCTGCTGCAGGAGAAGGACCGCCTCCAGGCCACCGGTGACGACCCGGCGACCTGGACGCTGGCGACCGGCGAGCCGCTGGCGGAGGAGGAGCTGGCCGACCTCGCCTTCGCGTGGCGGGCCTGCCGCGCCGTGAAGTCCAACGCCATCCTGCTGGCCAAGGACGGCGCGACGGTCGGCGTCGGCATGGGCCAGGTCAACCGTGTCGACTCCGCCCGGCTCGCCGTCCAGCGGGCCGGCGAGGAGCGCGCGGCCGGCTCCTACGCGGCGTCCGACGCCTTCTTCCCGTTCCCGGACGGCCTGGAGGTGCTGACCGGCGCGGGCGTCAAGGCCGTGGTGCAGCCGGGCGGTTCGGTGCGCGACGAGGCCGTCGTCGAGGCGGCGCGCCAGGCGGGCGTGACCATGTACCTCACCGGGACGCGGCACTTCTTCCACTGAGGCGGAACCCGCGCCCTGACGTCCGAAGGCCCCCGCAGCAGCGGGGGCCTTCGGCGCTCGCGGGACTCGGGGGGCTCAGTACTGCGGCCGCCTGAACCACGCAGCCGTCTCCGCCTTCGCGGCGGAGACGATCAGCACGATGCTCGGCACCAGCGGGACGACCGCCAGGAACGCGCCCGTGACCAGACTCGCCAGGCAGCCGAGCGCGCTCAGCGCGCCCAGCACGACGGACCCCGTGCGCACGCCGCTGCCGCCCGTCCGGTACTTCGCCGCCACACCGGTCGCCAGCAGGGCCAGCGCCAGGGCGAGCACCCCGCCGACCCACAGCAGGCCGCCGTACTTCGCGGCCAGGCCGGTGTCGTCCTCGATGTTCGCCAGGACGACGCCGATCAGCAGGACCAGCAGGCCGCTGAGGACCCACAGGCCGGCCAGTACGTAGAGCATCGCCCGCGCCGTCCTCGCCGACGACGGCATCGTCTGCGGACCGCCCGGCGGCCCGAGGTAGCCGTACGGCGGCTGCGGCGGGCCCCACTGCTGGTGCGGTTGCTGGGGGAAGCCGTAGGAGGGCCGGCCCCACGGCTGCTGCTGCGGCGGCGTGGGCGGTCCGCTGTAGGGATTGCCGGGGCCGGGCGGATGGCTCACTTCGGATTCCTTCGCGCGGACGGGGCCTTGCTGGTGCTGGTGCTGCCGAAGGTCACCGAGGTGCCTGGGTCTTGACGACCACCGAGTTGAGGATCTTGTCGGCGAACGTCTGCTTCTTGTCGTCCCACAGCGGCCACAGGTAGCCGATGTAGCAGGCGGCGCCGTCGAGTCCGTGGCACAGGCGGCGCACGAAGGCCATGCCGAAGCCCAGCGGACGGCCGTCGGCCTCGCGCAGCACGCTGATGCCGAGGGCCTTCTTGCCGGGCGTCTGGCCCGTCCTGCCCTCGCGGTAGCAGAGGAAGAGGCTGCCGACGAAGGACAGCAGCACGCCGAGCCCGATCAGGGCGAGGGCGCCGCCCGGCATCTGCGGGGAGTCGCACGTGGCGGCGCCGCTGGCGTCGCAGGCCTTGACCGCGTCCACGACCACGGAGATGAACTGCCCGTAGCCGATGCCGACCAGGATCATCGGAACGAGTCCCACGATCAGGAAGTCGATCAGCGTGGCACCGACCCGCGCGCCCCAGCTCGCGAACGGCGGCATGCCGGGCACCGGCCCCGCCGGCTGGCCGTAGGCGCCGTAGCCGTACGGTCCCTGGGCCTGCTGCGGGACGCTGCCGTACGGGGACGGCGGCTGCTGGGGGTAGCCGTAACCGGGCTGGCCCGGGGGCTGCTGCTGCGGGTACCCGTAGGGCGGCTGAGGCTGCGGCTGCTGCGGCGGAACGGGCGGCTGGCCGTACGGGTTTCCGGGACCGGGCGGGTAGCTCACGGTGACTTCTTTCGCGCTGATACGAGTGGGGACGGCCCACATCGTCCTGGGCGGTGTCATCCGCTGTCCAGCATCAGGTGGGAGACCTGAGAAGATGGAGGTATGACCGCCCAGATTCTCGATGGCAAGGCCACTGCTGCCGCGATCAAGTCAGAACTCTCCGTACGCGTCCAGGCGCTCAAGGCCCGCGGGGTCACGCCGGGGCTCGGCACCCTGCTGGTCGGCGACGACCCGGGCAGCCGCTGGTACGTCGCGGGCAAGCACCGCGACTGCGCCGAGGTCGGCATCGCGTCCATCCAGCGCGAACTGCCGGGGACGGCAACGCAGGAGGACATCGAGGCGGTCGTGCGCGAGCTCAACGAGGACCCGCAGTGCACGGGTTACATCGTGCAGCTCCCGCTGCCCAAGGGCATCGACACCAACCGCGTCCTCGGCCTGATGGACCCCGCCAAGGACGCGGACGGACTGCACCCCACCAACCTGGGCCGTCTGGTGCTCAACGAGCGCGGCCCGCTGCCGTGCACGCCGAACGGCATCGTCGAACTGCTGCGGCGGCACGGCGTGGAGATCAACGGCGCGCATGTGGCCGTGGTCGGGCGCGGGGTCACCGTGGGCCGCTCCATCGGCCTGCTGCTGACCCGCAAGTCCGAGAACGCGACGGTCACCCTCTGCCACACCGGTACCCGGGACCTGGCCGCGCAGTTGCGCCAGGCCGATGTCGTCGTCGCCGCCGCGGGTGTGCCGCACCTGGTCAAGCCGGAGGACGTGCGGCCGGGCGCCGCGGTGCTCGACGTCGGTGTGAGCCGGGACGAGAACGGCAAGATCGTCGGCGACGTCCACCCGGGCGTGGCCGAGGTCGCCGGCTGGATCTCGCCGAACCCGGGCGGTGTCGGCCCGATGACCCGCGCGATGCTGCTGGCGAACGTGGTCGAGGCCGCGGAGGGCCGCTTCTCATGACCGACGGCCCCCGCCAGGGCAACACCGCCGGCACCGGCACCGGCACCGGCACCGACACCGGCACCGACAGCGCCGGTACCGGCGACGAGGGCACCCCGGTGGCCACTCCCGCCGCGAAGACCGCCGAGCCGGCCCCGCAGCAGGACCAGGCAGGTCTCGGCCGCCGCTTCCAGGCCGTCACGGAGGGCACGGCCCGGCCCGAGGGCGGCGGCCGGGCCGCGGCGGGCGACGCGCCCGCGCCGGCCCGTCAGTGGCCGATTCTCGGGGTCGGCGGTGCGGTGGCCCTCGGGCTCGTGCTGATCGCCGCGGACACGGTGCGGTCGGGCATGGTGCTGATCGGCGCGGCGCTGCTCGCGGGCGCGCTGATGCGCTGGGCGCTGCCCTCGGTCGGCATGCTGGCGGTGCGCAGCCGCTTCACCGACGTGATCACCTACGGGGTGCTGGGTGCCGTGATCGTGCTGCTGGCGCTGATGGCGCAGCCGCATCCGGTGCTGGAGATCCCGTTCCTGGAGGACGTCGTCCGCTTCTCCGTGCGCTGAGCGCACGGGGCGTACCGGCCCGCGACAGCACTTGGCGTCCCGTCCTCCCCCCGTCGGAGGACGGGACACCGTCGCGTAGGGCGCCCCCCTCTGGCTCCCCGGCCACGACGCTACGGGCAGCCCGCCCGCCGGGGCGTCCCGTTCTGGGTGGAGGTTTTCGGCCGGTGTACAACTTTCGCGGTACGGCGACGGGCTGACGCGGGTGCCCGGTGGCCGGTCTACGCTTCGCGCGTGCGGAACAAGGTGCTGGCGGACGTGGCGCTGGCGGTGGCTTTCACGGCGGCCAGCATGCTGCTGGGACACGAACGGCCACCGCCGGACTGGCAGCGGCTGGACGCCGCGGGTTACGCGCTCACCGCGCTGGTCAACCTGCCCGTCGCCGCCCGGCGCCGCTTCCCGGTGGGTGTGGCCGTCTTCGTCTGCGCGGCGTGGGCGGTCTTCGTGGCGGCGGGCTACTGGCCGGTCGTCAACAGCCTCGCCCCCCTGATGGCGCTGTACGGCGTGGCCACCGTGCGCCCGGTGCGCGTCGCGCTGGGCTGTGCGGCGCTGACCGGCGGGGTGTGGGTGTACGCGGGGCTGACGGCCGCGCAGAGTTCGATGGCCACGGTGGTCGCGCAGGCGGTGGTGTTCCCGCTGGTCATGTGCTGGTTCGGGCACTCCGCGCGAGTCTCGGCGCAGCGCGCGGACCGGCTCGGGGAGGTCACCGAGCGGCTGCGCTCGGAGCGGCAGGACGCCGCCAAGCTGGCGGTCGCGGAGGAACAGGCCCGGATCGCCCGGGAGTTGCACGACGTCGTTGCCCACCACATGTCGGTGATATCGGTGCAGGCGGGCATGGCCTCGTACGTCTTCGCCAGCGAGCCGGAGAGCGCGCGCAAGGCCCTGGACACCATCTCCGACACCACGCGCGAGGCGCTTCAGGAGATGCGCCGCATGCTCAAGGTGCTGCGCGCGGGACCGGGGGAGCCCGAGGGCGGCGCGCCCTCCTACGACCCGATGCCCTCGGTGACCCGCATGGGGGAGATGATCGAGCGGGTGCGCGCCGCCGGGCTCGCGGTGGAACTGCGCATCGAGGGCACGCCGCGCCCGGTCGCGCCCGGCGTGGGGCTGTGCGCCTACCGGGTGGTGCAGGAGGCGCTGACCAACGTCCTCAAGCACGCCCCGCACGCGCGGGCGCGCGTGCTGGTGGCGTACGAGCCCCACCGGTTGCGGGTCGCGGTCACCGACGACGGCGCAGGTGCCGGGCCGGGCGAGGCGCCCGGTCGTTCCGATCCGGCCACAATCCCCCAGGGAGCCGGTCACGGCTTGATCGGCATGCGCGAGCGCGCCAGGCTCTACGGTGGGACGGTGGACATCGGCCCGCTCGGCGATGGCTTCGAGGTGCGCCTCACGCTTCCCACATCGGCGCGCGGGGCCGCGCGGCGAGGGGACTCATTGGACGTATGACCACGGTGCTCGTCGTCGACGACCAGTTCCTGATCAGGGCCGGACTGGTCGGGCTGCTGCGCGCGGCCCCCGGTATCGAGGTGGTCGGCGAGGCCGGCGACGGCGAGGAGGCCGTGGAGCGGGCCGCCGAGACCGCGCCCGAGGTGATCCTCATGGACATCCGCATGCCCGGCATCAGCGGGGTCACCGCGACCGAGCGCATCCTGGCCGCGGCCGGCGAGCGGGCGCCGCGGGTCCTCATCCTCACCACCTTCGACCTCGACGAGTACGTGTACACCGCGCTGCGCGCCGGGGCCTCCGGCTTCCTGCTCAAGGACGCGGGCCCGGAACGGCTGATCGCCGCCGTCCACGCGGTCGCCGGGGGCGACACCCTCTTCGCGCCGAGCGTCACCCGGCGGCTGATCGAGGCGTACGCGCCGGTCCGTCCCGCCCAGGACCCGGGCCGGCCGCCCCCCGCCGAACTCGGGGCGCTGACCGCGCGCGAGGTGGAGGTGCTGCGGCTGATCGCCAAGGGGCTGTCCAACGCGGAGATCGCCGAGGGGCTGTTCATCAGCGAGGCGACCGTGAAGACCCATCTGAACCGCACCATGGCCAAGTTGGGGCTGGGCAGCCGGGCGCAGGCGGTCGTACTGGCATACGAGACGGGACTCGTGACCCCGCGAAGAGGATGAGGATTCTCCGGATTTCGAGCGTCGAGCGTATGTGCGTCGCTACCGTGGGTTGACCGACGGAACCGGGGGGTGCGTGGTGGCGCGATGGGAACCATTGCCCGAGACACTTGACGCCGCCGCGCGCCGGCTGGCCGTGCACCTGCGCCGGATGAAGGACCGCAGCGGGCTGAGCGTGCCGGCGCTGGCCGCGCGCACGGCGCAGAGCACCGAGGCGTGGGAGCAGTTCCTCAACGGTGTCCGGGTGCCGCCGCGCGACGCGGTCGAGGTGCTGGGCCAGTTGAGCGGCGCGGACTACCAACGGCTGATCGCCCTGTGGGAGTTGGCCGACCGCGGGGTGACCGACACGATGACCGGCTTCCGGTACTCCGATCCGCTCGATCCGCTGGCCCCGGTCGAGGGCATGCCCCGGCACGCGGCCCGGCGGCGGCGCAGGGCGCTGCTGGTGGGTTTCGGGATGCTGGCCGGGGCGTTCGGGCTGCTGCTCGTCGCCGGGATCGCCACCGACGGGAGTATGCGGGCTCAGGCGCCGCTGTCGGCGCATCCCCGGGGGGCCGCCGCGGGCGGCGGGGCGCCGTCCGCCACCTCTCCCGGGTCCCCGGTCGCCCGGCCGGGTAAGGCCTCCTCGGTGCCGACGCAATCGCCGGTCCGGCCCGCCGCCCCGCGCACCGGGGCCGGCGCGGTCACCCCGGACGGCGGGACGCCCGCGGCGCCGGTCGACGACATGAGCGAGCACACTGAGGGCAGCCACGCCCCCGCGACCGGCGGCTCCGGCGGTTCGGGGTCCTCCGGCGGCACGGGTTCCCCGGGGGGCACGGGTTCCTCCGGTGGCCACGGCACGACAGCGCCGGGCAGCGGCGCCACCACGCAACCGCCCGCCACCACGGCCCCGCCCGCCCCGACCCCCACGCCCACCCCCGCGGCACCGAGCCCGACCCCGGGCCACGGACTGTGCCTGGGGCTGATCGTCCTCGGCATCTGCATCGGGTGACGGCACCCCCTCGTACGCCAGCACGGCAAGCACGGCAAGCACGGCAAGCACGACGGCACGACAGCACGACGGCAGGACGAGCAGGGAGAGCGCACCATGACCCGTTGGCGACCGCTGGCGGACGATCTCGACCCGCGCGTCCGGGAGTTCACCGAGCAGTTGCGACGGCAGGTCGACCGCGGCGGCCTGAGCGCCGCCGCGCTCGCCGACGCCACCGGGTACAGCAGAAGCTCCTGGGAGCGGTATCTGTCCGCCCGGCTTCTGCCGCCCCGGTACGCCGTCGTCGCGCTCGCCCAGGCGACGGGCGCCGACCCGCGGCACCTCGTCACCCTGTGGGAGGTCGCCGAACGGGCCTGGAGCCGCGCCGAGAACCGGCACGACGTCACGATGGAGGCCGGACGGGTCGCCGAAGCACGCGCCGCGCTCGGCGAGTTCGGGCCCGCGCCGGGCACCGGTCCGGCCCCGCGCCGGTCCCGGCGCGCCCTGGTGCTGTTCGCCGCGGGCGCGGTGGCCGTGGTGCTGGCGGTCGTCGTCGCGACTGTGCTCGCAGGCGGGGGCGGCGGCACCGACCGCGCGGGGCAGCCACGGGCACCGCACTCCTCCCGCACGGCCCACGCGGCCGCGCTCCCCTCCGGGGTCAAGTGCACCGGAGCCACCTGCACCGGCGAGGACCCCGAGGGCATGGGGTGCGGCGGGGCGCACGCGCGGACGACGGCCTCGGCCTGGATCGGCGGCGCCCTGGTCGAGACGAGGTACAGCGAGGTCTGCGCCGCCGCCTGGGCGCGGATGTCCGCCGCCGCGCCCGGCGACACCCTCACCGTCGGCCCCGCGGGGGCCGGCGGTCAGGTCCAGCGCACCCGCATCGGCGGGACGGCCGCCGCGTACACCCCGATGCTCGCCGCCACCGCTCCCACCGCCGTCCTCTCCTGCGCCACGCTCGCCTCGGGTCTCCACGGGTGCGCGGCGCCGCAGGTCGCCTCCCCGTCCCTGGGGCCGGGCGGGCGGTGACCGGGGCCACACCCGGTGTGGCAGCCGCCGGGACGGCACGGGTATAGCCTGGCGTGGGTCTCTTGACGCCGAGAGATCCCCGTTCCGGGAGCAAGGGACGCTGCCGGGGCGGCATGGGATCCAGCAGCAGAAGGCCAGGAGAAGGCAATGACTCGCACTCCCGTCAACGTCACCGTAACCGGAGCGGCCGGACAGATCGGCTACGCGCTGCTGTTCCGCATCGCGTCGGGCCACCTGCTCGGCCCCGATGTCCCGGTGAAGCTGCGCCTGCTGGAGATCACCCCGGCGCTCAAGGCCGCCGAGGGCACCGCGATGGAGCTCGACGACTGCGCGTTCCCGCTGCTCCAGGGCATCGACATCAGCGACGACCCGAACGTCGCCTTCGCCGGCGCCAACGTCGCGCTGCTGGTCGGCGCCCGCCCGCGCACCGCCGGAATGGAGCGCGGCGACCTGCTGGAGGCCAACGGCGGCATCTTCGGCCCGCAGGGCAAGGCCATCAACGCCCACGCCGCGGACGACATCCGCGTCCTGGTCGTCGGCAACCCGGCCAACACCAACGCGCTCATCGCGCAGTCCTCCGCCCCGGACGTCCCGGCCGACCGCTTCACCGCGATGACCCGCCTGGACCACAACCGCGCGATGTCGCAGCTGTCGAAGAAGACCGGCGTGCCGGTGAGCGAGATCCGCCGCCTCACCATCTGGGGCAACCACTCCGCCACCCAGTACCCCGACGTCTTCCACGCCGAGGTCGCCGGCAAGAACGCCGCCGAGACCGTCAACGACGAGAAGTGGCTGGCGGAGGAGTTCATCCCGACCGTCGCCAAGCGCGGTGCGGCCATCATCGAGGCGCGGGGCGCGTCCTCCGCCGCGTCGGCCGCCAACGCCGCGATCGACCACGTCTTCACCTGGACCAACGGCACCGCCGAGGGCGACTGGACCTCCGCGGGTGTCGTCTCCGACGGCTCCTACGGTGTGCCGGAGGGCCTGATCTCCTCGTTCCCGGTCACCGCGAAGGACGGCAGGTTCGAGATCGTCCAGGGCCTGGACATCAACGAGTTCTCCCGCGCCCGCATCGACGCCTCCGTCAAGGAGCTCGAGGAGGAGCGCGACGCGGTCCGCGGCCTCGGCCTGATCTGACGCGCGTCCGGCGGCCCGCCGCCGGTCCCCGAAGAGGGGGCCGGCGGCGGGCCGTTGGCGTTCCCAGCCGCTAGGTCCGCGCGGCCAGCAGCGCGCACAGCGCGTCGAGCGCGCCGGCGAAGGCGTGCTCGGGCGGGGTGCCGTAGCCGACGACGAGATCCTCGGTGTCCCGGCCGCCGAACTCGTCCAGGCTCTGCAGTCCCAGGCCCCGGGCGGCCGCCTCGGCGACGACCTGCGCGGCCGGTGTGCCGGGCGGCAGCCGGAGCACCGCGTGCAGTCCGGCGGCGATGCCGGACACCCGGACGGCGGGGGCGTGCTCGGCCAGCGCCGCGACGAGCCGGTCGCGCCGCCGCCGGTAGTGCAGCCGCATCCGCCGCACATGGCGGTCGTACGCGCCGGAGACGATCAGTTCGGCCAGCGTCAACTGGTCCAGGACGGGGGAGTGGTGGTCGGCCATCCGCTTCTCGTCCAGGACCGGTTCGACGAGGGCGGGCGGCAGTGCCAGCCAGGCCAGCCGCAGCCCGGGCGCGAGGCTCTTGCTGGCGGTTCCGGCGTAGACGACGTGCTCGGGGGCGAGGCCCTGGAGGGCGCCGACCGGCTGGCGGTCGTAGCGGAACTCCCCGTCGTAGTCGTCCTCGACGACCACCGCGCCGGTGGCGCGGGCCCAGGCCACCGCCGCCGTGCGCCGCTCCGGGGACAGCGGGCTGCCGGTCGGGAACTGGTGGGCGGGGGTGAGCAGCGCGGCGTCCACGTCGCTGCCGAGGGCGCCGATCTGGGCGCCGTTGTCGTCCACCGGCAGCGGGACGGTCGTCAGCCGCGCCCTGCGCAGGATCTCCACGGTGTGCGCGTAGCCGGGCGCCTCGACGGCGACGCGGCGCGCCCCGCCGGCCCGCAGCGCGCGGCCGAGCACTCCGACGGCCTGCACGAACCCCGAGCACACCGTGAGGAGTTCGGGCCTCGTGCGGACCCCGCGCACCCGCCCGAGATAGGCCGCGAGCGCCTCGCGCAGCTCGGGCCGGCCGCGCGGGTCGGTGTAGCCGAAGGCCTCGTGCGGCGCCGCCGCCAGTGCCCGGCGGGCCGCCGCGCTCCACGCGGCGCGCGGGAAGGACGAGAGGTCGGGGGAGCCGGGGCGCAGGTCGTAGGCGAACCGGTCCGGGTCGGGCAGGATCCCGGGCGTCACGGTGAGGGGGCCGCCGCGGGTGCCCCGGTCCGTGCCGCGGGGGACGGCGGCCTGGCCGCGGCGTGCGGACGGGGGCCGGCCGTCGGCGACGCGGGTGCCCGAGCCCTGGCGGGCGATCAGCCAGCCCTCGGCGACGAGCTGCCCGTACGCCTCGGCGACGGTGTTGCGGGCGAGGCCGAGATCCTTGGCCAGCGCGCGCGAGGACGGCAGCCGGGTGCCGGGGGCGAGCCGGCCGACGCGGACGGCCTCACGCAGCGCCCGCTCCAGCCCGGCCCGCGCGCCGGCGCCCCCGACGAGGTCGAGATGGAGATCGACTCCGGAAGTGGCCCAATCGTTCACCTTTCAAGTGGACCACGGAGCAGGGCCACCGCGTCGATAGGTTGGGTGGCATGACGACGATCACCGCTCCCGCGGGCAGCACTTCCGGCCACGGCCCGGACGAGCCCGTTCCCGCCCCCGCCCCCCGCATCGCGCTGGCCAAGGCCGCCCCCGACTTCTACAAGGCGATGATCGCCCTCGACACCGCGGCTGCCAACGGCCTGGACCCGGTGGTCGTCGAGCTGGTCAAGGCACGTGCCTCCCAGGTCAACGGCTGCGCCTACTGCGTCGACCAGCACATCGCGGACGCCCGCAAGCTGGGCCTGACCGAGCAGAAGCTGCACGGCCTCACCGTGTGGCGGGAGACCCCCTTCTTCACCGCGCGCGAGCGGGCCGCCCTGGCCCTCGCCGAGGCGGTGACCCGCCTCGGCGAGCACGGTGTCCCGGACGACGTCTACGACGAGGCCGCCCGGGTCTTCGACGAGGACGAGCTGCCCCGTCTGATCGCCATGTGCATCACCATCAACGCCTGGAACCGCATCGGCATCACCACGCGGATGTCCCCGGCGCCCCGCCCCGAGGGGATCTGACCCTGGGGGCCGGCTCTCAGGCGGACAGCACCTCCCGCAGCTGGTCCAGGCCCCAGTCCAGGTCCTCCTTGGAGATCACCAGCGGCGGGGCCAGCCGGATCGTGGCGCCGTGGGTGTCCTTGACCAGGACACCCCGGCCCAGCAGCCGCTCGGAGACCTCGCGGCCGCTGCCGTGGCCTGGGGCGATGTCGACCCCTGCCCACAGGCCGCGGCCGCGGACCGCCGTGACCGTGCCGCTGCCGGTCAGCAGGGACAGCTCGTGGTGCAGATGGTCGCCGAGTTCGGTGGCCCGCTGCTGGTACTCACCCGTGCGGAGCATCGCGAGGACCTCCAGGGCCACGGCGCACGCGAGCGGGTTGCCGCCGAAGGTCGAGCCGTGCTCACCCGGGCGGTACACCCCGAGCACCTCCGCGGAGGACACGACCGCCGAGACGGGGACGACGCCGCCGCCCAGGGCCTTGCCCAGCACGTACATGTCCGGGACGACGCCTTCGTGCTCCGAGGCGAACGTCCTGCCCGTACGGCCCAGGCCCGACTGGATCTCGTCGGCGATGAACAGCACCCCGTGCTCGGAGGTCAGCCGCCGCACCCCGGCCCAGTAGCCCGCCGGCGGCACCAGCACCCCGGCCTCGCCCTGGATGGGTTCCATCAGCACGGCCACCGTGTTCGCGTCGATCGCCGCCTCCAGCGCCGCGAGGTCGCCGTACGGCACGACCTCGAAGCCCGGTGTGTACGGGCCGAAGTCGGCGCGGGCCTCGGGGTCGGTGGAGAAGCTGATGACGGTGGTCGTGCGGCCGTGGAAGTTGTCCGCGGCCACGATGATCTTCGCCTGGCCGTCCGGCACGCCCTTGACCCGGTAGCCCCACTTGCGGGCCGTCTTGACCGCGGTCTCCACGGCCTCCGCGCCGGTGTTCATCGGCAGCACCATCTCCATGCCGCACAGCTCCGCGAGTTCCGTGCAGAACCGGGCGAAGCGGTCGTGGTGGAACGCCCGCGAGGTGAGCGTGACCCGGTCCAGCTGCGCCTTGGCCGCGTCGATCAGGCGGGCGTTGCGGTGGCCGAAGTTGAGCGCCGAGTAGCCGGCGAGCATGTCGAGGTACCGGCGGCCCTCGACGTCCGTCACCCAGGCGCCGTCCGCGGAGGCGACGACGACGGGGAGCGGGTGGTAGTTGTGCGCGCTGTGCGCTTCTGCGGCGGCGATGTGCTCGGCGGCGGTCGACACGTGAGTGCTCCGTTCGTGGTACGTCGGGAGATGGGGCGCTGGAGCCCGGTGGGGCTCCTTCCCATTGTTCCTATCGTCGCTCGCCCGGGATGTGAAGAAACATTGCGGCGACGTCCCGACCTCGCGTTGCTAGGCTGGCCGTGGGCCGTGACTGGCGCGCTGGGATGGGACGGACCATCGGGGAGCGGCCCGTGAACTGTGTGCCGTGCGCCTGGGCCATCCGGTATGCCGTGCCGCGCAGGAGGTCCGCATGTCCAGTGGTCCCACCGAGTCCACCGCCTTCCGCAGTGCCCTTGACGTGATCAGGGGGGTCGAGCCGCGCGTCGCCGACGCGATCGGCCAGGAGATCGAGGACCAGAGGGCCTCGCTCAAGCTCATCGCCAGCGAGAACTACGCCTCCCCGGCGGTGCTGCTGGCCATGGGCAACTGGTTCAGCGACAAGTACGCCGAGGGCACCGTCGGGCGCCGCTTCTACGCCGGGTGCCGCAACGTCGACACCGTCGAGGCCGTCGCCGCCGAGCACGCGCGGGCGGTCTTCGGCGCCGAGCACGCCTATGTGCAGCCGCACTCCGGCATCGACGCCAACCTGGTCGCCTTCTGGGCCGTGCTGGCCGCCCGGGTGGAGGCGCCGGCGCTGGAGCGCGCCGGGGTGCGCCAGGTCAACGAGCTGTCCGAGGCGGACTGGGCGCGGCTGCGCCACGAGCTCGGCGACCAGCGCATGCTCGGCATGTCCCTGGACGCGGGCGGTCACCTCACCCACGGCTTCCGGCCCAACATCTCCGGGAAGATGTTCGACCAGCGCAGCTACGGCACCGACCCGGAGACGGGCCTGCTCGACTATGAGTCGCTGCGCAGGACGGCGCGCGAGTTCCGCCCGCTGATCATCGTCGCGGGCTACTCGGCCTACCCCCGGCTGGTGAACTTCCGCATCATGCGGGAGATCGCCGACGAGGTCGGCGCCACCTTGCTGGTCGACATGGCGCACTTCGCGGGCCTGGTCGCCGGCAAGGTCCTCACCGGGGACTTCGACCCCGTGCCGCACGCGCAGATTGTCACCACCACCACGCACAAGTCGCTGCGCGGCCCGCGCGGCGGCATGGTGCTGTGCGACTCCTCGCTGGCCGAACAGGTCGACCGCGGCTGCCCGATGGTGCTCGGCGGCCCGTTGCCGCACGTCATGGCGGCCAAGGCGGTCGCCCTGGCCGAGGCCCGCCACACCGACTTCCACGGCTATGCGCAGCGCATCGTCGACAACTCCAAGGCGCTGGCCGAGGGGCTGCTGCGGCGCGGCACGACCCTGGTCACCGGCGGCACGGACAACCACCTGGTGCTCATCGACGTCGAGTCCTCCTACGGCCTCACGGGGCGCCAGGCCGAGGCGGCCCTGCTGGAGTCCGGCATCGTCACCAACCGGAACTCCATCCCGCAGGACCCGAACGGGGCCTGGTACACCTCCGGCATCCGCATCGGCACCCCGGCCCTGACCACCCGCGGCCTCGGCACGGGCGAGATGGACGAGATCGCGGGCCTCATCGACCGCGTGCTGACCACGACGGAGGCCGGGGTCACCTCGGCCGGCAAGCCGTCCAAGGCGCAGCACGTGCTGGACGCGAAGGTCGCCGACGAGATCGCGCAGCGCGCCGCCGACCTGCTGGCCGGCTTCCCGCTCTACCCGGGCATCGACCTCGGCTAGGGCGTGTTTCGAAAGTCCCGCCTGTCCCGCGACGCTCCCCCAGCTTCGCTGGGAGGTGCCCCCAGGCACGGCACCTCGCTACGTTGTCGAATCGTCCGAGTAGCCCACTACGAGGACGACTCTCCGCCTTGCGATGCACCGCACCAGACCCCGCGGGACCCGCCCTCCGGGCGGCCGGCGCTACTTTCGAAACACGCCCCAGAGCGGGCCGGGGTCTCACACGTCGGCCAGTTCCTGCCGGGGGCCCGGCTCGCGGGGCGTGCGGCGGGATATGAGGCGTGAGGCGAGCAGGGTGCCGGCGCAGCCGAGGGCGAGGCCGGCGCCCAGCCCGGGGAAGGACCACCACCAGTCGCTGCTGCCGCCGTCGCCGCCGCTCGCGGCGGTGGCCGCCGGAGGTGCCGAGGCGGCGGCCGTGGCGGGGTCGTCGCCGAGGCCGAGCGGGTAGTCGGGGGCGCTGACGCCGAGGCCCTTGTCCGGGCCCATGAGCCCCATGCGGTCCAGCAGTGCGCTGAGGACCTTCGGCTGGGCGGCCCGGTGCCAGGCCCCCTGCTCCGGCAGGCCCGCGTCCCCCACCTGGCGGCTGTGCACCCACGGGCCTCCGGCGGCGTCCGGGTAGACGAAGTCCACGCGCCACACGGAGACGTCGTGGATCAGCCAGGTGACGGTGACTCGGCGCTGCCCGGCGGCCCCCGCATCCGACGGCGACGGCGGATCGGCGGCCTCGGCCACCGGCCCGATGGACGCGTCCAGCGCCGCGTAGTCCGGGGACGACGTGTAGATCGCCGCGGCCGTGCCGCTGCCCGGCGCGACCAGCATCACGCTGGTCGGCCCTCCGGCCGCGGCCGGTCCCGCGCCGGTGAGCACGGCGGCGAGTGCCGCGGCCGTGACACCCGCCCAGGTGACGAACCTTCTGATCCCCATGCGGTGGTCCCCCTCTCGCTCGGTCCTGCCCCTGATACACCGCCCGGACCGACCGGGTTCCCGCTCCTGGGCCTCCACCGCCTCGATGCCGAGATCATTGCGGCCCCGCTGGTCCTGCGGGCGGGCGGAAGGCCGGCACCCCAAGGGGGCGCCGGCCCCGCGGTGTTGCCGGGCCCGGCGGAAGGACCACCGGCAGGTCAGGCGGGCGGGCGGGGGGATTCCTGGGGCCGGGCCGACTCCGCGATCGCCAGCGCGCGTGCCCGGTCGGGGACGCCCTCCAGACGCAGCGTCACCTCGCCGCGCTGCCAGAGCAGGGTGGGCCCGGCCGCCCTGGGCGGTTCGCTGCGCGTCCGTCCCTCGGGATCGACGAGCCGGACGTAGTGCGGTTCGGCGAACCACACGGCGAATGCGCCGTCGACCTCCACCCATTCGGCCGCGGAGCCGGTCGTCTTGAGGAAGACCACGTCGATCGAGGCCCGGAACTGGTCGAGCCGGATCGTGCGGCCGTCGCGCCGCCAGCTCATCGACAGCACCCGCCCGCCGTCGGTGACCGCGACCCCGTCCGGCCCGCCCAGCGCCGCCGGGACGAACGCCCCGTCCAGCGGCGCGTGTCCGCGCACCGGCGGCGGGCTCCCCGCGCCCGGTGTCGCCGAGGGGTCGTGGCGCACGGCGACGCCGCCGAAGCCGAACCAGTCCGAGACCGCGGCCCGGACCGGCGGGGTGAGCACCAGCACGACCAGCACCCCGCAGAGCAACGCCACCAGGGCCCGCCACCGCGCCGCGATCCTGAACCGGGCGCGCCGCACCCGTCCCTCACCGGGCACCGCCTCGGCGAGCAGCCGGGCCAGCACCTGCTCGGCCACGGAGTCCGGCGACGGCGCCGGGATGTCCAGCCGCCGCCCCGCCTCGCGCAGTTCCTCCGGGAGCCGGTCGGTCATCGCAGCCCCCCGTCCCCCGCGGCCAGCAGCGGTTCGCCGAGCCCGGTCCGCAGCTTCGCCAGGGCGCGGTGCAGCCGGGACTTGACGGTGCCGCGCGGCCAGCCCAGCACCGCCGCCGTCTCCTCCTCGTCCAGGTCGAGCAGATAGCGGCAGGTGACCACCAGCCGGTGCGGCTCGCTCAGCCCTCCGACCGCGGCCAGCAGCGCGGCATGGCGTTCCCGGGTGACCGCCAGGGTCTGCGGGTCCTGGTCCGGCCCGGGCACGGCCTCCAGCACGGCGTTGCGCTCGACGGCCGAGCGCAGCCGGCGGGCGGCGCGTGCCGCGTTCCGCGCCTCGTTGGCGACGATGCGCAGCAGCCACGGCCGGAAGGCGGCGTCCTCCCGGGAGCCGCCGAGGGCCCGGTAGGCCTTGACGAACGAGTTCTGCACCACGTCCTCCGCGTCGGCACCGGCCCCGAGCAGCACCGCCGTGCGATGGGCGACGTCCGCGTGGACGCGCACCAGCTCCGCGTACGCCTCACGGTCCCCGGCGCGTACGCGTGCGATCACCGCCGCCTCCCCCTCCGTGGCGGCCCCCTTTCGCTCCCCGGCCGCCCCCGCGCGACCCCGTCACCCCTTCTACACCGCTCCCTCCCGCCCGGTTCCCGTTGAGGGCGGACAATCGCCGGGGACCTGAGAGAATGAGAGGCATGGCTCTCGAACGTCCCCGTGTGCTCTCCGGCATCCAGCCCACCGCAGGCTCGTTCCACCTGGGCAACTACCTGGGCGCGGTCCGCCAGTGGGTGGCCCTGCAGGAAACGCACGACGCCTTCTACATGGTCGTCGACCTGCACGCGATCACCGTGCCGCAGGACCCGGCGGAGCTGCGCGCCAACACCCGGCTGGCCGCCGCCCAGCTGCTCGCCGCCGGGCTCGACCCGGAGCGCTGCACGCTCTTCGTCCAGAGCCACGTCCCCGAACACGCGCAGCTCGGCTGGGTGTTCAACTGCCTCACCGGCTTCGGCGAGGCGTCGCGCATGACGCAGTTCAAGGACAAGTCCGCCAAGCAGGGCGCCGACCGCTCGACCGTGGGCCTGTTCACGTACCCGATCCTCCAGGTCGCGGACATCCTGCTGTACCAGGCGAACGCCGTCCCCGTCGGCGAGGACCAGCGCCAGCACATCGAGCTCACCCGGGACCTCGCCGAGCGCTTCAACGGCCGCTTCGGCGACACCTTCACCATCCCGGCCCCGTACATCGTCAAGGAGACGGCGAAGATCTACGACCTGCAGGACCCGCAGGCGAAGATGAGCAAGTCGGCGGCGTCCCCGAAGGGCCTCATCAACCTCCTGGACGAACCGAAGTCCTCGGCGAAGAAGATCAGGAGCGCGGTCACCGACACCGACACCGTGATCCGTTTCGACGAGCAGGGGAAGCCGGGCATCAGCAACCTGCTGACCATCTACTCCACCCTCACCGGGACCGCGATCCCCGAACTGGAGCAGCGGTTCGAGGGCAAGGGCTACGGCGCGCTGAAGACCGAGCTGGCGGACGTCTTCGTGGAGTGGGTCACCCCGTTCCGCGAGCGCACGCAGGAGTACCTCGGCGACCCGGAGAGCCTGGACTCCGTGCTGGCCAAGGGCGCCGAGAAGGCCCGCGCCGTGGCCGCCGAGACCCTGGCGAACGCGTACGAAAGGGTCGGTTTCCTGCCCGCCAAGCACTGAACGGGGGCATCCCGGCGTCCCGCGGCGCGGGCCTTTGGTCCCGCGTGAATGTGACGGACGACGCTCGCGCCCCGGGGTGCGAGCGCGTCACACTTGCTGCGGAGGCGCTGTGCCGCACACCGTGCGTACGATGCCTCCGGCCCGCCCGGGACCCGGACGGGAGCGGGCGGGAAACCGAGGGGCGACGACCGGGGTACGACCGGAAAGGGGTGAACTCGTGGGAAACCGCATGATCGGCGTGTCCATCGCGGTCCCGGAGCCTTACGGCAGCCTGCTCCAGCAGTGCCGCGCCGACTTCGGCGACCCACTGGCCTACTGCATCCCCACCCACGTCACACTGCTCCCGCCGACCGAGGTGGACACCGCCGTCCTCCCCGCCTTCCGCACGCACCTGGACGAGGTCGCGGCCGCCTGCCACCCCTTCCCGATGCGCCTGGAGGGCACGGCCAGCTTCCGGCCGCTGACCCCGGTGGTCTTCGTCGAGCTCGCGCAGGGCGGCCTGGACTGCGCCGAGCTCCAGGAGCGGGTGCGGTCCGGCCCGGTCCGCCGCGAGCTGCAGTTCCCGTACCACCCGCACGTCACCATCGGCCACGGCATCCCGGACGAGGCGCTGGACCGCGCGCAGCTGGAACTCGCCGACTTCACCGCCGCGTGGACGGCGAGCTGCTTCTCCCTGTACGAGCAGGACGACGAGGGCGTCTGGCGCCCCCTGCGCGACTACGCCTTCGGTGCCGCCACCGCCCACCCCCTGCTCCCGCAGCAGCCGGGGGCCTGCGAACCCCTCGGCACGGCTCCCGCGCGAGGTACGCAGCCGGCCTGAGGACCCCGTCCCGCCCCGCTGTGCGATGCCGCCGGCGGGCCACTTCCTCGCCCGTGGCCCCGGACATGCCCGTCGCGCCGTGCCTAATCTGCCGCCATGGATCCCTTCCTCGCCGCGGACCGCGACCGCTTCCCCGACCTCCTGCGCTCCGTCACGGAGTTCGCCGCCCGTGAACTGGCCGCCGTCGACGAGCGCCCGGTCGCCGCTCCCGGCCCGGTCCCCGCGCCGGAGCCGCTGCCGGACGCCGGGGCCGGGGCCGACGGCGCGCTGGAGCGCTTCGCACGGCGCTGGGCACCGGGGTTCTCGGGCAGCGCGGGGCCCCGCTACCTGGGCTTCGTCACCGGCGGCGCCACTCCCGCCGCCGTTGCGGGCGACTGGCTGACCGCCGCGTACGACCAGAACGGCTCGTCGGACATCGGCTCCTCGGCGGGCGCCCTGGAGCGCGAGACCCTGACCTGGCTGCGGGAGCTGTTCGGCCTGGGCGCCGCGCACAGCGGGGCGTTCGTCACCGGCGCGACGGTCTCCAACACCGTGGGCCTGGCCGTCGCCCGCGAGTGGCTCGGCGAGCGGCGGGGCGTGTCGGTGTCCCGGGACGGCGTCGCGGCGCTGGGCCCCGTGACGGTCCTGTCCGGCGCCCCGCACTCCAGCATCGACAAGGCCCTGTCGGTCCTCGGGCTCGGCCGCGCCTGCCTGACCCGGGTGCCGCTGCTGCCCGGCGGCCGTGAGGCGGTGGACGTCGCCCGGCTGGCGGAGGCTCTGGACGCCCTCGACGGCGCGCCCGCGATCGTCGTCGCGAACGCCGGAACCGTCGACACCGTCGACTTCGACGACCTGCGCGCCGTCGCGGCCCTGAAGGACCGTCACGACTTCTGGCTGCACGTCGACGCGGCCTTCGGCGGCTTCGCCGCGCTGTCGCCCCGCCACGCCCACCTCACGGCCGGCCTGGACGCCGCCGACTCCGTCTGCGTCGACCTCCACAAGTGGCTCAACGTCCCCTATGACGCCGCCGTGCAGTTCACCCGCCGCCAGGACCTTCAGGTGCGGGTCTTCCACAACGCCTCGCCCTACCTCGGCCTGCCGGCCCTGCCCGACCCCGACTTCCTGCACCTGACGCCCGAGAACTCCCGCCGCCTGCGCGCCCTGGCCACCTGGTTCTCGCTCACCGCCTACGGCCGGGAGGGCCACCGCGACATCGTCGAACGCAACGCCGCCCTCGCCCACCGCCTCGGGGACCGCGTCGCCGGCACCGCGCACCTGCGGCTGCTGGCACCCGTCCGGCTCAACGTGGTCTGCTTCACCTTCGCGGGCGACACCCCGGCGGACGAACTGCGGGAGCGCGTCGCCGCCGCGGCCCGCGCCGTGGCCGCCTCCGGCGAGGCCTTCCTCACCCCGACGGTCCACGCCGGGGTGCCCGCCCTGCGCGCCGCGTTCAGCAACTGGCGGACGTCCGAGGCCGACACGGACCGCGTCTTCGAGGCGGTCGTCGCCGCCACGGCGCCCGCCACTTAGAGTGCGGGGGGTGACGGAGGGTAGGCGCGCGGTATGGAATGGCTGACGAAAATCCCGGTGATCGGCCCGTGGATCGCGCGGCTCATGCGCACCCACGCCTGGCGCACCTATGAGCACCTGGAGAGCGTCCACTGGACGCGGCTGGCCGCCGCCATCACCTTCGTCAGTTTCGTCGCGCTCTTCCCGCTGCTCACCGTCGGCGCCGCGGTCGGCGCGGCCCTGCTGTCCCCGTCGCAGCTCAAGCAGCTCCAGGACAAGCTCGCGGAGCAGGTGCCGGGGATCGCCGACAAGCTCAACATCAACGGGCTGGTGGACAACGCCGGCACGGTCGGGGCCATCGCCGCGATCCTGCTGGTCCTCACCGGCGTCAGCTGGATCGCCGCGCTGCGGGACTGCCTGCGCGCCGTCTGGCACAAGGACGACGAGAACGGCAACCCCTTCCTGACCCGGCTCAAGGACCTCGGCGTCCTGATCGGCCTGGGCGCCGTGGCCCTGCTGTCCGTGGTCTGCTCGACCCTCGCGGGCACGGCCATCAACCGCCTCGGCGACGCCATCGGCCTGGACGAGAACGGCATCGGCCGGGTGCTGCTGTCCGTCGTGGGCTTCTGTGTCGCCGTCCTCATCGACGTCGGCATCTTCGCCTACCTGCTCACCCTCCTGCCGGGTGTCACCCCGAACCGGCGCGACGTCGTCGTGGCGAGCCTGATAGGAGCCATCGGCTTCGAGGTGCTGAAGCTGCTGATCAGCGGCTATCTGCAGAGCGTCGCCACCAAGAGCATGTACGGGGCCTTCGGTGTGCCCATCGCGCTCCTGTTGTGGATGAACTTCACGGCAAAGCTGCTGCTGTTCTGCGCGGCCTGGACGGCCACGCCGCACAGCGCCGAGCTGCGGGCCGCGGCCGGGACGAAGGAGCCGAGTTGACCGAGATCGCCCTGCACGAAGCCGTCGCCTGCCTCGTCCCCTACACGCTGACGGGGATCGACCGGGACGCGCTCACCGGTGTCTTCGCGTTCGCGGCCCGGGAGTCCCTCGCGCCCGGCGCCGTCCTCCAGGCCCACTGCCCGTTCCGGATCACGCACGGGGGCGACCTCGTGCTCGGCTCCGAGGACATGCGGTGGCCGCGGGTCCGCGGCGCCGACCCCGCGGCCGCCCTCGCCGACTTCACCACGCTCTACGACGAGCAGGCGCGCGAGCTGTGCGGCCGGCTGGGCGACAGCCCGCTCGACGTGGTGCGCTCCACGCTCGGGGACAGCGGGCGCCTCACGGTGGAGATGGCGGACGCCTGGGTCCTGGAGATCCTGCCGGTGACCTCCGAACGCGCCGAGTCCTGGCGCGTCTTCTTCCGCGGCGGCGACCACGTGAGCTACCGCGGCGCGCCCTGACGCGCCGGGCCGGAGCGGTCAGCGGCCGGGCAGGCCCGGCCAGGCGCCGCGGCGGGTCAGCGCCAGGGCGAGGGCGGCGATGTTCCAGGAGTCGTGCTCACCGCAGTGGTGACGGCCTTCGAGGGGGAGCCCGGCGATCTGCAGGGCCTCCAGCATGCCGGGGCGCTTGGCCAGGCCGTGGGCTTGAGTGAAAAGCGTCTTGACGTTGATGTGCCTGCTGCCGAAGGGGTACGTGGTCCCGGTGGCCCGGCACTGCCGGTTGAACTGGTGCCGGTCGTAGTCGCCCCAACTCGCCCACGCCCGGGGGCCGGCGCGGTGCTCGGCGGCCAGCAGCTTGCAGGCGTCGGAGAAGTCGAGGCCTTGGTCGACCTCGGCCTGCGTGAGCCCGGTCAACTCGGTGCAGAAGTCGCTCACCTGCGACCGCGTGGGCCGTACGAGAATGCGGTGCCGGGCGACGCGCTCGCCGCGGTGGAGGTCCACGACGGTCAGCCCGATCTCGATGATCTCGCTCACCGCGCCCGGTGGCGGCTCGCCGTCCCAGCACGTCGCTTCGACATCCACGACGTTCAGCAGTCCCTCATCACTCTCCATGACGGGAAACAGTACGTCTATTTCCGGCCACCGGTCACTACTCTTTGCGCAGGTATTTACCACTCTCAGTTCGAACCAGACCGTTTTGCCGATCCCGTACGGACGTGGCCGGACATCCCACGCGTCGGCCAGCGCCTCCACGAGCGCCAGCCCGCGCCCCGACTCGTCCTGCGGTGACGCGGCACGGGGACGCGGGTACGCGGTGCTCGCGTCGCACACCTCCACCCGCAGCCGGCCCCCGGCCAGTACCGCCCGCGCCGCCACATGGCGGTCCGGCGGCACCCGCGCATGGCGTACGGCATTGGTCACCAGCTCGCTCAGCAGCAGTACGGCGGTCTCGGTGGTCTCCGCGGGCAGCCCCCACACCGCGGCCTGCTCGCGCAACCGCGCCCGCGCCAGGCGCACACTGGCCGCCCGCCGCGGAAAGCGCCACTCCGTGGGGGGAGTTGTCTCGTTCATGGCTCCAAAGGTGCAGGTCACTGCGTAGCCTCGGAAGTGACCGGGCGTGTACGGAGGGTGGTTGTACCCCATGGCGAGTGAGACGTCCCCGCCCCCGATGGCGTGGCGCTACTGCGGCAACCAGGTCAAGCTCTGGCGCGAACAGGCGGGCGTCTCCCGCGAACAGCTCGCCGACGAGGCCGGCTACGGCCGCGAGACCGTCCGCTCCATGGAGCTCGGCCGCCGCCGCCCCACGATCCGGCTGCTCCAGGTCGCCGACCAGATGTGCGGCGCCGGCGGCAAACTCACGGCGGCGGAGGCCTTCTTGAAGCCGGAGCGGTTTCCGTCGTATTCGCAGGACTTCATGCGGTACGAGGCCGAGGCCATTGCGCTCGGCTGGTACGAGACCCAGTTCGTGCCTGGTTTGCTGCAGAGCGAGGAGTACGTCCGCGAACTGCTGGCGTCGCATTGGCCACCGCTCGGCACGGAGACCAGGGAGGAGCGCGTCGCCGGCCGGTTGGAACGGCAAGCACTGCTGCGCGAGCCGACGAAGTCGTTCAACTTCGTTGTCGAGGAAGGTGTCCTGCGCCGGCGGTGGGGTACGACCGAAGCGCGGGTTCGGCAGCTGCGGCACCTTCTGGAAGTCGGCGCCCAGCGCAACGTGACGATTCAGATCATGCCGACCTCAGGACGTTTCCACCCCGGACTGCAAGGGCCCTTCGTCCTGCTCGAGACTCCCGATCACGAACATCTGGCGTACGAGGAGGGGCAGGTGGCGGGTGTGCTCCACGCGGACCCGGCGAAGGTCAGCATCTTCATGCGACGCCATGACATGATCGCGCGGCTTGCACTCAGCCCGGAGGGTTCGGAACGGTTGATCGTTGAGCTGGCGGAGGAGCCATGAGCGGTGAACTGACCTGGTTCACGTCGAGCTACAGCAATTCGGACGGAGGCGCCTGCGTCGAGGTCGCGTTCGGCCCCGGGGCCGTCCTCGTGCGGGACTCCAAGGACAGGGCGGGGGCGCGGTTGGCGTTCAGGCCCGACGCGTGGCGCGCGTTCGTGGCCTTCGCGCTCACGCACGACGCGGACGGCGGCGGTCCGTGACCGCCGCCGACGCGTCGGTTCAGCGGAGGAAGTGCGCGACCGTGAACCAGGTGACGGCCAGGACGACCGCGGTGACCAGGATGAATCCCGCCAGGTACGTTCCCACGACGACCGCTCCCGGTGCGGCGGCGGCCCAGCCGAAGCGTGCGGCGGGGATCCTGGTGCGGAAGGCGGCGCGGACGCAGTAGACGGCGACCGCGAGCCCCATGACGAGCCCGATGACGGACAGTATGCCCATTGACCTGTTCCCTCCCTGTCCCCCCGTCCCTGTCACCAGGGTCATGTCCGGGCCGGGGGTCCGTACCACCTGGGCGGTGGGGGGCGGTCGGAGCGGGGTGGGCGCACGCGCCGCATGAGCGCCGTCGAGCGCCCCCGCGAAACGGGTCAGGACTGCTCGGCACCGGCCTCCGCGGTGGTCGTCCGCTTGGGCAGCGGCCACCGCTTGCGGACGAAGAACGCGACCGCGCCGACGACCAGGGCCGATCCGCCGGTGACGGCGATGGCGGTCCACAGGCCGCCGCCGGAGGACGTGGCGGCGGACGCGGACGTGGGCGCGGCCGGGTTGCCGGCCCGGGCGGTGCCGGCGGAGGCGGACGGCGGGGCCGCGGGGGAGGCGGTCGCGACCGACTTCGGGGGCACGAGGACGCCGACGGGGGTGACCTTGCCGTCCGCCTGGAAGCCCCAGTCGAAGAGCTTCGCGGCCTCCTTGTAGACCATGTTGTGGCCGTCGGCGGGGTGCATGACGGTCACGAGCAGCGTGCGGCCGCCGCGCTGGGCGACGCCGGTGTAGGTGTTGCCCGCGTTGCTGGTGTAGCCGTTCTTGACGCCGGCGATGCCCGGGTACGACGGCAGGTCGTAGTCGCCGGTGAGCAGGCGGTCGGTGTTCTGGATCTCGAAGGTCTCGCGCTTCTTCGTCGCCTTCTTGCCGCCCTTGGCCTTGATGGTCCGCCACTCGCCGGGGAACGAGGCCCGCACGGTCGAGCAGTAGGCGCGGAAGTCCTCGTTCTGCAGGCCGGAGCGTGCGAAGAGGGTGAGGTCGTAGGCGGAGGAGACCTGGCCCGGCATGTCGTACCCGTCGGGGGATATGACCTCGGTGTCGTCGGCCTGGAGGTCCTTGGCCTTGGCCTGCATCTCCAGGACGGTCGCGTCGACACCGCCGTTCATGGCGGACAGCACGTGGACCGCGTCGTTGCCGGAGCGGAGGAAGACGCCCAGCCACAGGTCCTTGACGGTGTAGGTCAGGTTCTCCTTGAGGCCGACCAGGCTGCTGCCCGCGCCGACGCCGTCGAAGTCGGAGACCGCGACCTTGTGCGTCTGCGTCTTGTCGAACTTCGGCAGCACAGTGTCCGCGAAGAGCATCTTGAGCGTGCTCGCGGGTGGCAGCTTCCAGTGCGCGTTGTGGGCGGCGAGCACCTGGCCGGACTCGGCGTCCGCGACGATCCAGGACCGCGCGGTGAGCTTGCCGGGCAGCGCAGGGGCGCCGCCGAGCGGGCTGACCTGTGTGCCCGGTGCTCCCAGCTGGTCGCCGCCCACGGTCGACATTCCCGCGGGCGGGGTCGGGGTGGGGGTCGACGACGGGCCCTTCGCGTACGCGAGAGGGGCGGTCGTCAGGGCCGCGGCGCAGGACAGTGCGAAGGCGGAGACGGCCAGGGCAGGGCGGCGCACGGAACGGCGGGAGGAGTTGGGCACGGGGAGAAGCTACAGGGCGAGGGTGACGCTCCGGCAGCGGCGGGGGTGGATCCTGGCCGTGACCGTTCCCACGCCCGCGGAGCGCAACCATCCGCCCCGCCCGGCCGTCTTGTGCTGTGTCGCAGTGTGCCGCCCGGCGTGAGCGGCGGGGGCGTCAAACGATGCCCAAAAGGTGCATAGCGGGGTGAACTTCGACGTTCGGGGCGGATGTGACCAGGGCCTCGCGGGCCCGCGTGCCGGGCTCCGGGAGGGGGCCCGCATACTGGTCGTATGAAGCTCAGCCGCCCCGTGTCCTGGTTCCTGACCGCCTTCGGGGTGTGGAGCTGGATCGTCTGGACCACGTTCGTCAAGAACCTGTGGAAGGACGCGAGCGGGCTTGCCTTCGACGGCGGTGACCACGGTTCGCCGACCACGTACTTCTGGGTCCATCTCACCCTCGCAATCACCTCGCTGGTGCTCGGCACCGCGATCGGCGTGCTCGGGGTCCGGGGACTGCGGGCGCTGCGCGCCGCGCGCTGATCCGGTCCCGGCCCGTCCGGGCGCTGCCGCGTACGGAACAGCGCCCGGTACCGGGCGGCGGTGCTAGGCCGGGCGCCGCGCGGAGGAGCCGGCCCCGGCCTTCGCCTCGGAGAACGGCACGGTCAGCCGGGTGACCGGACCGGACACGGCCATCGTGGCGGCCTGGCCGGCGGTCACCACCAGCAGGGCGGCCAGGGCGGCCGACTCCCCGAGCACCGTCCAGTGGGCCTGGAGCATCGACAGGTGCGCCAGCAGGAGCAGCACCATGCCGCGCCCGACGATGGCGATCGCGGAGATCAGCGCCTCCTCCCGCCGGTGGCCGGGCCCGGTCGCCAGGGCGCGCAGCAGCCACAGGGCCCCGGCCAGGCACAGGCCGGTGCTGACGGCGTACGCGGGCCCGGGGCGGGCGGCCGCGATCAGCACCGCCGTACCGGCCACCCAGCAGCAGGCGCTGAAGAGGCAGGTCGCACGGCGTCCGTGGCGCACCAGGAACGTCCGCTTCCCGAACAGCGCGTCACCGCGCACATCGCGGAAGTCCTTGAGCAGGATCCGGCCGATGAACCCGATGTACAGGCCGGCCAGCAGCAGCAGGTCGTCCGGCCGCACGAAGGGGCGCGCGGCGAGTACGCCCACCAGGTAGGGAACGGCGACGTAGCAGGCGGGCAGCACGAGCGCCGCGACCGCGCCCCGGTCCGCCAGGCGCACCGGGCGCAGCGAGTACCCGGCGCTGACCGCGAGACCGGCCGCGGTGACCGCGCCGGCCCACGGATCGAGGGCGAGGCTCGTCCCCAGGGCCAGGACACCCGACGTGGCCGCCACGACGACCATGTCCCGCCGCGCGGCGCTGCCCGTCACCAGTGGACGCCCGGCCGCGCCGGGGAGGTTGACCCGGTCGATGGCGACGTCGGCCAGGTCGTTGCAGGCCACCGAGAACAGCAGGAAGCCGAGGACCGCGACCAGTGATCCGGCCAGCAGGGCGGGGTCCTGGCCGTGGCCGGCCCGGCCCAGGCCGACGGCGGTGTAGAGGGCCAGGAGCAGGGCCACGGGGGGCCTGCTCAGCAGGACCAGCAGACGCAGACGGGCTGTCATTTGTTGCTCCCCCAGTTGGACAGTGCGACGGAGGCGAGGACGAACAGGCCGAGTACCGCGAGCCCCGCGACGGTCAGGACGACCGCGAGGACGATGCCCGCGGTGGCCCAGGGGGACCTCCGGGGCCGGCGGAGCGGCGGGTCGTGCGACATGTCGGAGGACGGCGTATCAGGCATGGGTCGGCCCCTCGTTGAGTTCTGCTCCCGACGCCACGATTATCGGGAGCGTGCGAACCCGGGCCATGAGTACGGATACTCAGGTTCCCCGCGGTGCGAGGGCGCCCGACCGGCGTTCGAGTTTGGCCGGAAAGCGCCCACCGGGAGCGGCAATTCCGTCGATCGGCGCTTCGGCGGCCCCGAATCCGGAAATGCATGCCGCAACGGCAAGGGGGAGGTTCGCTCATGGGGAGGGTGACCTGATGAGGCGGAGCACGTTCCGGCTGCCCAGACATCCCACGTCGGTGGGCCTGGCCCGGCACCGGGTGCGCGACCACCTGGAGGGCTGGGAGCGGGAGAACGAGACGGTGGAGTCCGTGGTGCTCGTCGTCTCCGAGCTGGCCACCAACGCCGTTCGCCACAGCCCGCTGCTGGAGCGGGAGTTCGAGGTGGCGGTGACGATCGAGGCGGACGGCTCGTGCACGGTGGAGGTGTCCGACGGCGCGGCGCACGTGCGGCCGGTGCCCCGCGAGGCCGCGGACGGCGACGAGTCGGGACGGGGCCTGCGCCTGGTCGAGGCGCTGTCGCGGAACTGGGGCGTACGCGAACGCGGCCGGGACGGCAAGACGGTGTGGGCCGTACTGGCCTCCGCGTAGCGCCCGGACCGGCGGCGGGCCGCACCGCGGCTAGCGCTCGAAGAGGAACTCCTTGAGCAGTTCGCGGACCTCGCGCACGATCGGCCGCAGCAGGCGGTAACGGGACAGTTTGAGGATGCGCGCGCCGAGCGGTGCGGTACGGGCCACCAGGCGGCGGGTGCGCTCGCAGTCGGGGGAGTGGTCGAAGACCCAGTAGACGACGATGCCCATCTGGTACATCCACATCAGTTCGGGCAGCACCTCGGCCAGCTCGGCGTCCAGCTTGATGTCCGCGCCGGAGAGCACCCGTTCGTGGATGGAGATCGCCGCGTCGCGGGCCGGGTGCGACTCGGGCGAGAACGGGCTGAGCGGACTGGCCGGGTCGGCGGCGTTCTTGAAGAACTGCGCCGCGAACTGGTGGTAAGGGCGGGCGACATCGAGCCAGGCGTCCATGACCGTGAGCAGCCGTCCGGCCAGGTCCGTGTCGCCGCCCCCGGCCAGCACCCCCTTGACCGCGGCCTCGTGGTCGGCGGCGAGCCGGTCGTAGAAGCCCTGGACGAGGTGTTCCTTGCCGGCGAAGTAGTAGTAGGCGTTGCCCACCGAGACCCCGGCCTCGTTGGCGATGGCGCGCATCGTCGTCTTGTCGTAGCCGCGTTCCTCGAAGAGCCGCAGGGCGGTTTCGAGGATCAGGGCCCGGGTCTGCTCGCTCTTGGCGGTGCGCGGGGTCCCGGTGGTCCTGCCGGGGGGTGCTTCGTCCACGGTCGAGAGCCTAACCGGGCGGCGCGCAGCCGCCCGCACACGCGCCGGGTGCGGCAGGGGCGGGGGTGTCCGGGCCGGCGGCGGTGCCGGTGTACGTCCAGCCGGCCTGGGTGTCGTACGTCCAGCCGTCGGCGGTCCCGTAGACCCGGCCGCCCCAGCCGGGCCCGGCCGCGGCCGCCCCGCGGTTCCACTGGGACTCGCGGTAGCGGGCGGCCATGAGCACGGCGGCCCGGGCGAGGGGCGCCCCGGAGCGGGTGCTGAGCCGGTGGGCGGTGGGCCGGTACTCCGACAGCGCCCACAGGCAGACGAGCCAGGCGGCGTCACCGCGGTAGACCTGGCCGGAGTCGCCGATGACGGTGATCTCGCGCAGCGTCGAGGCGTGGTCCAGCCGCGGGAAGCGGTGCCGCGCCTCGTCGGAGGCGGCCGGGACGGTCTCCAGCGGCACCAGTTGGCGCTGCCGGGAGAGCCAGCCGCGGACGAAGGAGCACAGCCCGCAGTCGGGGTCGTACAGCACGGTCAGCCGGCGGACCGGCACCGGGGCCGCCGTGGCGGCCCCGGTCGCCGAGGTGCGGTCCATCACCGTCATACCCCGGGGACGGCCGGGGGCGTCCAGCCCTGCGGCGCGACCGGCGGGATCTGCTCGCGGTCCATCACCCCGCGGCGGCGGATCCTGTTGAGGACCCAGACGTTGCCCAGGTGCAGCACGCCCAGCACCAGCAGGACGACGCCGAGCTTGACCGACAGGGCCTCGAAGAGGCCGCGGGCGTCGTCGACCGCGTCGGCGTTCTTCAGGTAGAGGGCGACGAAGCCCAGGTTGACGAGGTAGAAGCCGACCACCAGGAGGTGGTTGACGGCATCGGCGAGCTTCTCGTTGCCGTGGAGGACGTCTTCGAGGAAGACCTTGCCCGCCCTGCTGAGCGTCCGGGCCACCCACACCGTCAGCGCGATGCTGACCAGCAGGTAGATGACATACGCGACGACCGTGAGGTCCATGGGTCCCACCCTTGTTTGAACGTGTTCAAAACCCGTTGCGGGATTGACTGTAGACCTGTTTTTGAACACGTTCAAGTCGCTTGCGGGCCAGGCTTTCCGGCGGTTTCGGGGGTCGCGGGGGAAGCGGAGGGAGCGGGTCCGGAAGTGCCGACCTCCCGAACGCCCGGCACCGCCGCCGTCGCCACGCAGGCGATCGCCACCAGCGCCGCGCACACCCACAGCGGCACCGCGCTGCCCCACGCCGCCGCGGCCGGCGGCGCGAGCGCGTAACCGGCCGGCATCGCGGCGAGCGACAGCAGCCAGTCGTACGAGGTGACCCGCGCCAGCGCGTGCGGCGGCACCTGCTGCTGGACGACGGTCTCCCAGACCGGGGTGAGGAAGCCGAGCGCCGCCAGCGCGATCCCGTAGGCCGCGATCAGCAGCGGCGCCGGGGCGGCCACGGCCAGCAGCGCCAGCGGCAGCGCGTACGTCGCCAGCCCCAGGTTGGCGACCATCACGGGCCGGCGGGGCCGCAGCCGGGCGGCCGGCAGCGAGCCGAGCACCAGACCGATCGCGCCCGCCTCCAGCACCCAGAACCAGACGCCCTCGCCGCCGAGCCTGTTGATCACGACCGCCGGGCCGAGGGTGGTGAGCACGGCGGCGGCACCGTTCCACGTGGCGTGCGCCACCAGGCTCGTCCAGTACCAGTCGCGGGAACGCACCTCGCCCCAGCCCTCCTTGAGGTCCGTGAGCACCGAGGCCCGCGGCAGCGGGACGCGCTCGACCCGGACCGCGGTCAGCAGGGCCGCGCTCACCGCGAAGGAGGCCGCGTCCAGGACGAAGGCCAGGCCCGGCCCCGCCGCCCAGATCAGCGCCGCGGCCAGTCCGGGCCCGCACAGCCGGGTGGCGCTGTTGGCCACGCCCATCAGCGCGTTGGCCTTCCGGCGGGCCTCGCCCCCGCCGGACCCGGGCACGATGCCGGCCACCAGCGGCGCCTGCGTCGGCATGGCGAAGGCCGAGGCGGCACCGCCCACCGCCTCCGCGACGGCGATGTGCGCCAGGACCGGACCGTCGCCGAAGGCGCCGAGCAGTTCGGCCCCGACCAGGAACTGCGCCGCGCAGCGCACGAGATCGGTGGTGAGCGCCACCCGGCGGGCGTCGAACCGGTCGGCGACCACGCCGCCCAGGGGCAGGAGCAGCAGCCGGGGCACCATCGCGCAGCCCAGGACGAGCGCGAGGGCGGAGACGTCGCCGGTCACCCGGGTCACGGCGATGACCAGCGCGGCGGGCACGACCCCGTCCCCGAGGAGGGACAGGACGCGTCCGGTGAACAACAGGCGGAAGGCGCGGAGCCGGAGCGGGTGCGTGGGTGTCATGGGCCCGCAATGTATTTCGGCACCGAAAGATTCGCCACCGAAATTTATGGTGCCGTAGGATTTCGGCCATGACAGCCGAGCCACCGCGCACGACCCGGACGGAACGGGACTGGACCGACGGCCACGTCGAGCGCTGGCTGCCCGTCCTGCCGGACCTCGACCCCGACATCGAGGGCGCCGTCACGCGCATGAAGCTGGTCACCCGCCACCTGCACAGGGTCCGCGAGCAGTCGCTCGCCGACTTCGACCTCCAGGGGCACGAGTTCCACACCCTGCACGCCCTCGCCGGGCGCGGCGGCCGCGCCGCCCCCTCCGAACTCGCCGCCGACCTCGACCTCGCCCCCGCCTCCGTCACCGGCCGGGTCGACGGCCTCGAACGGCGCGGCTACGTCCGCCGCACCCACTCCACCACCGACCGCCGCCGCATCGACGTCGAGCTCACCGACGAGGGCCACGCCGCCTGGCTCGGCGCGATGGACGTCCTGGGACACGAGGAGTACCGGCTGCTCGGGGCCCTCGACGCGGGGGAGCGCAGACTGCTGTCCGACCTGCTGCGCCGCGTCATGGCCGTGGCCGAGGCGGGCGGCGAAGCGGGCGACGGCGGGACGGGCGGCGGCGAGGCGGGCCGTACCGGGGCGAAGTGAGCGGGAGCGGCCGCCCCGTACATGTCGTACACGCCATCGCCATATCCTGACCCGGGAGTCTGTGCGGAATATGTCGCCGCCGACCCCTGACACTCGGCCGAACCGCCGAGTAGCTTTGCCTTCCACGCCACCTTCGCCGGCATATCGCTCGGGGGCAGCATGTACCACGAGGACCGCTACCGGACCCTGACCCGTCCGGTCATCGCGGCTTTCCCCGTCACCACCCGCAGGTACCTCGCCACGCCGTCGGGCGCGCTGCGCCGCCCCGGCCGGGTCTGGCTCCTGGGCACCGCGACCCTCGGCGTGTACTGGCTGATCTGGTACTACCGCGCCAACCGCGAACTGCGCGACTTCGACCCCGGCATCAGGGTCCGTCCCGCCCTCGCCGTCCTCGCGGTCTCCCTCGGCGCCCTGCTGCTGGTGCCCGCCGCGATCTCCCTCTACAACACCGGCTGCCGCATCGCCCGCGCCCAGCGGCGCGCCGGCCTCGCCGGCTCGGTCTCCGGCTTCAAGGGCGTCCTGCTCGCGCCGGCGCTCGCGCTGACGCCGTTCTACTACCAGGAACAGCTCAACCGGGTGTGGGTCGCCCGCAACTAGCGCGGGCCCGCGCCGCGCCCGGCGCCCCTCAGGAGGAGCGCCGTCGCCGTCCGCCGGCCCGCTCCGTGTCGCGTGCGGCGGTGCGCGCCCCGGTCCGCGGGTCGGCCTGGGTACCGCCGCCCGCGCGGCGGCGGCCGCCCCCCGCCGCGATCTTCGGCCGGGGCCGCCTGCGGATCGCCAGGACGAAGGCCGTGACCAGTGCCACCAGCCCCGCCCCTGCTCCCGGGCCGAACCACCCGGAGCCCTTCGCCGCCGTGCTCGCGCTCACCTCGCCGCCGCGCGGCCGGGGGGACGACTTCAGCTCGCTGAGCGGCGGCACCAGCGCCCCGACGGGCGTCACGCGGCCCGTCGCGCCGAAGCCCCAGTCCAGCAGCGCGGCGGCCTCCTTGTACACCTCGTCGTACCCCGACTCCGGGTGCATCACGGTGACGAGCAGCGTCCTGCCGTCGCGCTTCGCCGCACCGGTGAAGGTGTTGCCCGCGTTCGTCGTGTAGCCGTTCTTCACGCCGATCACGCCGGTGTAGCGGCCCAGCAGCCGGTTGGTGTTCTGGATCTCGAACGTGCTGCCGCGCTCCCCGGGGAAGTGCGCCACCTGCGTGCGGCAGTAGTCCCGGAAGTCCGGATCGCGCAGCCCGGCCCGCGCGAACAGCGTCAGGTCGTACGCCGACGACAGCTGCCCCGGCGTGTCGTAGCCGTCCGGGCTCACCACGTGCGTGTCGTTCGCCTGCAACTCCAGCGCGCGCGCCCGCATCTCCCGCACCGTCTTGTCCACGCCGCCGTTCATCGAGCACAGCACGTGGACCGCGTCGTTCCCCGACCGCAGGAACACCCCGAGCCACAACTGCTCGACGGTGTACGTGATCCCCGCCTCGATCCCGACCAGGCTGCTGCCCTCTCCTATGTCCGCGAGGTCCTCCGCCGTCACCTTGTGCCGCATGGCCCGGTCGAACTTCGGCAGCACCGTGTCCGCGAACAGCATTTTCAGCGTGCTCGCCGGCGGCATCCTGCGATGCGCGTTGTACGCGGCCAGGACCTCGCCGGAGCCGGCGTCCGCCACGACCCACGACAACGAGTTCGTCTCCGGCAGGTCCGGCGCCCCGCCGTCGACCTGGACCCCGGAGAGGGCGAGGCGGGCGCCGCCGACCACGGATCTGGTGGCGGCCGCGGCGGGACGTGACGCCGCAAGGGCGGAGGGGAGGGCGGCCGCTGCCAAGCCGAGCGCGCCGCGACGTGAGATGTGGGGGAAGTCGCGCACCCGCAGACCGTACAAGCGATGCCGCCCCGAGGGGGAACAGGGGGCGGGTCCCGGCTGAAAGTGGCACTCGTTCGGACGGTGGCGGACCGGGGGGCCGCTGTCAGTCCCCCTCTCTACGCTCGCGGACATGGGGACTGGAACGGTCGTGGGGGAAGCGGAACGGGCCGTTCCCGCGTACGGGCTGAGCGGCCCGGGGCGGGGCGTGTGGCGGCTGGGCGGAGCGAGCGCCGAGCTCGTGGTGCGCGGCGGGAAGGTCGCGGTGGACTGGCGGGACACCGCGGGCAGGGCCGTGCGGGGGATCCCGTCGTGCGTACGGCGCGAGCAGGCTGGGGAGCTGGGACGGCTGCGGGCGGCCGTACGCGAGATCGAACAGGCACTGGCGGCCCAGGCCGCACAGCTGGAGCGCGCGTTCCTGCGGCGCCGCCCCTGGGAGTACGGCGACTGGCAGGAGCGGTATCTCGACCATCCGCTCGTGGGCACCCTCGCCCGGCGCCTGCTGTGGACCGTGGACGGGGTGGCGTGCGCCCACACGGACGGCGCCCTGTGCACGCTGACGGGGGCACCGGTCGGCGCGGGCGTCGCGGTGGAACTGTGGCATCCCCTCGGGCGGGACGACGCGGAGGTCGCCGCCTGGCGGGACCGGCTGGAGCGGCACGGCATCACGCAGCCCTTCCCGCAGGCCTACCGCGAGGTCGGCGGCGGTGAACCGCTCTCGGTGCACCTGGTGCGCGAGGACCTTTTGCACGACCGGGCCGCCGCCCTCGGCTGGCGGCCCACTCACGGCGGCGATCGCACCGCGCTCACGCGCGACCTGCCGCAGTGGGGCGTGCGCGCCGAACTGCCGGTCGACGTCGTCCGGTTCACGGGCGACCGGGTCGTAGGCCTCGGCGGGCCGCGGTTCCACCCGCTCGGGTCCGCCGCCGTGCCGCCGCTCGTCGTCAGCGAAGTGGCGCGCGACATCAGCCTGTTCGTGGAGGCCGCCGGTATCGGCGGTGCCGCCGCCCCTCCCGGCGGCCACGACCGGGCCCTGTGGGCCTCCAGCGCCTTCGGGGAGCTCGGCCCCGGCGCCGTGGCCCGCCGCGACGTACTGGCCCGCCTGCTGCCGCGCCTCGCCCTGGGCGACCGCTGCCGCACCGAGGGCCGCTTCCTGCACGTCCGCGGCGTCCGCCACACCTACCGGATCCACCTCGGTTCCGCCCAGGTGCTGCTGCCCGACGACCGCCACCTGCCCGTCGCCCCGGCCACCGCTCAGGGCACGCAGCCGAGTTGGCTGCCCCACGAGGGCGACCGCATGCTGTCGGCCGTCCTCGGCAAGGCCGCGCTGCTCGCCCACGACGACCGGATCACCGACCCCACGATCGTGAGGCAGCTGTGAGCCGCGTGCGGACCTACCACCCCTCGCCCTGGGAGGACCCGGGCCGGGTCGACCTCGTCTCCCGCCTCGCCGCGGAGGGAGAGCCGGCCGAGCTCGCCGGCCGGCTGCTGCACCGGAGCGACGGCGAGGGCCACCGGACAGCGGCCGTCCTGCGGGCCATGCCCGAGGAGCGGCGCCGGGCCCTGGCCGGGGTCGTCGTGGAGCACATCGGTGCGCACGGCCTCGGCGGTGACGCACGCAGGCAGGGCATGGTGCTGCTGGCCGTGATCTCGCGGGGCTTCCCGCGCACGGTGTGGTGCGAGGAGTGGAACACCCTCCTGGAGGGCTGGGCGCGGCGATGGTACTTCTCCGGCACCAGCGATGAACTGCCCGCTCTCGCCGAGGCCCTGCTCGACGCGGGGCGGCCGCTGTCCGGCGAGGTGGTCGGGCTGCTCCGCAGATCCGCGTACGACGGCTGCCTGGACTGGGCCGCCGTCCTCCTGGACCGGCTGCCCGAGCCGCCCCTCAACCCGGGCGAACCCTGGTCCGACCGCGTGCTGGCCGAACTGCCGCACCTCGGCGGGCCCTGGCGGCGGTTGATCCCGTGGTTGCGCGACGCCAAGGCGGCGCCCAGCGCGCGCTGGGACCGGGCCGCCGCGGCGATCCTGGACGGCATCGACCCCGAGACCGTACGCAGGACCGTCACCCCATGGCTCGCCCTGGCGACCCATGGCGGCAGCGCCGGGGACAGCGGCCACGACTCCTGGAACGTCACCGGCGTCCGAGGTCTGGCCTGGCTGCTGTCGTCCCCGGCGCTGCTCCCGCACCCGGAGACGGTCCGCACCCTGGGCGCCCTGGTCGAACGGTCACCGGTCAAGAACGTCGTCGCCGGCGCCGGCGTGCGCGCTCTGGCCCGGCTCGCGGACGGCGCCGGGCAGGCCGAACTGCGCAGGCTCGCCGGGTGCGTCGGCCACACGGTCACCCGCAGGCAGATCGAGAACGCGCTGACCGCGTGAACGCCCGAGGGCCCCGCTCCCGGGAAACGGGTGCGGGGCCCTCGGGCGTGGCCGGGGAGGCGGGATCAGAAGCGGCGCGTGATGAGCGCGCGCTTCACCTCCTGGATGGCCTTGGTGACCTCGATGCCGCGCGGGCAGGCGTCCGTGCAGTTGAACGTCGTGCGGCAGCGCCAGACGCCGTCCTTGTCGTTCAGGACCTCGAGACGCTGCTCGCCCGCCTCGTCACGCGAGTCGAAGATGAAGCGGTGGGCGTTGACGATGGCCGCCGGACCGAAGTACTGGCCGTCGTTCCAGAACACCGGGCAGGACGACGTGCACGCCGCGCACAGGATGCACTTGGTGGTGTCGTCGAAGCGCGCGCGGTCCTCGGGGGACTGCAGGCGCTCGCGGGTCGGCTCGTTGCCCTTGGTGATCAGGAAGGGCATCACGTCCCGGTAGGCCTGGAAGAACGGGTCCATGTCCACGATCAGGTCCTTCAGGACCGTCAGGCCCTTGATGGGCTCGACCGTGATGGGCTTGTCCGGGTTGATGTCCTTGATCAGGGTCTTGCAGGCCAGGCGGTTGCGGCCGTTGATGCGCATGGCGTCGGAGCCGCAGATGCCGTGGGCGCAGGAGCGGCGGAACGTCAGCGTGCCGTCCAGGTCCCACTTGATCTTGTGGAGGCCGTCGAGGACCCGCTCCTTGGGGTCGATCTCGAGCTGGAAGTCCTGCCACGTGGGCTCCGCGGAGACCTCCGGGTTGAACCGGCGGATGCGGAAGGTGACGGTGATGTAGGGCGAGGCCTGGGCCTCGGCCTCGACCTTGTCGAGGGTCGCGGTGCTCATCAGTACTTACGCTCCATGGGCTGGTAGCGGGTCTGCACGACCGGCTTGTAGTCGAGACGGATCGCATCGGTGCCGTTGGCACCCACTTCGCGGTACGCCATCGTGTGCCGCATGAAGTTGACGTCGTCGCGGTTCGGGTAGTCCTCGCGGTAGTGGCCGCCGCGGGACTCCTTGCGGGCCAGGGCGGAGACCGCCATGACCTCGGCGAGGTCGAGCAGGTTGCCGAGCTCGATCGCCTCCAGCAGGTCGGTGTTGAAGCGCCGGCCCTTGTCCTGGATCGAGACGTTCTTGTACCGCGCGCGCAGCTCGCCGATCTTCTCGACCGCGGTCTTGATGGTCTGCTCGGTGCGGAAGACCATGACGTTGGCGTCCATGGTCTCCTGGAGCTCCTTGCGGAGCGTGGCGACCCGCTCGTTGCCGGTGGAGGCGCGCAGCGTCTCGACCTGGGTCTCGACCAGCTGGGCCGGGTTCTCGGGGAGCTCGACGTAGTCGGCGGTCGCCGAGTAGTCCGCGGCGGCGATGCCGGCGCGGCGCCCGAAGACGTTGATGTCGAGCAGCGAGTTGGTGCCGAGGCGGTTGGCGCCGTGCACGGAGACGCAGGCGACCTCGCCGGCGGCGTACAGGCCCGGGACGACCGTGGTGTTGTCCGAGAGGACCTCGCCCTGGACGTTGGTCGGGATGCCGCCCATGGCGTAGTGCGCGGTCGGCTGGATCGGGATCGGGTCCGTGTAGGGCTCGATGCCGAGGTAGGTGCGCGCGAACTCCGTGATGTCCGGGAGCTTGGCGTCCAGCTGCTCCGGCGGCAGGTGGGTCAGGTCGAGGTAGACGTGGTCGCCCTCGGGACCGCAGCCGCGGCCCTCGCGGATCTCGGTGTAGATCGCGCGGGAGACGACGTCGCGGGAGGCGAGGTCCTTCATGACCGGCGCGTACTTCTCCATGAAGCGCTCGCCGTCCTTGTTGCGGAGGATGCCGCCCTCACCGCGGGCGCCCTCCGTCAGCAGGATGCCCATGCGCCAGATGCCCGTCGGGTGGAACTGGAAGAACTCCATGTCCTCCAGCGGCAGACCGCGGCGGTAGACGGCGGCCTGGCCGTCACCGGTGAGGGTGTGCGCGTTGGAGGTGACCTTGAAGAACTTGCCGGTGCCGCCGGAGGCGTACACGACGGACTTTGCCTGGAAGACGTGGATCTCGCCGGTGGCCAGCTCGTAGGCGACCACACCGGCGGACTTCTGGACGCCGTCCTCCTCGACGAGGAGCTGGTCGAGGACGTAGAACTCGTTGAAGAACTCCACACCCTCCTTGACGCAGTTCTGGTACAGCGTCTGGAGGATCATGTGACCGGTGCGGTCGGCCGCGTAGCACGCGCGGCGGACCGGGGCCTCGCCGTGGTTGCGGGAGTGGCCGCCGAAGCGGCGCTGGTCGATCCGGCCCTCG
The DNA here is from genome assembly GCF_044751205.1 of Streptomyces sp. NPDC088732. Taxonomy (NCBI): domain Bacteria; kingdom Bacillati; phylum Actinomycetota; class Actinomycetes; order Kitasatosporales; family Streptomycetaceae; genus Streptomyces; species Streptomyces sp. NPDC088732. The sequence goes on from NZ_JBIVLI010000004.1 coordinate 144,796, forward strand.
GGGGTGCGGTTGAAGGGCAGGCCCATCTTCTCGAGGTCGAGGACCGCGTCGATGGCCTCCTTCGCCAGGATCTCGGCGGCGTCCTGGTCGACCAGGTAGTCACCGCCCTTGATCGTGTCGAAGGTGTGCCACTCCCAGTTGTCCTCCTCGACGTTCGCGAGGGCCGCGGCCATGCCGCCCTGGGCCGCGCCGGTGTGGGAGCGGGTGGGGTAGAGCTTCGTCAGCACGGCGGTGCGGCTGCGCTTCGTCGCCTCGATGGCGGCGCGCATGCCGGCGCCACCCGCGCCGACGATGACGGTGTCGTACTTGTGGATCTGCATGAGGGGTCGCTTCCCTGTCCAGCCCGGCTAGCGGATGTTCGGGTCGAAGGTGAAGATCACCAGCGTGCCGAGGATGATGGTGAACGCCGTCGCCGTGTACAGCAGCATCTTGAGCCAGAACCGGGTGTTGTCCCGCTCGGCGTAGTCGTTGATGACGGTGCGCAGGCCGTTGCCGCCGTGCAGCATCGCCAGCCACAGCATGATCAGGTCCCAGGTCTGCCAGAACGGGGACGCCCAGCGGCCCGCCACGAAGGCGAAGCCGACCTTGGTGACACCGCCGTCGAGGACGAGCTGGATCAGCAGGTGGCCGATGACCAGGACCACGAGCACGATGCCGGACAGGCGCATGAACAGCCAGCCGTACAGCTCGAAGTTGGTCCGGGTGGCGCGCGGCGTGCGCTGGGAACGGGAGCGCGGCGCCTCGATGTACGGAGCCGGGTTCTCGGGGCTGTACGCGGCGCTGGAGGAGCTGAGCTCCACGTGATCTGTTGCGGACATGAATGGACTCAGCTCCCGAACAGCACTCGAGCGGCGTGACCGAGGACGGGGTAGATGGCCCCGATCATCAGGACGACCCAGATTCCGACAACCGACCACAGCATCTGCTTCTGGTACTTCGGGCCCTTGGACCAGAAGTCGACGGCGATGACGCGCAGGCCGTTCAGAGCGTGGAAGAGGACAGCGGCGACCAGCCCGTACTCGAGAAGGCTGACGATGGGCTGCTTGTAGGTGTCGACGACCTTGTCGTAGTCCTCGGGGGAGACGCGCACCAGCGCGGTGTCAAGGACATGGACGAACAGGAAGAAGAAGATGAGGACACCGGTGACACGATGAGCCACCCATGACCACATGCCTTCCCGGCCGCGGTACAACGTTCCAGCCGGCACGGAAAAAAACCCTCCGGGAGCGGTGAAGGGCCTGCCGGCTTCGTTTGGTCGGTCGGGCCCGGCCGGGTACGGTCCTCCGGCCCTGGCCATCGTAGCGACGGCCTGTCGGCTACGTCCTGCCGGGTCCGTCAGGTGTGATCGATCCCGCACGGGTGGGTGTATCCACCGGGAACCCCTTGTCCCACCGGATCGTCCCCGCGCGCGAGGCGGGCCAGCCGCGCGCGGGTCACCCGGCGCAGTTCCTCGGCGGCGACCACCCGTTCCTCGTCGGGGTCGTGGCCCAGACGGCGGCGGAGCGAGGCGAGCAGCAGGCCGAGGGTCTCGTCGGGGTCGACGCCGTCCAGGCTGACGACGAAGACATGGCCGAACCGGGCCTCGTAGGCCGCCTGGGCGGCCCGCAGCGCGGTGTGCGCGGCGAGGCTGCCGCGGGTGGGGGCGATGTCCGGCGGCGCGCCCGCGGCCTCGCCCGCGAGGGCCTCGGCCAGGTCCGCGGGGGACAGGTCGTAGGCGGCCTCGTCGGCGGCGGCGAGCAGCGCGTCCACGTCCGGGTAGGGGCGGTGGGCGGCGACCCGGCGGGCCCAGCGCAGGCTGCCGCAGCAGTCGAGCAGGGCTGCCTCGGCGATCGCGGGCGGGGCGTCGTTGAAGCCGTCCAGTCCGCCGCGCGGGCGGCCGGGCTGCGGGGCCGGGCGGGACGTCCGGGCCGTCCGGTCGGCGCCGCCGCGGGACTGCGGCGGGAGCAGCGGCGGTGTCGCCGGCGGGACGGACGGAGTGTCGCTGGTCAGCGGTGCTCTCCTGGAACTGCGGGGGACTGCGGGGTGGGGGGACTGCGCGGTACTGCGGGCGGTGCGGGCGGTATGGGGACCGAGGGAACCGACGGTGACGCGTGGGGCGTCCGTGGGAATGGACGGCGCGTGAGCGCCACCGTATCGGCGTATGTTCGGCACTGTACGACGGATGCGCGAATTTCACCCGTACGGGAACGAAAGTGCACGTCCGTCGAGGGCCCGCACGGCGGGGTGCGCCATCCGGACACAACGTCAGGTCATATGGCACATGCGGGCGAAGCGGGCGGCGGCCCGGGCCGGCACGGCCGCACTTGCCGCCGCGTCGCCCGCCGGTCCTGTGCGCGCCGCGGCCCCGGTCCCGCGGCCGGCGAGGGGGCGGCCGCACCGTATCCTCCGCTGCGATCCGCGTCTTCTGCCACCCCGCGCCCGTCGCCGGAGGGCGCCGGCCGGCGGACCTCGTACGGGCGGCGAGTCCGGCCCCGGCGGGATCGGCTTGCCGCTTTCACCCGAACGGAGGAGCAGTCACGTCCTCCAACGGGGGTGATGGTGCCTGCCGGCGCCGCCGGCGGGGGTTCCGCGCCACACGCGGGATTCCCGGGCTCCGTTCGGCCGGACGGGTGCCGGCCGAGTCCCCGGTGTCATGCCGCACACTGCCTTCGGCGGTTCGCGCCGCTCTGCCCCGCGGTGCCCGGCACTCGGGCGGCGGCGAGCGCGGGGCGCCGACCGGGCGCGGCCGGGAACGCCCCTTCCGCGCGCCGGTTTCCCACGCCCGGGGGTGCCGCGGCCGGCGCCGCCGTGCTGCGGTGCCTGCGACGAGGGCCGGGGTTGTGCCGGAAGCCGCGCGGCCCGCAGGCGCCTGCCGTTGCGGGACCCGGGCCGGCCCGGAGGGAGCTGGCGGGAATTCGCGGCTCCGGCGGCACGGGTGAGGGGGCCGGACGGTCGCCGTCGCAGGTGAAGCGGCCGAAGTCCGCCTCCCCCCACAGGAGCGTCTCCGGCCGCTTCTGTCTTGTTCAGCGTCCTGCGGGCCGAAAGTGTCACACCCCCTCCCGGGAACCGCGTCGGCCCGACGTGGTCCCGGCGGTGGCGCGGCTGTTTTCGTCAGCTTTGTGACCCGTGAGTAGCCGCCCCCCAGGGCCTGTCGGAACGCGCCGCATGGGGCAGTATGGTGCGCGATTCCAAGGGGGAGGCTCGAACGTGGATTTGGCGACCGCGGTACGCGCGGCGCAAGAGGGGGACGAGGACGGCTTCCGGTTCGTGTACCGAGCGGTGCAACCGCAACTGCTGCAGTACGTACGCTCGCTGGTCGGCGTGGGGGACGCCGAGGACGTGGCATCGGAGACGTGGCTGCAGATAGCCCGGGACCTGTCGTCGTTCCACGGCGACGGGGACGCGCTGCGCGGCTGGGCGGCGCGCATCGCCCGCAACCGCGCGCTGGACCACCTGCGGGCCGTGGGCCGCCGTCCGCTGACCGCCGCTGGGGTGGAGGAGCTCCTCGACCGGCCCGGCGGTTCCGACACCGCCGAGGAGGCGGTGGCCGCGGTGGGCACCGGGGCCGCGCTGGCCGCGATCGCGGCCCTTCCCCGGGACCAGGCGGAGGCGGTCCTGCTGCGCGTCGTGATGGGGCTGGACTCCCGCGCCGCCGCCGCGGTGGTGGGCAAACGGCCGGGGGCGATGCGGATGGCCACCAGCCGCGGCCTGCGGCGCCTCGCTGAACTGCTGGAATCCGACGACGGGTCGTCAAGTGTGACGTTTTCGGCGTCTCGAGCGCTTGAGGACATGAGATGAGCGATAACAAGGGACAGGACTGGCTCGACGACACCACCGCCGAAAGGCTGTTGCGCGGGGCGGCGAAGAACGACACCGCCGGCCCGGCATGGACGGACCCGCGGGCCGCGGCGCTGGCCCGGACGCTCGCCGCGGCCGCCGTACCCGCGGCGCTCGACCCCGCGCGCGAGGAGGCGGCCCTCGCCGCCTTCCGGGACGCGCGGGACGGCGGTCCCGAGCTGTCGCCCGTCGGCGGCGGCCGCGGCAACGAGGAGGGCGGCGGGGACGGAGGCCGCGACGCGGCGGGCCGGCGTTCCGGTGGGCCCAAGAGCCGTACCGCCAGGGCCTTCAGCGGCGCCCTGCTGGCCACCGCGGCCGTCGCCGGGGTGGCCCTCGCCGCCGCGGCGGGCGCGTTGCCGGTGCTGCTGGGCGGTGGGGACGAGGCGCCCGCCCCCGTGCACACCCAGGGCGCGGCGCCGCAGGCGACGGGCGGCACCCGTCCGGCGACCCCGGCCGTCTCCCCCCGCCCGCCCGCGCCCTCGCGGTCCGGACGTGGCGTCCCGGTGGGCACCGTGCCGGGTGGCGCGCCCGCCGCGCCCGGGGCGCCGCGGGTCTCCGTGCCGCCGCCCGGGGCGATGACCGGTCCGACGGCGCTGTGCCGTGCCTACGCGGCCGCCGGCTGGCGCCGGGGGAAGACGGACGAGCAGGTCTGGAAGCAGCTCCGCAAGGCCGCGGGCGGCGGCCAGCCCATGGTGCGGCGCTACTGCGCCGCGGTGCTCGGGCCGCACGGCCGCCGCGTCGGCAGGGCGGGCGACGCCGGCCCGAAGGACGCCGGCCCGAAGGACGACGCCCCCGGCCGGCTGCACCACGCGGGAAAGGGGAACGGGAAGAACCGTTCCGGCGGCCATCACCGCTTCGGTGAGCGGCACTCGCCCCGCGCCGGCGGGCAGTGACACCTGCGGGCCGTCCCACGCGTCCCGGCGGAGCACGTGAGGCCTCCGCGGGGCGAGTGACACTTTCGGCCCCCTGGGCGCTTTAACGAGTAGACCGACTGGTCATCGGTCGAGGGGCAGCCCGGTCTCCCCGTACCGGGCCCCCAACGAGAGACGTGGGCGGGGCGCTTTCCCCCCGCCCTGCCCGCGTCCCCGCTCTCCGGCCCGCGGCGGCATAGATTGCCCTCGTGACCACGACCTCCGTGCCCGCCTTCCGCGTCGAGCGCGAGTCGCCGCTGCCGCCCGCCGAGGCCTGGCGCCGGGTCACCGACTGGGAACGGCACGCCGCCCACGTCCCCCTGACCACGGTCGAGGTCCGCGACGGCGGCACGGGCTTCATCGCGCGGACCGGTGTCGGCCCGCTGTCCTTTGCCGACCCGATGGAGATCGTGCGCTGGGAGCCGCCGGACGCCGGTGGCGGGCCGGGCCGGTGCCGGCTGGAGAAGCGCGGCGCGGTCGTGCTGGGCTGGGCCGAGATCGAGGTGTGGCCGCGGGACCCCGGGCCGGGGTCGCGGATCGTGTGGCGCGAGGAACTGCGGGTGCGCGGGCTTCCGAAGGCGTTCGGCCGGCCCACGGCGTGGGCCGGCCGACGGGTGTTCGGGCGCGCGCTGGACGCGCTGCTCGCCGGGGACCGGCCCTAGCGGCCGGCCGTGGGCGTTCACCAGTGGACGACGACCTTGTCGCCGATCCGGACCTGGTCGAAGAGTGCCGCGATCTTGCCGGCGTCCCGCACGTTGACGCAGCCGTGGGACGCGCCCGCGTAGCCGCGCGCCGCGAAGTCGGCGGAGTAGTGCACCGCCTGGCCGCCGCTGAAGAACATCGCGTACGGCATGGCCGTGTGGTAGATCGTCGACACGTGGTGGCGGCTCTTGGCGAAGACGCTGAAGGTGCCCTCGCGGGTGGGCGTGTACTGGGAGCCGAAGCGGACGTCCATCGCCGAGACGACCTTGCCGTCGATCACCCAGGCCAGGGTGCGGCTGGTCTTGCTGATGCACAGGACGCGGCCGTTCAGGCAGCGCGGGTCCAGCTTGGCGACCGGGTTGGTGGTCGGCGGGTACATCGCGGCGCGGGAGGGCTGCCGGGTGAGGGAACGGAGAGTGGTCCAGGTGGACTTGGTGACGGAGCCGGAGGCGGCGAGGCCGTGCTTGCCCTGGAAGGAGCGGACCGCGCTCGCGGTGACGCTGCCGTAGTAGCCGGTGGGGGCCCGGTCGAAGAGCCCGAGCTGCCGCAGGCGGGCCTGGAGTTCGCGTACGCGGGCGCTGTTGCTGCCGGGGCCCACGACCACGGCCGGGCGCGCGGTGTGCGGGGCCTTCGGCGTGCCGGACGGGCTGGGCTTCGCGGTGGACGGCGTCGAGCTCGGGGCCGGCGTCGGGGCCGGCGAGGTGCTCGTGCTCGTGGACGGTGCCGGGCTCGGGCTGTCCCCGCCGGCCGACGACGCGGACGGGCCCTGGGCTGCCACCGGCTGGGTGGCGTGGGCGGCGCAGCCGGCCAGCAGCGCCCCGGTGAGAAGTGCCGCGGCCACCGCGGCCGCGCGTGATCGCGCGATCGATATGAGTGCCATGTCTGTCATCCCCCTGTGAGAACCGGTATCCCCTTGGACTGATTTCCCTGGCATGTAGTTGCGCCAACATCGCGGGAAATCCGCGCACACTGGGACCAGGGGGCGATTCCCTGGAGGATGACGCATGGCACGCGAGTCCGAATCCGGTCTGCCGATCGATCCGGTCTACGGTCCCGCCGCACTGGACGGCTGGGATCCGGCGGAGAAGCTCGGCGAGCCGGGCGGTTACCCCTTCACCCGCGGCGTCCACCCGGCGATGTACACCACCCGCCCCTGGACGATGCGCCAGTACGCCGGCTTCGGCACCGCCGCGGAGTCCAACGCCCGCTACCGGCAGCTCATCGCCCACGGCACGACCGGCCTGTCCGTCGCCTTCGACCTGCCCACGCAGATGGGCCACGACAGCGACGCCCCGCTCGCGCACGGCGAGGTCGGCAGGGTCGGGGTGGCGATCGACTCGGTGGAGGACATGGAGGTGCTGTTCGGCGGCATCCCGCTCGGCGAGGTCTCCACGTCCATGACCATCAACGCGCCCGCCGCGCTGCTGCTCCTGATGTACCAGCTGGTGGGCGAGGAGCAGGGGGTCCGCGCGGACCGGCTCACCGGCACGGTCCAGAACGACGTGCTCAAGGAGTACATCGCCCGCGGGACCTACATCTTCCCGCCGGGTCCCTCCCTGCGGCTGGTGGCGGACCTCTTCCGCTACTGCCGTGCCGAGATCCCGCGCTGGAACACGATCTCCATCTCCGGCTACCACATGGCCGAGGCCGGGGCCTCGCCCGTGCAGGAGATCGCCTTCACCCTGGCCGACGGCATCGCCTACGTCCGCACCGCCGTCGCCGCCGGCATGGACGTGGACGACTTCGCGCCCCGGCTGTCGTTCTTCTTCGTCGCGCGGACGACGCTGCTGGAGGAGGTCGCCAAGTTCCGTGCCGCGCGCCGGATCTGGGCCCGCGTCATGCGCGAGGAGTTCGGGGCGCGGAACCCCAGGTCCTGGATGCTGCGGTTCCACACCCAGACGGCGGGCGTGCAACTGACCGCGCAGCAGCCCGAGATGAACCTGGTGCGGGTGGCCGTGCAGGGCTTGGCGGCGGTGCTCGGCGGCACGCAGTCGCTGCACACCAACGCCTTCGACGAGGCCATCGCACTGCCCACGGAGAAGTCGGCCCGGCTCGCGCTGCGCACCCAGCAGGTGCTGGCCTACGAGACCGACGTGACGGCGACGGTGGACCCGTTCGCCGGCTCGTACGTGGTGGAGACGATGACCGACGAGGTCGAGGCGGCGGCGCTGGACCTGATGCGCAGGGTGGAGGACATGGGCGGCGCGGTCGGCGCCATCGAGCGCGGTTTCCAGAAGTCGGAGATCGAGCGGAACGCCTACCGGATCGCGCGGGAGACCGACTCCGGCGAACGGGTCGTCGTCGGGGTGAACCGCTTCCGGCTCGACGAGGAGGATCCGTACCAGCCGTTGCGTGTCGACCCGGCGATCGAGGCCGCCCAGGCCGAGCGGCTCGCCGCCCTGCGCGCCCGGCGCGACCGGCGGGCCGTCGCGGCGGCACTGGGCGCGCTGCGCGCGGCCGCGGAGAGCGGGCCGGGCGGGGCGGGCGTGCTGTACCCGATGAAGGACGCGCTGCGCGCCCGGGCCACGGTCGGCGAGGTCTGCGACGCGCTGCGCGAGGTCTGGGGCACCTACGTCCCAGTCGACGCCTTCTGAGGCGGGCTCAGCCGCCGAAACGGGCCAGGTACCCGCCGACCTGCCGGGGATCGTCCGTGGCCGGCCCCACGTAACCGTCCGGGCGGACGACGAACAGGCCGTCGCCGTACGCCCGGTGGGCGGCGCCGCCGGACTCCTCGCGGTGCGCGCGGGTGAACCCCGGCAGCGCGGCGGGCGGTTCCGCGCCGATCGCCGGCACGGTGAAGTGCGGGCCGCGGAAGAAGTCGAGACGCCCAGCCGGCCCACCGCGACGGTGCCCGGGTCTTCAGCGGTACCCATCTGACCGACGACACGCACGCGGCGTCACTGGAGCGGTGGATGAGCGCTTTCGTGGCGCAGGGGTTCACCGTCGAGAACGCCCTCAACGCCTGGTTCACCGCCTACACCTTCACGGTGGGCTTCGTGATCGAGGAGCAGGCGGTGCAGCCGGTCCCCGGCGAGCGCGACGAACGCTACGACCCCGAGGAGCGCCGGGCGCGGCTCGGCGCCGAGTACCCGCTGCTGGGAGCGGTGAGCGGGGAGATGTTCGGCAATTACGAGGCCCGTTTCGAGACCGGCCTGCGGAACCTCGTCGCCGGTGTCGCACAGACCCTCGCACCGGACGGGGCGCGCTGACGCGCCCCGTCCGCGGGGGTCAGCGGCGTGCCACGTGCCGCAGCCGGCGGGCCGCCCGGCGCACGGCCGGGTTGTTCGGCAGGAAGGCCAGCTGGGCCGGAACCCCGCCGGGCAGGGCGAGCCTGCTGAGCCGGCGCCGGGTGAAGTAGCGCTGGCTGCCGGAGTTGAGGCGGTTGGACAGATAGGCGGCGGTCTCGTTGCGCAGGGACGCGTAGATCTGCGGTTGCATGCAGAAGGCGACGGCGCGCAGCAGCGGTCCGACCTCGGACGCGACGCGCTCGGCGGCCGGCGGGGTCCAGCCGGCCACCGCGGCGGCGTCGGCCAGGTCGGGCAGGAGGCGGTCGGCGATGGTGACGGGCACGCGGTTGCTGTCGGCGTAGACCGAGAAGCGCTCCAGCACCGTCTCGGTGCCGATCCGGGCGACCGGCAGCCCGTAGAGCGTGGACGCGGTGAACAGCGCCGCCGAGAAGCAGCCGGCGACCAGCTCGGGGCGGACGCTCTGGAAGAGCGCCTCGGCCGGCAGCGCCGGATCCGCCACGTGCAGCTCGGCGCCCAGCTCCGCCGCCTCGCGCTCCAGCTGCCCCGCGCGGTGCGCGGGAGCCGTCGGGTGCGGCTTGAAGACGATCGTGCGGTGCCCGGCGGCGACGGCCGCGCGCAGCATGCGCAGGTGGAGCTCCTCCTCCTGCCGGTCGCTGAGGATCTCCAGCCCCGACAGGTACTGGCCGAGCAGGAGCGCGCCGCCCCTGGCCGGCGTGCCGCCGTCCGCGGTGAGCTCCGCGGCCGTGGCGACCTCCGCGAGGACCTTGGTGAACGCCTCGGCGGGGACGACCTCCTCCGGCACGCCGTACTCCGTCAGCATCAGCGGGCGCAGTCCCGGCACGAGCCCCAGGTGCAGCAGCCGGCCGATACGCGTGGAGACCAGCGGCTCCAGCTTGTTGGGGGTCGGGCCGTAGGCCGTGAGCCCCTCCGCGTACGCCACGACCGGCGCGGCGGTGAACGCGGTGACCAGCGCGAGCGCCGGGTCGATGTGCACCGACTCGACGACCAGCTCCACGTCGTCGTCGCCGAGGTCCCACAGCCGCCGCAGATGGCGCTCCCACATCGGCACGTCGTCCGGACGCGGGGTCCAGCCGCGCGGGTGCAGCGGGGAGATCGCCTCGTTCCACGACAGCACGCGGTCGAAGCGGCCGCGCAGCGCCTCGAAGCCCGCCATCGCGTCCGCGGCGGGCGAGATCTCGGGCACCGGGGCGTTGTTGCTGATCACCAGCAGCCGCCGGTCGGCCGGGGTGAGCAGTCCCGCGTCCAGCGCGGCCGCCATCGCGGCCACGCCCGTCAGGCCCGCCGCCAGGAAGACCTGGGTACGGCCCATTACGCGGCCACCGCCCCGCCGCCGATACGCCGGCGCAGCAGCCGGCGCAGGCGCAGGCTGCGTTCCATGTCCATCGAGTCAAGGGCCTCGGCGAGGAGGTCCTGCGGCATCTGCCTCAGGGCGGCGGCGCTCATGGCCTTGAGTTTACGGGCCACCTGCGGCTCGTAGCGGCCCATGGCCCCGAGGTGGTGCGAGATCACCGCGCAGTAGGTGCGCACGGCCTTGGGCATGAAGCGGTCCGCCTCCGGGTCCGTCGCCGTCTCGGCGAGCACCTGGTCGAAGGAGCGGATGAAGTCCAGCTGCCGGACGTCGCCGATCTGCGTCAGCGAGGTGGCCACCCCGCGCCGGTAGAAGACGCCCAGCAGGCCGACGACGGCGAAGCTCTTGGCCTCGCGGTGCAGCCGCCAGATCCACGGCCGGTCCTCGGCGGTGCGCAGCCCGTCCGGGAAGTGCAGCAGCCCGGCGTCGACCAGCCGGCGGTGGTAGATCCCGGCCCAGGCGTACGGGTAGTCCACCGAGGTCGTGCGGTCGGGCGGCAGGATCGCCCCGCGGGGGTCGAGCGAGACCCCGCGGCGGCCGTGCGGGACGCGGGCGACGGTGCGCTTGCGGCCGTGGCAGACGACGTGGTCCGTGCGGACGAAGTCGGTGCCGAGGGTCTCGATGGCGTCCAGCAGCTGCGGCAGGTAGCCCTCGGCCAGCCAGTCGTCGCCGTCGAGGAAGGTCACGTACTCGCCCGTGGCGGCGTCGATGCCCGTGTTGCGGGCGGTGGCGAGGCCGCCGTTCTGCTCGTGCGAGATCAGTCTCGCCCCGGGGAGGTCCGGCAGGGCGCGCTCGAGGATCTTCGGCGTCTCATCCGTGGCGCAGTCGTTCACCAGGATGAATTCGAAATCCGGCCGGGCGTTCGCACGGAGACTTCTCAACATGTCAGGAGCAAACGCCTGCACGTTGTAGAACGGGACGATGACGGAAAGCTTACTCACGGGGCGCACCCTATGACTCCCGGTGCCCGTCGTGCTGACACGACGCAGGCTCTTTGGTGAACGTGGGGTGTCGGGTTTGTGAATGCGTCAGCCTGGCGTGCTGGTTCTTCATCCGGCGGCGTGTTGTTAACCGTCCGTTGGCGTGGCGTTGGGCGCCCGCTAGGAATGTCTTCCTAACTTTGCGGCGTGCCAGCAAGTACCACCACCGACCCGATCAAGGTCACCGTCCTCGCCGACTCGGACACCCGATGGAAATGGGGTGCGCTGACGGCTCGCCGTATCGCCCCCCACGCGCGGCTCGACGCGCGCCTCCTTCGCGGGCGTGCGACGCCGACCGAGCGCCAGCTCGCCGAGGTCGGCATCCCCGCCGACTCCATGCGCGAGGTCACGGCGGCGGACTTCCTGGCCACGACCACCCGCGAGAGCGCCGACGTGGTCGTCCTGTCCTGTGTCGGCGGCACCGTCCAGGCCATGCTGCACGGCCTGGCCCGCGCGTGGGAAGGCACCCCCCGCCGGCCCGTCGTCGTCACCGGCTACGTCGGCGTCGTCTACGAGAAGCTCGCCGACGGCCTGCTGCTGCGCTCCGGCGCCGACGCGGTCCTGGCGAACAGCGCGCACGACGCCGACCGCTTCCGCGCGGTGTACGAGGGCGTCGGGGCCGACGCGGGCTCCATCGTGGAGACCGCGCTGCCGTTCCTGGAGGGCAACCCGTACGAGGCCTCCGCGGACCGGCCGTTCACCGTCGTCTTCGCCGTCCAGCCGTCCGTCCCGGACAGCCGCAAGGACCGCATGTACCTGCTGCGCCGCGCGGTGGACCACGCCCGCTTCCACCCGGACCGCGAGGTACTGGTCAAGCTGCGCAGCAAGCCCGGTGAGCACACCACGCACATCGAGGAACAGCCGTACCAGAAGCTGGTCGCCCGGCTGGACCCGCCCAGGAACCTCAAGCTCGTCTACGGGAACATGGGCGAGGTGCTGGACCGCACCGACCTGCTGGTCACGGTCAGCTCCACGGCCGCGCTGGAGTCCATGCACCGCGGCATCCCGACCGCGATCCTCACCGATCTCGGCATCCGCGAGGCACTGGGCAACCACCACTTCCTGGGGTCCGGCGCCTACGCCTCCTGGGACCACATCGACGCGGGCCAGGTGCCCCGCGTGCGCCCCGCGTGGGCCCGCGCCCAGGGCATCGCCTCGGAGGGCGACCCGTTCCGCACCGTCCGTGAGCGCGTCACCGCGCTCGCCGGCGCGGCCGAGCTGCCCCCGCTCGCGCCGTACTACACCACCGCCACCGCGCCCGGTTACCTCCCCGGGGTCCTCGCCCGGCACAGCCTGGACCCGAAGGGCGAGCCGCTGCCCGGCGCCGCCGTGGAGCCCGCCGAGCCGAGCGCGCTGCGCCGCGCCGTCCGCGATTTCGCGCGCAACTCCGCGCGCACCGCGTACCGCCAGGGCGTTCAGCGCGTCGCGCCCGTGATCCGCCGATGGGGCCAGCTGTGAGTCCCCACAATTCGCAAGGAGCCCCCATGCCAACGGTGTTGGCCGTCATTCCCGCACGCGGCGGGTCGAAGGGCGTACCCGGCAAGAACCTCGCCCCCGTCGGCGGCGTCCCGCTGGTCGCCCGCGCCGTGCGCGCCTGCCGCGAGGCCGAGCTGATCACCGACGTGGTCGTCTCCACCGACGACCCCGAGATCGCCGACGCGGCCCGCGCCGCCGGCGCCGAGGTCGTGCTGCGCCCGGCCGCCATCGCCGGCGACACCGCGACCAGCGAGGCGGCGGTGCTGCACGCGATGGACGCGTACCAGGCGATGTCCGGGGTCAGCGCGGACGTCGTGCTGCTCGTGCAGTGCACCAGCCCGTTCATCTCCGTCGAGGACGTCAACGGCGTGGCCGCCGCGGTCGTCGAGGACGGCGCCGACACGGCGGTGACCGTGGCCCCGTTCCACGGCTTCATCTGGCGCGACGCCGCCGACGAGATGGGCGCCGCGGCCGTCGCGACGGACCGTTCCGGCGCCGCAGCCGTCACCGGCGAGGGCCGTACGGCCCTGGCCGCCACCACGACCGGCGGGTACGGTGTCAACCACGACAAGGCGCACCGGCCGCGTCGTCAGGACCGCCCGCAGGACCTGCTGGAGACCGGCGCCGCCTACGCGATGCGCGTCGAGGGCTTCCGCGAGGCCAAGCACCGGTTCTTCGGCCACACCGCGCTGGTGCGCACCGACCCCGCACGGGTGCTGGAGATCGACGAGCCGGACGACCTGTCCCGTGCCCGCGCCCTGGCCCCGCTGCTCGACCCCGCGACCGGCTCCGCCGCCCGGACCGAGGAGTCCGCGGCACCGGCCGCACTGCCGACCCGCGCCGACATCGACGCGGTCGTACTCGACTTCGACGGCACCCAGACCGACGACACGGTGCTGGTCGACTCCGAGGGACGCGAGACCGTCACGGTGCACCGTGGTGACGGGCTCGGGATCGCCGCCCTGCGCGACAACGGACTTCCGGTCCTGATCCTGTCCACGGAGACCAACCCGGTCGTCGCCGCACGGGCCCGCAAGCTCAAGGTCCCCGTGCTCCACGGCATCGACCGCAAGGACCTCGCACTGAAGCAGTGGTGCGAGGAGCAAGGTATCGCCCCCGAGCGGGTCCTTTACGTCGGCAACGACGTCAACGACCTCGGCTGCTTCGCGCTCGTCGGCTGGCCGACCGCCGTCGCCAACGCGCACGACGTCGTCAAGGACGCGGCCCGTTCCATCACCGCAACGCCCGGAGGGCGCGGTGCGATCCGCGAGGTCGCCTCGTGGATCCTCGGCCCCTCTCTTTCCCGAAGGGAACTCTCCCAGTGACCACCACCCCCGCCCGCCTTCGTCCGATCGGCGACCGCCTGGTCGGCCCCGGCCAGCCCGTCTACGTCACCGGCGAGATCGGCATCAACCACAACGGCTCCCTCGAGGACGCCTTCGCCCTGATCGACTCGGCCGTCGAGGCCGGCGCCGACGCGGTGAAGTTCCAGAAGCGCACCCCGGAGATCTGCACCCCCCGCGACCAGTGGGAGATCGAGCGGGACACCCCCTGGGGCCGGATGACCTACATCGACTACCGCCACAAGGTGGAGTTCGGTGAGGAGCAGTACCGCGCCATCGACGAGTACTGCGTCAGCAAGGGCATCGACTGGTTCGCCTCCCCGTGGGACGTCCCCTCGGTCGAGTTCCTCGAGAAGTTCGAGAACGTCCGCGTCCACAAGGTCGCCTCGGCCTCGCTGACCGACGACGAGCTGCTGCGCGCCCTGCGCGCCACCGGCAAGACCGTGATCCTCTCCACGGGCATGTCCACGCCGAAGCAGATCCGCCACGCGGTGGAGGTCCTCGGCAGCGACAACATCATCCTGTGCCACGCCACGTCGACGTACCCGGCGAAGCACGAGGAGCTGAACCTGCGGATGATCAATACGCTGCAGCGTGAGTTCCCGAACGTGCCCGTCGGCTACTCCGGCCACGAGATCGGCCTGCAGACCACCCTCGCGGCGGTCGCCCTCGGCGCCGTCTTCGTCGAGCGCCACATCACCCTGGACCGCGCGAACTGGGGCTCCGACCAGGCCGCCTCCGTCGAGCCGCAGGGTCTGGACCGCCTGGTCCGCGACATCCGCATCATCGAGTCCGCGCTCGGCGACGGTGTCAAGAAGGTCTACGAGGGCGAGCTCGGCCCGATGAAGAAGCTGCGCCGCGTGCCCGGCGTCATCGCCGAGCAGGAGGCGGCCGCTGCCGCCGCCGCCGACGCCGAGTCGGTGTCGGCCTGATCCATGGGCGACAGCGGCACTCTGGCACTCGTAGAGAGCCCCGTTCAGCTGCTCAACGTGCTGGAGTGGGCGCATGTTCACCCGCCCGCGGTGCCCACACCGCGACCCGGGGCGGCTTCGGCCGCCCCGGGCCCGGTGGCACCCGGTCGACCGATCACCGTGGTGGCCCTCGCCCCGAGCGACCCCATGACGCGGGGACAGCTGCGCCGGATGGCGGAGTTGGCGATGGACGAGGGCATCACGGTCCGCTGGTGCGAGGCGCGCTCCTCCCGGGGCTCCCTGCTGCGCACCGCGGCAGAACTCACCCCGGCGCTGCGCTCCGCGGGCCGGGTCGTCCTCGGTGACCCCTTCTCCCGGCTGGTGCAGGTCCTCCTGCCGCTCACCCGGGCGCGGGAGATCATCGTCGTGGACGACGGCACGGCGACCATGGAGTTCACCGAGCTGCTGAGCAAGGGCGCCCGGCTGGTCCGCTGGCACCGCAGCGGCCGGCGGCCCTCCCCGTCGGACGCCGCCTTCGGCGTCTTCGCCTCGGCCGCCCGGCGGCGCCTCACCCCGGGCCGCGGCCGGCAGGTCGAGCTGTTCAGCTCGATGCCCGCCACCCCGCCGTCCGGGATGGCGCTGCGCGCCAACCGGTTCGCCTGGACGCGGGCCCGGTTCGGCCCGCCGACCATCAGCAGCGGCACCGACATCGTCGGCACCTCCCTGGTGGAGACCGGCGTCGTCGACCTGGAGCGGTATCTGACCGCGGTCGCCATCCTGGCCAGGAGCAACGGGGCCGCCCGCTACTTCGCGCACCGCCGTGAGAGCGTCGAGAAGCTGCACCGGCTCTCCGTCGAGACCGGTCTGCAGATCGTGCGTCCCGACCTGCCCCTGGAACTGGTCGCCCGGCGCGGTCCGATCGGCCACACGATCCTGAGCTTCCCCTCCACGGTCGTGCACACCCTCCCGCTCGCGCTGGAGGGCACCGGCGTCAAGATCCAGGTCTGCGACGTCGACCCGGAGTGGCTGACAGACTCGGCCTCGCCCCGGGCGCAGAGCTTCCTGTCCGGCATCACCGGCACTGCCCGCGACCTGCACGGCCTCGCGTCGGTGGTCTCCGGGCAGACCACGGTCCTCGCGCCCTGATCCCGCACCGCGGACGTCGTCGTCCATGAGGCGCCTCAGCGCGTCATGGACGACACGTCCATCGGTGTCGGCAGCGCGCCGCCGCTGATCTGCGCGGCCAGCAGACCGGCCGACGCGCGCGTGAAGTTGCCGGTGATGACGGCAATCCCACCGGGGATCGCGCTGTTCACCGCGGGCGCGGACAGCACCGCCCCGTCCAGCACCATCGCGAACTGGTTGTTCGGGCTCACCTGCGCGGCCAGCCGCCCGGTGACCTCCGTGAACGTCTTCGCCCCGGCGGAGGTCAGCCGCAACCGGATCTGCCATCCCGTGCTGTTCTCCTGGTCGAACACCGCCTCGGCCTCGCTGATCTCGGTGCCGTTGAGGGCGACCGGGTCGAGCAGGTACTTCGCCCGGACCCCGCCCACCACTTCCGTCGCGCAGGCCACCGCCCGCTCACCGTCGCCCCGTTGGTGATCCGTGCGGCCGGCGGCCGACGAGCAGTCGAGCGCCTGGAACTCCGCGACCCCGGCCCCCGGCGAGGGGGCGGGCGCCCCGTCGCCGGACGGTGCGACGGCGACCACCGGCCGGAGCACCAGGACCGCCGGTTCGCCGAGCGAGGCGAGTTGCTCGGGGGTGGCCCCCGGCGCGGTGACGGTGACCTTGCCGTCGGCCGTGCGCACCACGACGTCCCGCAGACCGAACCCCTCGGCGCGGCGGCGCATCAGGTCCGCGGTCTGCCCCAACCGCCTTTCACCCAGTGGCTCACGCGGGGTGAACACCGCCGTCGTACGAGGACCGTCGCCGCCCTTGCCGGCGGGGGAGTGCCCGGCCGGTGAACAGGCGGCGGCGGTCACACAGCCGAGCAGCAGGGCGAGCGCCGTCGTCCGGCTCAGGCGCTCAGCCACCGGTGACCGCCCGCACACTCGCGTGCACCGCGGTGACGAGGCCCGTCAGCGCGGTGGCGTCGCCGATGAGGGCGCGGAGCCGGGCGAGGCGCCGCTCGACGCGCTCGCCGTCCGCCTGCCCCGCGGCCAGTTCATCCGCCAGTTCCCCGGCCAGGGCGGCCGCCTCCGTGCGCGCGGCCCCGCCGACCCCCGGGTCCTCCAAGGCGTCGAGCCTGCGCCGCAGTTCACCGAGGGCGGCGAGCGCGCCGTCGGCGGCCGTCGACGCCGGTCCCGTGCGGTGGGCGACGGCGCCGGCCCCGGCGGCCAGCGCCGAGTCGCCGACCCTGGCGCTGCCGCCGATCACGATGCCGTGGTTGGTCCGCGGTTCGTCCGTGCCGGTCATCGCGTGCCACCCCCCTCGCCGGGGTCGGCGGCCCGCTGCGGCGCGGGGGCGGTGGAGAGCGCCGCCGCGCCGGCCCCGGCGGCGATGCTGCCGCTCATGGATCCTCCGGTCATCATGATCCCCTGGTTGAGGATGAGGTTGCGGTGCCGTGTCAGGTCGCCGAGGTCCAGGCCGTGCTCGGCGAGGAACTCGGCGGCGGTGCCGAGGACTTGCAGCTCGATCTGCTTGCCGATGCGGTTGACGTCCACACGCTGGAAGAAGTCCCGGAAGGCGTGCGACGACGCGAGTTCGCGAAGGCTGAGCCGGGCCCCGAAGTCGTACCGCCGGTCGTCGGACATGGCCGCGCGCTGCGCCTGGAGGGCGCGCTGCCGCCGGGCGGGTGCGCGCAGCTCCGAGAAGGCGGCGGCCGGCGCCTCCTGCAGCACCGAGCGGCTGTGCAGGAGCGCGTCGGCGAGCCCCGGGACGGCGCTCCCCGGGTCCTGGAGGTCTCCGGGGCGCGCGAGCGAGTCGGCCACCCGGTACTCCTCCTTGACCGGCGTGAGCACCAGGGTGTTCGCCTGGAGGTAGAGCGTCGCCGCGCTCACGGCGACCTGGACGAAGACCGACAGCACCAGGTCGGTGCCCCAACTGCGCACCTGGGCGCACAGGCAGTGCCGCACCGGCCCGTCGACGCTGCCGCGGGCGGTGGCGATGCGCTCCGAGGAGAGCTGGTCGGCGGGCCTGCCCTCGGGCGGCCAGTGCCCGGCGGCGCCGGGCCAGAACACGGCCTCCCCGAACAGGGCGTTCTGCCGCAGCTCGGTGCCGTGGACGAAGACCTTCTCGGTGACCTCCAGACCGGGGACGCGGTCGGCCGCGAAGGCCGGGCCCGCACCGGCACCCGCGCGCAGTGCGTCCAGGTCGTCCGCCATCCGCCGGACCAGGCCCGCGGTGTCGAAGGGCACCGGGGGCGGTTCGGTGCCCGTGCCCGGCTCGTGCCCCTCGGGGGTCAGCCGCATGGCGAACGACCAGGACGTGACCTCGTCGCCGGCGCCGACGAAGGGGCGGTAGCCGCTGTAGACGACGAGGTTGGCGTCGCCGCCGACCGAGGACTGCGGCAGCCCGCCCGTGTGCCCGCCCGGCGGCGGGCCGTCCGCGGCGGAGCGGAACGCCTCGCGGGTCAGCTGCTCGCCGATCGCCCCCCACGCCCGGCCGCGCTGCTCCCAGGTGAACGCCCAGGGGCAGACGACCAGCAGGACGAGGGTGAGCAGGAACGTGGCGACCGGCACGTCGTTCAGCCACAGCGGTACCAGCGGGGTCAGCCAGGCGCCCGCGAGCAGCACGAGCACCTGGACGGCCAGGGCCCGCAGCACGGCCGGGACGGCCGGTTCGCGGGACCGCTCCCGGCCGCGCACCCACCGGGACGCGGCGGGGCCCTGCGGGGGGCCGCCGGGCAGGAAGGCGGTGGCGAACCAGTACACGACGGTGGCGACCGGGGCCAGCAGCAGGGACACCAGGAAGGCGCCGCCGACGGCCAGGTCGCGCCTGCGCAGGTCCCGCAGGGTCTGCTCGGCGTGGGTGCCCACCCGGCCGAGGTCGACACCGTACGAGGGGGCGCAGGCCCGGTAGCGCTCGTGCCGCAGTTCGTGCACCACCCGGCGGGCGAAGCCCTCGTCGAGGCGGGCACCCGCGCACATGTAGCGGGTCGACGCGCTCCAGTCATCCTCGCCGGTGCCGGTGTTGCCACTGCCGCCCGGCGCGACCGCCGGACGCGGGGGCGGCAGGCGCCTCGCGGCGGTCCCCGCGACGCGGGCGGCAGGCTCTTCCCCGCCGTCCCCCGTGCCGTCCTCGACGCCGGTCCCGGCCGTGTCCCCCGGGCTCCCGGCACCCGGGTGTCGCCATGTCACATCCCCCACCCCATTTCCCCCTGTTCCCATCAGTGTGGGCGCCCGCACAAGTCCCGAAAAGGCAGGGGATGTGCGAAAACCAGGCGCGCCGGGGCGCTTCGAGGCGCGAGGGGCGCGCAGGGGCGCGTGTTCCGGCTGCCGGGGGCGTTCCGCTCCGCGCAAGCCGTACGTAACCGATCAGTCACCCGAACCAGGTTGCCTTGCTCCATGGCAACGGCACCGAGGCCCGCGCGGCGCATCGCGGTCCTCGCGGACAGTGCGCTGGAGCGCGACTCACGGGCGCACCGCGTGGCGGCGGCCGCCGCCGGGGCGGGCTACGAGGTCACGATCATCGGCCGCGCCGCCGAGGGCCACGGTTGCCGGGACTGCCGGGACTGCCGGGATGACAGCGCCGGGATCGCGCCCGAAGGTGTGCGCCTGATCCGCGTCTCCGTCGCCGAGACCCTGCACCGCAGACGCCTGCAGCGCCCCCGTCCGGGCCTGCTGCGCGCCCTGGCCTACCGCAGCGCGGAGTCCTATGCGTACCGCAACGCCTTCGTGGCCGCCCATACGGCCCTGCTGGCCTCCCGCCAGGCCGAGCTGGACGTGATCTACAGCCCTTTACCGGTGAAGGCCGCCGCCCGGCTCGGCCACGGCGGCGCACGTCTCCAGCACGCGGTGCGCCGGGCCTGGAACGCCTTGCGCTCGGCGCAGTACCGGGCCGCCGTCCGCCGCAGGGCCACGCCCGACGGGCTGCTGGACCGGCTGTCCACCGCCACCACGCGCCTGCTGCTCGGCAAGCGCAGCTGGCGCAGGCTGGACCCGCTGCTGCTCGACCTGGAGATCGCCTACGGACCGGTCCTGGACGAGCTGCGCCCGCACCTGGTGCACGCCCTCGGGCACCGCACCCTGGGCACGGCCGTCCGCGCCGCGCTGCGGGCGGAGGGCACCGGGCACCGTGTCGAGGTCGTCTGGGACACCACGGCCAAGACCGAGCCCAGCCATCGGGCCGCCGTCGCCCGTGACGCCCACGAGCGCACCTATGTGCCGCTCGTCGACGGCGTCGTCACCGTCGCCGAGACCTACGCCGACCGGCTGCGCGAGCGCCACGGCCTCGCCGCCCGGCCGGCCGTGGCGCGCAACGCCCCGCCGTACGAGGCCCCGCCGGCTTCGGCCTCACCCTCACCCTCCTCCCATGCCGCGCCGCCGCGTTCCGGGGTCCGCGACCACTGCCATCTGGCCCCCGAGGTCCCCCTCCTGGTGCACAGCGGCGCGGTCGGGCCGGCCCGGGGGCTGCTGACGGTCATCGAGGCGCTGCCCAAGCTGTACGACCTGCACGCGGCGCTGGTCGTGCCCGACCCCGGCGACGCCTATGTGCGCGTCCTCACCGATCGTGCGGCGGAGCTCGGCGTCGAGGGCCGCCTGCATGTGCTGCCCTATGTGCCGCCCGCCGACATCCCGCGCTTCCTGTCCTCCGCGGACATCGGCGTCCTGCCCGTGCACCGCCTGCCCGCGCACCAGGTGGCCCTGCCGGCCCGCTACTTCGAGTACGCCCACGCCCGCCTGCCCGTGGTCGTCAGCGATGTGCGGGTGCTGGCCCGGCCGACGCTGGAGATCGGCAACGGCGAGGTGTTCCGCTCCCTGGACACCGCCGACTTCGTCCGCGCCGTCGGCGCCGTGCTGACCAACCCGCGGCGCTACCGGAAGGCGTACGACCGGGGCGACACGCTGCGTGAGTGGTCCTGGCAGACGCAGTCCGCCCCGCTCCTGGACCTCTACTCCCGGCTGCTCGGTCCGCGCTGACCGCCGCCCGCCACGCCGTGGTGACGCCGCTCACGGGGCGTTGCCGCGCGACGGCGCGATCGTTGAGCCACTATGGAGAGGCGAGGGGTAAACCGTGTTGATACCCCTGTACGGAGCCGGGTACGCGCCGAACGGGGGAGTTTTTCTTCCTCGCGCGGAATGAATTTACGGCGATCCAGCGATCGGGAGTGCAGATGCGGTCTAGCCTGTCGGAGGTGAACGACTCACCCTCCGAACCCTCCGGAACCCCTGTGTCAGTGGCCCCAACCGTTCCTGCCGCGCCGGACGACGCCCTTCTGGGTGTGCTCCCCGAGCGCCTGCGGACGGAGCTCGTGGCGTTCCGGCGGGATGTGCACATGCATCCCGAACTGGGCCGCCAGGAATTCCGTACGACGGCCGCGGTGAAGGCCCGCCTCGAGCAGGCCGGTCTCAAGCCGCGCGTGATGCCGGGCGGGACGGGCCTGATCTGCGACATCGGGGACACGGACCCGGAGCGGCCCCGGCTGGCCCTGCGCGCCGATCTGGACGCGCTGCCGATCCCGGACACCAAGCGGGTCGACTACCGGTCGACGGTCCCCGGCCGGGCGCACGCCTGCGGCCACGACGTGCACACCACGGTGGTGCTGGGCGCCGGCCTGGTGCTGGCGGAGCTGCTGCGCGAGGGCAAGCTGCGGCGGCCGGTGCGGCTGCTGTTCCAGCCGGCCGAGGAGGTCATGCCGGGCGGCGCGCTGGACGCCATCAAGGCGAACGCGCTGGACGGCGTGGGCCGCATCCTGGCCGTGCACTGCGACCCCAAGGTCGACGTGGGCCGGATCGGATTGCGGCAGGGGCCGATCACCTCCGCGGTGGACCGCCTGGAGCTCTCCCTGGACGGCGCGGGCGGTCACACCGCCCGCCCCCACCTGACCACCGACCTGGTGACGGCCACCGCCAAGATGGCCACCGAGCTGCCGGCCGTGCTGGCCCGCCGGGTGGACCCGCGGTCCGGGATGAGCATCGTGTGGGGCCGTATCGAGGCCGGCCACGCCTGCAACGTCATCCCGCAGCACGCCGAGCTGGAGGGCACGGTCCGGTGCCTGGACCTGACCGCCTGGCACGAGGCCCCGGACCTGGTGCACGAGGTGATCGACCAGATCGCCGGCATGTATCGCGCCAAGTGGGAGCTGACGTACCACCGCGGGGTCCCGCCGGTGGTCAACGAGCACGACTCGACGGAGCTGCTGCGCGACGCGATGACGGCCCGCTACGGCGCGCACACGGTGGAGGACACCGAGCAGAGCCTCGGCGGGGAGGATTTCTCCTGGTACCTGGAGCAGGTGCCGGGCGCCCTCGCGCGGCTCGGGGTGCGTCCGGTGGGGGACAATTCCAAGCGTGATCTGCATCAAGGTGATTTCGACGTCGACGAGGGCGCGATCAAGGTCGGGGTGGAGCTGTTCACCTCCGCTGCGCTGCTGGCATGACGGTGGGTGACCCGGCTGACACGGCCGGGTCACCTGGCCGAAATGCGTCGATCCGATAACGGGCCGCCAACCCCCCTTTACCTGACATCTACGCGCGTTAAGCTCCGGGTTAAGCCAGCGCCGGACGGGGCGCTTCTAGTGAAGGGGTACCCTCTTGCGCCGGGTAACCAAGTTCGCCGCCGCGGGTATAGCCTCCGCGGCCCTCGCGCTCACCGCGACCGCATGCGGCAGCAGCTCCAAGGACAGCGACAGCGACAGCGCCAAGAGCGGTGCGCTCAAGGTCGGCGTCGCCTACGACGTGGGCGGCCGTGGCGACCACTCGTTCAACGACTCCGCCGCCGCGGGCCTGGACAAGGCCAAGACGGACTTCGGCATCGAGATCAAGGAGCTCACCGCGAAGACCTCGGACACCGAGGCCGACCGCGAGCAGCGCCTCGAGGACCTCGCGGACGCGGGCTACAACCCGGTCATCGGTGTCGGCTTCGCCTACGGCGACTCGATCAAGGCCGCCGCCGCCAAGTACCCCAAGACCACCTTCGCGATCGTCGACTCCGTCGTGGACGCCAAGAACGTCGACAGCATCACCTTCACCGAGGAGCAGAGCTCCTACCTCGCCGGTGTCGCCGCGGCCCTGAAGACCAAGGACAACAAGGTCGGTTTCATCGGCGGCGTCGACATCCCGCTGATCAACAAGTTCGAGGCCGGCTTCCGCCAGGGCGTCACGGAGACCAACCCGAAGGTCACGGTCACCACCCAGTACCTGACGAGCGGTTCCGACCTGTCCGGCTTCTCCGACCCGGCCAAGGGCAAGGCGGCCGCGCAGGGCATGCTCGACAAGGGCATCGACGTCGTCTACGCCGCGGCCGGCTCCTCCGGCAACGGCGCGATCGAGGCCGTCGCCGGCAAGACCGGCGCCTGGGCGATCGGTGTCGACTCCGACCAGTACGCGCAGACCGGCCTGGTCAAGTACCAGAAGTCGATCCTGACCTCCGCGCTCAAGAACGTGGACGTCGCGGTCTACGACGCGGTCAAGTCCGTCAAGGACGGCTCCCCGCTCACCGGCACCCAGACCTACGACCTCGCCAAGGACGGCGTGGGCCTGGCCACCAGCGGCGGCTTCATCGACGACATCAAGTCGCAGCTGGACGCGGCCAAGCAGAAGATCGTGAGCGGCGACATCAAGGTCGACACGACCGTCAAGAAGTGACGCCCGGTCTCCTCTGAGTCACGGTCGCGAGGCTCGGTGGGGGATAGCCCAGGCTCTCCCTCACCGGGCCTCTCGCCTGCGTTCCGCCCGATTTCGGTCCCTGTGGTTTCTGTTCTGACTCGCACCACTATGGATCTGGCAACGCTACGCGCATAGAGCTTTTTCCTCGCGGTACGTTCGCCACACCCGCCCCGCCCCGCTCTTTTCCGCGAGGAGAGTGCGTCATCAACGCGTCCAGCCCCCCCAGTCCCCATGCCGTCGAACTGCGCGGCATCACCAAGCGATTTCCGGGTGTCGTGGCCAACCACGACATCGACATCACCGTCCGCCGAGGCACCGTGCACGCCCTCGTGGGTGAGAACGGCGCCGGCAAGTCGACCCTGATGAAGATCCTCTACGGCATGCAGAAGCCGGACGAGGGCACCATCACCGTCGACGGCGAGAACGTCACCTTCCACGACCCGGGCGACGCCATCGCCCGCGGCATCGGCATGGTGCACCAGCACTTCATGCTCGCCGACAACCTGACGGTCCTCGAGAACGTCGTGCTCGGCAGCGAGAAGCTCCACGGCATCGGCGGCCGCGCCCGTGCCAGGATCAAGGAGATCTCGGACGCCTACGGCCTCGGAGTGCGGCCGGACGTCCTGGTGGAGGACCTCGGTGTCGCCGACCGTCAGCGTGTCGAGATCCTCAAGGTCCTCTTCCGAGGCGCCCGTACGCTCATCCTCGACGAGCCGACGGCGGTCCTGGTCCCGCAGGAGGTCGACGCGCTCTTCGACAACCTGCGCGGTCTGAAGGCCGAGGGCCTCACCGTCATCTTCATCTCGCACAAGCTCGGCGAGGTGCTCTCCGTCGCGGACGAGATCACGGTCATCCGGCGCGGCACCACGGTCGGTTCGGCCGACCCGAAGAGCACCACGCCCAAGCAGCTCGCGGAGCTCATGGTGGGCAGCGAGCTGCCGTCGCCGGAGACCCGCGAGTCCACGGTCACGGACGTCCCGATGCTGACCCTGGACGGTCTGCACCTGTCGGAGACCGACCTGGAGGGCGTCGAGCGTGTCGTCCTGGACCGGATCTCCCTGACCATCCACAAGGGCGAGGTCCTGGGCATCGCCGGTGTCGAGGGCAACGGCCAGGCGGAACTGGTCGAGGCGATCATGGGCATCCTCCCGCCCGACGCGGGCCGGATCACCCTCGGCACCACCGACATCACCGGCCTCCCGACGCGCAAGCGCCGCGAGGACGGCATCGGCTACATCCCCGAGGACCGCCACCGGCACGCGCTGCTGCTGGAGGCCCCGCTCTGGGAGAACCGCATCCTCGGCCACGTCACCGAGCGCCCCAACAGCAAGGGCGGCCTGCTGGACCCGGCCGCGGCGCGCCGCGACACCGAGCGGATCGTGCGCGAGTACGACGTCCGCACCCCCGGTATCGAGGTCACCGCCGCGTCGCTGTCCGGCGGCAATCAGCAGAAGCTGATCGTCGGCCGGGAGATGAGCCACCAGCCGCGGCTGCTGATCGCCGCGCACCCCACCCGGGGTGTGGACGTCGGTGCCCAGGCCCAGATCTGGGACCAGATCCGCGAGGCCCGCCGCGAGGGCCTGGCCGTGCTGCTGATCTCCGCGGACCTGGACGAGCTGATCGGCCTGTCCGACACCCTGCGCGTCATGTACCGCGGCCGCCTGGTCGCCGACGCCGACCCCGCCACCATCACCCCGGAGGAGCTGGGCTCCGCGATGACCGGCGCCGCCGCCGGCCATCTCGAGCACGAGAACGGCGACGCCGCGCACGGGGGAGAGGACCGATGAAGAAGATCGACAAGGAGCGGCTGCTCCTCGGTGTCGCCGCCCCCGTGCTGGCGATCGTCGCCTCGTTCGTGATCACCGCGCTCGTGCTGCTGGCCACCGGCAAGGAGCCCTTCGGGGCCTTCGGCACGATGATCGACTACGGCTTCAAGAGCGACAGCCAGGTCGAGATCATCAACAAGGCGACCACCTACTACATCGCGGGTATCGCGGTCGCCGTCGGCTTCCGCATGAACCTGTTCAACATCGGCGTCGAGGGCCAGTACCGGCTGGGCGTCTTCTTCGCCGCCGCGATCGGCGGCGCGGTGACCCTGCCGAGCTTCCTGCAGATCCCGCTGATCATCGTGGTGGCCATGGTGGTCGGCGGCGTGTGGGCCGGCATCGCGGGTGTCCTGAAGACCACCCGCGGGGTCAGCGAGGTCATCGCGACCATCATGCTGAACGCGATCGCGCTGTCCATCGTCGGCTACTTCCTCAAGGCCGGCCGGCTCGGCCATCTCGACAAGGCGCAGACCTCGGTGTCGACCACGCCGCTGCCCTCCTCCGGCCACCTGTTCAACTTCGACATGGGCGAGGACATCGGCCAGATCTACGGCTTCGTCGTCCTCGCCGTGATCATCGGAGTCGGCTACTGGTTCGTGCTGGGCCGCACCCGCTTCGGCTTCGACCTGCGCAGCGTCGGGATGTCCGAGAGCGCGGCCACCGCGAGCGGTGTCAGCGTCAAGCGCATGGTGGTCATCAGCATGCTGATCTCGGGCGGCCTGGCCGGCCTGACCGGTCTGCCGCTGCTGCTGAACGACGTGCACGCCTACGGCGCCGACCTCTTCCCGGCCGGCATCGGCTTCACCGGCATCTCGGTGGCGCTGCTGGGCCGCAACAACCCGGTCGGTGTCGCGCTGGCCGCGCTGCTGTGGGGCTTCCTGGAGCGCGGCTCCGGCCGCCTGGAGTTCGACGGCTACGACAAGGAGATCGTCGGCGTCATGCAGGGCGTCATCGTCCTGTGCGTCGTCATCGCCTACGAGCTCGTGCGCCGCTACGGCCTCAAGCGGCAGCAGCAGAAGGTCGGCGAGCAGCTCGCCGCCCAGGCCCGCACCAAGACGGAGGTGACGGCGTGACCGCCACGACGACCCACACCCCGCCGCCCGCGGCTCCCAAGGCGGCCGGCACCAAGGGCCGCAAGGTCCGCCTCTCCTTCCCGATGATCCTGCTGGTCATCGCCGGCGCGCTCGCGCTGGTGTCGGTCGTGCGGATCGTCACGGGCCAGGACCAGCTCACCGCGCAGGGCCAGATCACCGCGGCCCTCGGGCTCGCCGTGCCGATCGGCCTGGCCGGTCTGGCCGGTCTGTGGTCCGAGCGCTCCGGCGTGGTCAACATCGGCCTCGAGGGCATGATGATCCTCGGCACCTTCTTCGGTGCCTGGGCCGGCTGGCAGACCAACCCCTGGATCGGCGTCCTCGCCGGTGTCGTCGGCGGTGCGGTCGGCGGTCTGGTCCACGCCGTCGCCACGGTCACCTTCGGCGTCGACCACATCATCTCCGGTGTCGCGATCAACATCCTGGCACTGGGCGCGACGCAGTACCTCGCCAAGCTGTGGTTCACCAACGGCGAGGCGGCGGCCAAGGGCGGCAACCCCAAGCAGTCCCCGCCGGTCGACTCCCTGCCGTCGTTCGACATCCCCGGGCTGTCCGACTGGCTGGCCGGCATCGAGAAGCACGGCTGGTTCTTCGTCTCCGACCTCGCGGGTGTCATCGGCGGCCTGGTCACCGATGTCTCGGCGCTGACGATCATCGCCGCCGTGCTGTTCGTCGGCAGCTTCTACCTGCTGTGGCGCACGGCCTTCGGGCTGCGGCTGCGGTCGGCCGGTGAGAACCCGGTGGCCGCCGAGTCGCTCGGCGTGAACGTGTACCTGTACAAGTACGTCGCCGTGATCGTCTCCGGTGCCCTGGCCGGCCTCGGCGGCGCCTTCCTGGCGATGGTGCCCACGCACATCTACCTGGAGGGCCAGACCGGCGGCCGCGGCTACATCGGTCTCGCCGCTATGATCTTCGGCAACTGGCGGGTGGGCGGACTCGCCGCCGGCGCCGGGCTGTTCGGCTACTCCGACGCGCTCCAGCTGCGCAACGGCGGTCCCACCGTCCACGCGCTGCTGCTGCTCCTGGTGATCCTGGTCGTGCTGCTCGGCGCCTGGAAGCTGTGGAAGCGGCACGTGTGGCAGGGCGTGGCCAGCCTGGCCGTCGGCGCGCTGGTGCTGGTCTGGTACCTGGTCACCGACGAGGTCCCGGCCGAGTTCGTCGGCGCGACCCCGTACGTCGTCACCCTGCTGGTGCTCTCCCTGTCGGCGCAACGCCTGCGCATGCCCAAGGCTGACGGTATGCGCTACCGAAAGGGTCAAGGAAAGTGACCGCCACCGCGGGCCCGGTCGACCCCGCGGGGGTCGACTGGGAGCACCTGCGGGCACAGGCCCGGGACGCCATGTCCCGGGCCTATGTGCCCTACTCCCACTTCCCGGTGGGTGCGGCCGCCCTGGTCGACGACGGCCGTGTCATCGCCGCGTGCAATGTGGAGAACGCCAGCTACGGCCTCGGCCTGTGCGCCGAGTGCGGGCTGGTCTCGCTGCTGCACGCGACGGGAGGCGGCCGGCTCACCGCGTTCACCTGCGTCGACCGCAACGGCGACCAGCTGATGCCGTGCGGCCGCTGCCGCCAGTTGCTGTGGGAGCACGGCGGCCCCGATCTGCTGGTCGAGATGTCGGACGGCATCCGCACCATGCGGGACGTCCTGCCCGACGCGTTCGGCCCGGACGATCTGACCAACCGTTAAGAAGGTACGTGAATCATGGACGCCATTTCCGTCATCCGCACCAAGCGCGACGGCGGCCGCCTCGACGACGAGCAGATCGACTGGGTCATCGACGCCTACACCAAGGGTGAGGTCGCCGACGAGCAGATGTCCGCGCTCGCCATGGCGATCCTGCTCAACGGCATGGACCGGGCCGAGATCGCCCGCTGGACCGCGGCGATGATCAACAGCGGCGAGCGCATGGACTTCTCCTCGCTGCCGCGCCCCACCGCGGACAAGCACTCCACCGGCGGCGTCGGCGACAAGATCACGCTGCCGCTCGCGCCCCTCGTGGCCGCCTGCGGTGCCGCCGTGCCCCAGCTGTCCGGCCGGGGCCTGGGTCACACCGGCGGCACCCTGGACAAGCTGGAGTCCATCCCCGGCTGGCGGGCGCTGCTGTCCAACGAGGAGATGCTGCGGGTCCTGGGCGACACCGGCGCGGTCATCTGCGCGGCCGGCGACGGCCTCGCCCCGGCCGACAAGAAGCTGTACGCGCTGCGCGACGTGACCGGCACCGTCGAGGCGATCCCGCTGATCGCCTCCTCGATCATGTCGAAGAAGATCGCCGAGGGCACGGGTTCGCTCGTCCTGGACGTCAAGGTCGGCTCCGGCGCCTTCATGAAGAACCTGGAGGACGCCCGCGAGCTGGCCTCCACGATGGTGGGCCTGGGCACCGACCACGGTGTGCGCACCGTCGCCCTGCTCACCGACATGGCGACCCCGCTGGGCCTCACCGCGGGCAACGCCCTGGAGGTCCGCGAGTCCGTCGAGGTCCTGGCGGGCGGCGGCCCGGCCGACGTGGTCGAGCTGACCCTCGCCCTGGCCCGCGAGATGCTCGACGCGGCCGGCCTGACGGACGCCGACCCGGTCAAGGCGCTGGCCGACGGCTCCGCCATGGACGTGTGGCGCCGCATGGTCGCCGCCCAGGGCGGCGACCCGGACGCGGCACTGCCCGTCGCGCGCGAGCGGCACGTGGTCACCGCCGAGCGCTCCGGCGTGCTCACCGGCCTGGACGCCTACGCCGTCGGCGTCGCCGCCTGGCGCCTGGGCGCCGGCCGCGCGCGCAAGGAGGACCCCGTGCAGGCCGGGGCGGGCGTGGAGATCCACGCCAAGCCGGGTGCCGCGGTCACGCAGGGCCAGCCGCTGCTGACCCTGCACACCGACACCCCGGAGAAGTTCGACTACGCCCTGGCGGCCCTGGCCGGCGGCGTCGAGATCTCCCCCGAGGGCACGGCGTTCACGCCGCGCCCGATCGTGCTGGACCGCATCGCCTGACGGTCACGCCCGTGCGGCGCAGGGAGCGGGACCGGTGGACGTCCACCGGTCCCGCTCTCTTCCCCTCCGCTCCCCTCCGCGTGGGGTGCGCCGCTCAGCCGGCGGTGCGCAGCGCCCGGCCGCGGTGCTCGGCCACGGCACGCCGCGTGGCATGGAGGGTGATCGCGGCGACGCCCAGGACCGCGGCGAGGCAGAGGACCACCGTGCCGTCCCAGCCGGCGGAGTGGAAGGCGGAGGCGCCCAGGGTGCCGCCGAGGCTGTTGCCGATGTAGTACGCCGTCAGATAGAGGGCGGAGGCCTGGGCGCGGCCGGTGGTGGCCGTGCGGCTGACGGCGCCCGAGGCGATCGCGTGGCCGGTGAAGAAGCCGGCGGTGATCAGCACGAGGCCGGTGAGCACGGCGGCGAGGGAGCCCGCGAGGCTCAGCAGCAGGCCTGTGGTCACCAGGCCCGCGGCGACGTACAGGGCGCCGCGGCGGCCGATGCGGCCGTGCAGCACACCCGAGGCCGCGGAGGCGGCGGTACCGACCAGGTACACCAGGAAGATGAGGCCGATGGCGGTCTGGGAGAGGCCGAACGGCGCCTCCCCGAGCCGGTAGCCCAGGACGTTGTAGACGGCGCCGAAGACCGCCATGAAGAGCAGCCCGATGACGTACAGACGGCGCAGCAGCGGCGTGCGCAGATGGTGCCCGACGGTACGCAGGAGGGCCGCCGGATTGACCGGCCCGGGACGGAAGTTGCGGGCGGGCGGGATCAGCACGCGGAAGGCGGCGGCGCACAGCAGCGCCATGGCTCCGGCGGCGAACAGCGCGGTGCGCCACCCGAAGGCCTGGGCGACGGCGCCGGTCAGGACCCGGGAGCTCATCCCGCCGATGCTGTTGCCCGCCACGTACAGGCCGATCGCGGAGGCCACCGCCTTGGGGTGGATCTCCTCGGCGAGGTACGCCATCGCCGTCGCGGGCAGTCCGGCCAGCGCCACGCCCTGCACGGCGCGCAGCACGACGAGCGTGGTGAGGTCCGGGGCGAAGGGGATGACCAGGGCGAGTGCGGAGGCGCTGAACACCGAGGCCGTCATCACCGCCGTACGGCCGTACTTCTCGCTGAGCGCGCTCACCGGCAGCAGGGCCAGCGCGAGTGCCGCGGTCGTGGCGGAGACGGTGAGGCTGGACTGCGCCGGGGTGAGGGAGAGGCCGGCGGAGAGCGCGGGGAGCAGGGCCTGCGTCGAGTAGAGCAGGGCGAACGTCGCGAGACCGGCGGCGAACAGCGCCGCATTGGCGCGGCGGTAGCCGGGTCCGCCCGGACGGAGAGCGGTGGCGGAGGCGGTGGCGGAGGCGGCGTCCGGCCGTGTCACGGCGGACGCCCCTGTATCGGCAGGAGGCATGTCCCCCACGCTAGGACCGGCCCGTTTCATGCGTCCAATGCACGGACTGGCCATAATCGTTCCCATGACGCATGAAGCGAGGTCAACGGCTCCGGTTCCGTCGCCGAGTGACGCGAGCGACATGCGCGCGGAGCTGGACAGCGCCTCCTGGGCGGCCGTACTCGCGCCCCGGCTCGCGCAGTTCGCGGCGGTCGCGCGGCACGAGCACGTGACACGGGCGGCGCGTGAGCTGGGCATGCCCCAGTCGACACTGAGCCGGGCCATGGTCCGGCTGGAGATCGATCTGGGCGTCACGCTCTTCGCCCGCCAGGGGCGCACCGTGTCGCTCACCCCCGCCGGCCGGGGCTTCCTCGCCTCCGTGGAGCGCGCGCTGGCGGAAGTGGAGCGGTCGGCGGAGTCGGCACGCGCCGGCGCCGACCCGGCCACCGGGCGCGTCGCCTTCGGATTCCTGCACACCCTCGGCTCGGAGACCGTACCGGCCCTGCTGCGCGAGTTCCGCGTCGACCACCCGCGGGTGCGCTTCCAGCTCGTGCAGAACTACAGCGAGGCGATGCTGGCCGGGCTGCGCGCGGGTCAGCTGGACCTGTGCCTGACCTCACCGGTGCCGGACGCGCCCGATCTGGTCACCCGGCGGCTGGACGAGCAGCGGCTGCGGCTGGTCGTCCCCGACGGCCACCGGCTCGCGGGACGGCGCAGGATCCGGCTTGCGGAGGCCGCCGGTGAACTCTTCGTCACGCTCGAACCGGGCTACGGGCTGCGCCGGATCGCCGACACACTGTGCGCCGAGGCCGGGTTCACCCCGCGGGTGGCCTTCGAGGGCGAGGAGACCGAGACGCTGCGCGGCCTGGTCGCCGCGGGCCTGGGGGTGGCACTGCTGCCGCCGCCGCTGGTGCCGCGTCCCGGTGTGGTGGAGCTGACGGTGACGGCGCCGCGCGCGGTGCGCGAGATCGGGGTGGCCTGGCTCGGCGGTCACCCGGACACGGCGCCGGTGGCGGCCTTCAAGAAGTTCCTGATCGGGCGGCGCGGCAGGCTCATCCCGGGGTGAGCAGCGTGTCCGTCGGGCGGCGCGGATCGACCACCCGGCCGTCGGGCAGGATCTCGCCGGTGTCCTCGAAGAGCAGGACGCCGTTGCACAGCAGACTCCAGCCCTGCTCGCTGTGGGACGCCGTGGCCAGCGCCGCCTCGCGGTCGGGAGCGTCGGCGGACGGGCATTGCGGCTGGTGCAGACACATGACGGACCTCGCTTTTCCACCGGCTGCCGCGATGCTCCCCCGCCCCCCTGACACCGGCCGTACGTCCGTACGGCGCGCAGGCGAACGCCGGGACAGCTCTTGGTGCCGGGGAGAGGCCTGTTCAGTGCAGCGGGGCGCGGCCGAACCCCGCCGCCAGCGGCATGCGCAGGCCGAGCGGGGGAGGGGCGGCGAGCGCGTCGGCGACGGGACGCGCGAAGGACCGCCCCAGCAGCGTCCCGAGGACGAAGTCGGCGGCCAGGGCGGAGACTTCGGAGCGGTGCTCGGTCAGCAGGTGGCCGTCGGAGTGGACCTCGAAGCGGCACACGTCCCGGTTGACCTTCTTGGCGCGTTCGGCGAGCCGGTAGGACAGGTCGGGGTGGGTGGAGTGGTCGTTCGTGCCGTGCACGATCATCACGTGACGGCCGATCAACTGCTTGACGGGGTCGGGCTCCAGCGCGTCGGGCAGCCAGGGCGCTATCGCGACCACGGAGTCGACGGCCGTGTGCCCGGCCGCGCGCAGCGCCGCGCGGCCGCCCATGTCCATGCCGACCAGGGCCACCGGCACGTCG
This sequence comes from Streptomyces sp. NPDC088732, assembly GCF_044751205.1. Taxonomy (NCBI): domain Bacteria; kingdom Bacillati; phylum Actinomycetota; class Actinomycetes; order Kitasatosporales; family Streptomycetaceae; genus Streptomyces; species Streptomyces sp. NPDC088732. The sequence goes on from NZ_JBIVLI010000004.1 coordinate 177,396, forward strand.
CCGTAGCGCTGCACTACCTCGTCCACGGCCCACTCGGCGTCCTGCGCGGGGTGGGCGTGACCGCCGTTCCAGCCGCGGAAGCGGTAGTGCACGACGTGCACGGCCAGTCCCTCGCCGCGCCCTGCCGCCCGTACCAGCCGCCGGGCCAGGGGCACCATGGCGGCGGCCGCCACCGGCGAGCGCCGGCGCGTGCTCAGCGCGCTGCCCCCGGGCAGCACGAGTACGGCGGCCCGGACCGTGTCGTCCGATTCCCGCCGTGCCGCCGGGGTCAGCCCCGGTGTGACTCTCTTTCCCAACCGCGCACCACGCACCGGTAAAGCTTGCGAAGCCATGGCGTAACCATGGCAGACGGGAAGGTGTGCACGACCTGGCCGGGAGGTCAATATTCAGCATCATCCACAAGTTCTACGCGCGTACGGCTGTGCCGGGTCCGCCGCCCTCCGGAGAGGACGGCCGCCCGGCGCGGCATTGCGTCACGTACCGGTGGAACCCGGACGCGGCCGCCTTGTTCGCGCGAAACCCGGTGGTGGCGCCTTCCGTTGTCGTAGCCTCTCGCTACTGTGTGCTTCCTGTGAAGGGGGAGTGGCGGCCTTGTGTCGCCCGGTTGTTCCCCGGCACGCGTGCCGCCCGGTCCCTTCGGGAGCGTGAGCTGGGGTTCGACGCCCCGGCCGGGTGCCATGCGGACAGCGCTGTCCGCAGGGGTATGGGGAGGGACAACCGAATGAGCAACAGCCCGCAGCAGCCGCAGGGGTGGGGACAGGGGCCGCAGCAGCAGGGATGGGGCCGGCCGCCCACGCATCCGTACGACACGTCCGGGGCGCCGCGCGTACCGGACTCCCGGCCGCTGCACCGGCGCAAGCGCGTCTGGTTCGCGGGGATCGGGGTGTTCGTGTTCGCCGTGGTGATCACCGCCGCGGCCACGGGGAACGAGGCCGGCCAGGCCAATGCGACGGCGAAGGCCGCCCCGACGGTCACGGCGAGGGTCACCGTCACCGCGACGGCCACGGCCACCGTCACCGCGTCCCCCGAGCCCGGCCCGACGGTGACCAGGACCGTCACGGCGAAGCCGCTGCCCCGGGTGACGGTGACCAGGACCGTCGAGGCCGCCTCCGGGTCCGGCGGTGGTGGCAGCGACAGCGGGGGAGGCGGCGGCAGCGCCTACTACGCGAACTGCACCGCGGCCCGCGCCGCCGGGGCCGCCCCGCTCCACGTGGGCGACCCGGGCTACCGCAGCGGGCTCGACCGCGACAGCGACGGAGTCGCCTGCGAGTAGCCGCCCGCGGGGGCCGGGACGGTCCGCGTCCCGGCCCCGGGCCGGCACGTCACCCCTGGAACAGCCACTCGCTGCGCAGCGCCGAGTAGCCCGGCTTGATCACCTCGTCGATCAGCGCCAGCCGCTCGTCGAACGGGATGAAGGCCGACTTGAGCGCGTTGATCGAGAACCACTCGAAGTCCCGCAGCGTGTACCCGAACGCGGCCGCCAGGTGCTCGAACTCCCGGCTCATGCTCGTCCCGCTCATCAGCCGGTTGTCGGTGTTCACCGTCACCCGGAACCGCAGCCGGCGCAGCAGCCCGATGGGGTGCTCCTCGTACGAGGACGCCGCGCCCGTCTGGAGGTTCGAGGTCGGGCACATCTCCAGCGGGATGCGCTTGTCCCGCACGTACGACGCCAGCCGGCCCAGTCGCACCGAGCCGTCGTCGGCGACCTCGATGTCGTCGATGATGCGGACGCCGTGGCCGAGCCGGTCCGCGCCGCACCACTGGAGCGCCTGCCAGATCGACGGCAGCCCGAACCCCTCGCCCGCGTGGATGGTGAAGTGGAAGTTCTCCCGCTGCAGGTACTCGAAGGCGTCCAGGTGGCGGGTGGGCGGGAAGCCCGCCTCGGCGCCCGCGATGTCGAAGCCGACCACGCCCGCGTCCCGGTACCGGATCGCCAGTTCCGCGATCTCCTGTGAACGCGCCGCATGCCGCATCGCCGTCAGCAGCGCCCCCACCCGGATACGGCGGCCGTCCTCGCGGGCCCGCCGCTCCCCCTCCCGGAAGCCCTCGTTGACGGCCTCGACGACCTCCTCCAGGCCCAGGCCGCGCTCCACGTGCAGCTCCGGAGCGAACCGCACCTCCGCGTACACCACACCGTCGGCCGCGAGGTCCTCGGCGCACTCCGCGGCGACCCGCACCAGGGCCTCACGCGTCTGCATCACGCCGACCGTGTGCGAGAACGTCTCCAAGTACCGCTCCAGCGACCCCGAATCGGCCGCCTCGCGGAACCACACCCCGAGCTTGCCGGGGTCCTCCTCCGGCAGCCCCTCGTAGCCCGAGGCGCGGGCCAGGTCGACGACCGTCCCCGGCCGCAGGCCGCCGTCCAGATGGTCGTGGAGCAGCACCTTCGGCGCGCGCCGGATCTGCTCAGAACTCGGGATCACGCTCTGGCTCGTCATTTCCGCACTCTAACTCCTACGCGCATAGAACGGACTCCGATCCGGCCTCGGTGCCCCGCAGTTCCGATGCGGACCGTCAACGCGACGAAGTCGGCGTTCATCCCTTTCGCTGAACGACCGGCCATGATCGATGACGTCCGCCGGCCCGGGTGTGCGGAGGCCGAGGGCCGCGCGGCCGTTCCGTCCGGCGTCCGCCGCACCCCCCTCGGCCAGCGGTTCCGCGTCCGGCGGGCGGTGGCCGGCGGGGCGGGCGCGGGCCCGCCGCGCGGCGACGGCGCGCCGCGCGACGGCGCGCCTCCGCTTGCGCCCGGGTGCCCCGCCTCGCTACGTTCCGGATTCCCGCGGTTACGGCCCGTGTGTCGACGCGGCGGGCGCTCCATCTCCCCCATCACGAGGATCGCAACCATGAAGACCGGAACCGTCAAGACTCTCGGTGCCGCCGCGCTGGGCGTGGCCTTCGTCGGTGCCGCCGCGGGCGCCGCATCCGCCGCCCCGTCGACGACCGACATGGGCCTGCCCCAGGTGCCGAACCTGCCGGCCACTTCCCTGCCGGTCAACCAGGTCGCGCAGGCGGTCCCGCTCGACTCGCTCGCCGGCAACCTGCCCAAGACGGGCAGCGTCGTCCCGGGCGCGCAGAACACCCCCGTGGCGGTGAACACGCTGCTCGGCGGTCTGCCGCTGGGCAAGCTGCCGATCGGGCAGCTCCCCATCGGGCAGCTCCCGCTGCAGGGCCTGCCCATCGGCGGCTGACCCCGCCCGCACGTGAGGGCCGCACCCCCGACCGGGGGTGCAGCCCTCACGCATTGCGGCGCCGGCGGCTACAGGGCGGCCGAGGGACGCCCCTCGGCGGGCAGCACGATCCACAGCGCCAGGTAGAGCAGGAACTGCGGGCCGGGCAGGAGGCAGGACAGCAGGAAGATCACGCGCATCGTGGTGTGCGAGGTGCCGAACCGGTCGGCGAGCCCGGCGCAGACCCCGGCGATCATCCGGCCGTGACGCGGGCGGACCAGAGCGGACATGGCGGGTGCTCCTTCGGGAGTTCCAGGCCGGTCCCTCCGGCCGATGACACCACCGTAGAAGCGCATACCACCTCGAATCGTCGCTCTACGGGGCGACTCCGACCCTGGAAATCCTCGGGGTCCGGCCCTGAGAACCGGCCGCGCCGGGGGCCGTGACCCGCGCGCCGCGCCGCCGCAGCCAGGCGCGCGCGGCCGGTACGACCGCGAGGTGGGCCAGGGCGACGCCCACCGTGTTGAGCAGCAGGGCGTCGACGTCGAAGATCTGACCCGGCACGCCGGTCTGCATGAACTCCAGGGTCAGCGAGATCATCAGCCCGGCGAAGACCGTCCGTGCGAACGAACCCGGCCCGGAGACCCGTACCCGCCCCCCGGCCATGGGCAGCAGCACCCCCAGCGGCGCGAGCAGCACCAGTCCCGCGCCCAGTTCGCGGAACGCCTCCAGGGGCGGCAGGGCGAGGTCGGTGCGGATCGTCGCCAGGGGGCGCAGGTTGGGCGCGTCGACCCAGGCGACGTACTGCGGTCGCAGCAGCATCCATCCCACCAGAGTCAGATGAACCGCGGCGAGTACCAGGCCCACCGCGCGCACTTTCGGGGAAGAGCCGTCGCGCCGCACGAATGGAAGGACGTCCGTCACTTCACGGCGGTTCCAGCGGTTTCGGCCGCGCCGGGGTCCGTGCGCAGGTCGCTGGTACAGGTGTAACGACGCACCTGGGTGTTGTCGGAACCCCCCAGCACCACCGAGCCGCCGGAGGACAGCGACGGATCGGCCGCATAGGTGCACACCACCTGCGCCAGCGCGAACGGCGGCAGCTCCGACAGCGGCGCGCTCAGCCGCAGCGCGTCCCGCGGATCGCCGGGATGCGGTCCCTCCACGGCCAGGTCGCCCTGCACGGCGGTGCCGAAGCCGGCGGTCGCCTCGGTCATCCCGAGGCGTTGCTGGAGTTCGCGCAGCAGCGCCACGGCGGTGCCGAGCCGGGTCAGCCCGGCGAGGGCGACCGCGCGGTGCACGTCGGCGACCTGCGAGCTGCACACCAGGTACACGGTGACGACGGACTCCGCGGCGGACGGCGCCGGCGCCGGGGTGGAGGCGGAGACCGAGGCCGAGGCGGAGGCCGACACCGTGGCGGAGGCGGACGCCGTCGTCGCCCGGGGGCTGTCCGGGACCGCGCACGACACCCGCGAGGGCGCCGGTCCCGCGTCCACCGGCACGGAGGTGGTGCGGATGCCGCAGCCGGCCGCCAGTGCCGCGCACACCACGGCGAGGAGCGGGGCGCGCCACCTGCGGGCGGCGCCCGGAGCCGCAGGCGACGGGGCGGTGCCCCGGAACGGCTGCGTCATGTGTTCACGTTCCCTTCCTCGGGCTCCGGGGCGAGGTCGTCCCCGCCGCCCATCGGCAGCCGCAGCGTGAAGACCGCGCCCCCGCCGGGGGCGTTGGCCGCGGTGATGCCGCCGCCGTGGATGTGCGCGTTCTCCAGCGCGATCGACAGGCCCAGGCCGCTGCCCTCGGAACGGGCGCGGGAGGCGTCGGCCTTGAAGAACCGGTCGAAGACGTGCGGCAGGACGTCCTCGGGGATGCCGGGGCCGTTGTCGGCGACCTCCACGACCAGCTCGTCGCCGTCCTGCCGCACCTTGACCCGGACCGGGGAGCCGCCGTGCTTGAGGGCGTTGCCGATCAGGTTGGCCAGGATGACGTCCAGGCGGCGCGGGTCGAGCCGGGCGATGATGCCGCGCGGGGCGTCGAGTTCGACCGCGTCGAGCCAGGCGCGGGTGTCGATGCAGGCGGTGACCATGTCGGAGACGTCCACCGCGTCCTCGACGAGCCGGGCGGTGCCCGCGTCGAAACGGGTGACCTCCATGAGGTTCTCCACCAGCTCGCCCAGCCGCTTGGTCTCGCTCACCACCAGCCGCACCGCGGGGGCGATCATCGGGTCGAGGGAGTCCGCCTCGTCCTCCAGCACCTCGGTGACGGCGGTGATCGCGGTCAGCGGGGTGCGCAGCTCGTGCGACATGTCGGCGACGAAGCGGCGGCTGGCCGCCTCGCGCTGGCTGAGCTCGTCCACGCGCCGTTCCAGGCGCTCGGCGGTGCGGTTGAACGTCCGCGACAGCTCGGCGAGTTCGTCGGTGCCGGTGACGCGCAGCCGGGTGTCGAGCTTGCCCTCGCCGAGCCGTCGGGCGGCCTCGCCGAGCCGTGCCACCGGCCGCAGCACGGTGGAGGCGGCGGCCTGCGCCAGCAGCGCGGCGCCGATCAGGGCGAGCGCGGTCGCGATGCCGAGCGACCAGGCCAGCGAGTTGAGGTCCTTGCGCTCGGCCTCCAGCGACTTGAACATGTAGCCGGTCGGGCCGCCCCCGATCACCTTGGCGCCGCCCACCAGGTAGGGCTGGCCGCCGCGGGTGATCCGCTGCCAGTACAGGTGGTACTCGGCGGGGTCGCCCTGCTTGGGGTTGCGCTTCTCGACGGCCTTGCGCAGCGACGGCGGCACCGCGTCCAGGGAGAGGCCGTCGCTGCTCGACTTGGTCGCGCAGCGCTCGCCGTCCGGCCCGGTGCCGATGAGGATGACCTGGTAGTTCTGGGTGCTCGACCCGATGCTGCGGGTCGCCTCGGCCAGCTTGTCGCAGGACGGATGGCGCGGCAGCGACCCCGCGTTGCGGGTCATCGAGGCGCGGAAGTCGTTCAGCGCCGCGTTCTGGGCGCGGGTCAGCACGGCGTCGCGGTTGAGCCAGTACGCGATGCCGGAGGCGGACACGGCGGCGGCCAGCGCCACGGCGGCGAAGACCACCACCAGGCGCAGCCGCAGGCTCGTGAGCCGCAGCAGTCGTGATCGCCAGCCGTTCAGCCGCTGCTCCGCGGCGTCGTCCTCGGCGGCGTACTCGTGATGCCCTGGATTCACGCCGGGGCGTCCAGGCGGTATCCGACGCCTCTGACGGTACGGATCAAGGTGGGCGACGACGGCACGTCCTCGATCTTCGCGCGCAGCCGCTGCACGCAGGCGTCGACCAGGCGCGAGTCACCGAGGTAGTCGTGCTCCCACACCAGGCGCAGCAACTGCTGCCGGGACAGCGCCTGCCCGGGCCGGCGGCTGAGCTCCAGCAGCAGGCGCAGTTCGGTGGGGGTCAGTTGCAGGTCCTCGCCGTTCTTCGTGACGGTCATCGCGGACCGGTCGATCACGATGCTGCCGAAGGCCGCCGAGTCGGAACTGTCGCGCTCGCCGCGGCGCAGCACCGCGCGGATGCGGGCGTCGAGCACCCGCGGCTGGATCGGTTTGAGGACGTAGTCGTCCGCACCGGACTCCAGGCCCACGACGACGTCGATGTCGTCGCTGCGGGCGGTCAGCAGGATGATCGGCAGCTGGTCGGTCCGCCGGATGCGCCGGCACACCTCGAAACCGTCGATCCCGGGCAGCATGACGTCCAGCACGATCAGGTCCGGCCGCTGTTCGCGCAGCAGCTTCAGCCCGTCCTCGCCCGTCGCCGCGGCCACCACTCGGTGGCCTTGGCGCGACAGGGCGAGTTCGAGGCTCGCTCGGATGGCGTCGTCGTCCTCGATCAGCAACAGGAAAGGCACGCCCGCATTCTCCACCAAGGATGGCCGCGGAAGGTACCTGTGGCGTCTGTGACGGGCCTGTGACACTCGGCGGACAGCGTCATGAAACTGGCCCGGCAGTCTATTGGTCACGGCGAGGGCATCCCTGGGGGGAGCCCCTGCCGGACCGAGACAGACACCAGGCAGGCTCCACCCACGGGGGCGCGAAATGAACGCACTGCACAGCACGACGACGGCAGTACTTCAGCCGCTCCCGCTCGTCTCCCACCAGCAGGTCCGTGGGGAGGAGCTTCGCCCGGCCGCCGCGGTGCACACCGCGGGGCGGGGCGTGGAGAAGTCCGGTGCCACGGGCGGGCGGGGGTGCGCGCGTGGCGCCGGGCGTGGGGTGATCCGCAACCGGCCGCCGTACTTCACGGCGATCGAGGGCGGTCACGGGGGACACGGGGGTGTCGCGTACGGAGAGGCCACGGGGGCCTCGGGGGATCTCGCCGGCCCGGCCACGGGCGGCGAGGGGGAGCGGCGGCTCTCGGCGGAGGCGGACTTCACCGCCTACGTCCAGGAGCGCCGGGCCTCTCTGTACGCGACCGCGTACCACCTGACCGGTGACCGGTTCGAGGCGGAGGACCTGCTGCAGAGCGCGCTGTTCTCCACCTACCGGGCCTGGGACCGGATCAGCGACAAGGCGGCGGTCGGGGGCTACCTCCGCCGCACCATGACCAATCTGCACATCAGCGCCTGGCGGCGCCGCAAGCTCAACGAGTACCCGACCGAGGAACTGCCGGAGACGGTGGGCGACTCCGACGAGATGCGCGGCACCGAGCTGCGCGCGGTGCTCTGGCAGGCGCTCGCCAAGCTGCCGGAGACCCAGCGCACGATGCTGGTGCTCCGCTACTACGAGGGCCGGACCGACCCGGAGATCGCCGACATCCTCGGCATCAGCGTCGGCACGGTGAAGAGCAGCATCTGGCGCTCCCTGCGCCGGCTGCGCGAGGACCAGACGCTCAGCGCGGGCGTCGACGAGGAAGGGGCGTTCGGCGAGCTGGTGGCCTGACGCCGCGGAGCCCCGGGGGGATCGGGGGAGCGGGGGCTCCACCGCGGGGGGACGGGGGAGAGGGAGCGGTTGCGTACGGCGGGGGGTCCGTGCGCACCGCTCCCTCGTGCATGTGTACGGGCGTGCGCGCCGATCCGTTCAGACCTGAACGGGAACCGGCGCGAATCGCGCACCGGCGATCCGATCCAGCGCCTCGTCCCGGTCGCACACATAGGCCCCGAGCGCCGAGTGCCGTGCCACGATGCGCCGTTCGGCCCGCATCAGGTTCCAGCCGCGGCGCAGCAGGAAGGGCACCGACTTGCGGCCCTCGCGCAGGTCCCGCACGAAGCGGCGGCGGGCGGTGGTGACCGCTCCCCGGCTCAGGCACAGGGCGTCGGCGAGCAGCCCAAGACCGGCGCAGCGCCCCACGATGTCGGCGGCGAAGATGCCCTCGGCGATGAACACCGGTGCCCCGCCGAGCTCCACCGCCGTGCGGCCGACGACGGAGCTGGAGGAGATGTCGTAGTCGGGGACCTCGGTCCGGCCGGTCGCGCACAGTTCGGCGACGGCGGTGAGGGCGGCGTCCGCGTTCCAGGAGACGGGCGAGTCCCAGTCGGTGCCGGCGCCGCTCGCGAGCCGCGGCAGGGTCGGGTCGTCGCCCTCCTTGTAGAAGTCGTCCAGGCGGAGGATCGGCAGTCCGGTGCGGGCGGCGAGGGAGGACTTGCCGGACCCGGAGGGACCGGTCAGCAGGATCACGCGGGCGGCGGGGTGGGAGCTCACGGAACACCAGTGTGAGGCATTCGGCCTTTGGAGTGACCCGCGGGGACATGTTTTGGACGCGTGATGTTCAACCGCATACCGTACGTGGCGACATCGTCGCGCACGGAGACGGCCGACGGCCCGCGAGCGAGCCTCTTTCGGCGTCCCCGGCCCGGCACCGGTTCAGCGACCAGGCAGGTGGACTCTCGATGCCGCAGCTCCCCCGTACCCTTCTCCGCGCCGCAGCCCTCGCCGTGTCGTCCGTCGCCGCCCTCGCGGTGGCCGGGACGGCGCAGGCGGGCGCGGCGCAGCCCGACGGGCAGGGAAGCTCCGACAAGGCCGGCAAGGAGACCGCGTCGGCCCTCGTCGGCACCATCAACTACCTGCCGGTCAACCCGCTGGCGCGCACCAGCGTCAACCCGCTGGACAACGCGGTGGGTTCGCAGGTCAGCGACTTCAAGCCGGTCTCCACCGCCATGCTCACCAAGCCGGTCGCCGACAGCCGCTCGGTCGCCGATCTGCCGCTCGTCGGCGGCCTGGTGCGCAAGCTCCAGGGGCACTGACCGCACTGGCCCCACTGGCCCCACTGGCCCCACCGACTGGGGTTTCCGCTTCGCCCCGCTCCGACCAGCGATTTTCGGTCAGGCGGGGCGAACTGTCCCGCGTGAATGAGGGACAACTTCGGTGTGAAGCCCTTTCTGTATTCGGACCGATGGGGCGTCCGGCGCCGCACCGACCACTACATTCCGCGAACCGAGATCAGCCAGGTCGGCGGCTCGGGTCCGACGGGGAGATGGGGTGGGGTACAGGTGATGGCGGCACGCAGGGACCGCGGACCTGCGCCGGGGGCACGGTGGAGCGTCGAGCGGTCCCCGGACGGGGGCCATCACTGGCGCATGAAGGCATACAACGGCCGGGTGGTGGCGGTGGCGGCCGAAAGCAGGCCGGATCCCGTCGCCTGTCTCGCGGACTTCACGCTCCTCAAGAGCGGGATCGACAACCTCACCTGTGTGATGCTGCACGCCCCCGGGGACGGCAGCGGCTGGTGCTGGTCCGCGCGCGACGCGCAGGGCCGCACGCTGGCCGTCTCGCCCCGCGCCTACGAGCGGTACTCGACCTGCCAGACGGCGTACGAGCGCTTCGTCTCGTTACTCGCCGGCACGACGACGGGCGATGCCGGCGCGGCGGAGGGCGCCGGGTGAGCGCGGCCGTGGTGCGACGGGCTCCCCGGCGGCGGGAGGGGCCGCCGGGGAGTCCGGTTCAGTAGGCGGAGCCGGAGCCCGCGCCCGCACCCGCCGGGTGCCACACGGTCTTCGTCTCCAGGAACGCGGTCATGCGCTCCGTGCCGGGTTCGGCCGACCAGTCCACAGGCTGTGGACGCAGCACCCGCTTCAGGTTGTCGGCGGCGGCCACCTCCAGCTCCCGGGCCAGTTCCGCGTCGTGCGCCGCGCCCGCGAGGTCGATGGCGTTGACGTCCTGGTGCGAGGCGAGCGTCGGCGCGACCTCGGACGTCCGGCCGGACAGCAGGTTGACCACTCCGCCGGGCACGTCCGAGGTGGCCAGCACCTCGCCCAGCGACAGCGCGGGCAGCGGGGCCTTCTCGCTCGTGACGACGACCGCCGTGTTGCCGGTGGCGATCACCGGGGCGATCACCGACACCAGGCCGAGGAAGGACGACTCCTGCGGCGCGAGGACCGCCACGACACCGGTGGGCTCGGGGCTGGAGAGGTTGAAGTACGGCCCCGCCACGGGGTTGGCGCCGCCGACGACCTGGGCGATCTTGTCCGTCCACCCCGCGTACCAGACCCAGCGGTCGATCGCGGCGTCCACCACGGCGGCCGCCTTGGACTTCGACAGCCCCTCGGCCTCGGCGACCTCGCGCACGAACTGGTCCCGGCGGCCCTCCAGCATCTCCGCGACGCGGTAGAGGACCTGGCCCCGGTTGTACGCGGTCGCGCCGGACCAGCCGGCGACGGCCTTGCGGGCGGCGGAGACCGCGTCACGGGCGTCCTTGCGCGAGGACTGCGGGGCATTGGCGAGCCAATCGCCCTTGGAGTCGGTCACCTCGTACACCCGCCCGCTCTCGCTGCGGGGGAACTTGCCCCCGACGAACAGCTTGTAGGTCTTGAAGACGGACAGCCGTGCCGACTCTGCCTTCTCCGCCTTGTCCGCCTTGTCCGACTTCTCTGCCTTCTCAGACATCGAGGTACCCCTCCAGACCGTGGCGGCCGCCCTCGCGGCCGAAGCCCGACTCCTTGTAGCCGCCGAAGGGCGAGGTCGGGTCGAACTTGTTGAACGTGTTGGCCCACACCACACCCGCGCGGAGCTGGTTCGCGACCGACAGGATGCGCGAGCCCTTCTCCGTCCAGATGCCGGCCGACAGGCCGTACGGGGTGTTGTTGGCCTTCTCCACGGCCTCGGCCGGGGTGCGGAAGGTCAGCACCGACAGCACCGGGCCGAAGATCTCCTCGCGAGCGATGCGGTGCGCCTGGGTGACACCGGTGAACAGCGTCGGCGCGAACCAGTAGCCGGACGAGGGAAGTTCGCACGCGGGCGACCAGCGCTCGGCGCCCTCGGCCTCGCCGGCGTCGGCGAGCGCGGTGATCCGCGCCAGCTGCTCGGCGGAGTTGATGGCGCCGACGTCGGTGTTCTTGTCCAGCGGGTCGCCGACGCGCAGCGTCGACAGCCGGCGCTTGAGCGCGTCCAGCATCTCGTCGGCCACCGACTCCTGGAGCAGCAGCCGGGAGCCGGCGCAGCAGACCTGGCCCTGGTTGAAGAAGATGCCGTTGACGATGCCCTCGACGGCCTGGTCGACCGGGGCGTCGTCGAAGACGATGTTGGCGCCCTTGCCGCCCAGCTCGAGGGTGACCTTCTTCTTCGTGCCGGCCACGGCGCGGGCGATCTGCTTGCCGACCCCGGTGGAGCCGGTGAACGCGACCTTGTCCACGTCCTCGTGCGCGACGAGCGCGGCACCGGCGTCACCGTAGCCGGGGAGGATGTTGACGACGCCCTTGGGCAGTCCCGCCTGGCGGCAGATGTCGGCGAAGAACAGCGCCGACAGCGGTGTGGTCTCGGCGGGCTTGAGGACCACGGTGTTGCCCGCGGCCAGCGCCGGGGCGATCTTCCACGCCAGCATCAGCAGCGGGAAGTTCCACGGGATGACCTGGCCGGCCACACCGAGCGGGCGCGGGTTCGGGCCGTAGCCGGCGTGCGAGAGCTTGTCCGCCCAGCCGGCGTAGTAGAAGAAGTGCGCGGCGACCAGGGGGAGGTCGGCGTCGCGCGTCTCCTTGATCGGCTTGCCGTTGTCCAGCGTCTCCAGCACGGCCAGTTCGCGCGAGCGCTCCTGGACGATCCGGGCGATGCGGAACAGGTACTTGGCGCGCTCGGAGCCGGGCAGCGCCGACCACGTGCCGAAGGCGCGGCGGGCGGCCCGCACGGCGCGGTCCACGTCCGCCTCACCGGCCCGGGCGACCTCGGAGAGCACCTCCTCGGTGGACGGGCTGACGGTCTTGAAGACCCGGCCGTCGGCGGCCTCGGTGAACTCGCCGTCGATGAACAGGCCGTAGGAGGGCGCGATGTCGACGACGGAACGGGACTCCGGCGCGGGCGCGTACGCGAAGGCGGAGCCGGGCCCGGGCTGCGGGGCCGTGCTCGTCCGCGGGTTCTGCGTGTTCTTGGTCATGGGAGGTCTCAGTCCACCGTCACGTAGTCGGGACCGGAGTAGCGGCCGGTGCTCAGCTTCTGGCGCTGCATGAGCAGGTCGTTCAGCAGGCTGGAGGCGCCGAAGCGGAACCACTCGTTGCTCAGCCACTCGTCGCCCACGGTCTCGTTCACCAGCACCAGGAACTTGATGGCGTCCTTGGAGCTGCGGATGCCGCCGGCGGGCTTCACGCCGATCTGGACGCCGGTGGCGGCGCGGAAGTCGCGCACGGCCTCCAGCATCAGCAGGGTGTTGGCGGGGGTCGCGTTGACCGCGACCTTGCCGGTCGAGGTCTTGATGAAGTCGGCGCCGGCGAGCATGCCGAGCCAGGAGGCGCGGCGGATGTTGTCGTACGTCGCCAGCTCACCGGTCTCGAAGATCACCTTGAGCCGGGCGGCGCCGCCCCCGGGGCGGAGGCAGGCCTCCTTGACCGCCTTGATCTCCTCGAAGACCTTCAGGTAGCGGCCGGAGAGGAAGGCGCCCCGGTCGATGACCATGTCGACCTCGTCGGCCCCGGCGGCCACCGCGTCGGCGGTGTCGGCGAGCTTGACGGGCAGCGCGGCGCGGCCGGCCGGGAAGGCGGTGGCGACGGAGGCGACCCGGACGCCGGAGGCGCCGAGGGACTCCTTGGCGATCGCGGCCATGTCGGGGTACACGCAGATCGCGGCGACCTGGGGGGCCGTGCGGTCGGTGGGGTCCGGCGTGACGCCCTTGGCGCACAGCGCCCGGACCTTGCCCGGGGTGTCCGCGCCTTCGAGCGTGGTCAGGTCGATCATGGAGATCGCCAGGTCGATGGCGTACGCCTTCGCCGTGGTCTTGATCGAGCGGGTGCCGAGGCTGGCGGCGCGGGCCTCGAGGCCGACCGCGTCGACGCCGGGCAGCCCGTGCAGGAAGCGGCGCAGCGCGGCGTCGGAGGACGTGACGTCGGACATCGACGCCAGCCTCGCCGCGGCGTCCGGGCCGTGAGCGGGAACTGTGGTGGGCATGGTCACCACATGAGCATATCTACGCGCGTAGCACATGTCACCACCCGAGTGGGGGATTCGTGAGGACCGGGGGCCGGGCCGAGCAACCGATTTCACGCGACCGGTGGTCTGGGAGGTGAAGGGGGTCATCGATGAATCCGGACGACGAGGCGCAGTTCCAAGGCTACGTCCGTGCCAGATGGGCCCATCTGGTGCGGACCGCCTATCTCCTCACAGGTGACAGGCATCACGCCGAGGACCTGGCCCAGACGGCGCTCGCCAAGGCCTACCGGTCCTGGCGCAGGCTCCAGCGCAGGGACAACCCCGACGCCTATGTGCGCCGGATCCTGATCACCTGCAACAACGACCGGTTCCGCAAGAAACGGGTGCCGGAGCGGCTGGTCGACGCACCGCCGGACGGCGCGGGGGCCGATCCGACGGCGCGGATCGCCCAGCGCGAGGTGCTGCTGGACGCGCTCGGCGAACTCCCCGCCCGGCAGCGGGCGGTGGTGGTCCTGCGGTACTGGGACGACCTGTCGGAGACCGAGGTCGCCCAGGTGCTGGGCTGCTCGGTGGGGACGGTCAAGAGCCAGGCCGCCAGGGGCCTGGCCAAACTCCGCGGCCACCTGGGGGCGGAAGCGGTGATGGCGGGCGCCGGCCCGGAAGAGGGGCCGGCGCGACACGGCGAGGTAGGCACAGGCAGGAGGAGGGGCCGATGAGCGGCATGGAGCAGGACGGACCGGACGGACGGGACCGGCAGGACCGGCAGGACCGTCCGGGCGGCACGGACAGCGGGAGCGGGGCGGCGGGGGAGCCGGAGGACACCCCGTTCGAGGCGAGGCTGCGCGATCTGCTGGAGCGGGAGACGGACGGATTCCGTCCCGGTGAGGCGCCCTACGCCTCGATCGTGCGGCAGGGCAGGAACGACCGCCGCCGGCGTCTGGCCGTGGCCGGAGCGGGCCTGGCGGCACTGGTGGCGGTGCCGTCGACGGCGGTGGCCGTGCACTTCCAGCTGGAAGGGGGCGGGGCGACCGGGCAGCCGGCCGCCGGAACCGTGCCCGCGAAGAGCGCCGGCACGGTACGTCCGCAGTCCTCCGCGCCGGCGGTGCGTGCCTCCCGCACACCGTCCGGGCCCGCGGGACCGGCCACGCCGGGGCAGCTCGTGGACGGGATCACGATGCGGCAGGCAGCCGAAGGGCTCGACAAGTGCCTGCGCTTCGACCGGAAGCATGCGTTCCCGGGGGACTCCCTCTCCTGGGCGGCCGAGGACTACCGCGTGATCCTCGCCCTGAGGGCCACCGGTGACGACAACTCGCCGGGGGACGGGTTCAGCGTCGTCGCAGTCGACAGGCTGCACTCGACGTCCCAGCGCCTGATCTGCGACATCAGGGACGGCCAGGCCTCCGGCATCAACTCCGGGGCCGACGACGACCCGGGCCGGGGCGCGGTCGCACCCGACATCAACGCCACGAAGCTCTACCAGCAGACGGTGCTCCCCGGCCACGCATGGAGGCTCCCCTACCGCTGGGGCAGCATCGGCACGGTCGAGCCCCAGGTCGCCCGGGTCACCGTCTCCTACGGAGGCGTCACCGAGGAGGCCGCGCTCGACCACGGCTACTACACGGCCACCGGCATACTCACCGAGTCCGTGACCTCGGCGCCGCGCGTCAAGGGTTACAACGCGGCGGGCACGCTGGTCTACGACTCGCGGCAGGACACCGCGTACCAGCAGAAGGTGAGTGGCTGACGCCGATGCACTAACGCAACCTCCGCCCCGCGAGGCAGCGGCGGCCCGTCGGGCACAATCTGATCTCATGACGAGCTCGCAGACCCCCGCCCCCGACCCGCAGCCCGATCCGGGGCAGCCGAAGTACGCCGACCGGTCCTACCGCTCGTCGGCCGGTATCGCCGGCGGTGTGGTCATGCTCGCCATCGCGCTGTGGCTCGGCATCGACGCGATGGTCCGGGGCGACGGCCGCACTCCCTGGGTCGCTCTGGCACTGCTGGTGCTGGTCGTGCCGTTGATCATCGCCTTCAGCCTGCGCCCGGTGGTGTTCGCGGGGGAGGACCGGCTGCGGGTGCGCAATCCCTTCCGGACCATCGTCGCGCCCTGGGCGGAGGTGGAGGGACTGCGTGCCGGGTACTCCACCGAGCTGTTCGCCGGGGCGAAGAAGTACCAGCTGTGGGCGGTCCCGGTGTCGATGCGCGCCCGCAAGCGCGCGGTGCGGGCCCAGTCCCGGGCGGCGTCCGGGAACGCTTCGGGCGCGACGGCGAAGGGGCGCTTCGGCGCGCCGGACGCCGCCGCCCCCACCCGGGCCTGGTCCGACCAGGTCGTCGCCGACTTGCGGGAGCTCGCCGAGAAGAACGCGGGCCGGGACACCGCCCAGGGCGAGGTCACGGTGCGCTGGGCGTACGAGGTGATCGCCCCCGCCGTGGCCGGGGCGATCGCCCTGGTGGTGCTGCTCGCCCTGGGGTGAACCGTCGTGGCGCTCGGGGCCGGGTGGCACCCGTGGCGTCGGGCCGCCCGAGTACCGCGGGCGGTCCCGCTCGGGGCCGGGACCCCGGGGCCGGCGCGTGACGGCTTCGCCCGGGAAGGCAGGAGGGCGATCGTGCCCGCCGCCCGGGTCGCGAGCAGCCGTGCGGCCGGACTGCCGCCGGTGAGGGGCGCTCTGTGGAGCCCCCGCACGGCAGGTCGTCCCGACGTCCGGTCGTCCGGCGTCCCGACGTCCCGACGCCCGGTCGTTCCGCTGTCCGCCGGACACGGCAGACGGTCCGTGCGGTCATGGATTACGGCGACCGGGCACCAGCCTGGCCCGGTGATATTTCAGATGTAGTGCCGCGCCTGGCCGTCGCGCGTCCGGGGACGGCGTGAAGAGCGAATGACCCAACCCCGTGGACGCCCTCTCCGTCAATAGGCCGCTCCCGCATGATCCACCCGCGAAAAGAGATCCCGGAAAACAAGAACGGCACGTCAGGACCGAATTCCGTAGGGCGGGCGCGCGCTTTGCTTCCGTGCGGAAGTTATTGCCGGTCCGGCGGATTCATCTTGAATTTGCCCCGCAGGACCCCCTTGCTCGCCGCATTCACCGATGGGGGAAAGAGTGCGGCGCCGGACCCCGTGGGGGCCCGGCGCCGGCGGCTGCTCAGGGCTCAGCGGACGTCGACGTAGTCGGCATCGGAGACCGCGGCCGCGGTGTCGGCCGTGCCGGCCCAGGACCAGCGGTAGGAACCGTCGAGGAGCGCCGGGACGGTGGTGGAGACAGTGCCGTCGGCGGCGGTCCTGACGGTCTTGACGGTGATCCAGGAGTCGCAGTCGGCCAGGCGGAACTGCAGCGCGACGGGGCGGCCGGCCGCGGCCGGGGCGTAGGCGCCCGCCGCCCAGTCGGCGTGCTGCACGCTGCCCTTGACGGTGAGGTTCTTGCCGAACTTCACCGGCTCGGGGGTGGCGTCGGCGGTCACACGGGTGTCGCGCTGCACGTTGAAGGTGGCGGCGGCGTCCAGGAAGACGGCGTCGCTGTCGGGAGCGATCGCGTAGGCGGAGAGGCTCCAGGCGCCGGCCAGCGAGCCGTCGGCCGGAACGGTGCCGGGCGTGAGGGTGAACGTCAGGGTGCAGGTGCTGGTGGTGGCAGTGGTCGGTTCGCAGGCCGCCGCCGAGGGCACGGTGACATCCTGGTTCTCGAACGTGCCGTGGTACAGGAACGCGTTGATCTGGTCCAGGCCGGACGGGTCCGTCGCGGTGACCTTGACGGTGAAGTCTCTCTCGGTCGTGCCGACGACGACGGGCCGGCCGTCGTTGACGACCACGCTGGTGATCTCGGTGTCGCCGTACTTCTGGTCCGCCTGGGCGGCCGGCAGGGCGAGAGCGGACAGGGCCAGGACGCCGGACGTGGCGGCGACGACTGAGCTAATACGCATGCGAATTCCCCAAGGTGAGTGCCACAGCCTGCCAATCTCCCCCTGGCAGACTCGAATTGACGTGTGCAGCGTACTCATCCTGTGGAGAGTTCGGAACGTTTTCTCCAAAAGAGAGAAGCCGGTCGTCGATTTCCGTCAGGGGAAACAATGCGGAATATCGTTCGCGTCGATTTCCCGGGAAACCGAAGGAGAAACACAATCCGAATTTCAGTCGACCCGGCGGCCACGGACGCACCGTCGCGGTCCTGGCCCGCCGCCCGGAGGGGGGCGGCCGGCCCGCGATCGGCCGGCGGCGCGGGCCCCGTGGCTGTGGGGTTCCTGTGAGTCCGCCGGATGAACGAGGGGCAACATCGCCGCGAAGCGTGGCTCGTGCAGCCAACCGGCACGACCACAGTGCACTCTTGTCTGATTACCCTGCGTGTGCTGCATGAGCGCTCAACCACGAACAGCACATGCAACGTTTCCTGACATCAGACAACAGGGGCGGGGATGGCGGCACTTAGGGGGGGCGCGGCCGTACCGGGCACGCGCTGCCAGATAGACATCGAGGCGGACGGCTCCTACTCGTGGCGGCTCACCGCGTCGAACGGCCGGGTGATCGCCGTGGCCGCGACCGTGTACAGGGATTACGGCGAGTGCCGTGCCGCGTTCGAGTACCTGTGTGCGGAGGCCGAGGGCTTACCCGGCGAACTGCACCATTCCGCCGAGGGCAACGGCTGGGTCTGGCGGGTGCGCGACCGCAGCGGCCGGTCCGTCGCCGTGGCCTCGCGCGCCTATGAGCGGCACTCGACGTGCCGGACGGCATACGACCGTTTCCGTGCGGTCCTGACCGAACTCGGTTCGGGGCGGGCGGCGTTGTGGGACGACGCCGACTGAAATGAAATCCACACACGGCTGTTGCCGGAAGTTGCCCCTAGGGGGCGTCTCGTTCACATTCGTGTGCGCGGGTGTCCACCGCGTCCCAGAAGTGTCGTAGCACGTGACGACGCGAACATCCGAACAGCCAGTGGCTCCGGCCCCTCGACCGCCGAGACGCCTGTACCCGGACCCAGGCCTGTCCGACCGCGTGTTCCGGGCCATTCTGCGCGGCGGCGGCGCCCTGGTCCTCGCGATCATGCTGCTTGTCGGCGGCTTCCTGACCTACCGGGCCTGGCAGGCGTTGTCGGTCGCGAAGTGGTCCTTCATCACCACGCAGGCGTGGGAGCCGGAGGCGCACAACTTCGGCATCGCGGCGGTGCTCGTCGGTACGGTGCTCATCGCCGCTGTCGCCATCGTGTTCGCGGTGCCGCTCGCTCTCGGTACCGCGCTCTACATCTCCGAGTTCGCCCCGCCGCGGATCCGTCAGACCCTCATCAGCGTCGTCGACCTGATGGCCGCGGTGCCGTCGGTGGTCTACGGCCTGTGGGGCCTCTTCTACTACCAGGGGCACGTGGTCACCGTCTCGCGCTGGATCTCCACCTACTTCGGCTGGATACCGGCCTTCAAGGTGGACGGCTCGGATCCGAACGACCCGCTCGCCACCGCGACGGTGTACACCTCCTCCACCTTCATCGCGGGCATGGTCGTGGCCCTGATGGTGGCGCCGATCACCTGCTCGGTGATGCGGGAGGTCTTCTCGCAGGCGCCGGTCGGCGAGCGGGAGGGGGCGTACGCGCTCGGTGCGAACCGCTGGGGCATGATCCGCAGCGTCGTCCTGCCCTTCGGCAAGGGCGGCATGATCGGCGGCACCATGCTGGGCCTGGGCCGGGCACTGGGCGAGACCATCGCCGTCTACATGATCATCTCGCCGGTCTTCGCGATCCAGCCGCACATCCTGCAGAACGGCGCCAACTCGGTCTCCTCCCTGATCGCCCTGCGGTACGGCGAGGCCACCCCGTTCGGCATGTCGGCGCTGATGGCCGCCGGCCTCGCGCTCTTCCTGATGACCCTCGTCGTCAATTTCGCCGCGTCGTCGATCGTCGCCCGCAGCCGTTCCGGCGCGGCGAGCGACTCCTAGGAGACCGAGTCCGATGACCGTCACCGCTTCACAGAGCCAGAAGACCGGGCAGGGCCTGCGTCCCGGGCCGAACCCCGGTGGTCCGCAGAAAGGATCCGGCGCGGGCACCAACCTGCCCGGACGCCGGACCGGCGACGGTACGGCGCGCGGTGAGGCGCGCCGCAACCTGTCCACCCTGCGTGCCACCGACATGTACGCGATGGTGGGCGCCGGCGCCGCGTCCGTCGCCGTCACCTGGCTGCTCTACGACCGATTGCTGCCGTTCAACGGCGCGCTGGGCTTCGTCGTCATCGCCTACGCGCTTTTCATCGGCATCTACGCGCTGACGGTCTCCTTCGACGAGGACGGTCCCGCGGTCCGGGACCGGGTGGCCGCCGCGGTCGTCCAGAGTCTCGGTCTGGTGATGCTGACCGCGCTGGCGTTCGTGGTCGTCTTCACCCTGTTCGAGGGCCGCAAGGCACTGCCGCACCTGAACTTCTACACCCAGTCGATGGCCGATGCCGGTCCGCTCGAACCGCTCGACGTCGGTGGCATCCTGCACGCGATCGTCGGCACGCTGTGGCAGATCGGCATCGCGCTGGTGATCTGCATCCCGGCCGGGCTGGTGTGCGCGGTCTTCCTCAACGAGATCCCCGGTGCCTTCAGCCGGTTCGTCCGCACCATCGTCGAGGCGATGACCGCGCTGCCGTCCATCGTCGCCGGTCTGTTCATCTACGCCATGTTCATCCTGGGGCTGGGCTTCGACCAGTCCGGTCTCGCTGCCGCGCTCGCCATCTCCGTGATGATGCTGCCGATCATCATCCGCGCCTCGGACGTGGTGATCCGGCTGACTCCCGGCACGCTGCGCGAGGCGTCCTACGCGCTCGGCACCTCGCGGTGGCGCACCGTCTGGCACGTGGTGCTGCCCACCTCGCGGTCCGGGCTGACCACGGCGGTCATCCTGGGTACCGCGCGCGGCGTGGGCGAGACCTCACCGGTGCTGCTGACCGCCGGTTTCACCGCGGAGCTCAACACCAATCCGCTCCACGACCCGATGGTGTCGCTGCCGCTCGCCGCCTTCGAACTCGTCAAGTCCCCCGAGCCCACCTACATCGCCCGCGGATTCGGCACCGCGGCGGTGCTGCTGGTGCTGGTGCTCGTCCTGTTCGTCATGGCCCGCATCTTCGGCGGCCGCGGTCCGGGCAAGTTGACGCATCGTCAGGAGCATCGCGCGGTCAGGGCCTCGCAGCGTGACGCCCGGCGCTTCGCGCCGTCCGCAACAGCAGACCAGTCGCCAGTCCGTCCCGCACCGACGAGGAGCACCCCGTGATACCCGCACCCGTCCGCCGTACGCGCCCCCTGCGCGCGTACCAGGCACTGGCGCTGTTCGTCGCCGTGGTCTGCGCGCTGCTGGCGGTCCGGCCGCCGGGCGCCGCCGCGGCCTCCTACACGAAGATCAGCGGATCCGGCTCCACCTGGAGCGCCAACGCCATCGAGCAGTGGCGGCGCAACGTCCGCCAGCAGGGCATGACCGTGAACTACGCGTCGGTCGGCTCCACGGTCGGCCGCAGCCAGTTCGCGTCCGGGACGTCCGACTTCGGTGTGTCCGAGATTCCGTACGGCCTCACCGACCTGGGTCAGCAGGACCCCCCGCCCACGCGCAAGTACGCCTACATGCCGATCGTGGCCGGCGGTACCTCGTTCATGTACAACCTGAAGATCGGCGGTCGGCAGGTCACCAACCTCCGGCTGTCCGGGGATGTGCTCAGCAAGATCTTCACCGGCAAGCTCACCATGTGGAACTCGCCGGAGATCAAGGCCGACAATCCCAGGCTGACCCTTCCGGCCCGGCGCATCGTCCCGGTCGTCCGCTCCGACGGCTCCGGTACCACCGCGCAGTTCACCCTCTGGATGTCCAAGGAGCACTCCGGGCTCTGGAACGACTACTGCCGCCGGGCCGGCAAGACACCGCCCTGCGGACTGACGTCGTACTTCCCGAACATCCCCGGCTCCGGCTTCGTCTCCCAGTCGGGCTCCCTCGGCGTGGCCGGCTACACCCGGCAGCCCCAGGCCGAAGGCGCCATCACCTACGTCGAGTACTCGTACGCCAGGAACGCGGGCTTCCCGGTGGTCAAGGTGCTCAACAGGGCCGGCTACTACGTCGAGCCGACCGCGTCCAGCGTGGCCGTCGCCCTGACGAAGGCCGAGATCAACAACGACCCGCGCTCCGCGAACTACCTGACGCAGCAGCTGGACAACGTCTACCGGTACGGCGACGACCGGACCTACCCGCTGTCCAGCTACAGCTACATGATCATCCCGACCAAGGAGGAGATGGGCTTCACCCAGGCCAAGGGCAGGACGCTGAGCGCCTTCAACAACTACTTCCTGTGCGAGGGCCAGCAGCTGGCGGACCGGCTCGGCTACTCGCCGCTGCCGCGCAACCTGGTGGAGGCGGCCATGGCGCAGACCCGGAAGATCCCCGGGGCCGTGGGGAACACCATCGACATCAACACGTGCAACAACCCGACCTTCTCCGGCGGCAGGAACACCCTGATCCTCAACGCCCCGCAGCCGAAGGCGTGCGACAAGAAGGGCCCCGACCAGTGCGCCGACGGCACCGCCGGCGCCCAGCAGCCCACCGTGCCGAGCGGCACCTCCGGCGGCACGTCCAGCACGGGGGGCAGCGGCTCCACGGGGGCGACGGGATCGACCGGCGGCAGCGGTTCCACGGGTTCCACGGGAGGCAGCGGTTCCACGGGATCGACCGGCGGCAGCGGCTCCACGGGTTCCGCGGGAGGCAGCGGCTCCACGGGGGCGACGGGATCGACGGGCGGCAGCGGCGGTACCACCGGTGACCCCGGCACCGCGGCGGGCGGGACGAGCGGTGGGACCGTGCTCGACCCCGACACCGGTCAGCTCGTCAGCACCGAACAGACCGGCGACACCTCCGTCGTCGCCAGTCCGGTCTCCCTCGGCACGGACGACGCCCTCGGACTGCGCACCGCACTGATGGCACTGTCGGCCGTGCTGCTGCTCGGTGTCGTCGTCGGACCACCACTCGTCGCCCGCGTGATGGCCAACCGGGCCCGCCGGAACGGCGGCTCGGCATGAGGACCGCACTGAACCGGCCCCGGCCGCGCATCCTCCTGGCCGTGGGCTCGCTGCTGGCCGCCCTCGTGGTGGCCCTGGTCCCGCTGCCGCCCACCGGCACCGCCGCCGCCGCGGACGCCGGCGCGGAGTCCTCCGCGGTGACGAAGACGGGGACCAAGGGCACGTACAACGACTTCTCCCACCTGAAGGTGACCGTCCACCAGACCAAGGACCTGCGCTCCCAGAGCGTGCGGGTCAGCTGGGAAGGCGGGACGCCGACGGAGTCGGACACCCAGTTCAACACCAACTTCCTGCAGATCATGCAGTGCTGGGGCGACGATCCGGCCGGGCCCGCGCGAGAGCAGTGCGAATTCGGCGCCACAGGAGTTCCGCTTCCCGGCATCATGACCAGTAGCCGGCGGGTCGCCAGCACCGGGTCCGGCGTCGGCGATCCCGGGGAGACGCAGTACCCCGGCACCAACAACTTCGTGCCCTTCCGTCCCGTCCACGGGGCGCCCACCACGTCCTCCACGGACTACACGTACTTCGGGCCGTTGGACACCAACGAGCAGATAGCCGGCCGGATCTTCGGCAACGGCACGGGTGAAGTGGGATTCGAAGTACAGGACGGGAGCCAGGCCGACCATCTCGGCTGCGGTGCGAACACGGCGCCGCCCGGCGCTGCCGTCACTCCGCGTTCCTGCTGGCTGGTCGTCGTGCCGCGCGGCACTTACGACGCGGACGGCAGTGACAGGGGCGCGGGCAACAAGCTCGACACCTCGCCGCTGTCCGCGACGAACTGGGCCCAGCGGATCGTCTTCCGCCTGGACTTCCAGCCGATCGGCTCGTTCTGCCAGGTGGGCCAGGCGGAGCGAACCGTATCGGGTTCCGAACTGGCCGACGACGCGGTCGCGTCGTGGGGGCCGACGCTGTGCTCGTCCACGGGGAGCACGTTCGTCTTCAACCGGGAGGACGAGGAGAGCGCCAGGGGCGAGGTACTGAGCACCACGCCCCAGACGCCCGGGCTGGGGGTCACCGTCGACCCGGTGGTTCAGCCGGCAGGCGGACCATCCGTCGTGCACGCTCCGGTGGCGTTGTCCGGTCTGGGGTTCGCCTTCTTCATAGAAGGCCCTTCCGGCGTGGTGCGCGACATGAATCTGACACCGCGGCTCGTGGCCAAAATGCTCACCCATTCCTATGTGAGAGACGTGCCGTGGGCCATCCCTGTTCCGGGGCATGTGAAAGGCAATCCTGATTACTGGACCCAGGACCCGGAATTCAAGGAACTGAACCCGGAATTCCCTGGTCAGATTACGCCCATGAGCCTCATTGTTCCGCAGGGGAATTCTGACACCGCGCGCATGATCTGGAACTGGCTCCAGGCGGACAAGGACGCCCGGGACTTCCTTGCCGGAAAGAAAGACCCCTGGGGAATGAAATTGAACCCCTATTTCAAGGACCTGGGCCTGGACACGGCCCTGAACAACTTCCCCAAGGTGGACGAGACGCGCGCCCCGGCCCTGGCCGGACTCCCGCCGGACCCGCCCGACTACGGAATCATCGACCTCGCCCCGTACGTGGCCGATCTGCACGACGGCGCCCTGCGTACCCGCCGGGGCCACAACGGCCGAACCATCCAGCAGGATGTGGGCTCCACCACCAACGCCAGGGGTCTCAAGGCCGACGAGATCTTCCCGGGCCACCATGCCGTGATGGCGATCGTCGATGCCGCGTCCGCGGAGCGTTACGGACTGCCGACAGCGGCCCTGCGCAATGCGGACGGAAACTTCGTCAGGCCCTCGGCCGGCACGCTGCAGGCAGGCGTCGATGCCATGCGACCGTGGCCGGACAACTCCGCCGTGCTCAAGCCCGATCCGGCACGGGCCAAGGGCCAGGCGTACCCGTTGACCGCGGTGACCTACGCCGCCGCTTCGGTGAACCAGGACGCGCAGGCCCGCAAGGCGTACGCGAATTTCATCAGGTTCGCCGCGGGGCCGGGCCAGACGCCGGGCCGGTCGGCAGGCGAACTTCCGCCCGGCTACGCGCCGTTGCCGACGAAGCTCCGCCAGCAGGCCGAGGCTGCCGCCGACGCCCTGGAACGAGGAGCGCCCGCGGACGGCCCTTCGACCGGTGGGCCGGCACCGGGCGATCCCGGGGGCGGTGACTCCGGCGGTGGCTCCGGCGGTCCCGCATCCGGGGCCGGAACAGGCGGAACGTCCTCCGGCACGGGCGCCGGCGGAGCGTCCTCGGGCGGAACGGGGGGCGACACCGGTGGCGCCGGCGGCGGCCCCGGCGCGGTGCCGTCGAATTCATCGGCCGCCGCGCCCGGATCCGCGCCTCCTTCCGCCGTGCCGCAGCAGAATGTCGCGAAATCCGGTATTACCCCCGGCGAAGCCCTCGGAGTGATCCGCTGGGTCCTTCTCGCCGTTCTTGTTCTCGGTGGGGCGGCGGCTCTGACAGGCCCGGTGTTTCTTCGTTTTGCGCAACGGCGGACCCCCTAGGAGACACCTAGGAGGCTTGCCCGTAACCTTTTCCTCCATGGGAATTGGTGGCCACCGCATTAAAAACTTGGAAGCGTATGCGGTGGCCGGCCGACGGGTCGGCAGCACGGAAATCCGGATTCAGCTTGAACGTCCAGTCTTCGAAATCCCGAAACAAGGAGTTCTGAAGTGAACGTCAAGTCTCGCGCCAAGGTCGGCGCCGCGATCCTCGGCGCCGCGGCGCTCGGCGTCGGCATCCTGGCCGCCCCCGCGTCCGCGGACGCCCCGATCCGTCAGCTGGCGGGTGTCGGTTCGGACACCACGCAGTACGTCATGAACGGTCTGGCCAACGGCAGCGTCGTCGTGAACGCCGGCGGCGCGAACTACGTCACGTCGTGGGACGCCGTCGCCCAGTCGGGCGCCGCCGACCCGTTCACCACCAAGAACCCGGCGACGACCCCCGGATGCACGTTCACCCGCGCGGAGGCGAACGGCTCCTCGAACGGCATCAAGCTGCTCAACGCCGACATCGCGAACGGGGGGAGCGTCTGCCTCGACTTCGCCCGCTCCTCGCGTCAGCCGAACGACACCAGCAGCGCGGACCTCACCTGGATCCCGTTCGCCAAGGACGCGGTCACGTACGCCACCGACCTGGGCAGCACCATCGGGTCCCAGGCGCCCGGCACCTCGAGCAACCCGTCTCTGACGACGACGCAGCTGCACGACATCTACACCACCTGCAAGTACACGGATGCCGCGGGCGCCGTGCACACGGTGCAGCCGCTGCTGCCGCAGGCCGGCTCCGGCACCCGGTCGTACTGGCTGTCGTCCATCAGTGTCTCCGAGGCGCAGATCACCGCGGCCAAGGCGAGCTGCGGCCTGGTCGACACCATCCAGGAGCACGACGGTACGGCGATCACCAACCTCAACCAGATCATGCCGTACTCCGTCGCCCAGTGGATCGCCCAGGGCAAGAGCCTCCCGGGCGTCCCGAACCGCCGCGGCGAGTCGCGTCTGCGCAACATCGGGGGTGTGGCACCCACCACCGGCTCCGGCAGCGCGCTCGCGCTCAACCCGAGCTTCGTCTTCACCCGTGACGTCTACAACGTCGTCCAGACCTCCCGGCTCAACGAGGCCGCGATCGACGAGGCGTTCGTGGTGAAGTCGAGCGTCCCGGGCGACACGGCGGATGTCTGCCAGGACACCACCACCATCACGACCTACGGCTTCGCCGCCATCCCCAACTGCGGTGCGACCACCCTCACGGGCAAGAGCTGACCCGTGATCGTCCTCTGATCCCCGCGTGACGGCCGGGCACCCTCCAGGTGCCCGGCCCCACGTGCTGTCGCCCTATCCGTCCACCAACCGTCCCCCGGGGGGCAATCGCCATGACAGTGCTCCATCCCTTCCGAAGAGCGGCATCGATCGCGGCCGCCTGCGCCCTGCTCGCCCTGGGCCTCGTGACCCTGGTCGCATCCCAGTCCCAGCCCGCCCGGGCGGCGTCCATCGGGACTTTCACCATGGCGCCCAGCGGCAAGTTGAGCGATCCGGAGCCGCTCGGCAGCACCATCGGCATACCTGCCGCGTGCCCCGACTTCGTCATCGACGACGGAAACGGTGGCGTGATCACCTTCCCCTTCAACTGGGGCCTTTTTCTCAATGTGGTCAAGGACGGCACAGAGGTCCGCGCGATAGACGGCATCTACAACGACGCGGACCGGCCCTACGACTCGGCGAAGACGATTTCGCTGGCCGCGGCGGACAACCCCGATCTGGCGGTCCACGACCTGTCGCAGATCTTCAGCGGTGACGGCACCTACGAGCTGCGTCTGCAATGCATGGACGATTTCTCGGGCACCCACCCGGACTCTCCGTACTGGACCCAGCAAATCACCGTCACCGGCGACGACTGGGTGGTCGGAGAGGGTGCCACGGCCGTCACTGTCGCGTTGCCGGAGTACAGCCCCAGCCAGCCCGAGCCGGGCCAGGAGGTGACGCTCACGGCAACGGTCACGCCGGCGGAGGCAGTCGGCACGGTGACTTTCCTGGACGGTGGGACACCGCTGAACCAGACGCCGGTCCAGGTCGCCGCCGGGAAGGCCGAGTTCAAGACGTCGACGCTGTCCGACGGAGGCCACTCGATCATCGCCCGGTTCACCCCGGACAACCCCGCCGAGTTCGGGGCGTCCGAGTCCGAGGCCCGGACCGTGACGGTGCAGTTGCCGCGGGCCGAGATGCTCGACAACGCCGGTCAGCGGATCGCCCCGGGCTCGGAGCTCCAGCGCGGCCAGACGGTCAAGCTGATCCTCCGGGGATGCGCAGCCGGCGACTCGTACGGACTGACCATGAATCTGGGCGCCGGTCCCACGGATGCCACGTTCCCCGACAGGACGGCGGACGCCGGCGGCGTGGTGACCTGGGAGGCGCTCACGGTTCCCGAGGACGCGGTCGCCAGCCCCAACTACAACTGGGTGTGGACCCCGAACTGCGACCCGACGTTCCCGACGATGGCGTTCAAGGTCCCCGAGCCGCCGTCCGGGTCCCCGAGCCCCACCGACTCCACGACGCCCACCGACGATCCGACCGACGACCCCACCGACTCCCCGTCGCCCACGGACTCCGCGACGGACACGTCCGGCACGACGTCCGGGACCAGCGGCGGCGACACCGCGGGTGACTCCGGCGGCAGCGGTGACACCGGAGGCACCGGCAGCAGCGGCGGCTCCGGCTCCGGCGGCTCCGGCGGGAACTCGCCTCAGGGCGGCCTCGCCTCCACCGGAAGCCAGATCGCGCTGTTCTCCGGCGTGGGCGCCGTCGTCCTGGCCGCGGCCGGCTTCGCCTTCGTACGGCTCGGCGGCCGCAGGAAGCTGCTGACCTTCGGCCCGCCCCGCTCGTAACGGCCCGCGGAGCACGGGCGGCGGGCCCCACCCCGCCGCCCGCGCTTCCGTTTCTCCACCCACACCACTCCACAGGGAGCGCACCCCGTGACCACGCTGTCCCCGCCCCCGCCCGTCGTGGCGCCCGCGCCCGCGCGCCCGCCGGATGCCGGGCCACCGCTCACCCGCCCCGGCCTCGCGTTCGCCGGGGCGGCCCTGTGCGTCCTCGCCGCGCTGCTGCTCGGCTTCGCCGCCGACCTCACCCTCGTGGGCAATCTCCAGCACGCCCGCGACCAGCGGACGGCGTACGACGAGCTGCGCCGGCAACTTGCCCTGGGCACCGCCCCGGTGGGCCAGCGGACCTTCGACGGCAAGCCGCTCGAACCCGGCGCCCCCGTCGCGTTGCTGCGCATCCCGGAACTCGGTCTGGACGAGGTCGTAGAGGAGGGCACCACCTCCGGCGTGCTGATGGCGGGTCCCGGGCACCGCCGTGACACCCCGCTGCCGGGGCAGGCGGGCACCAGCGTGATCATGGGCCGCCAGTGGGGGTACGGCGGCCCGTTCAACGATCTGCACCGGCTGGCCCCCGGCACCGCGATCGAGCTGACCACCGGGCAGGGCACGGCCCGCTACGAGGTGACCGGCCTCCGCCGCGCGGGCGACCCGCTGCCGTCCGTCCTCGAACAGGGCCGGGGCCGGCTCACCCTCATCACCGCCGAGGGCCCCGCCTACACCCCCTCCGGCGTCCTGCGCGTCGACGCCGACCTGGTGAGCGATGTCCAGCCCAACCCGCCGCGTCCGCAGGCCGCCGGCTGGATCGAGGGCTCCGAGCAGGCCCTGGGCCGCGAGAACTCGGTCTGGCTCCCGGTCTTCCTGTGGTCGCTGGCGCTGCTCGGCGCGGCGCTGCTCACCACCTGGGCCCATCGCGTGTGGGGACGCTGGCAGACCTGGATCGCCGGTGTACCCGTCCTGGTCGCGCTCGGCCTCGCCGTCTCGGGCGCCGCCGCCCGTCTGCTGCCCAACCTGCTCTGACCGACCCCTGAACCACTGGGAGCCACGTCATGTCCGATCCCACCGACACGCTTGTCGGCGAAACCCTGCGCATCCCCCCGGTCGCCGCCCCGGCCGCCGTGGCGAGCGGCAGCCCGGCCACCCTGGAGGCCGACGCGATCTCCGCGTGGTTCGGCGACCACAAGGTCCTGGACGAGGTGTCGCTCACCATGCCCGCCCACCAGGTCACCGCGCTCATCGGCCCCTCCGGTTGCGGCAAGTCCACCTTCCTGCGGATCCTCAACCGCATGCACGAGCTGGTCGGCTCCGCGTCGCTGGCCGGCCGGGTGCTGCTCGACGGCGACGACATCTACGACCGCGGGCGCCGCATCACCCAGGCCCGCCGCCAGATCGGCATGGTCTTCCAGAAGCCGAACCCCTTCCCGGCGATGTCGATCTACGACAACGTGGTCGCCGGCCTCAAGATGGGCGGCATCAAGGCCGCCCGCCAGGACAAGGACGCCCTGGTCGAGGAGTGCCTGACCAAGGCCGGCCTGTGGAAGGAGGTCCGGGATCGCCTCCGGCAGCCCGGCGGCGCCCTCTCCGGCGGCCAGCAGCAGCGCCTGTGCATCGCCCGCTCGCTGGCGGTGCGGCCCCGGGTGCTGCTGATGGACGAGCCGTGCTCCGCCCTGGACCCGACCTCCACCCGGCGCATCGAGGAGACGATCCACGAGCTCTCCCACGAGGTCACCATCGTCATCGTCACCCACAACATGCAGCAGGCCGCGCGCGTCTCCGACCAGTGCGCGTTCTTCCTCGCCGAGCAGGGCACCCCGGGTGTCATCGTCGAACACGGCGCCACGGACGCGATGTTCAACAACCCGCAGGACCAGCGCACCACGGATTACGTCAACGGCCGTTTCGGGTAGTCGATCGGTGTCCGAACGGAGGTGCGCGATGAGAGGCATCCGGGCGGCCGCGACCGTTGCGGGCCTGGTGGCGTGCGCGGCCCTCGCGGGCTGCGGCGCCCCGGCCCCGGCCGGTGAACCGCTCGCGGGGCCGGAGCCGGTCCCCGTCGCGAGCCCCACCCGATCGCGGACGCCGTCGGCGTCCGCTGCCCCGGTCACGCCGGCCGTCACCAGCACGGCGTCGCGCGCCGCGGCCCCCCGGCGCCCCCCGTCGGCACCGCCGCGGACCCACCCGCCGGTCCCGCCGTCCGCGGGCGCGACCACCGCGTCGCCGCGGCCCGGACTCCCGGATCTGTCGCGCACGGCGCCCCCCTCCCCGTCCGCGCCGCCGACCCCGCGGGCCACGCCCACCGCCCCGGCGTCCTCGCCGCCGCCGTCGTCACGGGCCGCCTCCCCGGTGCCCTCCTCGCCGGTACCGGACGCGGTCACCGCCCTCCACATCGGCGACTGGTCGGCCCAGGTCGTCCGCGGCGACCAGGAGACCGTGGACGCCTGCCGTGACGCCGTCCAGTGGGACGGTCCCGAACTCGGCAGCGAGGACGGATACGCCCTGCGCACCGCCGTCGTCGTGGGCCACGACTACTGCGGCTTCCAGCGGTTCGCCACCCTGCCGATCGGCACGGCCGTCACCGCCACGACCCCGCGCGGCACCTTCACGTACCGCGTCTACGCCCACCACACCGAGCCCGGCCGCGGCACCCCCTCCCACGGCCTCTACTGGGGCGACCTGACCCTCCAGTCCTGCGTCGGCCCGAATACGGGCTTCAGCTACCTCAGGCGCGAATGAGCCGGCTCCGTCTGTACGCCCAGTCCCAGGACCGCGCGAGATACGACGTTCACCTCTGAACTCCTTGTCGCTGGATTTCGAAGACAGGACGTCCAAGTGGAATCCGGACTTTCGCAGGGTCCGCCATTTCACGGGAAAGTGATGCGCGTGGGCGCGGGGATCAGACGGTGGTCCCTGTGAGCCGCTCGGAGACGTCCCACAGCCGCTGGCGTTCGGCGTCGGTCGCGCCGCTCAGCGGGGAGTACATCCGCTGCTCGGCGGGCGGCCCGCCCAGGTTGCCGGGGCCGCTGGGCCCGTAGAGTGCGCCGGCCTTCGCGGCCGGATCGGTCGCCGCCATCAATGCGGGCAGTTTCGCCGTGGCGACGGTGCCGACGAGGATGCCGCTCGCCGAGAGCGCCCGGATGAGGCGGACCGCGGGTGTGTCCTTGGGGCGGCCCAGTTCCGGGCGGGCGGCGAGCAGGCTCGTGGGGGCGACACCGGGGTGGGAGAGGTTGCTGGTGATGCCCCAGCCGTTCGCCTCGCTGCGGCGTTGCAGTTCGATGCCGAAGAGCCCGAAGGCGATCTTGGACTGGACGTAGGCGCGCTGCTTGTCGTACCCGCGCTCCCAGTTGAGGTCGTCCCAGTTGATGGAGCCGCTGCGCGCGGCGATGCTGACCTGCGAGGTGACGCGGGCGCGGCCGGCCCGCAGCAGCGGGAGGAGGTGGCCCACGAGCGCGAAGTGGCCCAGGTGGTTGGTGCCGAACTGCAGCTCGTGGCCCTCGGCCGTGGCCTGCCGGGCCGGGGGGACCATCACGCCGGCGTTGTTGACGAGGATGTGGAGGGGCCGGCCCTCTTGCCGGAGGGTGTCGCCGAGGGCCGCGACGGAATCGAGCGAGGCCAGGTCGAGGACGCGCAGGGAGACCTTCGCCCCGGGAACGCTGTGCCGGATCTCCCGGATCGCTTTCTCGCCCTTGGCGGGATTGCGGACCGGCATGAGGACCTCCGCTCCCGCGGCGGCGAGCCGCGCGGCTATTTCCCGGCCCATTCCGTCGCTGGCGCCGGTGACGAGGGCGCGCTTTCCGGAAAGGTCCGGAATGGTGATGTCGATCTCGCGACGAGCCACGATGCACTCCTTGGGTCGTTGTTTCCGGAACAACACTCGGGGACACCGCGACCTCGTTCCAGGGACTGCCCATCCATGGATACGGAAAAAGGGAATGCACCCTTCCGTTTCTGCGGGAGAGGGGGATCGCCGGTCCGTGGCTCCAGCCGGACGCGGCCGGTAGAAAGGACGGCACAGGACCGGGGAGAGGGAGACCATGATCGATCGCGTCGGGCTGGCCGCGTTCCTCCGCAAGCGCCGGGAGTCGCTGCAACCCGAGGACGTCGGCCTTCCACGCGGCTCCCGGCGCCGTACGAGCGGTCTGCGGCGGGAGGAGGTCGCGGCGCTCTGCCACATGTCGACCGACTACTACTCCCGTCTCGAACGCGAGCGCGGGCCCCAGCCGTCGAGCCAGATGCTCGCCTCGATGGCCCTGGGGCTGCATCTCTCGCTCGCCGAGCGCGACCACCTCTTCCGCCTCGCGGGACAGCGGCCGCCGGACCCCAGCGGGATCAGCGAGCACATCAGCCCGGGCCTGCTGCGCATCCTCGACCGCCTCAGCGACACCCCCGCGGAGATCGCCACGGAGCTCGGCGAGACCTTGCGGCAGACCCCGATGAGCGTCGCGCTGTCCGGGGACATGACCCGCTACACCGGACCGGCCCGCAGCTCCGGGTTCCGGTGGTTCACCGATCCCTCGGCACGCCAGCGCTACGCGCCGGAGGAACACGCCTTCCTCACGCGCATGTACGCCTCGGGACTGCGCGAGGTCGTCACCCTCCGCGGGCCCGGCTCGCGCGCGGCGCAACTGGCCGACCTGCTCCTGGGCAGCAGCGAGGAGTTCCGCCGGGCGTGGGACAAACACGAGATCGGCGTACGCGCCCACGAGGTGAAACGCTTCGTGCACCCCGAGGTCGGCCCCCTCGATCTCACGTGCCAGCGCCTGGTCGATCCCGAACAGGCCCACTCACTGCTCGTCTACACGGCCATCCCCGGCACCGAGAGCCACGAGAAGTTGCGTCTGCTCTCCGTTATAGGGGCCCAGCCGCTCCGCTGACGCGCCGGGACGGCGTGCGTCGCCCGTTCGGGGGATGGCGGCATCGTCACTTTCGAAGTACTTTCAAAAACATGCCTACCGAGACCGGCGCCGTGAATTTCTCCGAGCTGGTGAACAAGAACAAGCAGACTCTCGCCCGGCTGAAGGAATCGCCCCGGTTGCTCTTGCACCGCAGGGATGGAGAGGACCTGGTCCTCACCACCGCGGCCCGGGCGGAGCAGGACCAGACCGTGGTGTCCGCCGCCACACGCATGCTCGCCGCGATCGCGCGGCGGGAGCCCGGCAGCATGGAACTCCTGCTCGACCTGCTTCCTGACGCGTTTCCCTGGGTGCGCTTCCTGCCCGAGCCCGATGTCCACGCCTTCGCCGTCGAACTGGTCGACACCATGCGTGCCGCGGATGCCCTGGGGAACAGTGCATCCGTCGCCCAGGTGCTCGTCGCCTGGCAGCACACGGCCGAGGCCCACTCCGATCCCGAACTGCTGGCCGCGCTCACCAGGGACCACGACGAGGACTACGGCGCGGTACCCGATCCGCGGGACACGGTGTGACGGCCGGCCGGGCGACCGAACGGCGCCTCCGGCGCCGGAGGGTCAGTGGGAGGTCCGCTTCGCGGACGCGGCCTCGGCCAAGGGATGGGAGAACCTTGCCGGGCAGGCCCCTGGAAACACGTACCGTGCGTGGCTGACGATGCGCACGAACCCCCGCCCGGTCGTGGAGACATCCCGGCACCATCGGCTCAAGGGCAGCCTGGCGCACGGCACCCACAGAGGGCGGACCTGCGAGCAATGGCAGATCGAAGTCACCGGCGGCGGTCGCGTCTGGTACCTGGTGGACACGGCGCACGACACGTGCTGGATCACCTTCGCGGGTGCGGGACACCCGCGGGCCACCGAGCGCCGCTGACGGAGCGCGGCCGTGTCGCTCCGTCAGCGGACGGGTGGGTCAGATGCCCGCGGCCGCCGCGAGGTCGGACTTGAGCGCGGCCAGGACCTCCGCCGCCCGCGTGCGGGTGGCCGCGAGGGTCTCGGCGCCGCCGGGGACCGGGAGGACGACCTCCAGGTAGCACTTGAGCTTGGGTTCCGTGCCGCTCGGGCGGACGATGACCCGGGCCGCCTCGACGGGACCGGCGCCGGCCAGGTGGTAGCGCAGGCCG
Source organism: Streptomyces sp. NPDC088732 (assembly GCF_044751205.1). NCBI lineage: Bacteria > Bacillati > Actinomycetota > Actinomycetes > Kitasatosporales > Streptomycetaceae > Streptomyces > Streptomyces sp. NPDC088732. Next base: position 211,226 of record NZ_JBIVLI010000004.1, read on the forward strand.
TCCGTCGGGGGCAGGTCCTCGGTGCCCCGGGTGAGGTCCTCGGCGGTCGTCACGGCCAGCCCCGCCAGCGAGGTCGGCGGCCGCTCCCGCAGCCGCGTCATGGCCTCGCCGATGAGGCCGAGGTCGGCGACCCGCACCGAGAGCTGGTCGGTGGCGTGCAGGCCGTACTCCAGGGCGATGTCGTCCAGGAGGTCGGAGAGGGTGCGGCCCTTGGCCTTGAGCTCGGCGGCGAGTTCGGCGACGGCCAGGGCCGCGCTGATGCCGTCCTTGTCACGGACGCCCCCGGGGTCCACGCAGTAGCCGAGGGCCTCCTCGTAGCCGTAACGCAGGCCCTCCACGCGGGAGATCCACTTGAAGCCGGTCAGGGTGTCGGCGTAGTCCAGGCCCGCCCGGGCGGCGATGCGGGACAGCAGCGAGGAGGAGACGATGCTCGCCGCGAAGGTCCCGGTGGCGCGCTGGTGCACCAGATGCGTGGCGAGCAGGGCGCCCACCTCGTCGCCGCGCAGCATCCGCCAGCCGGCCTCCGTGCCGCGGTCCGGGACGGCGACGGCGCAGCGGTCCGCGTCGGGGTCGTTGGCGATGACGATGTCGGTGTCGACGCCCGGCGCGAGCGCGCGGGCGGCGGCGAAGGCCAGGTCCATCGCCCCCGGCTCCTCGGGGTTGGGGAAGGCGACCGTCGGGAAGTCCGGGTCGGGCTCGGCCTGTTCCGCGACGACGTGGGGGGCGGCGAAACCGGCCCGCGCGAAGGCGGCGGTCAGCGTGGAGCGGCCGACGCCGTGCAGGGGGGTGTAGACCACGGACAGGTCCCGCGGGGAGTGCCGGTCCACCACCGAGGCGACGCGCTCCAGATAGGCCTCGACGACCTCGTCGCCGTAGACCTGCCAGCCGTCACCGGCCGGCGGCACGTCCGCGAGCGGGCCGATCGCGGCGATCTCGGCGGCGATGCCGGAGTCGGCGGGCGGCACGATCTGCGAGCCGTCGCCGAGGTAGACCTTGTAGCCGTTGTCCTGGGGCGGGTTGTGGCTCGCGGTCACCATGACGCCCGCGGCCGCGCCGAGATGGCGTACGGCGAAGGCGAGCACGGGCGTGGGCAGCGGCCGGGACAGCAAGGCGGCGCGCAGCCCGGCGCCGACCATGACGGCGGCCGTGTCGCGCGCGAAGTCGTACGACTTGTGGCGGGCGTCGTAGCCGACGACGACCAGTCCGTCGCCCTGGCCGTGCGCCTTGAGGTACGCGGCCAGGCCCGCGGCCGCGCGGATGACGACCGAGCGGTTCATCCGCATCGGACCCGCGCCGATCTCGCCGCGCAGACCGGCGGTGCCGAACTGCAAGGTGCCCGCGAACCGGTCCGCCAGGTCGTCCGCCGCGGCCCGGTCACCGGCCTCGGCGGAGGCGAGCAGCACCTCCAGTTCGTCCCGGGTGTCCGGGTCGGGGTCCTCGGCCAGCCAGGTACGGGCCTGCCGGATCAGCTGCTCTGCGCTGTTGCTTGCGCTTGCCACGTCATGCTCCTGCGATGTCTCGGTCGTCGGTGCCGCCTCCGCCGCCGCGGCGGCCGGTCCCGGGACCGGCGTGCCGGGGCCGACCGGGGGCCGGGGGCCGGGTGGGGGCGGCGCGTGCCGGGGGACCAGTGAGTTACCGGGGTAACCTCCCCGCGCCCGCCGGTTCCCTAACCAGGTGAACCGGGCGCCCACGGCGCGCACGGGCGGGCGGGGCGGCGGTGCCCGGGTTCCGCCCTGTGCCGGTCGGGGTCCCGCCGGACGGTCAGATCCGCTCCAGCACCTGGGCGAGGAGGGCGCCCATGCGGGCGGCGGAGTCGCGGCCGGCCTCCAGGACCTCCTCGTGGTTGAGGGGTTCGCCGGTCATGCCCGCGGCCAGGTTGGTGACCAGGGAGATGCCGAGCACCTCGGCCCCCGCCTCGCGGGCCGCGATGGCCTCCAGCGTGGTGGACATGCCGACCAGGTCGCCGCCGATGGTGCGGACCATGTTGATCTCGGCGGGCGTCTCGTAGTGCGGGCCGGGGAGCTGGACGTAGACGCCCTCCTCCAGGGAGGGGTCGACCTCCTTGCACAGCGCGCGCAGCCGCGGCGAGTACAGGTCGGTGAGGTCCACGAAGTTGGCGCCCACGATCGGCGAGGTGGCCGTCATGTTGATGTGGTCGCTGATCAGCACGGCCTGGCCGGGCCGGTAGTCGGGGCGCAGCCCGCCGCAGCCGTTGGTGAGCACGACGGTCTTGCAGCCGGCGGCGACGGCGGTGCGCACACCGTGCACCACGGTGGCCACGCCGTGGCCCTCGTAGTAGTGGTTGCGGCCCAGGAACACCAGCGCGCGCCGGTCGCCCATCCGCACCGAGCGCACCTTGCCGGAGTGCCCGGCGACGGCGGGCGGCGGGAAGCCCGGCAGCTCGGTGATCGCGAACTCGTACTCGGCCTCTCCGAGCCGGTCGGCGGCCGGCACCCAGCCGGAGCCCATCACCAGGGCGACGTCGTGGGTCTCGTCGCCGGTGAGCTCGCGCAGGCGAGCGGCGGCCTCCGTGGCGGCGGCGTACGGGTCGCCCTGCGGAGTGCGGGCTGCGTTGGGATGTGCGGAAGAGTTCACGCCGATGAGGGTAGCCGGTTATCTCCTACGCGCGTAGACGTCTCAGGTCACGGTCTGCGAAACTTCGGAGGATCCGACGATTGACGGTCCCATTGTGCCGTCCGGGGAGTCCGGTGGTGAGCGCTTTCCCCGCGCATCACCCAGTGTTCATCTCCGCCCGCCGCCCGGTCCGGGGCGTGCCCCGCGGTCAGCAGGGGCGCTTGCGCAGTTCCATGACGTAGTCGTGCGGGGCGCCCGCGGACTCGGCCGCGTCGGCCATCTCGCCCAGGTAGCGGGCGGAGGGGAGGCCGCCCTCGTAGTCGTTGAGGACGTAGATCCACGCCGTCACGTCGCCGTCGAGGGTGTGCGCCCGGACCTGGTGGCGGCGGTAGATGCCGAGCGGGACGCCCTCCCAGCGGTCCAGCGACTCGTCGTCGACCGGGGCGATGTCGTACAGCCCGACGAAGACCTGGTGCAGCGGGTCCTCCACCAGAGTGGCGATCGCCCCCTCCCAGCCCATCTGCTCGCCGCCGAAGGTCAGGCGCCAGCCGTCGAGCCAGCCGGTTCCGCGCAGCGGCGAGTGCGGGGCGCGGCGGGTCATCAGCCGCGCGTCGAGGTTGCCGGCGTACGCGGCGTAGAGCGACATGGTGACGAGAGTACGACAGAGGGACCCCGCCCACCCGCCCACGACGGCCGGGCCGCGGGGCCCCGTAGGTGATCACTTGGCGCGTGCGGGACAATGGGGTACGTGACTCGGATCGTGATCATTGGTGGCGGACCCGGCGGATACGAAGCGGCCCTCGTGGCCAGCCAGCTGGGCGCGGAGGTGACCGTCGTCGACTGCGACGGCCTGGGCGGGGCGTCGGTGCTCACCGACTGCGTGCCGTCGAAGACCCTGATCGCGACGGCCGAGGTGATGACCACCTTCGACTCCTCGTACGAGGAACTGGGCATCATCGTGGCGGACGACACGCCGCACGTCGAGCAGGCGGCCCGCGTCGTCGGCGTCGACCTCGGCAAGGTCAACCGGCGGGTGAAGCGCCTCGCGCTCGCCCAGTCGCACGACATCGCCGCCTCCGTCACCCGCGCCGGCGCCCGGGTCATGCGCGGCCGAGGGCGGCTCGAGGGCATGCAGGCCATCGACGGCTCCCGCAAGGTCGTCGTGGCGGCCGCCGACGGCACGACCGAGACCCTCACCGCCGACGCCGTGCTGATCGCCACCGGCGGTCGCCCCCGCGAGCTCCCCGACGCGCTGCCGGACGGCGAGCGCATCCTCAACTGGACGCAGGTGTACGACCTGGACGAGCTCCCCGAGGAGCTCATCGTGGTCGGCTCCGGCGTGACCGGCGCCGAGTTCGCCGGCGCGTACCAGGCGCTCGGCTCCAAGGTGACGCTCGTCTCCTCCCGCGACCGCGTCCTGCCCGGCGAGGACCCGGACGCCGCCGCCGTCCTGGAGGACGTCTTCCGCCGCCGCGGCATGAACGTCATGGCCCGCTCCCGCGCCGAGTCCGCCAAGCGGGTGGGCGACCGCGTCGAGGTCACGCTCTCCGACGGCCGGGTCATCACCGGCAGCCACTGCCTCATGGCGGTCGGCGCCATACCCAACAGCTCCGACATGGGCCTGGAGGGCGCCGGGGTCAAGCTGAAGGAGTCCGGCCACATCTGGACCGACAAGGTCTCCCGCACCTCCGCCCCGGGCGTGTACGCGGCCGGTGACGTCACGGGCATCTTCGCGCTCGCGTCGGTCGCCGCCATGCAGGGCCGGATCGCGATGTACCACTTCCTCGGCGAGACGGTCGGCCCGCTCAACCTCAAGGCGGTCTCCTCGAACGTCTTCACCGACCCCGAGATCGCGACGGTCGGCTACACGCAGTCCGACGTCGACGCCGGCATCATCGACGCCCGCGTCCTGAAGCTGCCGCTGCTGCGCAACCCGCGGGCGAAGATGCAGGGCATCCGGGACGGCTTCGTGAAGCTCTTCTGCCGTCCGGGCACCGGGATCGTGGTCGGCGGCGTGGTCGTGTCGCTGCGCGCGAGCGAGCTGATCCACCCCATCTCGATCGCGGTCGACAACAATCTGACCGTCGAGCAGATGGCGAACACCTTCACGGTCTATCCGTCGCTGTCGGGCTCGATCGCGGAGGCCGCACGCCAGTTGGCCACCCGGAAGGCCGCCGGGGAGCTGTAACCGCGGGGCGCGGGGCCGCAGCTTTCCGTATAGCACGCGACGTCCGACTTCACGAACAACTTCTGTTAATCGGTGCAAACTGCTGATAGCAGACGGTCATTGGCGTTACTGTCAGTTTCGTGTTCGCAGCAGAACGTCGCCAACTGATCCTCGAAATGGTGCGCGCCAACGGAGCCGTTTCCCTCCGTGAGCTCGCCCGCGTCGTCCAGACCTCGGAAGTGACCGTACGGCGTGACGTGCGGGCGCTGGAGGCAGAAGGACTGCTCGACCGCCGGCACGGCGGTGCGGTGCTGCCGGGGGGCTTCACCAGGGAGTCCGGCTTCCCGCAGAAATCCCATCTATCGACCGCGGAGAAGACGGCGATCGCCGATCTCGCGGCCGGTCTCGTCGAGGAGGGCGAGGCCATTGTCGTCGGTGCCGGTACCACCACCCAGGAGCTGGCACGCCGGCTCGCCCGGGTGCCGGGGCTGACCGTCGTGACCAACTCCCTGCTCGTGGCGCAGGCGTTGGCGCATGCCAACCGGGTCGAGGTCGTCATGACCGGCGGCACGCTCCGCGGGTCCAACTACGCGCTGGTCGGCAGCGGCGCCGAGCAGTCCCTGCAGGGGCTGCGGGTCTCCCGGGCGTTCCTGTCCGGGGCCGGCCTCACCGCCGAACGCGGCCTGTCCACCTCGAACATGCTCTCCGCGAGCGTCGACCGGGCACTGGTCCAGGCGGCCGCGGAAGTCGTGGTGCTGGCCGACCACACCAAGCTGGGCACCGACACCATGTTCCAGACCGTGCCCACGGACCTGATCACCCATCTGGTCACCGACGCGCCGCCCGCGGGCGACGACCGCGCGGCGACCGAACTCCAGGCGCTGGCCGACCGCGGTGTGCAGGTCGCGGTGGCGTCGACCGACGGTGTGGACGGCGGGATGCCCCACGGGCGGCAGCGGCGGGAGATGCCGCCCGTGCCGGGTCCCCGCCGCCACCAGCACCCGCAGCCGGGCTACTCCGCCGGCAGCGCGGCCCCGCCCGGGGAGCCGCGCGCCCGGGCCGCCGGGCAGTCGGCCGGAGGCGTGGCGGGCAGCATGTCGCCGCTGCGCACCGCCCAACTGGCCGGGGAGCAGCAGGCCGCCCGGATCGCGGACCTGGCACCGCGCCGCCGCTGACCACCGCGGGCCCCGGCCGATCCTCGGCCGGGGCCCGCGTGCGGTGCCGTGCGTGCGGCGCTGTGCCGCCGCAGACGTGGATCAGTCCTTGATCTCGCAGATCAGCGCGCCGGAGGAGACGGAGGAGCCGACCTCGGCGGTCAGGCCCTTGATGGTGCCGGAGCGGTGCGCGTTGAGCGGCTGCTCCATCTTCATCGCCTCCAGGACGACGACCAGGTCGCCCTCCTTGACCTCCTGGCCCTCCTCCACGGCCACCTTCACGATGGTGCCCTGCATCGGCGAGGCCAGGCTGTCGCCGGAGGCGGCGGAGCCCGCCTTCTTCGCGGTGCGCCGCTTGGGACGCGCGCCGCCGGCGGCCGCCGTACGGGCCAGGGTCATGCCCAGCGAGGCCGGGAGGGAGACCTCCAGGCGCTTGCCGCCGACCTCGACCACCACGGTCTCGCGGCCCGACTCGTCGGACTCCTCACCGTCGCCGACGGCGGTGAAGGGCGGGATCTCGTTGGCGAACTCGGTCTCGATCCACCGGGTGTGGACCGTGAACGGGCCCTTCCCGCCGTGCACCTCGGGTGCGAACGCCGGGTCGGCGACCACCGCGCGGTGGAACGGGATGGCGGTGGCCATGCCCTCGACCTGGAACTCGGCCAGGGCACGCGCGGCGCGCTGCAGCGCCTGCTGCCGGGTGGCACCGGTGACGATCAGCTTGGCCAGCAGTGAGTCCCAGGCGGGGCCGATGACACTGCCGGCCTCCACGCCGGCGTCCAGGCGCACACCCGGGCCGGACGGGGTGTCGAACCGGGTGACCGTGCCGGGGGCCGGCAGGAAGTTGCGGCCCGGGTCCTCGCCGTTGATGCGGAACTCGAAGGAGTGACCGCGCATCGGCGGGTCGTCGTAGCCGAGCTCCTCGCCGTCGGCGATCCGGAACATCTCGCGGACCAGGTCGATGCCGGTGACCTCCTCGGTGACCGGGTGCTCGACCTGGAGGCGGGTGTTGACCTCCAGGAAGGAGATCGTGCCGTCGGTGCCGACCAGGAACTCGCAGGTGCCCGCGCCGACGTAGCCGGCCTCCTTGAGGATGGCCTTGGAGGCGCGGTAGAGCTGCTCGTTCTGCTCCGGGGTCAGGAAGGGCGCGGGCGCCTCCTCCACGAGCTTCTGGTGGCGGCGCTGGAGCGAGCAGTCACGGGTGGAGACCACGACCACGTTGCCGTGCTGGTCGGCCAGGCACTGGGTCTCCACGTGCCGGGGCTTGTCCAGGTAGCGCTCGACGAAGCACTCGCCGCGCCCGAAGGCGGCGACGGCCTCGCGCACCGCGGAGTCGTAGAGCTCCGGGACCTCCTCCAGCGTGCGGGCGACCTTCAGGCCGCGTCCGCCGCCGCCGAAGGCGGCCTTGATGGCGATCGGCAGGCCGTTCTCGCGCGCGAACGCCACGACCTCCTCCGACCCGGAGACCGGGTCGGGAGTGCCGGCCACCAGCGGCGCACCGGCGCGCTGCGCGATGTGCCGGGCGGCGACCTTGTCACCCAGGTCGCGGATGGCCTGCGGCGGCGGGCCGATCCAGGTCAGGCCGGCGTCGAGCACGGCCTGCGCGAAGTCGGCGTTCTCCGACAGGAAGCCGTACCCCGGGTGGACGGCGTCCGCCCCGGCTTCGGCTGCGGCCGCCAGCACCTTGGAGATGTCCAGGTAACTGGTGGCCGGAGTGTCACCGCCCAGCGCGTACGCCTCATCGGCCACGCGCACATGCAGCGCGTCCCGGTCCGGCTCCGCGTAGACGGCCACACTGGCGATCCCGGCATCCCGGCAGGCACGGGCGACGCGGACTGCGATTTCACCGCGGTTGGCGATGAGGACCTTGCGCACGATGGCTCCCTCCTTGAAACAAGCAGAGTTTAGGTACTGGCGACACTTCGTGCCGAGGCGCCCCTGGGGGTGAGCTTGCCCACACGGAGGGTGACACGGGTCCCCGCGGGGGGCTGGTATGCCGTGGCTTTCCACGGTAAATCCCTCTTCATCCCGGTGCTTGAGGCCCTGGGGTGTGGGCCGGGTCACCTGTCTCCACCGTGGCCGACGGGGTGTTGGTTTTGTGGGAACTCCACGAAGGCCCGGGGAAAACTTTGCCGGAGCGGCGCCCCATACGGGTGGCGGTGACGAAACCCTTGCCGCGACACCTACCCGTTAGTAGCGTGCGCCCTACGTGATACCGGCGGTAATCCGGTCGGGGACAGGGGGCGCGCAGTGCGCAGGAGTGTCGCCGCGACAGCGGCCGTAGTGCTCGTCCTGGAGGCGTTCGGCTTCGCCGTCGTCAACTGGGTGATGGGCATCGCCGTGGAGCACCAGCAGATGTCGCTCGGCGGCCTGGCGCCCCGTGCCATGGCGGCCGGGGCGTGGGCGGCCGGCGTGGTGATGGCGCTCTTCCTCATCGGCTGCGCGGTCGTCCTCGCCCGTGCCGCGCTCCGGGACCGCGCCCCCCGGCGCCTGGGCCGCGTCCTGCTGATCGTCTGCGCCGTCACCCACGGCGTGCTCGCCGCCGGCCTGGCCGCGCCGGTGGGCTGGGCGGCGTTCGTGGGGATGGTGGTGATCATGGGGCTGGTGGTGCTCAGCCTGGTGCTGTACGCCGATGGCGACACCCCGGCGGTCCCGGTCGCCGGGAAGCCGGACGGGGGCACGCCCCCGTCGCCTCCCGTGGCGCCGGCCGCGGTCTGACGGCCGCCGGCGGCAGCCGACCTCAGGGCTCGCCCGGTCCTGCACGCCGATGGCGTCGCCCCGGTCGCCGGGAAGCCGGACCGGGCGCCTCCCCGCGGCCTTCCGTGGCACGGGCCGCGGTCTGAGGGCCTCTGGCGGCAGCTGACCTTTGGGCTCAGTGCGCGGAGCGGGCTGCCCGAGGGCTGGTGGTGCTCAGCCTGGTGCTGCACGCCGATGGCGTCGCCCCGGCGGTCCCGGCCGCCGGGAAGCCGGACGGGGTGCCCCGCCGGCGTCTCCCGTGGCGCCGGCGCCGGTCTGCCGGTCGCCGATGGCGCCGCCCCCACGGTCCTGGCCGCGGTCTGAGGGCCGCCGGCGGCAGCTGACCTTGGTGCTCGGACCCAGAAGTCGGGGATGCGCTGACCGGGCTGCCCGAGGGCTGGAGGTGCTCAGCCTGGTGCTGCACGCCGATGGCGACACCCCGGCGGTCCCGGTCGCCGGGAAGCCGGACGGGGCGCCCCGCCGCCGCCTCCCGTGGCACCGGTCGCGATCTGAGGGCCGTTGAGGCCGGGTCTCAGACCCAGAAGTCGGTGATGCGCAGACCGAGCTCCGCGAAGAGCCGGCGCAGCAGCGGCAGCGACAGCCCGATGACATTGCCGGAGTCGCCGTCGATGCCGTCGACGAACGGTGCCGAGCGCCCGTCGAGGGTGAACGCCCCCGCCACCTTGAGCGGCTCGCCGGAGGCGACGTAGGCGGCGATCTCGTCGTCGTCCGGGGTGCCGAAGCGGACCGTGGTGGAGCCGGTGGCCGAGACCCGGCGGCCGCCCTGGGACAGGTCGATGACGCAGTGTCCGGTGCGGAGCACGCCGGAGCGGCCGCGCATGGCCTTCCAGCGCGCGGTGGCGTCCTCCGCGTCGGAGGGCTTGCCGAGGGCCTGGCCGTCCAGGTCGAGGACGGAGTCGCAGCCGATGACGACCTCGTCGCCGGAGAGTCCCGCGGCGACCGCGGCGGCCTTGGCCTCGGCCAGCACCAGGGCGAGTTCGGCGGGGCTGCCGGCGGTGACCGCCTCCTCGTCGACGCCGCTGACGACGACCCGCGGGTCGAGTCCGGCGTCCTTGAGCAGTCCGAGCCGGGCCGGGGAGGCCGAGGCGAGGACGAGCGGTCGGGTGCGGGCGCTGCGGCTGTCGGTCATGCCGTCATCGTAGTCAGCAGCGCCAGGCCACCAGGGCCGTGATGACGGGGACGGCGACGGCGATCACGAGCATCGCCCGGCGCATCATCGCCTGGGCCTGCCGCATCTCCTCGGGGGGTTCGTCGGACGGTTCGGACCACAGCATCCGTCCAGGGTGCGCCGCGTGCGGCCGCCCGCGCCTGAGTACGGATACTCAGCCGCGGACGGCACGCGCGGACGCGGTGCCCGGCTCAGTGCGGCCAGTAGGTGGCGCGCCAGGCGGCGGGAGCCGGGCGGAGCGCCCTGGACGGCACGTTGCGCGCGGGGTCGGCCCACTCGTCGGCGGATCGCGGGCCGTCGGCGGCGCCGGGCGCGGCTGCGGCCCGCGCCTGGACCAGGGCGACGACGGCCGCCAGTTCCTCCGGGGTCGGGTTGCCCCGTTCGACCTTGATCATCATCGTGGGCACACTCCTTACAGCGGGATGTTGCCGTGCTTCTTCGGCGGCAGGCTCTCGCGCTTGTTGCGCAGCGTCCGCAGCCCCTTCACCAGGTGCACGCGGGTCTCCGAGGGCATGATCACCGCGTCGACGTAGCCGCGTTCGGCCGCGACGTACGGGTTCAGCAGCGTGTCCTCGTACTCCCGCATCAGTTCCGCGCGCAGCGACTCCGCCTCCTCCGGCGTACCGGCCTCGGCGAGCGTGCGGCGGTGCAGGATGTTGACCGCGCCCTGGGCGCCCATGACGGCGATCTGGGCGGTCGGCCAGGCTAGGTTGAGGTCGGCGCCCAGGTGCTTGGAGCCCATGACGTCGTAGGCGCCGCCGAACGCCTTGCGGGTGATGACGGTGATCAGCGGCACGGTGGCCTCGGCGTACGCGTAGATCAGCTTGGCGCCGCGCCGGATGATGCCGTTCCACTCCTGGTCGGTGCCCGGCAGGAAGCCGGGGACGTCGACGAAGGTGATGACCGGGACGTTGAAGCTGTCGCAGGTGCGGACGAAGCGCGCCGCCTTCTCGCCGGCGTTGATGTCCAGGCAGCCGGCGAACTGCATCGGCTGGTTGGCGACGACGCCGACCGGGCTGCCCTCGATGCGGCCGAAGCCGGTGACGATGTTCGGGGCGAACATCGCCTGGGTCTCCAGGAACTCGCCGTCGTCCAGGACGTGCTCGATGACCTGGTGCATGTCGTACGGCTGGTTCGCCGAGTCCGGGATCAGCGCGTCGAGCTCCAGGTCCTCGGCGCCGACCTCCAGGTCCGCCTCCTGCGGGTAGGCCGGGGCCTCCTGGAGGTTGTTGGACGGCAGGTACGACAGCAGCGCCTTGACGTACTCGATCGCGTCCTTCTCGTCGCCCGCCATGTGGTGCGCGTTGCCCGAGACCGAGTTGTGCGAGCGGGCGCCGCCGAGCTCCTCGAAGCCGACGTCCTCGCCGGTGACGGTCTTGATGACGTCGGGGCCCGTGATGAACATGTGCGAGGTCTGGTCGACCATCACCACGAAGTCGGTAATGGCGGGGGAGTACACCGCGCCGCCCGCGCACGGGCCCATGATCAGCGAGATCTGCGGGATCACACCGGAGGCGTGGGTGTTGCGGCGGAAGATCTCGCCGTACAGGCCGAGCGAGGTCACGCCCTCCTGGATACGGGCGCCGCCGGAGTCGTTGATGCCGATGACCGGGCAGCCGGTCTTCAGCGCCCAGTCCATGACCTTCACGATCTTCTCGCCGAAGACCTCGCCGAGCGCCCCGCCGAACACCGTGAAGTCCTGCGAGAACACCGCGACCGGGCGCCCGTCGACGGTGCCGTAGCCGGTGACGACGCCGTCCCCGTACGGGCGGTTCTTCTCCAGGCCGAAGTTGGTCGAGCGGTGCCGCGCGAGTTCGTCGAGCTCCACGAACGAGTTGTCGTCCAGCAGCAGTTCGATGCGCTCACGGGCCGTCAGCTTGCCCTTCGCATGCTGCTTCTCCACCGCGCGCGCCGAGCCTGCGTGGGTCGCCTCCTCGGTGCGGCGGCGCAGGTCCGCGAGTTTCCCCGCGGTCGTGTGGATGTCGTACTCCGGCTCAGCCATGGGAGGCGGCTCTCCTGTTCCCGTCGGGTCGGTCTGAGGGTGTGACGTGACTGGCGAGTAATTCTGTTTCCGTAGCGTAACCGCGTGGATGCTGCCCGGTCAGTGCGGCGTTGGCCACACCCCTGCTCCTAGGCTGGGGCACATGACATCGAACCGCTGGTCCGACCTCGACCGCCCGCCGCTGAACGTGACGGCCCTGCGCAAGGCGATCGTCACCCCGGACAGCCGGTGGACCTCCCTCGACCTCGTCGAGGCCACCGGCTCCACCAACAGCGACCTGGGCGCCCGCGCCCGCGAGGGCGCGCCCGAGGGCGCGGTGCTGGTCGCCGAGGAGCAGACGGCGGGCCGCGGCCGGCTGGACCGCCAGTGGCAGGCGCCGGCCCGCTCCGGACTGTTCTTCTCCGTCCTGCTGCGGCCGTCCGCCGCCCCCGCCCACCGCTGGGGCTGGCTGCCGCTGCTCGCCGGGGTCGCCACGGCGACCGCCGTCGCGCGCACGGCGGGCGTCGACACGGGCCTGAAGTGGCCCAACGACGTCCTGGTGACCGTCGGGGGCGAGGAGCGCAAGACCGGCGGCATCCTCGCCGAGCGGGTGGGCGACGACGCCGTCGTCCTCGGCATCGGGCTCAATGTCACCCTGCGCGAGGACGAGCTGCCGGTGCCCACCGCCGGGTCGCTGGCGCTCGCCGGGGCCAAGGTCGCCGACCGCGATCCGCTGCTGCGCGCCGTGCTGCGCTCGCTGGCCGACTGGTACGGCGAGTGGCTGGCCGCGGAGGGCGATCCGGCCGCCTCGCGGCTCCAGCAGGCGTACGCGGCCGGCTGCACGACCCTGGGCCGCACGGTGCGCGCGATGCTCCCCGGCGGGGCCGAGGTGACCGGCCGCGCGGTCGCCGTGGACGAGGACGGACGCCTGGTCGTCGCCACCGGTACGGGCGAGCAGGCGGTGGCCGCGGGCGACGTCGTCCATGTGCGGCCGGCGGGAGAGTGAGCCAGGCCACACCTGTCGTATGGTTGGTGCGGCAGCCGCCATACAACAGGTGTGCGGAGGGGCCGGAGCGCAGGGACCCTGGAGGGGGCGGGCGGTGAGCGTGGACGACGCGAGCGACCTCCCGTCGCACGACGGACCGGACCGGGAGCCGGGCAGCGGGCCCGAGGGCACCGCACCCGAGGACGAGCCGGACGCCGAGCCGCAGGACGATCCCGGGGCCGGGACCCCCGGTCCGGACGAGGACCCCATCGCGCTCCGCCTGGAGGCGCTGATCATGGGCGCGGAACGGCTCTACACGCCGTTCCAGGCGGCCCGCAGCGCCGGTGTCTCCATGGACCTCGCGGCGCGCTTCTGGCGCGCCATGGGCTTCGCCGACATCGGCCAGGCACGGGCCCTGACCGAGGCCGACGTGCTCGCGCTGCGCCGCCTGGCGGGCCTGGTGGAGGCCGGCCTGATCAGCGAGAACACCGCCATCCAAGTGGCCCGCTCCACGGGCCAGACCACCGCGCGGCTCGCCGAGTGGCAGACCGACTCCTTCCTGGAGGAGCTGACCGAGCCGCCCGAGCCCGGCCTGACCCGGGCCGAGGTCGCCTACCCGCTGGTCGAACTGCTGCTGCCGGAGCTGGAGGAGTTCCTGACGTACGTCTGGCGGCGCCAGCTGGCCGCCGCCACCAGCCGGGTCGTGCGCTCCGACGACGAGGAGGCCGTGGACCGCCGGCTCGCCGTCGGCTTCGCCGACCTCGTCGGCTTCACCCGGCTGACCCGGCGGCTGGAGGAGGAGGAACTCGGCGAACTGGTCGAGGCCTTCGAGACCACGGCCGCCGACCAGGTCGCCGCCCACGGCGGGCGGCTGGTCAAGACCCTCGGCGACGAAGTGCTGTTCATCGCCGACGACCCGGGCACCGCCGCCGAGATCGGCATGCGGCTGATCGAGACGATGAACGGCGACGAGACGATGCCCGCGCTCCGCGTGGGCATCGCCTTCGGCACGGTCACCACGCGGATGGGCGACGTCTTCGGCACCACGGTGAACCTGGCGAGCCGGCTGACCTCGATAGCGCCCCGCGACGCGGTGCTCGTCGACGGGGAGCTCGCGCAGGCGCTGGTCGCCGGCGGCGAGGCGCCCGAGTCGGAGGCGGAGATCGAGCCCGGGTCGGACGAGAAGTACCGCTTCGCGCTGCAGCCGATGTGGCGGCGGCCGGTGCGCGGTCTGGGCGTCGTGGAGCCCTGGCTGCTGAGCCGCCGCGGCGGCTGAGCGGGCCGGGGACGCTTTCGCCCGCGGGTCCGGCGCCCTACCCTGCTCGGGTTGGTTCACGATCGTTAACGGCCGACCCGAAGGGGTGCGTGGGCAATGTCCGAGCAGCGGTTTGGTGAGTGGGTGGCGGTCCGCCGGCACGGTGACGCGGGTCGGGTCGCCGAGCTGGTGCTCGACCGGCCGAAGGCGATGAACGCCGTCTCCACGGACATGGCGCGAGGGATCGCCGAGGCGTGCGCGGCCCTGGCGGCCGACCGTTCGGTGAGCGTCGCCGTGCTGAGCTCCACCCATGAGCGGGCCTTCTGCGTCGGCGCCGACCTCAAGGAGCGCAACTCCTTCTCCGACGCCGACCTGATGAAGCAGCGCCCGCACACCCGGGCCGCCTACACCGCCGTACTGGAGCTGCCGATGCCCTCGGTGGCCGCGGTGCACGGCTTCGCACTCGGCGGCGGCTACGAACTGGCGCTGGCCTGCGACGTGATCGTGGCGGACCCGACGGCCGTCGTCGGGCTGCCCGAGGTCTCGGTCGGCGTGATCCCCGGAGGCGGCGGCACGCAGCTGCTCCCGCGCCGGGTGGGCGCCGCCCGTGCGGCGCAGCTGATCTTCACGGGGCGGCGGGTGCCCGCGGCGGAGGCGCTCGGGCTGGGCCTGATCGACGTCCTCGCCGAGGAGGGCCAGGACGGTACGGAGGCGCTGGCGTTGGCCGCCCGGATGGCCAGGAACTCCCCGGTCGGGCTGTGGGCCGCCAAGCGGGCGCTGCGCCTCGGCCAGGGCACGGACCTGCGCACCGGCCTGGACGTGGAGGACGCGGCCTGGCGCACGGTCGCCTTCTCCGGGGACCGGGCGGAGGGCGTGGCGGCGTTCAACGAGAAGCGCGACCCGGTGTGGCCGGGGGAGTGATTGGCGCGGGAAACGGCCGTGCCGGGCGGGCCCGGAGCGCGCATGATCCGGTAAACGTCGCAAACTGGTAAAAAGTGTGCGGCGACAGGAGACGGGCGCATGAACGGCACCGGCGGCGGGGACGTGCGACTGCGCGCCGTCGCCGAGCTGGCGCGGGCAGTGGCCGCGGCGAAGTCGCCGATGGAAGCGGTCGTCGCCGCCGCCACCGCCGCCCGGGTCGCCCTCGGCGGCACCATGGCGGCGGTCTCCCGCTGGGAACGCGACCGCGGACGGCTGCGGGTCCTGGTCAACGACGGCGACCTCGCGCCCGACGAGGAGGCGCAGCCCGACGAGGAGGTCTACTCGGTCGCCGACTTCCCCGAGATCGTGGAGTTCCTGCACGGCCGGTGGACCGAGGGCGGCGAGCCGCACGCCTGGGTCGAGACCGCGGACGGCCCCGCGGGCGACCGTACCGGCGCCTACTGCCACCAGCGGGTCGCCATGCTGCGCCGGCGCGGCCGCTCCTCGTGCGTGATCGCGCCGATCCTGCTGCACGGGCTCGCCTGGGGCGAGCTCTACGTCGCCCGGGCGGCCGGTCGGCCGGTCTTCGACCGGGACGACACCGAGTTCGCCACCGTCCTGGCGGCGCTCACCGCCGCCGGGATCGCGCAGACCGAGCGGCTGGCGGAGGTGCGGCGGCTGGCCTTCACCGACCCGCTGACCGGACTGGCCAACCGGCGCGCGGTGGACCAGCGCCTCGAGGAGGCCCTGGAGCGGCACCGCGCCGACGGGACCCCCGTCAGCCTCGTGGTCTGCGACCTCAACGGCCTCAAACGGGTCAACGACCAGCTCGGGCACGCGGTCGGCGACCGCCTGCTGGTCGGCTTCGGCTCGGTGCTCTCGCTGTGCGGCGCGGCGCTGGAGGAGAGCCTGGTGGCCCGGCTGGGAGGCGACGAGTTCTGCCTGCTGTCGGTGGGGCACGGGGCCGAGGACGTGGTCCGGGTCGCCGAGGAGCTGTGCGTGCGGACCAAATGGCTGGGACTGGGCGACGGGGTCGCCGTGGGGGTGGCCTCGACGGACGCCGAGATCGGGCCGGTCACCTCGGCCCGGCGGCTGTTCCGGCTGGCGGACGCCGCCCAGTACCGGGCGAAGGCCCTGCACTCCATTGAGCCGGTCGTCGCGGGCCGCGGCGCACCGGAGGACCCGGTCGTCCGCCTCGCCGACCAGCCCGCGGGCCACGACGTGGAACGCCGCCGCTTCCGCGGCCGGGACTAGGCGGGCCGCGGCCCGCGGGGTCCCGACTGCGCTGCGTCGGCCGTCGGCGGTTACGGCTTGCGCCGGAAGCCGGGCTCGCGCGCGCGGGCCGGTACCTGGGCCGTCCCGGCTGCGGCGGGGTTCTTCCCGCGCTGCGGTGCGTTGGTTGCCGGCGTGCGGGGTGCCGCGGCGGTGTGCGTGGTCTGTGGTGGGCGGCGGAAGCCGGGCTCGTGCGGGCGGGTTGGAGCCTTGCGCTGTTCCGGCTGTTGGTGCGGTGTGTCCGGGGCCCGCGCGGGGCGGCGGCTCGGGCGGTTCGTCGCCGGTGTGCGGGGTGGCCGCGGGGTCGCGCAGGGGGGTCGCGGTCCCGGTTGCGGCGGGGGTTGTTCCGACGCTGCGGGTGTTGGTCGCCGTCGTGCGGAGTGCGTTGAGGGGCTTGCGCGGGCGCGAGGGCTTGGCCGGTTGGTCGCCGCGGTGCGCGCGGTGCGCGTGGTCTGTGGTGGGCGGCGTGCCCGTGCCGTCCCGGCTGCGATGGGGGTTGTTCCGCGGTCGCCGTCGTGCGGGGTGCGCAGCCGTGGCCGGCAGCTTCGGCTTGCGCGGACGGGTCGGTGCCTCTCGCGGCTGCTGTGGTCGTCGGCGCCGTGCGGGGTGCTCGTGGGCTCGGACGGGCAGGTCGTTCCCGCCCGGGGGTGGGCCTGTGCGGGTGCGGTGCCGCAGGCCGGGTCGTGGGGGCCCGCGGCCCCCCGCGTAGGGTCGGAAACCGGACGCGTGACAGGTTGGGATTCAGTCCGTAGGGTGCGTGAATATGGGTATGCATAACGTGGTGATCGGGGCCCACGGGGCCGCGGTGGAGGATGTGCTGGCTGTCGCCCGCGGTGGCGCGCGCGTGGAGCTGTCGGCGGAGGCGCTGGCCGGGATCGCCGCGGCGCGCGACGTCGTGGACGCGCTGGCGGCGAAGCCGGAGCCGGTCTACGGCGTGTCCACCGGCTTCGGCGCGCTGGCCGTGCGGCACATCAGCCCTGAGCTGCGCGCCCAGCTCCAGCGCAGCCTGGTGCGCTCGCATGCGGCCGGCATGGGCCCGCGCGTGGAGCGCGAGGTCGTCCGCGCGCTGATGTTCCTGCGGCTGAAGACGCTCGCCTCCGGCCGGACCGGTGTGCGCCCCGTCGTCGCCGAGACGATGGCCGCCCTGCTCAACGCGGGCATCACCCCCGTCGTCCACGAGTTCGGCTCGCTGGGCTGCTCCGGCGACCTGGCCCCGCTCGCGCACTGCGCGCTGGTGCTCATGGGCGAGGGCGAGGCGGAGGGCCCCGACGGCGTCGTGCGCCCGGTTCCCGAGCTGCTGGCCGCGCACGGCATCGAGCCCGTCGAACTGCGCGAGAAGGAGGGCCTGGCCCTCATCAACGGCACCGACGGCATGCTCGGCATGCTCGTGATGGCCCTCGACGACCTGCGTCTGCTGTTCACCTCCGCCGACGTCACCGCCGCGCTGTCCCTGGAGGCGCTGCTCGGCACCGACAAGGTGCTCGCCCCCGAACTGCACGCCATCCGTCCGCACCCGGGCCAGGCCGCCAGCGCCTCCAACATGCGCCGTGTGCTGGCCGGTTCCGGGCTCACCGGGCACCACCAGGACGACGCGCCGCGCGTGCAGGACGCGTACTCGATCCGCTGCGCCCCGCAGGTGGCCGGCGCGGGCCGCGACACCGTGGCGCACGCGCTGACCGTCGCCGAGCGCGAGCTGGCCTCGGCCGTCGACAACCCCGTGGTGCTGTTCGGGGACGAGGGCTCCGAGGGGCGGCTGGAGTCCAACGGCAACTTCCACGGCGCTCCCGTGGCCTACGTGCTGGACTTCCTGGCCATCGCCGCCGCGGACCTCGGCTCGATAGCGGAACGGCGCACCGACCGGCTGCTGGACAAGAGCCGTTCGCACGGCCTGCCCGCCTTCCTGGCCGACGACCCGGGTGTGGACTCGGGCCTGATGATCGCTCAGTACACGCAGGCCGCGCTCGTCAGCGAGAACAAGCGGCTCGCGGTGCCCGCCTCGGTGGACTCCATCCCCTCCTCGGCGATGCAGGAGGACCACGTCTCGATGGGCTGGTCGGCCGCGCGGAAGCTGCGGCAGGCGGTGGACAACCTGACCCGCATCGTGGCGATCGAACTGGTCGCCGCGTCCCGGGCGATCGAGATGCGCGTGCAGGGCAGCGAGGTCCTGGTGCCGGCGCCCGCGTCACAGGCGGTGCTGAAGGCCGCGCGTGAGGCGGATGTGACCGGCCCGGGCCCGGACCGCTTCCTGGCCCCGGACCTGGCGGCCGCGTACGAGTTCGTCCGCAGCGGCGCCCTGGTGGCGGCGGCCGAGTCGGCGACCGGGCCGCTGGCCTGAGACCTGCCGGTCAGTAGGCGCGGGCGCGGCGGCTCGCATTGAGGACGAGCGCCGCGCCCATGCCGAGGAACGCGGTGCCGCCGATCAGGTACGGCGTGGTGTCGACACTGCCGGTGTCCGCGAGCTGCTGTTCCCCGTCACCGCCGGACGCGGTGGTGGAGGTCGCCGTGGACACCTCGGCAGCCGTCGTCGTCGTGTGCTCCGGATTGGCGGACGCGTTCGGCACGAAGTAGAGCGCGCCGAGCACGGCCGCCGAGGCGACGGCGACGTAAGCGGGAGAGCGGTACGAGGTCAATGGATCCCCCAGCGGATGCGGTGACTTGACCGTGGAGCCCGATGTTAGTGAGACAAGGGGTGCGGAGGGAAGTTCGAACCTGGAACACACCCTTCCGCAACCTCCGTGCCGCTCCGGCGGGTATCCTCCCGGCCGGATCCGGGTGCCTCCCCCCGCGGCGGGCCGCGCGAGCATACGCTCCGTCACATGAGCACTACTGACATCCCCATCGGGGAGAGCGGGCCGCGTTACGTGCGGCTCCAGGTCGAGCTGGTCCTGGAGATCACGGGGCCCGACGAGCTGACGGATGCCGCGCTCGACCAGCTCGGCGGCGACGAGTACATGCCGGAGGACGAGCGGCAGCACGCGGAGTCCTCGGTCCGCCAGGACGAGTCCGAGGCGCTGGCGTACCTGGTCGATCCGTTCGACCTGGTCACGGGCGTGCCGGGAGTCGATATGGTCCAGGCGTCCTGGTCCTGCGCTCACACGGAGTACGACCCCGACTCCGATGAGTGGGACCTCTACGACGACGAGACATCCGCCGACGACGCCGACGACGCCGAGGAGGCAGACGGTGACCGAGTTGCGGAAGGGAAGGAACCGGGCGGCCGCTGAACGCGTCATCCCCTGTACGTGACTCACAGGCCCCGGGCCCATCATTGGGTCCGGGGTTCCGTATGAGCTGCTGCGGACAACGCGATCGTGTTGTTCCCCACACTCTGCGGCATGGAGGAACGGACCTAAGACCCTGGCAGTTCCCGAGAGTACGACCGACGCTCGAATGAGGTCCGCGGCTTGCGTAGCCGCGGGCTGGGGGATCGCGTACCGAAGACATTGGAGATTCGTGTGAAGCGCGCCGAGACCGGCACAGCCAACGACCCGCGCCCCACCCGCAAGCGGGGGGCTGAGCTGGCAGCGATTGCTCTGCTGGCCGTCGGCGCGATCACGCTGACCGCCTGCGGGGGAGACAAGGCGGACGCCGGCACCGACAACACCGTCAAGTCCCAGGCGTCGGTGGACGACGCGGCGGCCAAGGACGCCTCCGACGCCCGAATAGCCATCACCCCCAAGGCCGGTGCCGACAACGTCAGCATCAACTCCGGCTCCAAGGTCGCCGTCACCGAGGGCAAGCTCAGCGCCGTGACGATGACCTCGGTCGCCGACGGCAAGGAGGTCGAGGGAACGATCTCCGCCGACGGCACGAGCTGGGCGCCGAACGCGCCGCTGGAGCGCGCCACCAAGTACTCGATCGTCGCGAAGGCGGAGGACACGAAGGGCCGCAAGGCCACGGAGAACTCGACCTTCACCACCGTCTCCGCCGCGCACAGCTTCATCGGGTACTACACCCCCGAGAACGGCCAGACCGTCGGCGTGGGCATGCCGGTGTCGATCAACTTCAACAAGGCCATCACCGACAAGAAGGCCGTCCAGACCGGGATCACGGTCACCTCCAGCAGCGGCCAGCAGGTCGTCGGCCACTGGTTCAACTCCACCCGCCTGGACTTCCGCCCCCAGAACTACTGGACCGCCGGCTCCACGGTCACGGTCAAGCTGAACCTGGACGGCGTCCAGGGCGCCAGCGGTGTCTACGGCGTCCAGCAGAAGACCGTCTCGTTCAAGATCGGTCGCAGCCAGGTCTCCACGGTCGACGCCTCGACCCACCAGATGAAGGTCGTCCGCGACGGCCAGGTCATCAAGAACATCCCGATCTCGGCGGGCTCGGACGAGCACACCACCTACAACGGCCAGATGGTGATGTCCGAGAAGTTCACCGAGACCCGGATGAACGGGGCGACCGTCGGCTTCACCGACGACGACGGCAAGGGCGAGTACGACATCAAGGACGTGCCGCACGCCATCCGCCTGACCACGTCCGGCACCTTCATCCACGGCAACTACTGGGGCTCGGACGGGGTCTTCGGCCACGTCAACACCAGCCACGGCTGCGTGGGCCTGAACGACACCAAGGGCGCGAAGGACACCAGCACCGACGCGTACTGGTTCTTCACCCACTCGATCATCGGCGACGTGGTGATCGTGAAGAACTCCAAGGACAAGACGGTCGACCCGGCGAACGGCCTCAACGGCTGGAACCTGAGCTGGGCCGACTGGAAGGCCGGCAGCGCGGTCTGATTTTTTCGTCTTAAGGGCTCGGTTCGCCTCCGGGGCGCCTGTTGCGCCTGTCGACGGTCGATCGTGCTCGGTCCCTCGTTCCTCGGGACCTCCGCGCCCCCAGCTACCGCTGGGAGGTGCCCCCACTCCCTTTCGACAGGCGCGCGCCCCTTTGGCTCACTCGCCAGGGCGCCACAGGGGCCCGGAACCAGACGGTTCCGGGCCCCTGTGCATGCCGGGTCGGTCAGTCCTTGGAGCCGTCCACGATGACCGGGGTGCCGCTGCTGTTCGTGCCGCAGGGGACCGCGTAGACGGGGTGGGCCTTGGCGGCCTCCTTGTAGGCGTCCAGGCACTGGTTGTAGAGCACCTTGTCGCTGAGCGAGCCCGCGATGATCCGGTTGGCGCGGGCGATGCCCTCCGCCTCGATCCGCTTGCGCTCGGCCTCGGCCTTGGCCGTGCGGGCCGCCTCGACCGCGCGCTCGGTGTCCTGCTCCTGCTGGATCTTCTTGTCGATCTGCGTCTGCAGCTGGTCGGACGGCCGCACATTGCGCAGGTTGACGGCGGTGATGTCGATGCCGCGCGGCGCGAGGCGCTCCTTGATCAGGGCGTCGATCTCCCCGCCGATCTCCTCGCGGGCGGAGGCGTAGCCCTCCTCGCTGGTGTGCTTGGCGAAGACGTTGCGGATGATCTCGCGGCTGTCCGGCACCACCAGGCGCTCCTGGATGGCCTCCTCGTTGCCCGCCAGCCGGTAGAGGCCGACGGCCTTGGCGGGCACCACGGCCCACTTCACGGTGACGTCCGCGTACAGCACACCGCCCTGCGAGGAACGGACCTCGACGACGTCCTTGTCGTAGAGGTTGAGGTCCGCGGGGCGGGTGGAGAAGGCGGTGATGTCGGTGAACGGCGACGTGAAGTGGACGCCGGAGGTCAGCGGCGAGCCGACTTTGCCGAAGGTCACGGGCACGCCGACCTCGTAGGCGCTGACGACGTGGACGCAGGCGAAGACGCCGGCCAGTACGCCGGCGAGCGCGCTGAGGGCGGCGCCCAGTTTCCAGCCCCCGGTGCGGCCGCGGCCGACGAAGAACAGCACGACGGCCGCGATCAGCAACAGGATGCACAGCACGAGCACGGGAATCCCCCCGGGACGGAAACGATCCGCGCCGCCTCCCCGTGCGGCGCGGATGCGCATCGTAACGGCCAGCGGTGTCTAGGGGGTTCGCAATTGCTGAGGGTCGTCGAGGAGGTCGCGCACGACGCTGTACGCCGCGCCCAGCAGGACGCCCTCGCGCCCCAGCCGGGACACCAGGACCGCGTCCGCGGGCCATTGGCGGTCCGTCACGCGCCGGTCCAGCTCCCGCACCAGCGCCCCGCGCAGCCAGGGGGCGAGCGCGGCCAGGGTGCCGCCCAGCACGACGGCCTGCGGGTCCAGCAGGTTCACCGCGCCGCTGAGGGCGATGCCGAACGCCTGGCCGGCGGCGGCCAGCGCCTTGAGCGCCGCGGCGTCGTTGCCGGCGGCGGCGGTGTGCAGGGCCTTGAGGGCGTCCAGCCGGTCGGGGCCGATCCCGGCGGCCCGCAGCACCGCCTCCTCGCCCGCGTACTGCTCCAGGCAGCCCCGGGAGCCGCAGGAGCAGTGGGGGCCGTTGGGGAACACCGGTACGTGACCCAGCTCACCGGCGAAGCCGCGGGCGCCGCGGAAGAGCCGGCCGTCGATCACGAGCGCGGCGCCGATGCCGATCTCCGCCGAGACGTGCACGAAGTCCGTGACGCCCTCGTGGCCGCCGAGCCACAGCTCGGCCAGGGCGCCGAGGTTGGCCTCGTTGTCGATCAGGGTCGGGGTGGGGGTGAGCGCGTCGAAGTACTGTGCGGCCGGCACGTCCTCCCAGTCGAGGTTGGGGGCGCGGGTGACCTCCCGCCGGTCGCGCCCGACCAGCCCGGGGACGGCGACCGTGAGCCCGGCGGGGAACAGCCCGCTGTCGTGGACCTCGGCTGTCACCTCCCGGACGAGCGTGGCCAGTTCGCGCAGCACTTCGAGGGCCGGACGGCCGCGGTTGGCGGCCTCGACGCGGGCCCGGGCGCGGACCGTGCCGCGCAGGTCGATCGCGCAGACCGCCAGGTGGTCGACCCCGACCTCGGCGCCCAGGCCCACCGGGCCGCTGTCGCTGAGGGCGAGCGCGGTGCCGGGCCGGCCGACCGTGCCGGGGCGCTGCGTGCCGAGCTCCACCAGCAGCCCGGTCGCCAGCAGCTCGTCCACGAGCGTCGAGACCGTCGCGCGGGTCAGGCCGACCTCCGCGGCCACCGCGGCGCGCGACATCTCGCCGTGCTCGGCCACGGCATGGGCCACGAGGGCCAGATTCCGCCTCCGCACGCCCGCCTGCGATCCCGGGCCTTCCGCCACGTGCCGATCCCCTCTCGTCCGATGCCTGCTGTCTGATTGGTGGTGTTCTGTCCTACCCTCGCACGCCCTGCGGCCGGGTCAACCGCCCGTCGGCCGGGCCCGCAGGTGCATCCGCTCGCCCTGGGCCCCGAAGAGGCTCAGGAACTCCACGGGCTGCGGTCCCGCGTTGGCGAAGCCGTGCGGGGTGCGGGTGTCGAACTCGGCGGCCTCACCCGCGGTGAGCACGAGATCGTGGTCGCCGAGGGTCAGCCGCAGCCGTCCGGACAGCACGTAGACCCACTCGTACCCCTCGTGCTGCCCCTGCTCGGGCCGGACCGCCGGGTCCTGGGGCGCCTGGATGATCATCTTGTACGCGTGCAGCCCGCCCAGATAGCGGGTGAGCGGCACGAAGGTCTTCCCGTGCCGGGTGACGGGGCGCGGATGGACGCGCGGGTCCCCGGTCGGCGGCGCTCCCACCAGCTCGTCCAGCGGCACGCCGTACGTCTTCGCCAGCGGCAGCAGCAGCTCCAGCGTCGGTTTGCGCTGCCCGGACTCCAGCCGCGACAGCGTGCTCGACGAGATGCCGGTCCGCTCGCCGATCTGCGCCAGGGTGGCGCCCCGTTCGCGCCGCAGCGCCCGCAGCCGCGGTCCGACGCCGGACAGCACGCCGGGTATGTCGTCGTCCGTCATGACTCCATTTGCCGTTCCGGCAAGCACGGTTGTCAAGACCGTACCGGGTGGCGGGCGGTCTCCCGCCCCGGTGCGGCCCGCGCGGACGGCATTCCGCGCGGGCCGCACCCGGCGGCCGCGCCGCCGCCGGGGAGCGCCTATTTCACGCCGAAGGCCCGCGACAGCTCCGCCCCGATGCGGCCGAGGGTCTCCTCGTCGCGCGGGACCGGGTCGTACGACGGGCCCTCGGCGGTGTTCCAGCGGCGGGCGATCTCCTGCGGGGTCTCGCCCGTCAGCAGGGCCGCCGCCTGGGCCGCCGCGCCGAGGGCGACGAGCTCGTCGGCCACCGGGACGCGCACCGCGCGGCCGGACAGCCGCCGCACCGTCTCCCGCCAGGCGGTGCCGCGCGCGCCGCCGCCGATCAGCAGCAGGGGCGCGTCGGAGGCGGTGCCGTCGACCGCGAGCACCTGGTCGAGCGCGCTGAGCAGGGCGTACGCGGCGCCGTCGTAGGCGGCCTGGAGGATCTGCCCCGGCGTGGTGTCGTGCCGCAGTCCGGTCAGCAAGCCGGAGGCGTACGGCAGGTTGGGCGTGCGCTCGCCGTCGAGGAACGGCAGCAGCACGGGGGAACCGCCCGGGGCGACGGCCTCCCGGTCCAGGGAGAGCAGCGCCGCGACCTTGTCGACCGCGAGCGTGCAGTTCAGGGTGCAGGCCAGCGGCAGCCAGCCGCCGTGGCCGCCGGCGAAGCCGGCCACGATGCCCGTCGGGTCGGCGGGACGGGCCGCCGAGGGCGTGTAGACGGTGCCGGAGGTGCCGAGGCTGAGCGCCGGCTGCCCCGGGGCGAGGCCGAGGCCGAGGGCGGCGCCGGCGTTGTCGCCGGTACCCGCGGCGACCAGGGCGCCCTCGCGCAGCGGCAGGCCCGGCAGGACGGCGCCGGCCCGCTCGCCGGGGCCCAGGACGCGGGGCAGCAGGGCCGGGTCCAGGCCGATCGAGGCGAGCATCGCCTCGTCGTACGCCTCGGTGTCGGTGGCCCACCAGCCGGTGCCGGAGGCGTCGCCCCGGTCGGTGACGGCGGCGCCGCTCAGCCGCTCGGTGAGGAAGTCGTGGGGCAGCCGCACCGCCGCCGCGGCCTTGGCGGCCTCCGGCTCGTGCTCGGCCAGCCACGCCCACTTGGTGACGGTGAAGCTCGTGCCGGGCACGCTGCCGAAGCGCTCCGCCCACCAGGCGGCGCCGTGCTTCTCGACCAGGGCGGCGGCCTGGGGCGCGGAGCGCACGTCGTTCCAGAGCAGCGCGGGCCGCACCGGCTTCCCGTCCGCGTCCAGCACGACCAGGCCGTGCTGCTGCCCGCCGACGGAGATCGCGCCGGCCTCGGCGGCGTACGGGCCCAGCTGGGCCAGTGCCTCGCCGAGTGCCGTCCACCACACCTCGGGGTCGGTCTCGCGTCCCTCGCCCTCGCTCACCACATGCCGTGCCTGGCCCCTGGCCAGCACTTTTCCGGTCTCCACCTCGACTGCCAGCACCTTGGTGGACTGCGTGGAGCTGTCCACACCCAGTGCGATCGTTCCGTGCGCCATGTCGCGGCTCATGCTGCGGCTCCCTTCACAAAGCGGCGTTCGCATATTAATTTGTTCAACGGTCTTACGAATAGGAGCCGCCGCGATGAGTTTCACCCCCACCCCCGACGACAAGTTCACCTTCGGTCTCTGGACCGTCGGCTGGCAGGGTCGCGACCCCTTCGGCGAGGCGACCCGCCCCGCCCTCGACCCCGTCGAGAGCGTCAACAAGCTGGCCGAGCTCGGTGCGTACGGCGTCACCTTCCACGACGACGACCTGATCCCCTTCGGCTCGGACGACACCGCGCGTGAGGGCCACATCAAGCGCTTCCGCCAGGCCCTGGACGCCACCGGCCTGAAGGTGCCGATGGCCACCACCAACCTCTTCACGCACCCGGTCTTCAAGGACGGCGGCTTCACCGCGAACGACCGCGAGGTGCGGCGCTTCGCACTCCGCAAGACCATCCGCAACATCGACCTCGCCGCCGAGCTCGGCGCCAAGGTCTATGTCGCCTGGGGCGGCCGCGAGGGCGCCGAGTCCGGTGCCGCCAAGGACGTGCGGGTCGCCCTCGACCGCTTCAAGGAGGCGTTCGACCTCCTCGGCGAGTACGTCATCGAGCAGGGCTACGACATCCGCTTCGCCATCGAGCCCAAGCCGAACGAGCCGCGCGGCGACATCCTGCTGCCGACCATCGGCCACGCGCTGGCGTTCATCAACGAGCTGGCCCACCCCGAGCTCGTCGGCCTCAACCCCGAGGTCGGCCACGAGCAGATGGCCGGGCTGAACTTCCCGCACGGCATCGCCCAGGCGCTGTGGCACGGCAAGCTCTTCCACATCGACCTCAACGGCCAGACCGGCATCAAGTACGACCAGGACCTGCGCTTCGGCGCCGGCGACCTGCGCTCCGCGTTCTGGCTGGTCGACCTGCTGGAGACGGCCGGTTACGAGGGCCCGCGCCACTTCGACTTCAAGCCCCCGCGGACCGAGGACATGGACGGTGTGTGGGCGTCCGCCGCCGGCGGCATGCGCAACTACCTCATCCTCAAGGAGCGCGCCGCCGCGTTCCGCGCCGACTCGGCCGTGCAGGAGGCGCTGAAGGCCTCCCGCCTGGACCAGCTGGCGCAGCCGACCCTCGGTGCGGGCGAGAGCCTGGCCGACCTGCTCGCCGACCGCGGCGCCTACGAGGAGTTCGACGCCGACGCCGTCGCCACCCGCGGGTCCGCCTTCGAGCAGCTGGACCAGCTCGCCATGGACCACCTGCTCGGCACCCGCTGAGCAGGCCGAAGCGCGGCCCCCGGGCCGTAAACGGGTTGCCGTCGGGTCCCGCCCGGCGGCAACCTGCCCGCATGACCGAACTGCGCACGCTCACCCCGCAGGACTGGCGGCTGTGGCGCGGCCTGCGCCTGGCCGCCCTCGCCGACGCCCCGTACGCCTTCGGCTCCCGGCTCGCCGACTGGCAGGGCACCGGGGACCGCGAGGAGCGCTGGCGCGACCGGCTCGCCCTGCCCGGCACCCACCTGGCCGCCGTGCACGACGGAGTGCCCTGCGGCATGGCGAGCGGTATCCGCGGCGAGCACCCCGGCACCACCGAACTGATCTCGATGTGGGTGGCCCGTGACGCACGCGGCCTCGGCGTCGGCGACCTGCTGATCCGGGCCGTCGAGACCTGGGCCGCGGGGACCGGCGCCGCGCTGCTCACCCTCGCCGTCGCGGACGGCAACGAGCCGGCCGCCGCGCTCTACCGCCGCAACGGCTTCGAGTTCACCGCCGATCCCCTCGGGCGGATGCCCGACGGCCGCCCGGAGCGCCTCATGGCGAAGCGGCTCCAGGCGGCACCGGTGTGACGGGAATCACCAGGCGAACGCCTCCGGGGCCGGACCCGGCCCCGGGAAGATCTCGTCCAGCCCGGCCAGCAGTTCCGCGTCCAGCTCCAGTTCCGCCGCGCGCAGCGCCGAGGCGAACTGCTCCATGGTGCGCGGCCCGACGATCGGCCCCGTGACCCCCGGCCGGGTCAGCAGCCACGCCAGGGCCACTTCGCCCGGCTCCAGTCCGTGCTTGTCCAGCAGGTCCTCGTAGGCCTGGACCCGGGCCCGCACGGCCGGATCCGCCAGCCCCGCGGCCGAACGGCCCGCCTTGGTGCGCGAGCCGCTGTTCTCGCGCTCCTTGCGCAGGGCGCCGCCCAGCAGCCCCTGGTGCAGCGGCGACCACGGGATCACCCCGAGGCCGTACGCCTGGGCGGCCGGGATCACGTCCGCCTCGGCCCGGCGCTCCGCCAGGTTGTACAGGCACTGCTCGCTGACCAGGCCCACCATGCCGCGGTTCGCGGCGGTCTCGTTGGCCTGAGCGATCTTGTAGCCGGGGAAGTTCGAGGAGGCGGCGTAGAGGATCTTGCCCTGGCGGACGAGCACGTCGACCGCCTGCCAGATCTCCTCGAACGGCGTCGCGCGGTCGATGTGGTGGAACTGGTAGATGTCGATGTGGTCGGTGCCGAGGCGGCGCAGGCTCGCCTCCGCCGCCCGCCGGATGTTCAGCGCGGAGAGCCGGTCGTGGTTGGGCCAGGACTGCTCGTGCCAGGCCTTGCCGTCGTCCGACATGTTGCCGTACACCTTCGTCGCGAGCACGACCTTGTCGCGCCGTCCGGCGCCGCCCGCGAACCACCTGCCGATGACCTTCTCCGTCAGGCCCTTCTCCTCGGCCGTGCCGTAGATGTCCGCCGTGTCGAAGAAGTTGACGCCCGCGTCCAGCGCGGCGTCCATGATCCGGTGGCTGTCCTGCTCGTCCGTCTGCCCGCCGAAGTTCATCGTGCCCAGCACGATGCGGCCGACCTTCAGGCCGGTGCGGCCCAGCTGCGTGTACTCCATGGGAGACCAGCCAACGCCTTCGAGTGGACTCACGGCAAGGGGCGCCGGGGACCGGCGCCACCTCAAGTCCCGTGCGGGCAGGGCGTGTCGGGGTGTCGGCGGCACCCCGGGGGTGCCCGCCGGGTCGACCCCGTCGCGGCGGGCGGCGGCGACCCTGACGGCGCGGGCTTCCGTGCCGCGGGAGCGGGTCTTGCCGGAGCGGCGCTCGTGGAGGCGCACGGCGGCGTGCGCGGGGTCCGGCTCGCCTCGGACTCGACGTTCACGCCGTCCGGGCAGGCCGCCGCGGGTTCCCGGACCGGGGACGTCAGCAGGTCCTCGGCGACGGCGTGCGGACGGGGCTCGAACTCGGCGGGGGCCGGAACGAGTGGTGGCGTTACTTCCCCGGGTGATGGACGCCCGGGTGACGCTCACCGTGACCGGGGCTCGTTTCCCGGGCGGGGCCGCCTGGCCGCCGCGCGCGGGGTCAGGCGGCCTGGCCGTCCGCCGCGCCCTTGGCGAAGTCCGCGCGCAGCCTGGCCAGTTCGTCGTCCGGGACGGCCCGTGCCCAGGCGTCGGGCTGGCCCTTGACGGTGTGGTCGCTGGTCGTGGCGGCGCTGTAGGCGGCCGTGCAGGTCAGGGCGACCGAGCCGGAGGGCTCCATCGTGCGCTGGTAGGAGCAGCGCTTGATGCTCCTGCCGTCGAGCGTGATGTCGATGGTGATCTCCGCGTGGACCGCGTCGTCGGTGCTCGCCTCCGCGGCCGCCGAACCGTAAGCGGAGTTCTGGAGCGTGAAGCGGGCCGTGCACGTCGTGCTGCCGCAGGGGGAGAAGCGCGCCTTGCCGACCGTGGTGAAGGTGACCGTGGGGTCGACCGCGGTGCTCAGCTCCGCCAGGTCCCGTTCGAAGCCGGTGGTGAACGCCGCACGGTCGACACCGGTGAGCGCGGCGACGGAGACGTCCGTGCCGTCGGCCAGCGGCAGCGGCCCGGTCGCGGCGGGGGAGGACCCTGAGGCCAGGTGGAGCAGGGTGTGGGGCGCGGAGTCGCTGATGGAGAAGGTGCCGCCGGGCGTGGACAGCACGGTGGCGGCCCGGCCGGCCACCCGGGTCGGGGAGGCGGTGGCCGAGGACGCGCTGCCGGCCGCGTCGCGGAGCAGGCCGGCGACGTTGGCGGGCGCCAGCGGGGCCGTCACGTCGTCGATCTCCGGGAGGTCGGAGGACGCGTCGAGCCAGTGGTCGGAGATCCGGTCCAGCAGGGCGCCGGAGTAGCCGCGGCCCTTCCAGTACGCCTGGTCCGCCTTGGCCATCCGGTGGTCGCCCGCGGTGAGCAACCGGACCGTCCGGCCCCCGTCGCCGAGGGAGCCGCGGCCCCATCCGCCCGGGGTGGTCTGCAGGTCGAAGCCTGTGGCCGTGCCCGGATCGCGGGCGAACTCACCCCGGTAGGACAGCACATGGGCCTTCTCCAGGGTGTCCGCGGCCTCGCGCAGCATCCGCGCGGCGTCGACGGCGGTGCCCCTGCCGGCCGCGGGCGAGCCGGAGCCCGCCCCTTCGGGACCGTCGTTCCAGGGCCTCGCGATCAGCAGGCCGGCCACCAGCACGGCGGTGGCGACGCCGACGAGGGCCAGGAGCAGCGCGGAGCGCCGCGGCCGGGCGGGCGGCGGCGCCGGCGCGTGGGCGGGCATCGCCGGGTACGGAGGCGGGGGAGGGGGGCCGAAACCGCTGCCGGGGTCAGGTCCGTACCCCGGCTCGCGTCCCGGTCCGGAGCCGTCGCCGAACCCCCGGCGACGGCCGTGACCCTCCCCGTCCCACGGCGTTCCGTCCGTCAACTCCGGCTCTCCCCCTCGTGCGTGGGCGCGCGGCTGGTCCCGTGCACCGTCGTCGAAGCGCTTTCCGTCCCGGCGCCGACCTTCTCATCCGATCCACATGTGCGCCTCCGCCTTCCGTGAATCCCCTCCCGCGGCCTGTCGCGACGGCCCCGCGAGGGCGGGCCGGCAGGGACGGGGCAGGCACAGGACAAGGTACTGCAGCCCCCGCACGTCCCCGGAACCGAGACGGCCGTCGCGGGCGGCTGTCGCGGGCGGCGGCCGTCCCGGTTCCGGGGACGCCGGGTTTCTCATCGCCCTCTCATCCCGGCCTCACACTCTCATCAGGGCCGATTCCTAGCGTCACGGCAGCGGGACGGAGGCCGAGTCCGTCCTCCCTCCCGCCCCCCGGCTTCCGAACTCGGCGAGGAATCGATGTTCTTCACGTATCTCCGGCGCGAACTCCGTCGCCGCAGGAAAGCGGCGCTCGTCATCGCGATGGGCCTCGCACTCGGCATCGCGCTGGTCATCACCGTCAACTCGGTGTCGGCGGGCATGACACAGGCGCAGGGCAAGGTGCTCCAGTCGCTCTACGGCCTGGGGACGGACATGACCGTCACCAAGGCCGCCGACCCGTCCTCGACGGGCGCGGAGCGCCCGCGGTTCCAGTTCAACGCGCGCGGCGACGACAAGGAGCAGAGCAGCGACCGTGTCATGGTCCAGGGCTTCACCACCCTGAAGTCCTCCGTCGTCGGCGACGTCGCGGGGCAGACCGGGGTCAAGCAGGCCGTCGGCGGTCTCAGCCTGGTCGTCATCAAGATCAACGGCCAGTTCCAGCGCGGGCAGTACCAGCAGTCCCCGAACAGCGGCCGGCAGGGCGGCGGGTTCGGCGGCAACCGGCCGCAGGGCACCGTGCGCGGCGGCGGTGCCAACTTCGGCATCGACAACTTCACGCTCTACGGCACCGACGTGGCGCACATGGAGCTCGGCCCGCTGACCTCCTCGAAGATCACCTCCGGGAAGACCTTCACGGCCGCGCAGGCCGATGCCAAGGTCGCCGTCCTGGACAGCGCGTACGCCAAGCAGAAGAAGCTGTCGGTGGGCAAGACGCTCACCGTCTCGGGCACCACGTTCTCCGTGATCGGCATCGCGACCGCCGACAGCGGCTCGTCCACCGCGAACGTCTACATCCCGCTCCAGCAGGCGCAGACGCTGTCGGACTCCAAGGACAAGGTCACCACCGTCTACGTCCAGGCCGCCGACTCCCAGAAGATCGGCGCCGTGAAGCAGGCCATCCAGAAGAACATCGCCGGCACGACGGTCACGACCTCCTCGGACCTGGCGTCCACGGTGTCGGGTTCGCTGTCCACGGCGTCCAACCTCGCCACGAACGTGGGCAAGTGGCTGTCCATCGCCGTGCTCATCGCCGCGTTCCTGGTCGCGGGGCTGCTCACCTCCTCCGCGGTCAGCCGCCGGGTCCGCGAGTTCGGCACGCTCAAGGCACTCGGCTGGAAGAGCGGCCGCGTCACCCGCCAGGTCATGGGCGAGGCCCTGGTCAACGGCCTCATCGGCGGCGTGCTCGGCATCGCCCTCGGCCTCGGCTGCGCCTACCTCATCACCGCCATCAGCCCGACCCTGGACGCGTCCGTCGCCCGCGGCGGCGGGGGCGGCTTCGGGGGCCGGGGCGGCGGCTTCGGCGGCGGCGCCTTCGGCGGCGGGCAGGGCGGACAGGGCCGGCAGGCGGCGTCCGACGTGCTCAAGATCGCCCTTGAGGCGCCGGTCAGCGTCAACACCATCGTCGTCGCCGTGGTGCTGGCGATCGCCAGCGGCCTGATCGCGGGCACCTTCGGCGGCTGGCGCGCCTCCCGGCTGCGCCCCGCGGACGCCCTGCGCCGCGTCGAGTAGCCGCAACCCCTCCCCGAGACGGGTGCCGCGCCCCGCACCATCCCCCTGGCGGGGTGCGGCACCCACCCCCTTCTCCTCCCAGGCTTCAGGAGTCATCTCATGTACAAGCTGAGCGGCGTGACCAAGCGCTACTCGCGCGGCAAGGACGTCGTGGACGCGCTGCGCAGCGTGGACCTGGTCATCGAGGACGGCGAACAGCTCGTCGTCCAGGGACCCACCGGCGGCGGCAAGTCCACCCTGCTGCAGATGCTGGGCGGCCTGGACAAGCCGACCTCCGGCTCGGTCGAGCTCGACGGCGTCGACCTCGCCCGGCTGAGCGAGACCCGGCTGACCAAGGTCCGCTCCGAGAGCATCGGCATCATCTTCCAGAGCTTCAACCTGATCCCGACGCTCACCGCGCAGGAGAACGTCGAGACCGCGCTGGTGCCGCTCGCCGTCAAGGCCGCCGAGCGCCGCGCCCGCGCCGCCGAGGCGCTCGACTCGGTGGGCCTCGGCGACCGCCTCCACCACCTGCCGAGCGAGCTCTCCGGCGGTCAGCAGCAGCGCGTGGCCATCGCCCGGGCGCTGGTGAAGAAGCCGAAGGTGCTGCTCGCCGACGAGCCGACCGGCGCCCTGGACGAGGGCACCCGCGACGAGATCCTGGCGCTCCTGGAGGGACTGTGGAAGGAGTACGGGCTGACCTTCGTCCTGGTCACCCACGACTCCCACATCGCCCGCCGGGCGACCCGGGTCGCCACGATCAAGCGGGGGCAGATCACCGTCTCCGACCGCACGCCCGCGGCCTGACGGCCGCCCGTCCCGCCGCCCGGCTCCTGCCGGGCGGCGGCGGGGTGCCGCCCGGGTCAGTCGCGCTGCGCGCCGGCCGGGAGCGAACGCAGCTTCAGCGTGCCGGCAGCGGACGTGCTGCTGGTGCCGAAGGCGTAGTTGAGCATCTTGGTGGCGTCGGTGAAGCGGTTGTCACCGCTGGAGCTGTGGAGCAGCACACCGACGACCGTGCGGCCGTTGCGCGTGGCGGCGAAGATCAGGCAGGGGCCGGCCGAGGTGCCGGTGCCGGTCTTCACGCCCACGGCGCCGTTGTACGAGCCGAGGAGCTTGTTGGTGTTGTACCAGGTGTAGGTGCGGCCGTTGGTGGCCTTCTGCACCGACTTGGCGGACTTCACGACATCGCGGAAGTTGACGTACGACATGGCCTTGCGGGCCAGGACCGCCGCGTCGCGCGGGGTCGTGTAGTTGCTGCCGGCCGAGGATATGCCGTCGAACGAGTCGTACTTGGTGTTCTTCATCTTCAGCGCGGCGGCCGTGCTGTTC
This sequence comes from Streptomyces sp. NPDC088732, assembly GCF_044751205.1. Classification (NCBI taxonomy): domain Bacteria; kingdom Bacillati; phylum Actinomycetota; class Actinomycetes; order Kitasatosporales; family Streptomycetaceae; genus Streptomyces; species Streptomyces sp. NPDC088732. Next base: position 244,626 of record NZ_JBIVLI010000004.1, read on the forward strand.
ATCTTCTTGATGAACGACGCGGTGCGGGCCGAGACGGTGGTGCCGGTGCCGTAGGTGTCGGCGAGCGCCATGGCGGCGTCGCAGCCCGAGGGCAGCATCAGTGCGTAGAGCAGCTGCTTGACGGTGACCGTGTCGCCCGTCTTCAGGTCGGCGGTGCTGGCGCCGTTGCGGACGACGTAGTCCCGGTACGCCTGCTTGATCGTGATCTTCTTGTTCAGGTCCAGCTTCGGGGTGCCGAGGACGACGGCGGCCGTCATCACCTTGGTGGTACTGGCCATCTGCCGCTTGGTGTCGGCGGCCTTGCTCCACAGCGTCTTGTTGGCCGTGCTGTCGAGCAGGAAGGCGCCCGTGGCGGTCACCGAGGGGGCCTTGACCGTGGCCGCCTGGGCGGGAGCCGCCACCGGGGCCGCCACGACGAGGGCACTGGAGGCCAGGAGCGCGGCGCCGAGCCGGTGCGTCCTCGTGATGCCGAGTCTCAAAGAAGCTCCATGGGTCGATGGGAGGGGATCGGGCAGCACATCCTGACACCCGACCGACGAACACCCGTACGGGGAGCGGGGATTGTGACCGGACGCGGACAAAACGCGGACGGCCCGCCCGGAACGGTGGTTTCCGTTCCGGGCGGGCCGTCACAAGGCGCGTTCCTCCGGGCGCGGTCGGCCCGAGGGGACTACTTCGTGCGGTAGGCGTTGAAGATCGCCTCGTCGAGCGTGTTGCCCTTCTTGTCGGTCACCTGGGCCCTGAGCGAGACGCCCGTGCCGGCCCTGGGGTTCTTCAGCGTCACCTTGCCGCTCTTGACGGTGAGCGGCTTCCAGTGGGCGCCGCCGTCGGTGGACCAGTACACCTTCAGCGACTTGAGGTTGGTGCCCGCGGCCGCGCCCTGGACCGTGACCGGGACGGTCCTGGTGGCGCCGGCCGTGGAGCTGCTCGTCGCGCTCAGCGCCGGGGTGAAGCGGACCACGGAGACGGGGAGCCTGGCCTCGGCGCGCTGGGAGGTGAACGTCCAGGTCGTGGTGATCCGGGTGCTGACGGTGGCGGGCTTGCTGCGGTTCACCGTGGTGGAGAGCCGGTAGGCGGCCTTGCCGGCCGGGACGGTGAAGGAGACGCCGTCGTCGAGCATGCCGGCGACGGTGCCGATCCTCGTCCCGTTCCGGTAGAGGGTCGTGCTGGCCTTGTCGTAGAGGGAGCCGCCGTCGTGGCCGGATCCGTCGTCGAAGGTGCCCACGTAGCCGAAGATCTCGTCCCCCGAGCGGAAGAGCCCCGACATGGAGTCGAGCTTCGGGCCGAAGACGCCGACGTTCCAGGTGCGGTTGTAGCTCCGGCCCTTGGTGAAGAACTGCTCGTCGGCGAACCAGGCCGCGTCGGGGTTGCCCGTGGTGTCGAGCTGCAGGAACCGCTGGGCCCAGGCGACGCCCGCGGCGTTGATCCAGACGCTCCTGGTGTACGGCAGCCTGACGGCGACGCCGCTCGTCATGAGGAAGGCGTCGTTGACCGTCGGTTCGGTGAACAGCAGGCCGAGCTTGTTCGCCGCCGGGGCGCCGGCCGTGGTGGCGATCCTCGCCAGGTCGCCGCTCGCCACGGTCCGGGTGTAGCCCGTGAAGAAGGACTTGCTGCGCCCGTAGGCCACGTTGAAGACGTTCGCGCCGTGCTCGAAGGTGCCCTTCACCGCCGCCTGGAACTGCGATGAGGTGAGCTCGGGACCGACGTGCGCGGTACGGAAGTCGGTCAGGGTACCGGCGTCGTAGCTCAGCCCGCTGCCGTCGGTGCCGTTGGACAGGACGTAGCCGACGGACAGATCCGCCTGGCGGGCCGCGCTGTCCGGCAGCTTGAAGACGAAGGGCTTCGCGGTGCGCGCGTCGAAGGTCAGCGCGGTGTCGCCGGTGATCTTCACCAGCGGCCGGGTCAGCCAGTCGACGCTCTGCGGCGTCTTGCCGTCGGCCTTCATCTTCATGATCAGGCTGTCCACGCTGTAGGTGCCCTTGGGCACCCGCACCGTGGTGGTGCCGGCGGTCAGTTCCCAGGGGGCGCCGAGGCCGTCCAGGCCGGTGACGATCGTGTCGAAGGCCGGGGCCGCGTGGCCGGTGCGGTCCAGGTTCGTGATCGTGAGGTTGTACGACTCGCTCTCGCGGATCACGGCCGCGGCGGTGCGGACGTTCTGGCCGCCGCCGGTGGCCACCACGTAGGCGCTGTAGGCGCCGTCGACGGTTCCGCCGAGGGTGGAGTCGACGGTCACGGTCGCCTCGGCGGTGCCGCCCGCGGGCACGGTCACCTGCTGCTTGTCGAGGCGGAAGAAGCCCGCGGGGGCGGCGCCCCCGCGCGGTCCCTGGCCGGTGAGCGACAGGTCGAGCGTGATGTCCTGCTGACCGGAGTTCCGGTAGGTGACGGTCCTCGTCGTCGTGGGGTCGTCGTTGTGCGGCCACAGCGCCGTGCCGAAGTTCAGCGACGCCGGTTCGGCGACGACCGTCTGCCCGATCGCGCGGGCCACGTCGATCCGGCCGGAACCCTGCTGGAAGGGGGTGTAGCCGCCGTCCTCCGCGGAGCCGACGAGAACGGCCTTGATCTGCTGGCCCGTCCAGTCCGGGTGCTCCTGGGCGAGGATCGCCGCGGCGCCCGTGACGTGCGGGGTCGCCATGGAGGTGCCGGAGATGGTCAGGTAGCCGTCCGCGGGGTGCGGGACCTCCGGGTCGGTGTCGATGGCGCTGCCCTTGGCCGCGGCCGCCGTGATGTCCACGCCGGGGGCGGTGACATCGGGCTTGATCGCGCCGTCGCCCACCCGCGGGCCGCGCGAGGAGAAGTCGGCGAGCCGGTCGGTCTTGTCGACGGCCCCGACGGTCAGCGCGGCGTCGGCGCTGCCGGGCGAGCCGACGGTGGAGGCCTTGTCGCCCTCGTTGCCCGCGGCGATGACGAACAGCGGGGCCCCGGCGCCGGCGGACAGCCTGTTGACGGCCGCCTCGATCGGGTCGACGCCCGGGGTGTCGGTGCCGCCGAGGCTCAGGTTGACGATCCTGGCGCCCTGCGCGGTGGCCCACTCCAGGCCCTTGATGATGCCGGCGTCGTCCCCGAAGCCTTCGTCGTCCAGCACCTTGCCGCTGATGATCTGCGCGCCCGGGGCGACGCCCTTGTACTTCCCGCCCGACTTCGCGCCGGTGCCGGCCGCGATGGAGGCGACGTGGGTGCCGTGGCCGACGTGGTCGACGGTGTCGGCGGACTCCGAGAAGTTGGCGGTCTTCACCACCTTGGTGCCCGTGGGCAGGTCCGGGTGGCGGGTGTCGACGCCGGTGTCCAGTACGGCGATCCTGATGCCGGTGCCGTCGTAGCCGGCCTTCCAGGCGGTCGGCGCGCCGATCTGCGGCACGCTCTTGTCGAGCGCGGCCCGCTGGATCGCGTTCAGCCAGACCGTGCCCAGGCCGGACTCCGCGGTGGCGTACGGAGAATCGTTTCTGTTGTTGGTCAGCGCTGCCCAGACGTCGGCCGCGTCCTTCTCCGGGGCGGTGACGGACTCGCCGTTGAGCCGCGTGAAGGTGTGCGTCACCTTCGTGCCCTCGGCCGCGTGCAGTTCGGACCTGGCGTCCGCCGCGCCGCCCCGGTACGTGACGATCAGCCCGAGGCCGTGCCGCTGGGCCGCCCTGCGGTACTCCGCGCGGCTGAGGGTGGTCACGTCGAAGAGCCGGCGGTCGACCCGGCCCTGTGCGACGAGCTGCGCCGCGTCCTGCGGGACGACGTAGACATGGCCGTTCTGACGGCGCGTCTGGACGGGTATGCCCTCGCGCCCCTTCGCGCGCTTCAGGGCGACGGGCGCGCCCTTGGCGTTCACGGCGACCTGGTCACCCGTGATCAGGGTGATCCACTCCTGCCCGCCGCCCTGCCGGGCGGCGACCGCGCCGGCCGGTGTCTGTATCTCCGGCGTTCCCGGCGATCCCGGCGTTCCCGCCGCGGTGGCCGGCAGCGCCACGCCCGCGGTCAGCACCGCGACGACCCCCGCTGCGAGCGCCGACGCGCGCGCCTTGCTCCAGTGTGCGTGCAACTTCTCCCCTGGTGTCCGAGTCATGACACGCGGGAGCCCTCATTCCCGGACGCGCGCACGCGATGTTCCCCCCGCGGCGATCCCCCGGCGAGGCCCCCCGCCTCGCGTTGCAGTATCCACCCCGCGCACCTGAGGTCTCCAGAGCCCCGCAGGCAACCGTCGCGATGGATTCCGGCCAAGTGTCCTCCGTGCGTCCGTACAAGCTCCATGCGGGGTGAGTTGAAGCGCTTCGACACTTCTCTGGACAGGAAAGCGGGCACTGGATACGGTCATTCGTCGAAGCGCTTCACCATCGAGGTGGCGCACCGCGCATGCCGCCCGTCCACCCGAGGGAGTCGCCGGATGGTCACGCTCGCCGAGGTCGCCCGGCACGCCGGGGTCTCCGCCAGCACCGTGTCGTACGTCCTGAGCGGCAAGCGGTCCATCTCCGAGGCCACGCGGCACAGGGTCGAGCGCAGCATCCAGGAACTCGGCTACCACCCCCACGCCGGTGCCCGCGCACTGGCCAGCAGCCGGTCCAACATCATCGCCCTGATGGTGCCGTTGCGTACAGACATGTACGTGCCCGTCATGATGGAGATCGCCATCGCCGTCGCCACCACCGCGCGGCAGCACGGCCACGACGTGCTGCTGCTCACCGGCGAGGAGGGGCCGACCGCGGTGCGCCGGGTCGCCGCGAGCGGGCTGGCCGACGCGATGATCCTCATGGACGTCGAACTCCACGACGAACGCATCCCGTTGCTCCGCGAGGGCGGCCGGCCCGCGGTCCTCATCGGCCTGCCCGCCGAACCCGCGGGACTGACCTGCGTCGACCTCGACTTCGAGGCCACCGGCGCGCTCTGCGTCGACCACCTCGCCGGTCTGGGCCACCGCGACGTCGCCGTCGTCGGCGAGGCCGCCGCGGTCTACCAGCGGCACACCGGCTTCGCCGAGCGCACCCTCCAGGGCCTGCGCTCCCGCGCGGCCGCACGCGGCATGCGGCTCATCCACCGGCCCTGCGAGGGGAGTTGGGAGTCGACGGCGGGCACGCTCGCCCGCATCTTCGAGGAACGGCCCGACACCACCGCCCTCGTCGTCCAGAACGAGGCCGCCATCGGCCCCCTCCTGTCGCGCCTGCGCCAGCAGGGCCGCGCCGTCCCCGAGGACGTCTCCGTCGTCGCGATCAGCCCCGACCAGGTCGCCGTCCAGTCGGCACCCCGGCTGACCTCGGTGTCCATCCCGGCGGAGGAGATGGGCCGCCGCGCCGTCGAACTCGTCATGGCCAAACTCGGCGGCACCCCGACCGCCGCCCCCTCGGCCGGGGTGCACCTCATCGAGCCCCGCCTGACGGTCCGCGACAGCAGCGGGCCGGTGCCGGCCCGGTAGGGACCGGGTGATTCGAAGCCCTGTCCGGCGGGCCTGCGCGCGGAAGTCCGTCGGCATGGACAAAACCGGCACGGTTGAGGGGTCGCGCGGTGTGCCCGGCACGGTGATTCCATGCTGTCGCAGGGCATACGAAGGTAGGCCGTCATGGCGCATACCGCAGCATGCTCGCTGTATGTCCGCCACGACGCGCATCACCGTCACCCTGCCCACCGAGCAGGTGGCCGAGCTGAGGAAGCTCACCGACAACGTCTCCGGCTACGTGGCCGAGGCGGTGTCCCGCCGGATACGGCATCAGCTCCTCGGTGACGACCTGCGGCGGCACCAGGAGGAGAGCGGCGCTTTCACGGACGGGGAACTGGCCGAGGCGCGTGCCTGGATCCTTGGCGACGCCGCACCGGTGGGACACACGGACGCCGCGTGAGCGACCGCTTCGAGACCGTCGTTCTGGACGCACAGGGGCTGTCGGCCTGGATCGCGCAGGACCGGAAGGTACTCGCGATGCTGCAGGTGTTCCACGGGATGGGGGCCGATCTCGTGGTCGGCGCCAACACGATCGTGGAGGTCGGCCACGCGCGCGTGGACCTGCCGCGCTTGGACTGGGCCCTGTCACGGGTCAAGGTCGAGCCGGTGACCGAGTCCTCGGCCAGAGCGGCGGCAGGTCTGCTCAAGGCGGCGGGACTGCACGGGCACACGTACGCGATCGACGCCACCGTGGCCGAGACGGCCCTGCGCCGGCCGGGGCCCGTGGCGATACTGACCTCCGACGTCGACGGCATGGCCAGGCTGTGCGGTGACCGGGTGCGGCTGGTCGCCGTGTAGGGCACCGTTGCGCCGGCTCCGCATCGGCACCGGTCATTGCGGCGGTCTGTCGTACACCCAGTACTGCGCGAGGACGCCGATCACGGCGTCGGCCCGGGCCGCAAGTGCCTCGTCGGCGTCGCCGAGGAGCCGGAGCGAGACGACCGAGCCGCCGGTCGATCGGGCCAGGCAGAGGTCCACGCGCCGCCGGCCGACGAGCGGGTATCGGAACCAGTCGGCGGTGGGGCGGTCGTCGTCGGTGGTGGACAGGCCGTACTCGACCGCCTGCCAGTCGCTGTCGTCGAAGGCGTGGCCGGCGAGGCCGGAGACGACCTCGCAGAGCGGCCGGAGGTTCTCCGTGTACACCCAGCCGCCCGCGAGGACGTGGTCCTGCGGCACTGTCACAAGGCAGCTCCCGCCGGGCACGTCACGCCCGTGCCGCCGATGCCGCAGTAGCCCGCGGGGTTCTGTGCGAGGTACTGCTGGTGGCGGGCCTCGGCGGGGTAGAAGGGGCCCGCGGGGGCGATCCCGGTGGTGACGGGGCCGTGGCCGGCGGCGGCCAGCGCGGATCCGTAGAGCGCGCGGGAGGCGAGGGCGGTGGCGTGCTGCGCGGGGGAGTGGGTGCGCAGGGCGGAGCGGTACTGGGTGCCGTGGTCGTGGCCCTGGCGGTAGCCCTGGGTGGGGTCGTGGGCCTCCCAGAAGACGCGCAGCAGCCGGTCGTAGGGCAGGGCGGCGGGGTCGAAGACCACCCGCACCGTCTCCGCGTGGCCGGTGAGGCCGCTGCACACCTCCTCGTGGACGGGGTGCGCGGTGTGGCCGCCCTGGTAGCCGACGAGGGTCGTCCACACACCGTCCAGGCGCCAGAAGGTGCGTTCGGCGCCCCAGAAGCAGCCGAGGGCGAGGTCGGCGACCTCCAGGCCCGCGGGACAAGGGCCCGCGAGCGGGGTGCCGAGCAGCAGGTGCCGTGCGGGCAGCACGTGCGGCGGCGCGGCGCGGCCGGGCAGGGCCTCCTCGGCGGAGGGCAGGCGCAGGCCGTGGTGGGGGAACGGGGCGGTCGTCAACGGGCCGGTCCCGGCGCGGAGTTGCGCTGGAGTCCGGCGATGGCCTGGGCGCGGTAGAGGGCGTACGCGGCGGCGGGGTCGTCGGCGTACGACCAGGGGGCCGCGCCCGCGAAGCCGTCGACGTGGTGGAACTGCTCGACGGCCTCGGGGTAGCGCTCGGCCCGCACCAGGAAGGAGATCAGCAGGTGCCGCACCAGGGGCACCACCGGGTCGTTGGGGGAGGCGTGCTCGGTGGCGTACAGGGCGCCGCCGACGGCCCGGGAGATGACCTCGCTCTGGTAGAAGCTGCTGGTCAGGACGAGTTCCGGCAGGTGCGCGAAGACCTGGAAGAGCGGCAGTGCGGGCAGCAGGCTGCCCTCGGGCCCCGAGGCGGCGGCGCGCTCGGCGAAGTCGCGGGCGGCGTCCTCGGGCAGCCGGGACAGGGCGGCGAGGTGCGCGCCCATGTGGTGCGGGGCGCGGGCGGTGATCTTCTCCCAGGCGGTCGTGAAGTCGCCGTCCGCGGCGAGGTCGACGATGTACGGGACCGGGTCGCGCGGCGCCAGCAGCGCGGCCTCCGAGGCGACCGTGCGGGCCTCCTCCAGGATCATCGGCACGTCGGGCGAGCCCGCCGCGGCGCGCCGCGCCCGCTGCACCAGGAACGCGGCCTGGACTGCCGCGCCGCCCGGGTCCTCCGGCTCCTCCACCCGCCAGGTGCGCAGCCAGGTCCCGCCCTTGCCGGGGGCGCGCGCCAGTTCCACTGCGGCGGCACCGGCCAGCGTCTGGACCCGCTGCCAGCGGGCCTCGCCCTCCACCGGGGTGCCCTTGAGCAGGGCGGCCACCGCGCGCCAGTCCTGGGTGCGCTGGGTCGCGGTGAGGGCCTGGGTGAGTTCGGGGTCGGGTCCCGGCAGCCGGATGTCGATCATGTCCTGCGACACGAACCCGTACAGGCCGGGGTCGGCCGCGGCCCTGGCCCACTCGGCGCGGCCGCGCTGCAGGCGGGGCCACATCACGACGGCGGCGATCAGGAGCACTCCGTACAGCACCCAGAGGAATTCCATGGTGAGCAAGCGTACGCGCGCCCGGCGGGCACGCCCCCGTCCCGTCGGCGGCACTACGCTCGGCGCTATGAGCGAGCAGCAGCACCAGAACTTCGAGACCCTGGCGATCCACGCGGGTCAGGCGGCCGATGCCCGGACCGGGGCCGTCGTGACGCCGATCTACCAGGTCTCCACGTACAAGCAGGACGGTGTCGGCGGTCTGCGCGGCGGTTACGAGTACAGCCGCAGCGCCAACCCCACCCGCACGGCGCTGGAGGAGAACCTCGCGGCGCTGGAGGGCGGCCGGCGGGGTCTGGCCTTCGCGTCGGGGCTGGCGGCCGAGGACTGCCTGCTGCGTACGGTCCTGAAGCCCGGCGACCACGTCGTCATCCCGAACGACGCCTACGGCGGCACCTTCCGGCTCTTCGCGAAGGTCATGGAGCGCTGGGGCGTGCAGTGGTCGGTCGCCGACACCTCGGACCCGGCGGCGGTGCGGGCCGAGATCCGCCCCAACACCCGGGTCATCTGGGTCGAGACGCCCAGCAACCCGCTGCTCGGCATCACCGACATCGCCGTGCTGGCGGACATCGCGCGCGGCGCGGACGCCCGGCTCGTGGTCGACAACACCTTCGCCAGCCCCTACCTCCAGCAGCCGCTGGCGCTCGGCGCGGACGTGGTCGTGCACTCCACGACCAAGTACATGGGCGGCCACTCCGATGTGGTCGGCGGCGCGCTGATCGCGGCCGAGGCGGGCCTCGGCGAGGAACTGGCCTACCACCAGAACGCGATGGGCGCGGTCGCCGGCCCCTTCGACGCCTGGCTGGTCATGCGCGGCATCAAGACCCTCGCGGTGCGCATGGACCGGCACAGCGACAACGCGGAGAAGGTCGCGGACCTGCTGTCCACCCACCCGAAGGTCACCCAGGTCTTCTACCCGGGCCTGGCCGAGCACGCGGGGCACAACGTCGCCGCGAAGCAGATGAAGCGCTTCGGCGGGATGGTCTCCTTCCGGGTCGCCGGCGGCGAGGAGGCGGCGGTCGAGGTCTGCAACCGGGCCCGGCTGTTCACCCTCGGCGAGTCGCTGGGCGGCGTCGAGTCGCTGATCGAGCACCCGGGGCGGATGACGCACGCCTCGGCGGCCGGTTCCGCGCTGGAGGTGCCGGCCGACCTGGTGCGCCTGTCGGTGGGCATCGAGTCCGTCGACGACCTGCTGGAGGACCTGCGGCACGCCCTCGGCTGACGGGCACGGCGGGCGCCGGAAATCCCGCGGCGCCCGCTACCAGTACACCAGGGGTGTCGTCCGGAGCGGCTGCGGCTCCGGCCACCACAGGGCGGCCGCCACCAGGGCGGCGGTCAGGGCGGCCAGCAGCAGCACCCACAGGACGAGACGCAGGACGCGGCGGCGCGCGATCAGGCGCCTGCCGCGTTCGGCGGCCGAGAGGGCGAGACCCGCGGGCACGACGGGGTGCGGTCCGTCGAGCAGCCGGCGGACCTGGTCCTCCTTGCGGCTCCAGGTCACGAGGCGGCCTCCCGGACCCGGGGCGCGGGCTCGGCGGCCGGCCGCGGGCCGTGCAGGGCGGTCGTGGCCCGCAGGCACACCGCGCGCACCCGGTCGACCGGCATGCCGAGCTGGGCGGCGGTCTGCTCCTCGGCGATCCCCTCGTACAGCCGCAGGACGACCACCAGCCGCTCGTGGACGGTCAGCGGCACGAGCAGTCCGCCGCGCGGCCGCCGCCACCGGGGGCGGAGCGCGAAGCGGCGGACGATCTCGCCCCGGGTGTGGACGTACGGGTCCTCGCCGCGGAGCCGGAACCAGTCCGCGTACGTCCGCGACAGGGCGGCGCACAGCAGCTCGGCGGCCTCCTCGCGGTCGCCGGTGAGCAGGGTGGCGGCATGCAGCAGACGCCCTGCCGCGCCCGCCGCGAACGCCGCGAACTCGGCGTCGCGCAGGCGTTCCGCTGCCGCCCGGCGCTCTCCCACAGCGCCATGGGACGGCAGACGGCGACCTCAGGTCAAGAGCTCTGCTCGTCCCCGGATGTCATGGCCGTGTGATAGTCCGCCAACGCGGAGTTGAAGCGGCCGAGGAGGTCGGTGAAGATCTCCCGCTCCTGCTCGGTCCAGTCCTCGGTGACGACCGACATGAGCTCACGGCGCGAGGTGCGCACCTCTTCGAGGCGCGTGCGCCCCCGGGGGGAGAGCGCGAGGACCACCGCGCGCCCGTCCTCGGGGTGCGAGGTGCGCTTGACCAGACCGCTGTCGACGAGCGGCGCGACCTGCCGGGTGACGGTCGAGGAGTCGATGCCCATGCCCTCGGCGAGCGCCTTGACGCCCATCGGCCCCTCGTTGTCCAGCCGGTTGAGCAGCAGGTATGCGGCCCGGTCCATGGAGTTGCGGGCCTTGCCGACGCCACCCAGACGGGTCTGCTCCGCGCGCCGGGCGAAGAGTGCCACCTGGTGCTGGAGCCGCTCCAGGAGGTCGGTCGTTGTCTCCGAGGGAATGGGCATGGCCGGAAGCTCGCGTTCTGTCGGTCCTGCGAAGGTTGGGAGAAGAGTACGCGGAGAGCGACACCCCGGGACCCTGCCGGGGAAAACTGTTCGGTCCCGGCTCCCCCTGCGCCCGGCTGCAAGACTGGGGTTCATGGAAAGCCCGGCAAGTCCAGTACGTCCCGTCCGCCGTCCGGCGGGCCCGCCCCCTTCGCACCCGGTCACGATCGACGACGTCCGCGGTGCGCACAAGATGCTCTCGGGGGTCGCGCGGACGACTCCGATGGAGGGCAGCCGCTACCTCTCCGGGCTGGTGTCCGCGCCCGTGCACCTCAAGTGCGAGAACCTCCAGCGCACCGGTTCCTTCAAGGTGCGCGGCGCCTATGTGCGGATCGCGGGTCTGCGGCCGGAGGAGCGGGCCGCCGGGGTCGTCGCGGCGAGCGCGGGCAACCACGCGCAGGGCGTGGCGCTGGCCGCCTCGCTGCTGGGGGTGCGTTCGACCGTCTTCATGCCCGTCGGGGCCCCGCTGCCGAAGATCGCGGCGACCCGGGAGTACGGCGCCGAGGTGCGGATGCGCGGGCAGGTGGTGGACGAGACGCTGCACGCCGCCCGCGTGTACGCGGAGGAGACCGGTGCCGTCTTCATCCATCCCTTCGACCACCCCGACATCATCGCGGGCCAGGGCACCGTGGGGCTGGAGATCCTGGAGCAGTGTCCCGAGGTGCGCACGATCGTGGTGGGCGTCGGCGGCGGCGGGCTCGCCGCGGGTGTGGCGCTGGCGGTGAAGTCGGTGCGCTCCGACGTCCGTGTCATCGGGGTGCAGGCGGAGGGCGCGGCGGCCTACCCGCCGTCGCTGCGGGCCGGCCGGCCCGTGGTGCTGGACACGGTGGCCACCATGGCGGACGGCATCAAGGTGGGCAGTCCCGGGGACGTCCCGTTCGGCATCATCCGGGATCTGCTGGACGACGTGCACACGGTCAGCGAGGACGAGTTGTCCAGGGCGCTGCTGCTGTGCCTGGAGCGGGCCAAGCAGGTCGTCGAGCCGGCGGGGGCGAGCCCGGTGGCGGCGCTGCTGGCCCGGCCGGAGGCGTTCGAGGGGCCGGTGGTGGCCGTGCTGTCCGGCGGCAATGTGGACCCGCTGCTGATGGAGCGTATTCTTCGGCACGGTATGTCCGCGGCGGGCCGTTATCTGTCGTTCCGGCTGCGGCTGACGGACCGGCCGGGCGCCCTGGCGGCGTTGCTCGGCATCCTGTCGGCGAGCGACGCCAATGTGCTGGACATCGCGCACGTGCGTACCGACGCCCGGCTCGGGCTGACCGAGGCCGAGGTGGAGCTGCGGGTGGAGACGCGCGGGCCGGAGCACCGCGAGGCGGTGGTCTCCGCGCTGCGGGACTCGGGGTACGCGCTGCTCTGACCGCTGCGTGCTCGGCTGCGGGCCCGATTGTCAGTGGCGTGCGGCAGGCTGGACGAGGGTGTTGCGGACGCGGTGGGACACGGGAGAGGGAGCCGCGGAAAAACCGGTTGACGCGATATATCGCGTCTGGGATGCTCGCGATGTATCGGCGTGTGCCGCCGCTCCGGCCGCGCGCCCGTACATCCCCACATCTCACATCTCACGCCCTGAAGGGGAGACAACGCATGCCAGGCGCCATCCACGCCGAAGGTCTGGTGAAGACCTTCGGCGACGTAAGGGCACTGGACGGAGTGGACCTCGACGTCCCCGAAGGCACCGTCCTGGGTCTGCTCGGCCCGAACGGAGCCGGGAAGACCACAGCCGTCCGCGTCCTGACCACCTTGCTGCAGCCGGACAGCGGCAAGGCCGTCGTCGCCGGTGTCGACGTGCTCAAGCACCCCAACGAGGTGCGCCGGCAGATCGGTCTGTCCGGTCAGTTCGCCGCCGTCGACGAGTACCTGACCGGCCGCGAGAACCTGCAGATGGTGGGGCGGCTCTACCAGATGTCCGCGCGCGACGCGAAGGCGCGCGCCACCGAATTGCTGGAGCGCTTCAACCTCGCCGAGGCCGCCGACCGCACGGCCAAGACGTACTCCGGCGGCATGCGCCGCCGCCTCGACCTGGCGGCGGCGCTGGTCGTCCGGCCGCCGGTGATGTTCATGGACGAGCCGACGACCGGGCTCGACCCGCGCAACCGGCTCGCCCTGTGGGAGGTCATCCAGGACCTCGTGGCCGGCGGCACCACCCTGCTGCTCACCACGCAGTACCTGGAGGAGGCCGACCACCTCGCCCACGACATCTGCGTGATCGACCACGGCAAGGTCATCGCGCGCGGCACCTCCGACGAGCTCAAGGCGCGCACCGGCGGCGAGCGCGTCGAGGTCGTGGTGCACGACCGCGAGCACCTGTCCGCGGCCACCGAGGTTCTCCAGGGCTTCGGCAAGGGCGACACCTCGCTCGACAACCACACCCGCCGGATCACCGTGCCGGTCACCGGCGGCGCGAAGCTGCTCGCGGAGGTCATCCGCGAACTCGACACCCGCGGCATCGAGATCGACGACATCGGTCTGCGCCGCCCGACGCTCGACGATGTCTTCATGTCGCTCACCGGCCACGCCGCCGAGGAGAAGGAAGAGGAGTCCCAGTGACCACGGCGACCGACGCGGTAGCCACCGCCAAGCCGCGCCCGACCACCAACCCGTTCGTGCAGTCCGTCCGGGACTCGCTGGTGGTCGCCCAGCGCAACCTGATCCGCATGATGCGGATCCCCGAGGTCGTCATCTTCGGCCTCGTCCAGCCGATCATGTTCGTGGTGCTGTTCAGCTACGTCTTCGGCGGCTCCATGAACGTCGGCGGCTCCACGAGCCCGACCGTCTACCGCGAGTTCCTGATGGCGGGCATCTTCGCCCAGACCGTCACCTTCGCGACCGCCGGCGCGGGCGCGGGCATCGCCGACGACATGCACAAGGGCCTCATCGACCGCTTCCGGTCGCTGCCGATGGCCCGCGGCGCGGTGCTCACCGGCCGCACCCTGGCTGACCTGGTGCAGACGGCGCTGACCGTCGTCGTGCTGGCGATCGTCGCGGTACTCGTCGGCTGGCGCATTCACGAGGGCCTGGCCAAGGCGGTCGCGGCGTTCGCGCTGCTCCTCCTGCTCGGCTACGCCTTCTCCTGGATCGGCGCCCTGATCGGCCTGTCGGTGCGCACCCCGGAGGCGGCCACCTCCGGCGGCCTGATCTGGCTGTTCCCGCTGACGTTCATCTCGAACGCCTTCGTGGACTCCAACCTGATGACCCCGTGGCTGCGCCACATCGCCGAGTGGAACCCCTTCAGCGCCACCGTGCTCGCCTGCCGGGAGCTGTTCGGCAACCTGCCGCCCAACTACCGGGAGGCGGACGCCTGGCCCATGCAGCACCCGGTGCTCGCCTCGGTGATCTGGTCGGTCGTGATCATCGTGGTCTTCCGGACCCTGGCCGTGCGCAAGTACCGCTCCGCCACGGCGTGAACGTGCGGACACCGAAGGAGCCCCCGGCCTTCGCGGCCGGGGGCTCCGTCATGTCCGTGGGCGGGGATGCCGGGGTGCCGGCGCCCGCGTCGGTCAGCCGCTGTACGGCCTCGCCTCGATGATCTTCACCGAGGCCTTCTTGCCGTTGGGGAGCTCGTAGCTCGCGTCCTCGCCGACCTTCTTGCCGTTCACACCCGAGCCGAGCGGCGACTGCGGCGAGTAGGTCTCCAGGTCCGACGACACGTACTCGCGCGAGCCGAGCAGGAAGGTCAGCGTGTCGTCCGGGTCGCCGTCGAAGGCGATGGTGACGACCATGCCGGGCGCGACCACACCGTTGTCCGCCGGGGCCTCGCCCACCTTGGCGTGCTGCAGCAGCTGCGTCAGCTGGCGGATCCGGAGCTCCAGCTTGCCCTGGTCCTCACGCGCCGCGTGGTAGCCGGCGTTCTCCTTGAGATCGCCTTCCTGGCGGGCTTCCTCGATCTTGGCGACGATCTCGGCGCGCGCCGGACCAGACAGATGCTCCAGCTCGGCCTTGAGCTGGTCGTACGCCTCCTGGGTCAGCCAGGTGACGTTCTCACTGGTCTGGGTCACAGGTGCTCCTCGTCGGTACTCGCTTGCTTACAAATGAACGCCCTACCCAGAAAGATGCGTCTTCGCGGGAGGGCGAAACCACGAGCCTAACAATTCCCCCCGACAATCGGCGAGAGGAAAAGCATCAAAAGGGCATCAGCGCAGGTCAGGCGGGTGTCGATGGAACCGGCCCGATCAGTGTGTCGGCTGGCAGCCGATCAGCTCCGCGGAAGTCCCGCGACTGGTGGTGCGAATGGTGGCCACGGTGTCGATGCGATCGCTGTGCTGATTCAGCCGGACGTCGCGGCGGCCCACCTCGGAGTGGTCCTCGGCGACCGAGCGCAGCGTGCAGACCGCTTCGGTGTCCGTGTTCTTGCGCACTTCCAGATGGACCTGGACCTCGTGGTCGGAGACCACCTGGAACGTGATCACCTGGCCGCTCACCTCGGTGCCGGCGATCTTGTCCCAGCCGATCCACACGAGCAGGACCAGCGTCAACGCGCCCAGTACGGCCCCGATGACCTTGAGTCTGCGGTCGGTGCGGGCGTCCGCGTCCGCACTCCGGCCGTACCGGCCCTCGGGCAGTTGCGACGTCGCCGCGCTCATCGATCAGTCCTCCCGGGGGCCGGGAGTCCGGCCCTGGAATTAAACAGCCCCTTGCTTCGGTCACTATAGAAGTCGCTACTCCGACCCTTGACTGAGGATCCAACCTTGACCGATCAGCTGCGACTGATGGCCGTGCACGCCCACCCCGACGACGAGTCGAGCAAGGGCGCGGCCACGATGGCCAAGTACGTCTCCGAGGGCGTCGACGTCCTGGTCGCCACCTGCACGGGAGGCGAGCGCGGTTCCGTACTCAATCCCAAGCTCCAGGGCGACTCGTACATCGAGGAGCACATCCACGAGGTCCGTGCCAAGGAGATGGACGAGGCCCGCGAGATCCTGGGCGTCAAGCAGTCCTGGCTCGGCTACGTCGACTCCGGCCTCCCCGAGGGCGACCCGCTGCCGCCGCTGCCCGAGGGCTGCTTCGCCCTGCAGGACGTGGACGAGGCCGCCGGGACGCTGGTGAAGCTCATCCGCGAGTTCCGTCCGCACGTGATCACCACGTACGACGAGAACGGCGGGTACCCGCACCCCGACCACATCATGACCCACAAGATCTCGATGATCGCCTTCGAGGCCGCCGGCGACCCGGAGCGCTACCCCGAGGCCGGCGAGCCCTGGACGCCGCTGAAGCTCTACTACAACCAGGGCTTCAACCGGCAGCGCACGGTCGCCCTGCACGAGGCCCTGCTCTCCCGCGGCCTGGAGTCCCCGTACGGCGAGTGGCTGGAGCGGTGGAAGACCTTCGACCGGCCCGAGCGCTCCATCACCACCCACGTGCCGTGCGCCGAGTTCTTCGAGATCCGGGACAAGGCGCTGCTCGCGCACGCCACCCAGATCGACCCCGACGGCGCCTGGTTCCAGGTGCCGATGGAGATCCAGAAGGAGGTCTGGCCGAACGAGGACTACGAGCTCGCGAAGTCCCGCGTGGACACCACCCTCCCCGAGGACGACCTCTTCGCGGGCATCCGGGAGAATTGAGCGCGTGAACGCGACATTCGGCACGGCCGCAGCCCAGCTCGTTCCTCTCGCCGTCAAGGACCTCGACGAGAACAAGGTGACGCCCGGACTCCTGGGCTTCGTCATCTTCGCCCTCATCGGCCTCGCCCTGTGGTGGCTGATGAAGAACATGAACAAGCAGATGCACAAGATCAGTTTTGTCGAGGAGCCCGACCCCGCCGCCGAGGCGGAGCCGGCCCCCGGCAAGGGCGCCGGCCGCGCCGGCTGATCCAGCCGCACCGCGCCGCGGGACCCCGGGCGGAGCCCGCCCGGGGTCGCGGCATGCCCTGAGACGCCCCGCGGCGCTCGGCCCGGGGTCCGCGGTGCGGCAGGATCAGCCCGCCCGGTCCGCCGGCGGCGGCGTCATCGCCATGCGCGCCCCGCGCGACGGCACCATGCCCAGCCGCCAGGCCTCCCACGGGGTGCCGGGTTCGACGCCGCGCTCCAGCAGCAGCGCGTACGCCTCCGCGTACTCCTCCAGGTCCAGGTCGCGTCCCTCGTAGGTGTCCCGCAGCAACGTGGACAGCCCCTCGCGCGCCTCGGCGGCGCCGTCCTCGGTCAGCAGCGGCAGCAGCGTGCACTGCAGGAAACGCGACCAGTCCGCGCCCCGGCGGTCGGGCAGCGCGGTGAAGAGGCGCTCGGCGTCGCGCAGCAGCTCCAGTGCCTCCGGGACGCGGCCGTTGCCCGCGTCTATCACGGCCAGTTCGACGCAGGACCAGGCCTCGCCGTGCGGTACGCCGATCCGGCGGAAGTCGGCGCGGGCGTCCTGGAGCAACTGGCGGGCGAAGCCGCTGTTGCGGAGGCTGCCGGTCAGGGCGGCCCGCTGGTCGCGGGTGACCCGCGCCGAGTGGTGCCGGGCGCAGGCCAGCCCGTAGACGTCCCGCATGCGGCTGAACATCGTGCGGGAACGCTCCAGGGCCCGCAGCGCCGGATCGAGCTCCCCGGCCTCCTCCAGCGCCTGGCCGAGGTAGTACAGCGACCACGCCTCACCCCGGGCGTCCTCGTTGGCCCGGTGGCGCACCAGGGCGTCGCCCAGGATGCGCTGCGCGGCGGGGGCGTCGCCGCGCAGGAGGCGGGCGCGGGCGAGCTGGGTGGCCGTCCAGGCGGTGCCGCGCGGATCACGGGTGGCCGCGTAGGCCTCGCCGGCGGCCCGGAGTTCGGCCTCGCCGCGGTCCGCGTCGCCGACCGCCAGCTGCCACTGCCCGAGTTGCAGATGGGCCCACGCCTGGCCGTGCACGCTCTCGCTCTCGCGGTGCAGGGCCAGCGACTCGGCCAGCAGCTCGCCGGCCTCCGCCAGCCGGCCCGCGTCGCGCAGCACCGCCGCCAGCGCGTGCTGCGTCCACGCCCGGTCGGCGCGCAGTTCCTCCGCCGCCTGGAGCTCCAGGGCCTCGCGGAGCCTGGCCTCCGCCTCGTGCAGGCTGCCCTGCTGCTGGAGCGTGATGCCGAGACTGCACAACGCGCGGGCGGCGCCCGCCGGGTGCTGCGCCTCGAAGTACAGGTCGACCACGGACGTCAGCGTGGAACGGGCCTTGTCGAGTTCGCCGAGCTGCCGGGCGGCGATCCCCGTGCGCCACTGCACGGAGCGCACCAGCACGTTCTGGTCGGCCTCGCGCTGGTGCCGCTGCGCCAGTTCGCTGATCTCGCCCAGCCGGTACAGGTCGCCGCGCAGCAGGCAGTAGTCGCACAGCGCGCCCAGCAGGTGCTGCACGACCCGCTGGTCGACGCCGTCGGCCTGCCGCAGCGCGGCGGTGATGAAACTGGACTCCTCGTCCAGCCAGCGCAGTGCGAGGTCCAGCGACGCGAAGCCCTGCGGCCCGAAACGGTCCGCCCGGGTGGAGGTACGGCCGTCCACCAGGCGGATCACGGAGTCCGCGAGTTCGGCGTAGCTGCGGATCAGCCGCTCCTGGGCGGCGGCCCGCTCGTCCGGGTCCTCCTCGTCGAGCAGGCGGGCGTGCGCGAAGCGGCGCACCAGATCGTGCAGCCGGTAGCGACTGCCGCGGACGTGCTCGATCAGCCCGGCCGCGGCCAGTTCGCCCAGCCGCCGTGCCGTCTCCTGCTCGTCGGCCGCCAGCAGCGCCGCGGCCGCCGCCGCCCCGAGACTGGTGCGCCCGGCCAGCGCCAGGCGCCGCAGCAGCCTGCGGGCGGGTTCCGGCTGGTCCTGGTAGCGCAGGGACAGGGCCCGGTCGACCGGGTCGAGCGGCCCGTAGGCGCCGAGTTCCGCCGCGAGGGCCGCCGCGCCGCGCAGGGGCAGCGAACTGCCGGCGACGCGCAGCGCCAGCGGGAGCCCGCCGCACAACCGCCGGATCTCCTCCGCGCCGGCCCCGGCCGCCCCGGCGTCCCCGCCGAGCTCGGTCAGCAACTCCCGCGAGGCGCCCGCCGCCAGGGGCTCCACCGGCAGGTCGTGGACGCGCGCGGCCGGCACGTCCAGGGCCAGCGGCCCGGCCGCGGTCACCAGGACGAGGCTGTCGGAGCGTTCGGGGACCAGGGCCCTGACCTGAGCGGCGTCGGCCGCGTCGTCCAGGACGACGACGACCGGCACCCCCGTCAGCCGCTTCTGGTACTCGTCGGCCAGGCGCCGCAGATTCTGCTCCTGGGAGGTGCGCTCGCGGAAGAGCAACTGCTCGCGGGGCGCGCCCAGCCGGTTCAGCAGGTGCAGCAGCGCGTCACGGGTGGGCAGCGGCCGCTCGCCGGGGGCCGCGCCCCGCAGATCGACCACGCAGGCGCCGCGGAACTGGTCCTTGAGCTGCCGGGCGGCGCGCAGGGCCAGCGTGGTGCGCCCCGAGCCCGCCGGACCGTGCAGCACGACGACCACGGGCCCGCTGTCGGGGGAGACGCGCGCCTGGCGCACCCACTGGGCGATCAACCGCAGATGGTCCCGGCGACCGGCGAACGGCCCGTCGGTGGACGGGAGTTGCGCGAAGGACTGCTCCAGGACGCTGCGGCCGCGCGCGGCGGCGCTGCGGTCGGTGCGCCGTTGCGCGGGCAGGGCCGGACCCGGCGCGGGTGCCGGGGCGGTCGCGGTGAGCTGCCGCTCCAGGAACGGGCGGACGCCGCGCCGGTCCACCGCCTCCAGCCAGGCGCGGCGCAGTTCGCCGGGGCGCCCGCCGCCCGCACCGGAGCCGCCCGCCGAGCAGGCCGCCGTCGTGGCCGCCCCCGCCACCGCGACGACCGCGGCGGCGCCCAGGGCCGTACCGGCGCCGGTGCCCCAGCCGAGGTCGGCGACGCACGTGGCGACCGCGGCCACGGCGGTCACCAGGGCGGGGGTGCCGAACGCGGCGCGCCGCCCGGCGCGTTCGGCGTCCCGGGCCGCCGCGTAGGCGGTGTACTCGCCCGCGGCCTCGTCCGCGATCGTCTCCAGTGCCGCGCGCCCCCTGCGCAGCAGTTCGTCGCCGTCCTCGGGGTGCCTGCGCCGTCGTTCTCCCGCGACGGCCCGCTCCAGCAGCCGTAACACCTCCGCCCGGTCGGACGGGTGCAGTTCCGCAGTCCGCTTCGTCAACGCGGTCCCCCTCGGTCGCCGAGCCAGGCCCCAAGTGTCCTGCCGAACCCGCCGTATCGCGACACCATCGGTGCGGCCGGGGCTGCGGAAGCGCGGAGCGGGCCGGGCAGGCGCCGGCCACCGGCCCGTTCCGCGATTTCCTCCCCGCTTGTGCTGCTTCGTACCCCCGGTGCCCTGGCGCAAAGGTGACTTGGCACCTGCTGGACAGCGGCGGGGTGCTGACCCCCGCCGTCCGCGGCGACATGCTGACTCGCCATGAGACACATGAACAGCAGGTGGCGGCCGAGGGTCCGGAGCCCGCGACCGCGCTACATGGCGGCCGCCGCCCTCACGGCGCTGCTGGCGGGTCTGACGGCGACGCCCGGCGCGGCCCAGGACACCGGCCGGGGCGCCGCGCCGGCCGCGGGACAGCCCGGCGCACAGGACCGGGCCGCCGGGCCGGCGGCCGGGGTCACCCGGCACCAGGTCACCCTGATCACCGGTGACCGGGTCACGCTGGAGACGGACCCCGCGGGCCGGCAGAGCGTCAGCGCCGAGCCCGCCGCGGGGCGCGAGCACATCACGTTCGTCAAGCGGCAGCAGGGCCGCGACTGGACGGTGATACCCGCCGACGCCCTCCCCCTGCTGGCCACCGGCCGCCTCGACACGGCGCTGTTCAACGTCTCGGCCCTGGTCAGGGGCAAGTACGCGGAGCGCCCGGCCCTGCCGCTGATCGTCCAGTACGCGGGCGACGCGGGCACCGCCGAACGCCGGCTCGCCACGGCCGGGGCCGAGCGCGTCGACGCCGTCAACGGGACCTCCTTCGCGACGCTGGCCGAACGCCCCGAGGACGCCGCGCGGTTCTGGCGGGGCATCGCCCCCGGCCGGGCGGACGTCACGTCCCTGGGCGCGGGCGTGCGCCGGGTGTGGCTCGACGGCCGGTCCAGGGTCCAGGCCGAGGATTCCGTGCCGCGCATCGGCGCCCCCCACGCCTGGGAGAAGGGCTGGACGGGCAACGGCGTCAAGGTCGCGGTGCTCGACACCGGTTACGACCCGAACCACCCGGACCTGGCGGGCGTGGTCACCGAGTCGGCGAACTTCACCGGCGAGCCGAACACCGACGACCTGATGGGCCACGGCACCCACGTGACCTCGACCATCGCCGGTTCCGGCGCGCTCTCCGCGGGCCGCTGGAAGGGCGTGGCCCCCGGCGTGCGCATCCTGTCCGGCAAGGTGTGCACCGCGGACGGCAACTGCGACAACTCCGCCATCATCGAGGGACTGGCCTGGGCCGCCCAGCACGGCGCCAAGGTGATCAACCTCAGCCTGGGCGACACGGACACCGCGGAGACCGACGCCGTCGAGGCGATGGTCGACACCGTCAGCCGTGACTACGGCGTCCTGGTGGTGGCCGCGGCCGGCAACAACGGCTCCGGCAGCAAGGTCTCCTCGCCCGCCTCCGCGGACCGCGCGCTGGCCGTCGGCGCCGCCGAGACCGACGACGACCGCGCCGTCTTCAGCTCGGTCGGCCCGCGGACCGGCGACTCCGGCCTCAAGCCGGACGTCATCGCCCCCGGCGTCGGCATCGTGGCCGCCCGGGCCGGCGGAACCACCGCCGAGGACGGCTACATCACGATGGACGGCACGTCCATGGCCACGCCGCACGTGGCGGGAGCCGCCGCCGTCCTCTTCCAGCAGCACCCGGACTGGACCGCGGAGCAGGTCAAGCGGCAGCTGATGCAGTCGGCGACCGGTGCCAAGGAGCACGGCGCCTACTACCAGGGCGCCGGGCGCGTGGACGTCGCACGCGCCGTCGACCAGGAGGTCGGCGCGGATGCCGCCGCGCTGGACTTCGGGCTGGTCCGCTGGACCGACGCCCAGCGGCCGCCGGTGAGCCGGAAGATCACCTACCGCAACCCGGGCGCCGCGCCCGTCACCCTCCGGCTCCGGCAGAACGCGAGCACCGGCAGGCTCGACCAGCCCGCGCCCGCCGGCCTCTTCCGGCTCAGCACCGACACGGTCACCGTGCCCGCGCACGGGACCGCGGAGGCCACCCTCACCGTGACCCCGGAGGCCACCACGCTCTACGCCGCCTACAGCGGCGTGGTGAGCGCGGTCTCCGCGGACGGCGGGGTCTCCGTCCGCGTCCCGTTCGGCATGGACCTGGAGCAGCCGTCCCACGACCTGCGCATCACCCTGAAGAACCGCGCGGGCGCTGCCCCCGACAACGCCTACCTGCTCGTCGAATCGGCCGACGGCAAGGCCTACGAGCAGGAACTGCTCGGCAAGGGCAGCACCACGTTCCGGCTGCCGAACGACACCTACTCCGTGACCGGCTTCTTCTTCAACGCCGACTTCACCGAGTGCGTCGTGGTCGGCGACCCCGAGGTAGTGGCCACCGCCGACCGCGCCGTCACCATCGACGCCCGGAAGGCGAAGCCCGTCACGATCTCGGCCCCCAGCCGGTCGGCGCGCATCATCTCCACCGAGGTCGGCACCATCGGCCTGCACGACGAACTGCTCTCCGTCACCGTGAACAACGCCATCGGCGACGACCACATCGCGGGCCTGTACGCGACGCCGACAGCGCGCGCCAGGCACTCGGCGTTCACCTACCTGGTCAGCTCCATCTGGGGCGAGCCCGCGGCCGACGACGGCAACCCCTCGTCCGCCTACTACCTGACCCGGCCGGTGCACGGCCAGATCCCCGCGGACCCCGGCTACCGCCCCCACCGGTCGGAACTGGCCCGGGTGACCAGCACCTTCGCCGCCACCGCCCCGGGGACCACCGCGGCCCGCTTCATCTACATGTACGTCGACAACGTCCGGTTCACCTCGCACCGGATGCAGGGACTGACGGTCCCCGAGCGGCGGGTCGACTGGTTCTCCGCGGCCGACGGGCTGCGCTGGTCGGCCGCCTTCGACCAGTGGAACTTCTTCGACCCCGACAGCCCGCGCGGGCAGAGCTACCTCAGCACCATCCACGGCTACAAGGCCGGCTCCCGGGTCGAGGAGCACTGGAACCAGGGAGTGCAGGCCGCCGGCTTCTCCCCCGAGGAGGTGAACACCTACCGCGAGGGCGACGACATGGTGTTCGCGATCCAGGACGCCGCCAACGGGAACCTCGACCTGGTGGCCGCGACGTCCTCCGTCAACGAGCCGAAGTGGGAGCTGCGGCGGAACGGTGAGACCGTCCCGTACTTCTACGGCTACGCGGCGGTGCCCACCGACACCACGCCCGCCGACTACCGGCTGACGCTCGACCAGGACCGCGACCTGGCCCCGCTCAGCGCCGTCTCCACACATCTGCGGGCCGAGTGGGGCTTCCGGTCGCAGACCCCGTCGGCACGGCAGGCGCTGCCGCTGTACGCGGTGCGCATGGCGCCGGAACTGGACGAGTGGAACCGGGCCGTTGCGGGCAAGCGGCTCGACATCCCGGTCCTGGTCCAGCGTGCGGTGGGCGCCGCGGAGTCGCCCGTCCGCACCTTCACGGCCGAGGTCTCCTACGACGAGGGCAGGACCTGGCAGCCGGCCGCGGTCAAGGGCTCGGGCACGCACCGCACCGTGACCGTGGACAGCCCGCGCCGTGCCGCGGGCGGATCGGTCAGCCTGCGCACGTACGTCAAGGACGCCGCGGGCAACTCCTTCCGGCAGACGGTGATCAGGGCGTACCTGCTCAAGTAGTGGGCGCGGGCCCGCCGGAGACGTTCCGGCGGGCCCGTCCGCCGTCCGCCCGGTCTCTCAGAGCCAGTCGCGGCGTGCCGCGTGCCAGCCCAGCTGCATGCGGGTGGCGACGCCCGCGAGGCCCATCAGCCCCTGGACGCGGCGCTGGACGGTGCGCTTGCTCACGCGGAGCTGCCCGGCGATCGCCTCGTCGGTCAGGCCGGCGACCATCAGCGACAGCAGGTGCCGGTCCTCGGCGGCCAGCGGCGCCGGTTCCTCGGGGCCCGCGCCGCCGATCCGCCCCTCCTCCGTCACCCGGAGCGGGGCGCCGACCTCCCAGTAGCGCTCGAACAGGTCGATCAGCGCCTCCAGCAGGCTGCTCTCCCGCACCAGCGCCGCCGTGAGCTCCTTGGGGTTGCCGGGTCCGGCGGAGGAGGCCAGCGGCAGGACGGCCACCGACCGGTCGGCGATCGCCATCCGCAGCGGCAGCCGGGGCACGGCACGCGCGGTCTCGCCGGCGCGCACCCCGGTGACGACGTTGTCGACCGAACCGGGGTCGTCGAAGTACGCCTGCTCGTACAGGACCCGGTAGAGCACGCCCCGCGCGTGCGCCGCGAACTGCTCCTGGTTGCTCTCCGGGGACATGGCCACATAACCGGCCTTGCAGAACCATGTCATCTCGTGGCGGCTGCCGTCCTGGAGCTGCCGCAGCCGCTGGCGCAGGGCGGCCGCACCGCTGATGATCTCGACCGCCTCGCCCCCGACCCGGGTCCGCGCGGCGCGCTGGTACGTCTGCACCATCTCGACGACGGCCGCCCGCGTGCGGTCCAGGGCCTCGGAGTGGCGCTGCAGCCGCGGCACGAGGGCGACCTCCGGCGGGATGGCCGCGAACCAGCCGGGACTGTCCTCCACCGGGTACGCCAGTCCCTTGGCCTCCAGCGTGAGCAGCAGCCGCCGGACCGCGGCGGCGTCGAGGCCGCAGCGGCCGGAGAGCGCCTCGGCCGACGCCGACTCGGCGACGAGCAGCAGGCGGTACACATCGCCCTCGGCTGCCGTGAGGCCCACCGTCTCCAGCATCTCGCCCCTCCCTTCACCGCGGGTGTCGTCCGGCGGTCGATTTCATCAGCACATCCGCCCGGGGACAACGTCCGTTGCCGCGGGCAACCGCCCGACGGTGCCGGGTGGGCCGGGAGAGGGGAGGCGTTCGCGTCGGCCCGGGGGCGCGGCAGCTCGGGCCCGTCAGACGTCGACGGTACCCACGCGGCTCCCGCACAACTGCGACCAGTCGTCACGGTCAGAGGTGAGGACCAGAACAGGGGCCGGGGAGCGCAGGGCCAGCGCGGCGACGAGGGCGTCGATCGCGTACTTGTGCCCGTGCAGGCCGCCCGCATCCAGCAGCAGGCGTACGGCGGTCATCGAGTCTGCTTGGCTGACCTGCTCGACCTGGAGCCGGGAGAGGATCCAGTCGAGCCGCGCGACATCCGTTTTGGCGTGGACGGCCTCGACCACGGTGAGAACGGAGACGAGGACCGGCACACCCGCCCGGCGGGATGCCTCGATGCGGGTGACCGTCCGCCGGTCATTGCCGAGCAGAAGGGACAGCGCCTGGGAGTCGAGGACCAGCGATCGCGCTGCGGGCTCCTTCACGCGGCGTTCGGTCCGGTTTCGCGGGACTGCTGTTCTTCGCCGAAGAGTTCACGGTGCGCCGCCTCGATCTCCTGATCGGTGAGCGCGCCGTGCTCGGCCTCGTGGTCGGCGACGATCTCGGCCAGACCGTCCATGGCGAGCTGGTGCCGGACCGCCTCGGTGATGTAGGCGGACACGCCACGTCGGCCGGCACGCGCGCGCAATGCTCCGACCAGTTCCGACGGCAAGGACACGGAGATGTTCTCGGTCGATCCGGTTCGGTTCGTCTTCACGGGACCAAGTGTACGACAAGAACTATTACAGTTCCGGGGCGGCGGCCTACACCCGGATACACCCCCGCATACCGTGGGGTTCCGCCACGTGAAGCGGGGCGCGGCGAGGATGCAGTGGGTCCGCGCCGTCGTGATGGGCAAGGATGGGGGCATGCCGAACCGTCTCGCCGACGCGACCTCGCCGTATCTGCTCCAGCACGCCGACAACCCCGTTCACTGGTGGCCCTGGGGCGAGGAGGCCTTCGCGCAGGCGCGGGAGCGCGGCGTGCCGGTGCTGCTCAGCGTGGGGTACAGCAGTTGCCACTGGTGCCACGTCATGGCCGGCGAGTCCTTCGAGGACGAGGAGACCGCCGCGTACCTCAACGAGCACTTCGTGTCGGTGAAGGTCGACCGCGAGGAGCGGCCCGACGTCGACGCCGTCTACATGGAGGCCGTGCAGGCCGCCACCGGGCAGGGCGGCTGGCCGATGACGGTGTTCCTGACCCCGCAGGGCGAGCCGTTCTACTTCGGCACCTACTTCCCGCCGGCCCCGCGGCACGGCATGCCCTCGTTCCGGCAGGTGCTGGAGGGCGTCGAGGCGGCCTGGCGGGAGCGCCGCGACGAGGTCGGCGAGGTCGCGGCGAGCATCGTGAAGGACCTGGGCGCGCGTTCCGCGGCCTTCGCCGGGACGACCGCGCCGGGGGAGCAGGAACTCGCCGCGGCGCTGCTCGGGCTGACCCGGGACTACGACGCCACGCACGGCGGGTTCGGCGGCGCGCCCAAGTTCCCGCCGTCGATGGCCCTGGAGTTCCTGCTGCGGCACCACGCGCGCACCGGCTCCGAGGGCGCGCTCCAGATGGCCGCGGACACCTGCGAGGCGATGGCCCGCGGCGGCATCTACGACCAGCTCGGCGGCGGTTTCGCGCGCTACTCCGTGGACCGGGAGTGGGTGACGCCGCACTTCGAGAAGATGCTCTATGACAACGCCCTGCTGTGCCGGGTCTACGCCCACCTGTGGCGCGCCACCGGCTCCGGCCTGGCACGCCGGGTCGCCCTGGAGACCGCCGACTTCCTCGTCCGCGAACTGCGCACCCACGAGGGAGGGTTCGCCTCCGCGCTCGACGCCGACAGCGACAAGCCGGGCGGCGGCCACGGCGAGGGGGCGTTCTACGTCTGGACGCCCGAGGAGCTGGCGGACGTGCTCGGCCCGGCGGACGCGGCGCTCGCCGCCGCGCACTTCGGGGTGACGGAGGAGGGCACCTTCGAGGAGGGCGCGTCCGTGCTGCGGCTGCCCGCCGACGCCGGGCCGGCGGACAGCCACAGCACCGAGCGCATCGCCTCGGTGCGCGAACGGCTCTTCACCGCGCGCGAGGCCCGTCCGCGCCCCGGCCGTGACGACAAGGTCGTCGCCGCGTGGAACGGGCTGGCGATCGCTGCGCTGGCCGAGACCGGTGCGTACTTCGGGCGGCCGGACCTGGTCGCGGCGGCCGTGGCGGCCGCCGACCTGCTGGTGCGGGTGCACATGGACGAGCACGGCCGGCTGGCCCGTACCTCGCGGGACGGCGTGGTGGGTGTCAACGCCGGTGTGCTGGAGGACTACGCGGACGTCGCGGAGGGCTTCCTGGCGCTCACCGCGGTGACCGGCGAGGGCGTGTGGCTGGACTTCGCCGGGCTGCTGCTCGACTCCGTGCTGCGGCACTTCACCGGCGAGGCCGGGGCGCTCTACGACACCGCGGACGACGCGGAGGCGCTGATCCGCCGGCCCCAGGACCCGACCGACAACGCCGCGCCCTCGGGCTGGACGGCCGCGGCCGGGGCCCTGCTGTCGTACGCCGCGTACACCGGGTCCGACCGGCACCGCGAGGCCGCCGAGCGGGCGCTCGGGGTCGTGGGTGCCCTCGCGGGCCGGGTGCCGCGGTTCATCGGCTGGGGTCTGGCGGTCGCCGAGGCGGCCCTCGACGGTCCCCGCGAGGTCGCCGTGGTGGGTCCGGCGGGCGATGCCGGAACGGCGGCGCTGCACCGCGTGGCGCTGCTGGGCACCGCCCCGGGCGCGGTGGTCGCCGTCGGGTCGCCCGGGGGCGACGAGTACGCCCTGCTGGCCGACCGCCCCTTGCTCGGTGACCGCCCGGCCGCCTATGTCTGCAGGCACTTCGTGTGCGCGGCGCCGACCGCCGACCCCGGGGCGCTGGCGGAGCAGCTCGGCGCGCGCTGAACGGGACCGCGTCACGACGTCATGTGCCCCTTTCGTCGGGTGATTTGATGGGTTATCAGTCGATATGTGATGCGGTTGCGGGGCATCCGGCGGAAAGTGTCCGGTTCCGGACATGGCCGGCGGGAGTGGGTGATCATGACGCGTGGGGCGGTGCCGGTAACCGGGCGGCAACTGCGCAGTGCTCACTGTCGGTGACGCGCTGTGGGGCGCGGCCCCTGCGTCCCCGGGGGTCCGCCGGGAATTGAGTGCGGGTTTTCGCCCGCCGAACTGGTGCCCTACGTACCGAACGGGCGCCATGTCCGGGTTCCGGCGGAGTGTCTGCTTCCCGTTGGTATTCGGCACCCTGTGGCCGGGCGCGGACGCCCTCATTCGCGGCGGTGCCGGCCGCCCCGCGCCGCGGACGGCGGGCCGCCGCCGCACCGGAGGCCGACCGCAGGTCGGGCGGCCCTGCGTCCGGCCGCCGGCCGCGCGGTGCCGCACGCGCGGCCGGCCCGATGCGCGCGACGGGGAAATGTAAAGGCGCGCGGAGTGCCGGGCGTGTATTCCGTAAAGGGTCCGCAATGCACGGGAGTTCTCTTTTTGTTTTGCGGCCCTGTCCGGCCGTCGATTTCCTCGGGGCGCCGCCTTTTCCGGGGAGTCCCGAACGGGGCCGCGCCGGCGATCTTGAAGTCGCTTACGCAGAAGCACTTCTGGCGGAGTGTCAGAAAACGGGGGAGTCCGGCGCGTCATCTGGACAACATGTGCCCGTAACAAACTCTTTTACCCGCGGGCTTCCGGGGCCCCTGTATAACTTTCTTACTCCGACTCGGAGGGGGGGTGAGTGCTCGATGGCACTCACGATTCACGGGTGCGGGGCCGCTTGGGGTGCGGCGCCGCGTGGTCCGGAATGCACGGTGCCGAAGGCGGCGAACAGCTGCCGGCTCCGCAAGCGCGGCCGTACCGGCCGCTGTCAGTGGTCCCCGCCGGGCCGGGGGGCGACACCGGCGCGGTGAGCCGGCCGGGTCGCGTCCGGCGTTCCGTATCCGCGTCCGGCGTCCCGTGCGGCGGGGGAAAACCACTGGCAGGCGGGGTGGTGCGGGCTGGTACGCCGCACCGGCCGACGCCTCGGCGATGTCTCCCGGCTGCCCGTACGGGTGCCCGGCGTGCCGCGGGCCCGTCGGACCCGACCGGAAGCAACCGGCCGTCACCTCACCGCGCGTCGCTCCGTGTCCCCGGGCGGCGGGGCGGCTCCCGCTCCGTCGTGCCCCCCTTCCGCCGTGACCGGTGGACCGGGGGCGGTGGGCCGGGAACGGCGGATCCATTCGTCCCGGCTGTTCGTTCACCCGCGCTTCACATGTATTCCACGCTGATGTCGGCGCCACGCGTTTCCCGTCAAGGTCCCATCAGGAGGCAGTCCCATGGCCAGAATCTTCATCGTCGGTTCCGGAGTTGTCGGCACCGCCACCGGCAAGGGTTTTCTCCATGCCGGTCACGAGGTGACATTCATCGATGTCCTGCCGCAGCGGATAGACCAGTTGCGTTCGGAAGGACTCGACGCACGCGACACCCTGGACCTGCGCGCCGAACCCGGCGCTTTCCTCTTCCTCACCCTCCCGACGCCCAACGTCGGGCACCGCTACGACCTGTCCGCGTTCGAGGCGGGTTCCACCTCGGTGGGCGAGGCGCTGGCGGACGCGGCGGAGAAGCACATCGTCGTGGTCCGCTCCACCGTGCCGCCGGGCACCGCCGAGGGGCTCGTCCAGCCGCTGCTGGAGAAGTACTCGGGCGGCCGCCTGGGCGAGGACTTCATGCTCGCCAGCAACCCGGAGTTCCTGCGGGCGGCCTCCGCCGTCGAGGACTTCCGCTACCCCTGGATGACCGTGATCGCCTCGCGCAGCGCGCGGACCCGGGAGCGGCTGGCCGAACTGCTGCTGCCCTTCGGCGGGGAGATGCGCTTCTTCTCGGACCCGGCGGAGGCCGAGTTCGTCAAGTGCGCGCACAACATCTACAACGCGACGAAGATCAGCTTCTGGAACGAGATGTGGCTGGTCAGCCAGTCGCTCGGCCTGGACCTCGATCCCATCGCGCAGACCGTGGCCCGCTCCGCCGAGGGTTCCTACAACCCGCTGTACGGCATCCGCGGCGGCGCCCCCTACGGCGGGGTGTGCCTGCCCAAGGACACGCAGGGCTTCCTCGGCCTGGCCGACACGATCGGCCTGGACATGCCGCTGCTGCGTGCCGTCGTCGCCGTCAACGACACCCTCGCCGAGAAGGTCGACCAGGAGGCGGACGCCCTCACGGCCGACGTCGCGTAGGGCGGCCGGCCACGCCCCGCGGCGTGGCGCACGCCCCGGCGGGCCCGGCCCCGGAAGCCGCCGGGGCCCGGGCGTCCCGGTCCCGGCCGACCCCCCAGGACCGAGGACACTCCCCTCCCGGGCCCCGGCCCCGCTCGCCCCACCTCAAGCAAGCTGTCGCACCGCCCATCACGAGAACAGGCACATGAGCGGATTCTTCGACACCACCGTGCTCGACTTCCGGTACTACCTCGTCTACCTCCCGCTCGGCATCCTGGGCCTGGTGCGCTGGACGTGCTGGCTGGTCCGCCGGGCCCCGGCGTCCCTCTACCGGCCCGTGGCGGGCGACTTCAGGCTGCCCATGAGCATCGTCGTCCCCGTCTATCAAGAGGACCCCGAGATCTTCGCCCTGGCGATCGAGTCCTGGCTGGCGAACGACGTCGAGGAGGTGGTCCTGGTCATCGACGTCACCGACCAGGCCTGCCAGGACATCGCCGCCCGGTATCCCGTCACCGTCGTCATCACCGACGTCCCGGGCAAACGGGACGCGCTGGTGCGCGGCTGGGAGGCGTGCCGGACCGAACTCGTGGCGCTCGTCGACTCCGACACGATCTGGGCGGACGACGTGGCGGCCGAGGCGTGCAAGCCCTTCGCCGACCCGAAGGTGGGCGGCGTGGGCACCCGGCAGAACGTCTACAACCCCAAGGGCTTCCTCCAGCGCGTGAACGACATGTTCCTGGACTACCGGTACTTCGACGAGAACGCCGCCCAGTCCCGGATGGGCCGCGCGGTCTCCTGCCTGTCCGGCCGCACCGCGGTCTACCGGCGGAAGCTGCTGCTGGAGATATCCGAGGACTTCATGGCCGAGACGTTCATGGGCGTGCCCTGCATGTCGGGCGACGACAAACGGCTGACCACGCTCATCCTGGAGCGCGGCCACCTGGCCTTCATGCAGCGCTCGGCCCGGGTGTGGTCCACCTTCCCCGGGACGGTGCGGATCTTCCTCAAGCAGCGGCTGCGCTGGGCCCGCAACACCTGGCGCTCGGACCTGCGGGCCCTGTCGCGCCGCTGGGTCTGGCGGCACCCGTTCCTGGCCTTCACCATGGTCGACAAGGGGGTCAGCAGCTTCACGCTGCTCTTCTCGCCGATCTTCATGACGCTGGCGATCGTCCGCGAGGACTGGTTCTTCGTGGCGTGCCTGGCCGGCTGGTGGTGGATCAGCCGGTCCATGAAGATCCTGCCGCACTTGGTCCGCAAGCCCTCTTCGTTCTTCCTGGTGCCCGGCTTCGTGGTGGTGTCGTTCGTGATGGCCGTGGTCAAGCTGTGCGCGCTGGCCACGATCCGCAAGCAGCGCTGGCTCACCCGCCAGGTCTCGGTGGAGAACGGCGTCGTGGTCCGTACGGCCTCGGTCCCCGCGCAGGACCGGTCCGCCCAGTCGGAGGTGGTCGCGTGAGCACCGCGCTGCGCACTCTCGCCGTGGCCGTGGTGACGGCCCTGTCCTCCGCGGTGCTGACCGCCGTGCTGCCGTCCGCCGTCGCGGTCGCCGCCGGCGACCCGGACGCCGCGGCCTGGGAGCGGACCGGCCGCCCCGAGCGGCTGATGGTGATCAGGCCCGGCACCGTCGCCCTGGTCAGCCGGGGCACCGTGGTCCGCCGGCTGTATCCGCAGGCGGGCGCCGTTCCCCTGAGCTGGCTCGCGGCCAACACCGGGCACGACTGGGTCGCCCGGCAGACCGGCGGGGACTCCGCCGTCGAAGTGCGGACCGCGGTGCTGCTCACGCCCGGCACCACCCTGCGGATCGGGCCGGACACCGGGAAGGTGCTGTTCGCCGCGGGTTCGACGGCCGCCTCGGGCACGTGGATCCGCGGCAGCAGGGCCACGCTGGAGGTGCGGGACGCCACCCTCGCGTCGGTCGGCGAGGACGGCAAGGAGCCCGCGCCCGAGGACGCCGCCGGCCGCCCGTACCTCCTCATGGGGGCGGGCGGACGCCTCGACCTCAGCCACAGCACGGTCACCGGGTTCGGCCTTCCCGGCTCCGGCCCCGGTCTCAGCGGGTTCTCCGGCGTCACCTGGGGCAAGGGCAGCACCGGTTCCGCCGCGGGCTCCTCCTTCGTGGGCAACCGCACGGGCCTGCGGCTGGCCGGATCCACCGGCGTGAAGCTGTCGGACGTCACGGTCAAGGGCTCCCTCGAGGACGGCGTGGTGCTGAACAGGGACGCCGGCACCGTCATCGAGAACCTGACCTCGCAGGACAACGGCCGCAACGGCCTGACCGCCGGAGGCACCGACGGCCGCGCCCTGACCGGCGTCGCCACGTCGGGCAACCGCGGCAGCGGCATCAAGGCCACGGCCCAGAGCGGCCTGCGGCTCACCGGCGTCACCTCGCAGGGCGACCAGGGCGGCGGCATCCGGTTGGTGTCCTGCGCCAAGTGCGCCGTGGACACCGCCACCGTGCACGGGGCCCCGGTCGCCCTGGCCGTCTCGGGCGCGGGCAGCGACGTGTCCGTCGACGAGCCGCACTTCAGCACGGGGGCGACCGGGATCAGCCTCGCGGCGGGCATCAGCGGCGCCACCGTCACCGGGGGCACGGTCCAGGGCTTCGAGCGCGGTATCGCCGTCTCCGGCTCCGATGTGACGATCCGTCAGACAGCTGTCAGTGATTCCCCCACGGGGATCACGGTCTACGGGCAGGCCCGCCAGGTGGCGCTGCGGGGCGTCACCGTGCGCGGCGGACGGGTCGGGGTCACCGCCTCCGACACCACCTCCGGTGTGGCACTCACCGACGTGCGGGTCAGCGGCACCACCAGGAAGGGCCTGTCCTCCGCGTCACCCGGACTGCGGGTGACCGGCGGCTCGGTGTCCGGCGCGACCACCGCCGTCGACCTGGGCGCGTCGGCCCGGCTCGACCATCTGACGATCAGCGGCGCCCGACGGGGGCTGCACCTCGCGGCCGGTGTGCACGCGAGCGGCACCGCGCTGGACGTACTGGCCGAACGCAAGGGGATCGAGGTCGGCCGCGACGGCCGCATGGATCTCACCGACTCCCGGGTCCGCGCCCCCATCGCGCTGTTCGGGCCCGGCGCCGTGCACCGCAGCGGCCGCACCCAGGTCACCCTCCCGCCGTTCCCCTGGCTCGGATTCGCCGCCCTGCTCGCCCTGACCCTGGCCGCCGGGATGCAGACCGTCCACCAGGTCAGGCATCGCAGGACGCCGGCCCCGCAGGTCGCCTCGCACGTACGCAACACCGCCTGATCCGCGGGGCCGCCGGACGGCGGCCCCGCGCGTCCCACCACCCGCCACCACCCGCCGCCGCTCCGTCCCGGCGGTCACCACAGGAGCCGCACCATGAGAGACCGCCGTCGCCCCACGACGTCCGCCTGCTGCGGACCTTCGACCACCGCCACCGCCACCGTCACTGCCGTCACCGCCCCGCGCCGGCTGCGGGCGCTCACCGCCACGCTGACCACGACCGTGCTGGTCGGCGGCGCGCTCACGCTGTCCGCCGGGCCGGTGTCGGCGGCGACCTGCGCGGGGCAGATCCGGTACGCGTCGAGCACCAACACGATCTACCTCCAGTCCGGCACCGCGAGCCTGTCGGACATCGCCTCGCTGTGCGCGTCGGCGCCGCTGCGGCTGGTCGACGCGGCCAGCCGCACCTGGGAGCTGAGCGCGGACCTGGTCGTGCAGAACGGCGCGACCCTCCTCCTGCACGGCTCGTCGGCCGCCGGCGGCGGTGACGTGGACACGCTGCGGCTGCGCAGCCTGGCCGACAGCGCGGCGACCAACGTCAACTCGATCACGGCCCAGTACGGCACGATCGACATCGACTCGGTCGCCATCACCTCCTGGGACGACGCGGCGGGCGGCCCGGACACCGACCCGAGCGTGCCCGACGACGCGCCGCCCGTCGCGCGCGGCCGCTCCTTCATCCGGGCGCTGTCGTTCCTCGACGCCGACGGGGTCCCCCGGGAGTCCCGGATGGACATCGTCGACAGCGACCTCGGCTACCTCGGCTACTACGCGGCCGAGAGCTACGGGGTGGCGTACAAGGGCCGCGGCTGCGACGCCGCCCATCTCGACGCCTGCGCGGCCCTCGACGTCCACGGCTCGGAGATCCGCAGCCGGTTCCACCACAACTACATGGGCACCTACACGTTCAACGCCCAGGGCATGGTCTTCGACGGGAACGAGTACGACCACAACAAGTCGTACGGACTGGACCCGCACGACGACTCCGACAACCTGACCATCACCGACAACCACTCGCATCACAACGGCAACCACGGGATCATCTGCTCCCAGCGCTGCGACCACCTGCTGATCGCCCGCAACGAGGTCGACCACAACGGCATCCCGCCGTACCTGCCCCCGGGCGACACCGACGCCTCGGACAACCAGGTGCACGGCATCATGATCCACCGCGGGGTCACCGACACCGTGATCGAGGACAACAACGTCCACGACCAGCCCAACGGCGCGGGCATCGCCGTCTTCGACAGCAGCGACGACATCATCCGGAACAACACCGTGAGCGGGGCCGAGTACGGACTGCGCTACAGCGTCGGCGCGAAGGACATCAGCACGTACGGCAACACCGTCACCGACAGCGTGCAGTACGCGGTCTTCACCTACCAGGGCTCGGACCTCCCGGCGTACACCAATGCCACCGGCCGGCCGACGGACCTGACCTTCACCGGGAACGTCTTCGACACCACCGGCAGCAACGCGGTCAAGCTCAACCAGGCCGACGGCACGGTCTTCACCGGCAACACCTTCACCGGCGACTTCGACTCCGGCGTGCTCACGCAGTACACCACCGGCACCGTGTTCGACGGCAACACCGTGCCCGGCTCGCTCGGCTACACCGTCAAGGGCGACGCCGTCACACCCGGCGGCATGGTCTTCAAGAACGCCGCCCAGACCACCAAGGTCCAGCTGGACCAGGTCAGTTCGGCGTCCTTCACCAGCGGCAGGGGCACGGTCCACCGGGTCGCGGGCTTCCCGGGGATGGCCACCGCGCTCACCCCGGCCGGCGGTACCGCGACCCTGACCTCCGCAGCGGTCGGCACCTCGTCGGTGAACGTCACCCCGCTGCCGCTGGCCGTGCTGCCCGGCCGCGGCACCGCCACCGCGCGGGTGCCGAACGGCGCGGCGCCGTACCAGGCCCTCGTGGCGGTGGGGACGGCCGGGACGGACCTGGCCTTCCGGGCCGGCGGACTCACCCCCGGGGCCCGGTACGCCCTCACCGCCGGCGGCGCCACCGTGGCGACCGGCAGTGCGGGCAGCGACGGCACGCTGACGCTGCACACCGCGCCGTCCGGCACCGCGGAGGTGGACTACCGCATCGTCAGCACGTCCTGACGTCACATCAGCACAAGCGCAGATAACGACGGCACACGCGGGACACCGGGCGGAGCGGGCCCAGGAAAGGAGCGGCACCATGCACAGACGGCTGTTCATCGCGGGGGGCGGCGCCTGCGCCGCGGCGGCCCTCGCGTCGTGCTCCGCGTACGGGAGCGACCGCTCCGCCCGCGGCGCCGGCCCGTCCGCCGGCCGGGACACCACGTTGGACATGGCCTCCGCGGCCCGGGTGTTCGGGCCGCGGCTGGAGCCCCGCGCCGCCGGTTCGTTCGGGCTGTCCCGTGTCAGGCTGCCGGCCCAGGCGCACCCGGTGCTGGGCCGGCTGCTCCAGGTGCGGTACCCGGCGGGCTCGGCGAGTCCGACCGTCGCCCGGGACTTCGGCAGCCCCGAGGGCGGGGCGCAGCTGTACCTCGCGCTGCGCTCGGGGCCCGTCGACGCGCTCAGCCTGCGGTACTACGTGCGCTTCCCCGCGGACTTCGACTTCGTCAAGGGCGGCAAGCTGCCCGGCCTGTACGGCGGGTCCGTCACCAGCGGCAAGCACATCCCGGACGGCTCGGACGGCCTGTCCACGCGCTACATGTGGCGCCGGGGCGGCACCGCGGAGGTGTACGCGTACCTGCCGACCTCCGTCGAGCACGGCACCTCGCTCGGCAGCGGCGACTGGCGATGGCCGCTCGGCCGGTGGGCCTGCGTGGAGCAGGCCGTGCGCCTCAACACCCCGGGGCGCAAGGACGGTTCGGTCACCGTGTTCCTCGACGGCGCCCAGGTCCTGCTCAGCCGGGGGCTGGAGTTCCGGACGACCGGCCGGCTCGGCATCGGGGGAGTGTTCTTCTCGACCTTCTTCGGCGGCGGGGACCCGAGCTGGGCGACGCCGCGCACCCAGCACGCCGAGTTCGCCGCCTTCGCCGTGTCCGACCGCTCCATCGGGCCGCTGCCCGGAGTGTGACCGTCCCACCGACCTCGCAGCACCGCAGCACGCAGCACCGCAGTTCGCATCCCTCAAGGAGGCATCATGACCACCACGCACGACGCCGCCCCGACCGCCGTCACCGCATGGGGCGGCCCGCTGGTCCGCCAGGCCGTCGTCCTCGCGGGCGGGCAGGCCAGCAGGCTGCGCCCGTACACCGACCGGATCCCCAAGGCCCTGGTGGAGGTGGCCGGCCGGCCGATCTTCGAGCACCAGGCGCACTGGCTGGCCGCCGAGGGCATCGAGGACGTGATCATCTCCTGCGGCTACCGCGCCGACGCGCTCCAGGAGTACGTGGACACCCATCCGCTGCCGCTGCGCGTGCGCATCGTCGTCGAGGACGAACCGCTCGGCCGCGGCGGCGGCCTGAAGTACGCCGCCCGCGGCCTGCCGCACCCCGGAGAGCGCTGGGCCGGTCTCAACGGCGACATCCTCACCCGCTTCTCGCTGCGCGACCTGGCCCGCGCCCACGTCGAGCGGTCCGCGCTGGCCACGCTGGCGGTCACCGCGCTGAAGTCCCCGTACGGCATCGTCGAGCTGGCCGGCGGCGACCGGGTCAGCAGCTTCACCGAGGCGCCCGTGCTCCCGCACTGGATCAACGCCGGCGTCTATCTCTTCGAGCCGGAGGTCACCGCCCTCCTGCCCGACCTCGGCGACCACGAGGACACCACCTTCCCCGCGCTGTGCGAGCAGAACCGCCTGTCCGCGTACCGCATCAACGGCTACTGGCGCGGCGTCGACAACGCCAAGGACCTCAAGGAGGCCACCAAGGAGGTGGCCGCCTTCGGCTGGGTCCGCTCCCTCGAAGCGGTGTAGCCGGCGGGCGCGGACCGCGCGGGAAAAGCCGGTCAGCGCTCGTTCAGGTTGGCCGCGAGCAGGGTGAGCGCACGGTCGAGGAGGTCGGCCAGGTCGGCGCCGCCGCCGGTGTCGATCCAGTGGAAGATGGCCTCGCCCCAGGCGCCGATCAGCGCCCCGACGACGACCCGGATCTCGAAGTCGTCCTCGGGGCGCCCCAGGCGCTCGGCCGTGACGGAGGACAGCAGCAGGCTGGACTGCTGGATGTTCTCGCCCATGCGGGCGCGGATGGCCGGGACGGTGCGCGCCAGGCGCAACCGCTGCCGCATCTCGTCCAGTTCGGCCGGGTCGGCGAACATCTCCCGCATCGGTCCCAGCAGCGCGTGCCGGATCGACTCGACGATGGGCTCCGTCGCCGGGCGGTCGCGCAGCGCGGCCACCATGACGGGGTCGTACTCGTCGGTGAGGACGATGTCCTCCTTCGTCGGGAAGTACCGGAAGACCGTGCTGGCGGAGACCTCGGCCGCGTCCGCGATCTGCTCGACGGTGGTGCCGTCGTACCCCTGCGCCTCGAAGAGCCGGTAGGCCGCGCGGCGGATGGCCCGGCGGGTCTGGATCTTCTTGCGCTCGCGCAGGCTCGGGCGTGTCGGGCTGGTCGGTGCGGTCACGTGGTCATTGTCGGGCATCGACCACCGGCGCTGCCACGTCGGCGGGAGCCGCCGTCCGCGGCTTCCCGCCGGTGCCGGGCAGGAAGAGGGCGGTCAGGACGGCGGCCGCCACCGAGGCGGCGCCGCAGACGAGCAGGGCGAGGTCCATGCCGTGCACATAGGCGGCGTCCGCGGAGGCGGCCAGCGCCCGGTCGCCGAGGGCCGCGGCCACCGCGTGCGCGGCACCGACGGAGTCCGCGGCGGTGCCGGCGGCCGCGGCGGGCAGGCCGGTGGTGTCGAGCCGGTCGGTGTACGCGCCCGCGAGCAGGCTGCCCAGGATCGCCACGCCGATCGCGCCGCCGGTCTGCCGCAGGGTCATCAGCAGCCCGGAGCCGGCACCCGCGCGTTCCCTCGGCAGGGCGCCGAGCGCGGCGTCCATGGCCGGGATCATCGCGAAGCCGAAGGCGAACCCGGTGACCGACAGCCACAGCGCGGTGAACCCGTAGCCGTCGTGGACCTGCGTACGGCTGCCGAGCACGGCGGCCCCGGCGAGCACCAGCAGCCCGGCGGTCACCACCGGCCGTGCCCCGAACCGGGCCACCAGCGGCGCGCTGCCCCGGGCCGCCACCATCAGGCCGCCCATCATGGGCAGCAGCCGCAGGCCGGTGCCCAGGGCGTCGTTGCCGAGCACGGCCTGAAGGTACTGGGGCAGGACGAAGAGCAGCCCGGTGAGGATGAACGTGACCAGCGTCGCGGCGACCGCGTTCCACAGGAAGCCGCGCTGCCGCAGCAGTCCGAGGTCGAGCATCGGCCGCTCCTGGCGTCGTTCCCGCATCACGAGTCCGGTGAGCAGGGCGAGCGCGCCGAAGAGCGCGAGGAGCACCAGGGGGTCGGTCCAGCCGCGCCGCGGGGCCTCGATGATGCCGAGAACGAGCGTGCCGAGTCCGGTCATCGCCAGCACGGTGCTCGGCAGGTCGATCCGGGGGGTGGCGGGGTCGCGGGTCTCGGGGAGCAGCAGCAGGCAGGCGGTGATGCCGACGGCGACCAGCGGGATGTTGATCAGGAAGATCGAGCCCCACCAGAAGTGGTCGAGCAGGGCGCCGCCGATGATCGGCCCGAGCGGCAGGCCCAGCGCCATGGCGGCGGTGACCGCGCCGACGGCCTTCGAGCGCTCCTCGGGCCCGAACAGCGAGGGGAGCACGGACAGCGCGAGCGGCATCACCAGCGCGGCCCCCAGGCCCATCACCGTGCGGGCGGCGACCACTGTTCCGGGGCTGCCGGCGAGGACGCCGAGCACGGAGCCGGCGAGGAAGACCGCCAGGCCCGCGATGAGCATCCGGCGCCGCCCCCAGCGGTCGCCCAGCAGGCCCGCCGGGAGCATCGCGGCGGCGAACACCACGGTGTAGGCGTCCACGATCCACTGCTGGTCGCCGGTGTCGGCGCCGAGTTCGGCGGCCATGGTCGGCAGGGCGACGTTCAGGATCGTCATGTCGAAACCGAGGACGAGCATGCTCGCCACCAGGGCCCCGAGGGCCCACCAGCGGCGGGGGTCGTTCGTTGTCATGGCACAGCTCTTTCTGATAGCCGACGTCAAATGACAGTGACTCTCAAAAAAGAGTAGCTATCAATGCGGGCATGCGAAAGCCCCGCGGACCGCCGGTGCGGTGCGCGGGGCTCTCGGGGCCGCTGCGGGTGGCTACGCGTGGGTGTAGGCCACCAGCGAGATGCCGACGTAGTGGGCGATGAAGGCCGCGAGCGTGAACGAGTGGAAGACCTCGTGGAAGCCGAAGAAGCGCGGCGAGGGGTTGGGGCGCTTGGTGCCGTAGACGATCGCGCCGATGCTGTACAGCAGGCCGCCGACAATGATCAGCACCAGCACGGCGACCCCGCCGTGCCGCATGAAGTCGGGCAGGAAGAAGACGGCCGCCCAGCCGAGCGCGATGTAGCAGGGCGTGTAGAGCCAGCGCGGGGCGCCGACCCAGAAGACCCGGAAGGCGATGCCGGCCAGGGCTCCCGCCCACACCAGCCAGAGCAGTATCTCCTGCTTGCCGGTGGGCAGCAGGAGCAGCGTGAACGGCGTGTAGGTGCCCGCGATGATCAGGAAGATGTTCGCGTGGTCGAGCCGGCGCAGCACGGCCTCGCCGCGCGGGCCCCAGTTGCCGCGGTGGTAGAGCGCGCTCACGCCGAACAGCGCGCAGGCGGTCACGGTGAAGACCGCGCAGGCGATCCGCCCGCGGGTGCTCTCGGCGAAGGCGGTCAGGACGACGCCCGCGACGAGGACGGCGGGAAACATCCCGGCATGCAACCACCCCCTGAGCTTGGGCTTCAGCGGGGCGGTGGCGGAGGCGAGTTCATCAAGGGCGGGAGGCACAACGGGAGTCTCGTCCACGGAGCTCATGGGGTCAATGCTACCTACGCTGGCGTAGGTTACCGTGAGGTAATTTGCAATGTCGCCGGACGTTGGGAGTGGCGATGCTCACCCCACGCGCCCTGGACAGATCGTGTTTCCTGTCCTGATACTCATATGAGTGCGGTCGGCACCGGATGAGCAACCCACGAAGCAGCATCCGGGTCGCAGCCCCCAAGGGGTCCCAACAAAACACCCTCGAAAACTGACGCCAGGTGAGTGCACACCGGGCGGAACGGAGCGATCGTGGCGCGCGTCAATGCGGCTCCCACCCAACATCAGGACCTGATCGCCTGGGTCGGCGAGATCGCCGAACTGACCCAGCCCGACGAGATCGTGTGGTGCGACGGCTCGGAGGAGGAGTACCAGCGCCTGGCCGACGGGCTCGTGAAGCAGGGCACCTTCAAGAAGCTCGACCCGATCAAGCGCCCCAACTCGTACTACGCCGCCTCCGACCCGACCGACGTCGCTCGTGTCGAGGACCGCACCTTCATCTGCTCGGAGAAGGAGCAGGACGCCGGTCCGACCAACCACTGGATGGCTCCCGCCGAGATGCGGGAGATCTTCACCGGTGAGGGCGGTACCGGGGGACTGTTCCGCGGCGCCATGCGCGGCCGGACCATGTACGTGGTCCCGTTCTGCATGGGCCCGCTGGGCTCCGAGCTGTCCGCGCTCGGTGTGGAGATCACCGACTCCGCGTACGTCGCCACCGCGATGCGCACCATGACGCGCATGGGTCAGGACGTGCTGGACGAACTCGGCGAGGACGGCTTCTTCGTGAAGGCCGTGCACACCGTGGGCGCCCCGCTGGAGCCCGGTCAGGACGACGTTCCGTGGCCGTGCAACTCCACCAAGTACATCTCGCACTTCCCCGAGAGCCGCGAGATCTGGTCCTACGGCTCCGGCTACGGCGGCAACGCGCTGCTCGGCAAGAAGTGCTACGCGCTGCGCATAGCCTCGGTCATGGCGCGTGACGAGGGCTGGCTGGCCGAGCACATGCTCGTCCTGAAGCTCA
The DNA here is from genome assembly GCF_044751205.1 of Streptomyces sp. NPDC088732. Taxonomy (NCBI): domain Bacteria; kingdom Bacillati; phylum Actinomycetota; class Actinomycetes; order Kitasatosporales; family Streptomycetaceae; genus Streptomyces; species Streptomyces sp. NPDC088732. Next base: position 285,716 of record NZ_JBIVLI010000004.1, read on the forward strand.
CCCCGCCGCGCGGCGGAGTCGAGGCCGTCAAGTACGTCGCCGCCGCCTTCCCCAGCGCCTGCGGCAAGACCAACCTCGCGATGCTGGAGCCCACGATCCCCGGCTGGACCGTGGAGACCATCGGCGACGACATCGCCTGGATGCGCTTCGGCGAGGACGGCCGCCTCTACGCGATCAACCCCGAGGCCGGCTTCTTCGGCGTCGCGCCGGGCACCGGCGAGCACACCAACGCCAACGCCATGAAGACCCTGTGGGGCAACTCGGTCTTCACCAACGTCGCCCTCACCGACGACAACGACGTCTGGTGGGAGGGCATGACGGAGGAGCTCCCGGCCCACCTCACGGACTGGAAGGGCAACTCCTGGACGCCGGAGTCCGGGACACCCGCCGCCCACCCCAACGCCCGCTTCACCGTTCCCGCCGCGCAGTGCCCGACGATCGCGCCGGAGTGGGAGGACCCGAAGGGCGTGCCGATCTCGGCCATCCTCTTCGGCGGCCGCCGCGCCTCCGCGGTGCCGCTGGTCACGGAGTCCTTCGACTGGCAGCACGGTGTCTTCCTCGGCGCCAACGTCGCCTCCGAGAAGACCGCCGCCGCCGAGGGCAAGGTCGGCGAACTGCGCCGCGACCCGTTCGCCATGCTGCCGTTCTGCGGCTACAACATGGGCGACTACTTCGGCCACTGGGTCGGGCTCGGCAAGACGCACGACGCGGACAAGCTGCCGAAGATCTACTACGTGAACTGGTTCCGCAAGGACGCGGACGGCCGGTTCGTGTGGCCGGGCTTCGGCGAGAACAGCCGCGTGCTCAAGTGGATCGTCGAGCGTCTCAACGGCCGGGCCGAGGGCGTCGAGACCCCGATCGGCGTGCTGCCGGCCGAGGGCTCCCTCGACGTCACGGGGCTCGACATCGAGCAGAAGGACCTCGACCTGCTGCTGTCGGTCGACCTCGACACCTGGCGCGAGGAGGCCTCGCTCATCCCGTCCCACCTGGAGACCTTCGGCGACCACACGCCCAAGGAGCTGTGGGACGAGTACCGCGCCCTGGTGAAGCGCCTGGGCTGACGCCCACCGGAATCCGGGGCGCCCGGCCCTCCTCGCGTGTGCGGCGCGGGCGGGCGGTCCCGGCGGTAGGCACGGCCCGGCGGCGGGGGGTCCCTGACCCTGACCACCCTCGCCCGGCGGGTCCGGCCGACCCTCACAGCCCGGGGCCCGGGCATGACGCGTGCGACGTCGTGCCCGGGCCCCGGGTCGTTCAGACGGTGCCGGCGTGGGCGGCGAGACGGCGCTCGGCGAGCGCCGCGGCCTCCGTGTCCTGCCGTGACTCGGCGACGACCAGTGCCCGGCCGGCGAGCGCGTGCGCCCGCCGGTGGAGGGCGGCCCTGCGGTCGGGATCCCCGGCCCGCGGACCGGCGGGGAGCCGGAGCGGCCGCCGTCCGTGGTACAGCCGCGTCACCACGTCCGCGAGCTGTTCCGCCGCACGGTCGAGCTCGGGGCACGGTACCGGCCCCCGCAGCTCGTCGGTGACGGTCAGCAGGGCGGCGAGGTGTCCGGCGAGCTGGAGGTCCAGCTCCTCGTCACGGCTGCGTCGCGGAAGGCGCGGTGCCGCCGCCGTATGGACCGATTTGGTGCGGATCGGTTCGTACATGGGTGCACTCCTCCTGCATTCAGGAGTACATCCTACCTTGGACAGAGTCTAAGGAGGGAGTGAATCGAGCCATCCGGCCTACGGCTGGCCGTAACCGTCCAGGAACCGCCCGATCCGGCCGACCGCGTCCGTCAGATCCTCCTTCGACGGCAGCGTGACCAGCCGGAAGTGGTCCGGCTCCGGCCAGTTGAAGCCGGTGCCCTGCACCACCAGGATCCGCTCCGCGCGCAGCAGGTCCAGCACCATCTGCTGGTCGTCCTTGACCTTGTAGACCTTGGGGTCCAGCCGCGGGAACGCGTACAGCGCGCCCTTCGGCCGCACACAGGTGACGCCGGGGATCTGCGTCAGCAGCTCGTACGCCACGTCCCGCTGCTCGGCCAGTCGCCCGCCCGGCAGCACCAGGTCCTTGATCGACTGGCGGCCGCCCAGCGCCGTGGCCACCGCGTGCTGCGCCGGCACATTGGCGCACAGCCGCATGTTGGCCAGGATGGTCAGGCCCTCCAGATAGCTGGTCGCGTGCTCCTTGGGGCCGCACACCGCGAGCCAGCCGCTGCGGTAGCCCGCCACCCGGTACGCCTTCGACAACCCGTTGAAGGTGAGCGTCAGCAGATCGGGGGCGATGGCCGCGGTCGGGGTGTGGGTCACCCCGTCGTAGAGGATCTTGTCGTAGATCTCGTCGGAGCAGACGATCAGGTTGTGCCGGCGGGCGATGTCGGTCAGCTGCCGCAGCAGCTCGTCGTCGTACACCGCGCCCGTCGGGTTGTTCGGGTTGATGATCACCAGCGCCTTGGTGCGGTCGGTGATCTTCCGCTCGATGTCGGCCAGGTCGGGGAACCAGTCCGCCTGCTCGTCGCACCGGTAGTGCACCGGCGTGCCGCCGGACAGCGACACCGCCGCCGTCCACAGCGGGTAGTCCGGAGCCGGGATCAGCACCTCGTCGCCGTCGTCCAGCAGCGCCTGCATCGCCATCTGGATCAGCTCGGACACCCCGTTGCCGAGGTAGATGTCCTCGACGTCCAGGTCGATGCCCTTGGTCTGGTAGTGCTGCATCACCGCGCGCCGCGCCGGGAGGATGCCCTTGGAGTCGCCGTAGCCGTGCGCGCCGCCGAGGCTGCGCAGCATGTCCTCCAGGATCTCCGGCGGGCACTCGAACCCGAAGGCCGCCGGATTGCCGGTGTTCAGCTTCAGGATGCGGTGACCTGCCGCTTCCAGCCGCATGGCCTCCTCCAGCACCGGGCCGCGGATGTCGTAGCAGACATTGGAGAGCTTCGTGGACTGGATCACCTGCATGTCCGTGAGCTTACGGCCAGCCCACCCCCCTCGCCCCGTGTTCTTGGCCACCTGTGCGCCGAATGGTGACGTACCGCTACTCTCGCCGCATGTTCTCGTTACTCAACGACGAACCTGTCACCAGTGCCGACGACGACCTCCTCGGCGCGGGGCGCCCCGCGCGGCAATTGGCCCGGCTGCTCCTCGACTCGCGTGGCTCCACCCCGTTCACCCTCGCCGTCGACGCCGGCTGGGGGACGGGCAAGAGCAGCCTGATGCGCCTGGTCGACGCCGAGCTGCGAGGCACCGCCGACGTCCACACCGTCTGGTACAACGCCTGGACCTCCCGCGGCGCGGACGCCCTGGAAGGCCTGATCAAGTCCGTCCTGATGCAGTTCGACCGCCGGCTGCTTCGCCGCGCCCTGCACCGCGCGACCGAGCACCGTGCCCTGCTGCGGGTCCTGCGCGCCGCGACCGCGCTGCTCGCCGGACCGCTCGGTGCGGCGGGCCTGGTCGACGAACTGTGGCGCAGCCTCTCCGCCGATGCGCAGGCCCGCAACGAGATGCGGGACGCCCTGCGGGCCCTGGCGACCCAATGGGCCGGCAGCGGCGAGTACGCCCCGCGGCGGCTGCTCGTCGTCTTCATCGACGACCTCGACCGCTGCACCGAGGAGACCGTGCTCGCCGTCTGCGAGGCCGTCAAGGTCTATCTCGACGTCCCGGGGGTGGCCTTCGTCATCGGCTGTGACCGCTCCGCGCTGTCCCCGGGCGGTCTTCTCGGCGGCCTCTCCCCGGCGGGTTCGGCCTTCATGGAGAAGGTCTTCCAGACCAACTACCGTGTCCCGCCCCCGGAGGACATCGAGGGGTACGTGCGCGGATGCGCCGAACGGGCCGGCATCGGAGCCCTCCTCGAGGACACCCACGTCGGCCTGCTCGCCGAACGCACCGGGGGCAATCCGCGCCGGGTCAAGAAGCTGCTCAACGGCCTCGTCCTGGAGGCCGGGCTCAACCCCGTCTGGCAGGACTTCGGTCCCGAGGTCATGCTCCGCACGCTCCTGCTCCAATACCTGTACGGCGACTTCCACAGCGTGCTGATCGGCGGCCGCGGCAGCGATGCGATCAGAGAGTTCCTGGACTACCGGGCAGTGCGGCGCCTGCTGCGCTCGCCCGCGGCGCCCACCGGCCAGGGTGACGCACTGGTGCGCCGCCTTCTCACCGAGCACGAGGTGCCGCTCGCTGCCGACCCCGGACCGCAGGAGCGCGCCCAGGCCCTGGCCGAACTGGAGCGGCAGCTTCCGCCGGCCTTTCCCGCGCTGGTCGCGGACCGTGCGTTCACCTCCCTCGTCGACGACCTCGTCCGCATGCCCGAAGCCGCCGAACTGATCCACCGCCTGCGACGCTCCCCCCAGGCCGCCGTGGTCACGACCGTCGACCTGGACGGCCCCGAAGCTGGGCCCGGCCCCGAACCCTCCCCGGCCCCGGACGACGGCCCGTACTCCGGACGGCGCGTGCTGTGGATCGACGACAACCCCGGGACCGTCGCCACCGAGGTACGGGCTCTGCGGCACAACGGCGCCCACGTCGAGGTCGTCGAGGACCGCACGGGTGCCGAGGAGCGGTTGCCGCTCGCCGCCGCGGACCTGCTGATCTCCGACATCGAGCGGCACGGCGATCCCCGGGCGGGCTTCACCGACCTCGAGCACCTGCGCGGCACAGGCCTCCACACCGGCCCCGCGGTGTTCTACGCGGGATGGGTCTCCCCGGAACGCGAGGAGCGGGCCCACCGGGCCGGCGCCCTCGGGGTCGTCTGCGAACCCGCCGTGCTGCGCGAGCTCATCGACCAGGTCCTGCGGCACCCCGGGCCCGCACCGAACGGCCCGCCAGCACGTCGGTGCGACGGCCGTCCTCGATGACGAACCGGCCGTCGATCAGCACGTACGGAATGCCCGTGGGCAGCGCCCGCGGCCGCTCGAACGTCGCGCCCGCCGCCACCGTCGCCGGGTCGAACAGCACCAGGTCGGCGCGGTACCCCTCGCGGACCAGCCCGCGGTCGGGCAGCCGCAGCCGGGCGGCGGGCCGGCCGGTCAGATGCGCGACGCACTCCTCCAGCGGGAGCACGCCGAGCTCGCGCACGTAGTGGCCCAGGTAGTGCGGGAAGGTGCCGTACGCCCGGGGGTGCGGCTTGTCCCCGACGAGCAGGCCGTCGCTGCCGCCGGTGTGCACGCGGTGCCGCATGATCGCCCGGACGTTCTCCTCATGCCCCACGTGCTGGAGGATCGTCGTGCCCAGGCGGTCCTCCAGCAGCAGGCGGCGCGCGGTCGCGAAGTCCGGGACCCGGCGGCCCACATGGCCCGCGAGGGCGGGCTCCCGCACCCCGGAGACCTCGATCGACGACCAGTCCATCGGCACGCCGTGGCAGCCGTCCGAGCCCTCCACCTCCATCACGTGCCGGATGCGCTCCGCCTGCGCGTCGTCCCGGAGCCGGGCGAGAGTCGCCTCGGGGCCGCCCTCCGTGGCCCAACTCGGCAGGGTCGCCGCGAGCGTCGTGGAGCCCGGCAGGTACGGATAGCTGTCCAAGGTGATGTCCCCGCCCGCCGCCAGTGCCTCGTCCAGCAGCGCCAGCAACTGCGGGGCACGGCCCTCGTTCACCCCGAAGTTCATCGTCGCGTGCGCCAGATGCAGCGCGCAGCCGGCCTCCCGGGTCAGCGCGATCATCTCCGCGTACGCCTCCAGCGCCCCCGCGCCGTAACTGCGGTGGTGCGGGCAGTAGTAGCCGCCGTGCGCGGCCACGACCCGGCACAGCTCGGTCAGTTCCGTGTCCGAGGCGTACATCCCCGGGGTGTACGTCAGCCCCGACGACATCCCCACCGCCCCCTGCGCCATGCCCTCCGCGACCAGCCCCCTCATCCGGTCCAGCTCCGCCGGGGTCGCCGGGCGGTCCTCCCACCCCACGGCCAGCATCCGCACGGTGCCCTGCGGGACCAGGTACGCGGCGTTCACCGCGACCCCCCGGTCCAGGCGGTCCAGGTACTCGCCGACACTGCGCCAGTCGTACTCCAGACCCTCGGGATCGCCGTTCCACCCCGCGAGTTGGCTGCGCAGCTCGGCCAGGGTGCGGTCGTCCACGGGCGCGTACGACAGGCCGTCCTGGCCCAGCACCTCCAAGGTCACGCCCTGCGCCGCCTTCGCCTCGTGCGCGGGGTCGGTGAGCAGGGCGAGGTCGCTGTGGGCGTGCATGTCGATGAATCCTGGCGCGAGCGCCAGGCCGGTCGCGTCCAGTTCGCGGCGTGCGCCGCGTATGTGGGGCTGGATCGCGGTGATGCGGCCTTGGCGGATGCCGACGTCGGCTCTGTACGGTGCACCTGCGGTGCCGTCCACGATGTACGCGTTCCTGATCGCCAGATCCATGTGCGGCGCTCCTCCTCGTCCGTAAGGTTTTTTCCCCGCCCTCCCTCCCGAGTGCCCGGCGCGGTAAGTGCGGGCCCCGCTGGGTGCGTTGTGGGGTCGGCGCCGCTCCGGAGTCCTCCCCCAACCTTCGGCCGGGGGGACCCCCACGGCGCTCGCGGGTTACCCCTGCAATTCGTGTACTGCGGTCGCCGCTCGTCCCCTGCGGGCGGACCCCGGCGCACCCCCTCCCGGGGCCGGTTGGGGCGGCTTACGGCCGGTGGGGTGTCTGTTGGCGGTGACGGCTGCGCACTTTGTTGGCGCTGCGCCAACGGGTGCCCGAGCACGGTGCCGCTTCAGACCACCCACCGGGGATCAGGCGCGGAGACTACGGAGGGGGCGGGGTCGGAGGGGTGGCGTTCTGGACACTGGAGCATATTTGGGTGCACAACCCGGAGTGATCAATCCCGGGTACCTGAGGCACCTAAATGTGCTGTCCAGAATGGCAGCCCCGGAGGCCCCGAACCCGGCCCCCGACAACGCGCGTCGGGGCGCCCAGACTTCATGGGCACACGGGCGGGTGGGCGGGGGACAAACCTGGGTCAGAAGAACGTGCGGAGGAAGTCCGTGACCAGCCCGGTCTCGCCCACCACAGGCACAAGCTGCCATTTGTCGAACGCCGTGCACGGGTGCGACACCCCCAGCCCCACCCAGTCCCCGACCGCCAGGTCGGCCCCCTCTGGCGCCACGTCCACGAACGCGTGCTGGTCGGCGAGTTTCGTGACCGTCAGCCCGGTCGCCGGGACGGTCGACCCGTCCGCGCGGCGCACGACCTGCGGCACGGGGAGGTCGAGGTCGTAGGGCGCGTCGCGCTTGCCCGCGTTGAGGAGGGCGAGGCCCGGTTCGGGCCGGGAGAGCACCTGGGTCCACAGCCGGAACGCGGGTTCCAGCGATCCCTCACCGGCGAGGCGGTCGCGGAAGGGGGTGACGTCCCTGTAGTGGACGTCGTCGTGGGTGACGTAGGCCCCGGACCGCAGCAGCTTCAGCACGGGCCGGGACAGGGAGAGCGCGCCGAAGGACTCCGCGACCGCGTCGAACCATTCGCTGCCGCCGGCGCTGACCACGATCTCCTCGGTCGAGGCGAACCGCCCGGCCGAGTCGAAGTCCCCCGCGAGGGCGACGAGTTCGTCGAGCCAGGCCCGCGGGTCCGCCGCAGGCGCCTCGTAGCCGGCGACGCCGACCAGCCGCAGGTACCGGGACGCGGTCACCGCGTCGGCGACGGACGCCGCCTCGGCCGCGCCGCGCGCCCCCGTGCGGCCGCCGGCCGCGCCGAGTTCCACGACGACGTCGATGACGTGGGTGAGCGCGGCGTCCATGAGTTCGACGCCCCGTACGGAGTCGACGTAGCAGACGAAGCGGAAGTCCGGGTCCGCCGCGAGTTCGCGGGCGAGCCAGCGCAGCGCCGCCGCGTCGACGATCTCGTTGGCGAGGAAGACCCGCTGCACGCCGAACGCCCGGTAGACCCGCACCTGGTGCGGGGTCGCGGCGGTGATGCCCCAGGCGCCGTGCTCGATCTGCCGGGCGAACAGCTGGGGGGCCATGGAGGTCTTGCCGTGCGGCGCGAAGGCCAGCCCGTGCTTGGCCGCGTACGCGGCGAGCTGCGTGAGGTTGTGCTCCAGGGCGGGTGCGGAGAGCGTGAGCAGCGGGGTGGTGAAGCCGCCGTCGAACAGGGAGCGGCGTTCGGCGGCGAGTTCGCCGACGGTGCGTCCGTCCGCGTCGGGCGGAAGGCCCTTGAAGCGGTGGTCCACGCGTTCCTCGCGCAGCTCGTCGATCCGCATCGCGCCTCCCAGGGGCGTTGCATGATGTGCAACGGTCATTGCGTGCTGTGTTGCGACGTGTCTAACATCCCTGCCGGCGCCGGGTCAACGGTGCCCGGAGGGAGCCGAGGTGACCGTGGACGTCGTGTGCGTGGGCGAGTCCATGGTGACCTTTGTGCCCTCCGCGCCGGGGCAGCGCCTCGCCGAGGCCGCCGCGTTCACGCGCGGGACGGGCGGCGCCGAGTCCAATGTGGCCTGCGCGCTCGCCCGGCTCGGCCACACCGCCCGCTGGATCAGCGGGGTCGGCGCGGACCCCTTCGGGGACCACCTGCTCGCGGAGATCGCCGCGGCCGGGGTCGACGTGTCCGGCGTGCGCCGCGACCCCGACCGCCCCACCGGGGTCTACTTCCGCACCGGCGACGGCGAAGTCGCCTACTACCGGGCCGGCTCCGCGGCCGCCGCCCTGTCCCCGGCGGTGGTCGGCCGCGAGGAGGCCTGGGCGGGCCGGGTCCTGCACCTGTCCGGCATCACGGCCGCGCTCTCGGCGGCCTGCGCCGCCCTCGTCCACGAGCTCACCGCCCCCGCGCCCGGCCGCCCGCTGATCTCCTTCGACGTCAACTACCGCCCCGCGCTGTGGCGTTCCGGTGATCCGGCGCTGCTCGCCGTGCTCGCCCGCCGCTGCGACGTGGTCCTGGTCGGCGAGGACGAGGCGCAGGCCGCCTGGGGCCTGCCGGACGCCGACGCCGTGCGCGAGGCGCTGCCCGAACCCGCCGTCCTCGTCGTCAAGCAGGGCGCGCTCGGAGCCATCGCGTACGAGGGCGGCGGGGGCGTCTTCGTGCCCGCGGCCGCCGCACCCGTGGCCGACCTCGTCGGTGCGGGGGACGCCTTCGCCGCCGGGTTCCTGTCCGCGACGCTGCGCGAACAGCCGCTGCCCGACCGCCTCGCCCGCGGCCATGCGCTGGCCGCCGCGGCGATCGGGGTACGCGGCGACTCCCTTGCCGCCCTGGGCGAGGAGGCATGGGGGAGACTGCGCGCATGAGCCAGACCGTGGACCGCGCGCTGCGCATCCTGCCCCTGCTCGCGGAGGGGCCCGCCAACCTCGAACAGGTCGCCACCCGCCTGGACGTGCACAAGTCCACCGCGCTGCGGCTGCTGCGCACCCTGCACGAGCACGGCATGGTCTACCGCCAGGACGACCAGCGCTACCGCCTGGGCGCGCGGCTGTTCGCGCTCGCCCAGGAGGCGATGGAGCACCTGGACGTCCGGGGCATCGCCCACCCCCACCTCGTCGCCCTGGGCGAACTGACGGGCCACACCGTCCACCTCGCCGTGTACGAGGAGGGCGAGGTCGTCTACATCGACAAGGTCGAGAGCCGGTACCCGGTCCGCATGTACTCGCGGATCGGCAAGCCCGTCGCCGTCACCGTGGCGGCCGTCGCCAAGCTGCTGCTGGCCGATCTGCCCGAGGCCGAGCGGCGCGCGGTCGTGCGGGGGCTGGAGTACCCGCGCTACACCTCCCGTTCGACCCCGGACGCCACAGCCCACCTGGCCGAACTCGCCCGTGTGCGCGAGCAGGGCTGGGCGAGCGACCTCGGCGGGCACGAGGAGTCGATCAACTGCGTCGCCGCGCCGATCCGCGGCGCCGACGGCCGTGTCGCGGCCGCCTGTTCCCTGTCCGCCCCGAATGTGGTCGTCAGCGCGGAGGAGCTGCTCGAACTGCGTCCGCAGATCCAGCGCACCGCGGAGGCGATCAGCCGCGAGTACTCCGGAAAACCGAGCCAAGGAGCCTGATGAGCGACAAGACCGCGATCACCCCGCCGGGCCACACCACCCCGCCCGCCCGGTTCTCCCACGGCGTCCGCAAGGGCGGCATCCTCCAGGTCGCCGGCCAGGTCGGCTTCGGTCCCGCGGTGGCGGGCCGGGCTCCCGCCCCGGTCGGGCCGGGGCTGCGGGAGCAGACCCTGCAGACGCTCGCGAACGTCCAGGCGGTCCTGGAGGCGGGCGGCGCCTCCTGGGAGGACGCCGTCATGATCCGCGTCTACCTCACCGACACCGCCCACTTCGCCGAGTTCAACGCCCTCTTCGACGCGTACTTCGCCGACCTGAAGGGCGCCCCCGCCGCCCGGACGACGGTCTACGTCGGCCTGCCCGCCGGGCTGCTCGTCGAGATCGACGCCCTCGCCGTCCTGGACTGACGACCGCCCCCCACCGCGCCACACGTCCCACCCCAGCACCCGTACGCCGTCCCGTGGTCCCCCCATGCCCGAAAACCCACCGGGAGCCCGAGTGAACACCGAACCCGTCCCCCACACCGGCGGTCTCATAGCCCTGATCCCCGGCACCGCCGGGCTGCTGACCGTCGCCGTCCTCGGCATCGTCCTGTTGCTGTTCCTCATCATCAAGGCCAGGCTCCAGCCCTTCGTGGCGCTGCTGGCGGTCTCCATCGCGGTGGCGCTCGCCGCCGGGCTGAGCGTCACCGAACTCTTCGGCACCGTGCAGCGGTCGACCGCCACCAGCCTCATCGAGACCGGCATGGGCGGCATCCTCGGCCATGTCGCGATCATCATCGGCCTCGGCACCATGCTCGGCGCGATCCTGGAGATCTCCGGCGGCGCCGAGGCGCTGGCCGGCCGGCTGCTCGGCGCCTTCGGCGAGCGGCGGGCCCCGCTGGCGATGGGCCTGACCGGGCTCGTCTTCGGCATCCCGGTCTTCTTCGACGTCGGCATCTTCGTGCTGGCCCCGCTGGTGTACGCGGCCGCCAAGCGCAGCGGAAAATCGATTCTGCTCTACTGCCTCCCGCTGCTCGCGGGACTCTCCATGACGCACGCCTTCCTGCCCCCGCACCCCGGCCCGGTGGCCGCGGCCGCCGTCTTCCAGGTGGACCTCGGCTGGGTCGTCCTGATGGGTGCGGTCTGCGGCCTGCCGGCGGTACTGGCGGCGTGGGCGTTCTCGGCGTGGATCGGCCGGCGCATCTTCGTCCCCGTGCCGCAGGACATGGCGGACGCCGTCGAGGAGGCACGGCAGGCGGTGCTCGGCGACGGCCGGGAGCCGGCTGCCGCGCCGCGTCAGGAACCGGTCTCCGTCGGCATCGTGCTGGCGATCATCGGCACCCCGCTGGTGCTGATCCTGCTGGCCACCTTCTCCTCCGTCACGATGGACGAGGGCACCGCCCGTTCGCTGCTCACCTTCTTCGGGCACCCCTTCGTGGCGCTGACCCTCGCGCTCTTCCTCGCGTACTGGCTGCTCGGCATCCGGCGCGGCTGGAGCCGGCGGAGCCTGGAGCAGGTCTCCACCGCCTCGCTCAAGCCGATCGGCAACATCCTGCTGGTCGTCGGCGCGGGCGGCGTCTTCGGCGCGGTCCTCAAGGCCAGCGGCATCGCCGACGCGCTCGCCAAGGCCTTCGGGGACGCCGGGCTGCCGGTGATCCTGCTGGCCTGGCTGCTGAGCGTGGCGCTGCGGGTGGCCCAGGGCTCGGCGACCGTCGCCATCGTGACGACGGCGGGCATCGTCCAGCCGGTGCTGGCCTCGGGGCACTTCTCGCAGGCCCATCTGGCGCTGGTCATCTGCGCCATCTCGGCGGGCTCGATCTTCGCCTCGCACGTCAACGACGGCGGATTCTGGATGGTCGCCAAGTACTTCGGCATCAGCGAGCGCGACACGCTGCGCACATGGACGGTGCTGGAGTCCGTGCTGTCGGTGGCGGGCTTCGCCGTCGCCGGCGCGGTGAGCCTGGCGGTCTGAGCGTGACACCGCGCCCCCGGGGGACGGGACCCCTCCCGGGGGCGCGGTGCGGCGGGTTACGGCAGGCCGTGCACGTGCGGGCCGACCGTGCCGGAGAAGCCGTTGCCGTTCGCCGCGTCCCAGTTGGTGGACCAGGTCATCGCGCCGCGCAGCCCCGGCCAGGTGGTGGAGGGCTTGAAGGAGCCGCAGTTGGTGCCCTTGGTCAGGCAGTCCAGGGCGTTGTTCACCACGGCCGGCGAGACGTAGCCGCTGCCCGCCGCCCGGGTGGACGCCGGGAGTCCGAGGCCGACCTGCGAGGGGGCCAGGCCGCTCTGCAGCTGGATGCAGGCGAGGGCCGTGATGAAGTCGACCGTGCCCTGCGCGTACACCTTGCCGTCGCAGCCGTTCATGGTGCCGCTGTTGTAGTACTGGGTGTTGACGACGGTCAGGATGTCCTTGATGTTGAGCGCGGTCTGGAAGTAGCCGAAGGACGTCGACTGCATGTCGATGGTCTGCGGGGCCATGGTGATGATCAGCCCGGAGCCCGCCTTGGCCGACAGGGAGCGCAGCGCCTGCGTCATCCAGGTCGCGTTGATCCCGTTCTCCAGGTCGATGTCGACACCGTCGAACCCGTAGGTCTGCATCAGCGAGAAGACGCTGTTGGCGAAGGTGTTCGCCGAGGCGGAGTCGCTGACGCTGATCGTCCCGTTCTGCCCGCCGACGGAGACGACGACCTTCTTGCCGGCCGCCTTCTTCGCCGCGATGTCGGCCTTGAACTGACTGACGGAGTAGTTCAGCGCCGGGTCGAGGGTGAAGGAGACCGCGCCGGGCGTGGTGGTGGCGTCGGCGAAGCTGACCGCGATGATGTCGTACTGGCTCGGCACCTGGGCGATGGTCTGCACGGTCGCGCCGTTGTTGAAGTTCTGCCAGTAGCCGGTGAGTACGTGCTTGGGCAGCGAGCCGCCACCGGTGGGCGTCGGGGTCGGCGTGGGGGTGGGGGTCGGCGTCGGCGTCGGGTCCGTGGGCGTGGGGGTCGGGGTGGGCGTGCCCGAGCCGGGCGCGCCCAGCAGGCTGACGTCGTCCGCGAGGTACGCGGGCTGCGCGTACCAGCCGTGGAGGTAGACGGTGACCGAGGTGGTGCTCGCGCCGGTGGTGAAACTGGTGGACAGCGGCTGGTACGAGGTCGCGGACGGGGTCCAGACCGAGGCCTCCGCCATGCCGGTGCCGGTGGCGCCGAGGTAGACGTAGCTGCCCTGGACGTAGGCGCTGAGCGTGTACGTCGAGTTGGGCCGCACGCTGACGGTCTGCGAGCAGCGGGAGTTGTCCGAGGAGGACGGCGTGCCCTGAAGGGCCTTGGTGCCGCCGTGGACGGGGGAGCCGACGACCGCGCCGCTGGAGGCGGTGCACGTCCAGCCGGACAGGCCGCTCTCGAATCCGCCGTTGGTCACGAGGTTGGTGTCGGCGGCGTTCGCGCTGCCGGAGTTGGCGACGAGTCCCGCCACCGCGAGGGCGGCGGCTCCGACGGCCGCCGCGGCTCTCAGGGCGGTGCTCCGCGAGCGTGCGAGTTCCACTACTGCCTCCTGGGGGCGAGGAGTTGGGCAACGGGTACGCGAGTGGCCACTCTTGTGAGGTCGAAGTTTGGTCCAGACCAATCCTCCGGTCAATACCCCCGGGCGGTACGGCTGTCCCGTCGCCGCGGTCGCGCATATGCGCCCAGCATCTGCTGTCGCACGCGTATTCGTCCCGTCCCATGGGTACCGACTTCATCAAGTGTTCGGCGACTTAGCGCACTGCTCCCACTACACACCGATAGGCTCACCGCGATGGGACTGGGCGGGAGTTCCGGGAGGCAACGGGTGTCGAGTGTCATAGCGGTCACGACGGACGACCTCGCGCTCCCCCTGGAGGAGCACGTGAGCCGCACCGTCGCCGCTCTGGAGGCCCACGGCCATCTCGTGGTCCTCGTGCCGCCCGAACCCACCGACCCGCTGCGCCGCCGTGTGCACACCGTACGGGCGGCCCTGGAGGCGGACCGGGTGGCGATCGTGCCCGTCGACCTGCCGCCGCTGGCCGCCGTCCTGCTCGCCGAGCAGCTGCGGCAGCTCGCCGCGACCGATCTCGGGCCCGGGGTGCTCGCGGGGGCCGCCCGCCTGCTGTCCCACTACCTCCACTCCGGCGCGCTGCTGGGTTCCGTCTCCAAACTCGACCGCGTGGAGGTCCCCGTCGGCGCGCACCTGAAATCGCTGATGCCGGGCCGCCACTTCGCCGTCCTCGCCCATCCCGAGCCGCACCTCGTCGAGGCCGATCCCTCCGCGGTGCCCGCCGGACCCGCCTTCCTCACCCAGCTCGTGTTCGCCCAGGGCCACGGCGTCGACCCCGGCTGGGTCACCGGCCCGCTCGCCCGCACCTGGCGTGCCCAGCACGTGCGCGAGGTGCCGCTGCCCGCGGACTCCGCGCGCTGGTGGGGGACCGGCAAGCTCGTCGAGTTCACCGCGTACATCGCCGACGTGGGCGTGCTCTACCAACTGGTCACCTCCGTACGCCGGGACAACTGCGGCTGGTGCGGCCTCGCGGTCATCGGCGACCGCTGCCTGTTCTGCTCGGCCCCGGTCGACGGACTCCAGCGCATCCGGCCGCCCGAGCGGCCGCGTCAGGTCGTGCACGCGCAGCAGCGCCCGCACACCCTCGCGGCCCGCACCGCCCCCTCCCTCCCGTCCCCTCCCTCCGACGATCCCTCCGAAGGCTCTCCCCACCAGCACTCGGCACTTGAGCGATAGGGCCCCACCTCTATGAACTCACGTCAGCGTCGCGGCGTCGTCCTCCTCGTGGTCTCCGCGCTGTGTGCGCTCGCCGCGTTCGCGGGCGTCGTCACCGTCATCGGCGACGCGCGCTCCCAGGTCGGCCCCAAGGTGACCGCGTACCGGCTGGCCAAGGACGTCCCCGCGTACGAGTCCATCGGCCGCGGCCAACTGGAACCGGTCCGCATACCCGAGCGCTGGCTGCCCGCCACGGCCGTCCGGAACATCGGACAGCTCAGCGGCAAGATCGCCGCGGTCCCGCTGGAGCGCGGATCGCTACTGCAGACCGACATGGTCGCCGAACGGCCCGCGCTGCAGGCCGGGCAGATGGAGATCGCGATCATGATCGACGCGGAGACCGGCGTCGCCGGCAAGATCACACCGGGGGCCCGGGTCAACATCTTCGCCACCTTCGCTCCCCGCAAGGACACCGACCCCGAGGTCTCGAAGATCATCGTGGCGAACGCCCGGGTCATCGACGTCGGGGAGATCAGGGCGTTCGACACCGGGGCCGACAGCCAGCGGGCCGGCGCCAAGGGCGTCCCCATCACCTTCGCCCTCGGCGCCGAGGACGCCCAGCGCGTCGCCTTCGCCGAGTCCTTCGCCCGGCACGTACGCCTCGCCCTCGTCGCCCCCGGCGACGACACCGCGCCGTCCGCACGCGACCGCACCTACACCCTCGCCCGTGACGGAGCCGCCTCGTGAACGGCGTCCGCATCCTGTCCGGCACCCCGGACCCCGACACCGCCCGCGCCCTCACCGGCCTGCTCCACCAGCTGCCCGGTGCCGACCCCGGCCCCGCGCTGCCCGACTCGACCACCCTCCTCGACGTCCTCGCACGGGCCGCCGACACCGGGATCGACGAACTGCCCGAGGCCGTCGTCGTCCACGACCGCATCAGCCCGATGCCCGCCCTGGAGGTCATCCGGGAGATCGCGCTGCGCTTCCCGGCCGTCGGTGTCGTCCTGCTCACCGCCGACGCCAGCCCCGCGGTCCTGTCCGGCGCCATGGACGCCGGCGCGCGCGGCGTCGTCTCGCTGCCCCTGTCGTACGACGAACTCGGGGCCCGCATCGAGGCGGCCGCCGGCTGGGCGGCGGGCGTACGGCGCCATCTCAGCCCGCAGCAGGCCGCGTTGCCCGCCGTGCCCGGCGGCACCATGGTCGCCGTCGCCGGGGCGAAGGGCGGCGTCGGCACCACCGTGATCGCCGTGCAGCTCGCGCTGGCCGCGCAGGCCGCGGGGAAGTCCACCGCCCTGGTCGACCTCGACCTCCAGGGCGGCGACATCGCCTCCTACCTCGACGTCCAGTTCCGCCGCTCGGTCGCCGACCTCGCCGACATCCCCGACGTGACCAGCCGCGTGCTCCAGGACGCCATGTACGTCCACGAGGCCGGGCCCGCGCTGCTGCTCGCGCCCGGCGACGGCGAACGCGGCGAGGAGGTCACCGACCGCTCCGCGCGGCACGTCCTGCACGCACTGCGGCAGCGCTACGAGGTCGTCGTCGTGGACTGCGGCACCCAGATGACCGCCGCCAACGCGGTCGCCGTCGAGACGGCCGACACCGCGCTGCTCGTCGCCACCCCGGACGTCGTCGCCGTGCGCGCCGCCAAGCGCATGGTGCGCCTGTGGGACCGGCTGCAGATCCGCAAACCGCAGGACGTCCTCGTCACCGTCAACCGGCACACCCGCGGCAGCGAGATCCAGCCCTCGCTGGTCGCCCGCATCACCGGGACCAAGGTCTCCGCCGCGGTCGTCCCGGCGGCGTTCCGGGAGCTCCAGGCCGTCGTCGACGCCGGACGGCTCCAGGACCTCGACAACCGCTCCACCGTCAAGCAGGGCGTGTGGGCGCTGGCCGCCGAGGTCGGCCTGTCCGGGCCGGCCGGCAGCGCCCTCGTCCCCCGCAAGGGCCGGCGCGCGCGTGGCGACCAGGGCCAGGTCGCGCTGGAGACGCTCGGCATGACACCGCTGATCCTGCTGGTGCTGATCCTGGTCTGGCAGGCCGTGCTCGCCGGCTACACCTTCACCCTCGCCGGCCACGCCGCCGACCAGGCCGCCCGCGCCGCCGCCGTCGGCAAGGACGCCCGCGCGGCCGCGGTCGACGACCTGCCGGGCGCCTGGAACCAGGTCACCGTGGACTCCGGCAGGGCCGACGGCATGGTGGACGTGACCGTCGGACTGAAGGTGCCCGTGCTCTTCCCCGGCTCCGTCGACTTCCCGCTGTGGGTCCACGGCCACGCCTCGGCGGTCGACGAGGAGGTGGACGCCCCGTGACCGGCCGCTCCCGCCAGCGGGACCGGGGCAGCGCCTCGCTGGAGTTCCTGGGGATGCTGCCGATCCTGCTGCTCATCGCCCTGGCCGGCGTCCAGTTGGGCATCGCGGCCTACACCGCGGCCCAGGCCGGCACCGCCGCCCGCGCCGCCGCCCGCATGGAGGCCCGCCACGACCACCCCCTGAGCGGCGCGGCGGCCGGCACACAGGCCGTCAGCTCCTGGCTGCGGGACGGCACGAACGTGACGACCGACGGCGGCGGCGACGCCACGCACGCCACGGCCACCATCGAGATCCCCTCGGTGATCCCCGGCCTGAGCCCCGGCTCCGTCACCCGCAGCGCGACCATGCCCAGGGAGGACGAGGAGGGGACGGACGGATGAGCCTGCGCGACCGCATCGCGACCCACGACGACACCGCCCCGCAGACGCAGGAGGGCCACCTCGTCGCCGTCTACCGCGCCAAGCTGCTCCAGGAGATCGACCTCGCCGAGATGTCCGCGCTCGCCGCCGCCGAGCGCCGGGTGCGCCTGGAGCGCGTCCTGGGCCACATCATCAGCCGCGAGGGCCCCGTGCTGTCCACGAAGGAACGCACGGGCATCATCCGCCGGGTCGTCGACGAGGCCCTCGGCCTCGGCATCCTCGAACCGCTGCTGGAGGACGCGTCGATCACCGAGATCATGGTCAACGGCCCGGACCGGATCTACATCGAACGCGGCGGCCGGGTGGAGCCCGTCGCCGCCCGCTTCAGCAGCGCGGAGCAACTGCTGCAGACCATCGAGCGGATCGTCTCCACGGTCAACCGCCGCGTGGACGAGTCGAACCCGATGGTCGATGCGCGCCTGCCGTCCGGCGAGCGCGTCAACGTCATCATCCCGCCGCTCTCGCTCACAGGCCCGATCCTGACGATCCGCCGCTTCCCACGCGCGTACACCCTGCACGAGCTGATCGGGCTCGGCACGCTCGACGAGCACATGCTGATGCTGCTCTCCGCGCTGGTGCGGGCGAAGTTCAACATCATCGTCAGCGGCGGCACCGGCTCCGGCAAGACCACCCTGCTCAACTCGCTGTCCGGGCTGATCCCCGACGGCGAGCGCATCATCACCGTCGAGGACGCCGCCGAACTCCAGCTCCAGCAGGAGCACGTCGTCCGCCTGGAGAGCCGGCCGCCCAACGTCGAGGGCCACGGCCGGATCACCATCCGCGACCTCGTGCGCAACTCGCTGCGCATGCGCCCGGACCGCGTCATCGTCGGCGAGGTCCGCGGCGGCGAGACCCTCGACATGCTCCAGGCGATGTCCACCGGCCACGACGGCTCGCTGGCCACCGTGCACGCCAACTCGGCCGAGGACGCGGTGCTGCGGCTGCAGACCCTGGCGTCGATGTCCGAGGTGAAGATCCCCTTCGAGGCCCTGCGGGACCAGATCAACAGCGCGGTGGACGTGATCGTCCAGCTCCGCCGGGACGTGGACGGCACCCGCCGCATCGCCGAGATCGCGCTGCTGTCCTCCCGCGGCCGGGACACCTTCCGGCTCACCACCGCCACCCGCTTCCGCGCCGAGCCGATGGGCGCCGACCGGATCGTCCGCGGCTGGTTCCAGCACCAGCCGGTGCCGCGGGAGATGGCCGAACGCCTCTACCTGGCGGGGGAGTCGGTCCCCGCTGCCTTCGGCGTCGGGGAGACCGAACTGGAGCTGTCGAGCCGGGAGGCCAAGTGAGTTCCGCGACGATGGCACTGGCCGTGCTCGGGGTGACCGGCATCGCCCTGCTGCTGGGCGTGTGGGGACTGCACGCCTGGTCCGGCGGGCGCGCCGACCGGGCCGCCCTGGTCGACCGGCTCGCCGAGGTCCCGGCCGGCCGGCGCAGCGCGGTCGCCTTCTCCGGACTGGACCGCCGCGTGCGCGCCACCGGGTGGGGCCGGCGGCTCGCCGCCCGGCTCGCGGCGACCGGCACCAACCTGACCCCAGGCCAGTTCACCGCCGCGGCCGTCGGCGTGGTCGGCGGCTCCTGGCTGGTGGCCGATGTCGTCCTGGCGCCCTTCTTCGGGCCGATCGCCGCACTGCTCGCGGCATGGGCGGTCAGCTCCTTCCTCGGCTGGCGGCGGCGGGTGCGCACCGAACGCTTCATCGCCCAGCTGCCCGACCTCGCTCGCGTCCTCGCCAACGCCACCCAGGCCGGGCTCGCCCTGCGCACGGCCGTCGGCATGGCCGCGGAGGAACTGGACGCGCCGGCCGGCGAGGAACTGCGCAAGGTCGCCGACGCGATGGCACTCGGCCACTCCATCGAGGACGCCCTGGAGGAACTGCGCGAACGCCTCCCCAGCCGGGAACTGGTCGTCCTGGTCTCGACCCTCGTCCTGTCCTCCCGGGCCGGCGGCTCGGTCGTGGAGTCGCTGCGGAACCTCACGGTGACCCTGGAGGAGCGCAAGGAGACCCGGCGCGAGATCCGCACCCAGATGTCGCAGGTCACGGTCACGGCCTACGCGGTGCCGTTCATCGGCATCGGATCGCTGCTGCTGCTGGACCGGATCATGCCGGGCTCGCTCGCCGCGATGACCGGCTCGACGGCCGGACGGATCGCCGTCGTCATCGCCCTCGGCCTGTACGTCGTGGGGTTCGCCCTCATCCGCCGCATGTCGCGGATCGATGTGTGAGGGGGATGGGACACCGATGATCTCCCTTGCCCTGGCCGCCGGCTCCGCGCTGGCCGTCCTCGGCCTGTGCTACGGCATCGGCCTGTACCGCTCCGAGGTCAAACTGCCGAGCGACCTCCAACTGGCCCTGGAGGTCGGCCGCACCCGCACCACCCGCGTCGGCAACGCCGTCGACCGCCTCGGCATCCGCTGGGCGCCGCTCGTCCTGCGCCTGATGGGGCCCGCCCGCGTCAGCCGCGTCCGCGCCCGCATCGACCACGCCGGCCACCCCTACGGCCTGACCGTCGACCGCTACGCCGCCCGCCGCGCCGTCTACGGGGCCCTGGGCGGGCTCGCGGCCCTCGTCCTCCTTCGGGCAGGGAACTGGTTCGCGGCGCTGCTGATGGTCGCGTACGGCCTCGGCTGGACCGACCTCGGCATCTGGCTCGCCGTCCGCAAACGCCGCGACGAGATCGAGCGCACCCTGCCGGACTTCCTCGACGTCCTCGCGGTCGTCGTCAGCGCCGGACTCGGCTTCCGACAGGCACTCGAACGCGTCGCCTCCGTCTACAAGGGGCCTTGGAGCGACGAGATCCGCATCGCCCTGCGCCAGATGGACGTCGGCGTCAGCCGCCGGGACGCCTTCGACCAGTTGCGCAGGCGCAACAGCAGCGAGCAGGTGGGCCAGTTCGTCTCCGCCCTCCAGCAGGGCGAGGAACTGGGCGCGCCCATCGCGCGCACGCTGCTCCAGATCGCGACGGACATGCGGCGCACCGAGGCGCAGAACGCCCGCCGCCGCGCGGCCCGTACGGTGCCGCGCGCGACAGGCGTCATCACGACGCTGCTCGTGCCCGCGACGATGATCCTCCTCATGACCGGGACGATCCTCGGTTCCCGGATCAACTTCGGCGATCTGCTGGGGTGAGGGGGACATGGGGGAATGGCCGGGGCCCGGGACGGGTATTGACCCATGCCCGCGCCATCGGGTGCGGAAGTCCGCGACTGCGGTGTACCTTTGCAGTCGCAACCATATTTGCACCTGCAATCGAGCATGGACCGCAGCGGGTTGGCCCGAGGGGAGGCGGCGCACCGTGAACCTCGCCGCAGCCCTGTCCCGCCGCAACAGCCAGAGCCCGGCCGACGCAAGGGGCGCGGCCGGCGTACATCACGTGACTACGGTTTGGGGCACGAGAGATGAGCAGGTGGGTTGTGAAACGGCTGACGGCACTGCGGATGCGGGGCCGTGCCGGCGGCGACGCGGGGCAGACGTCCTTCGAGTACCTGGGGATCGCGGTGGTGATCGCCGTGATCATCGGGGTGCTGGCGACCACGGACATCGGCGACGCCGTGCTTCAGGGGATCCTGGACAAGATCTCGGACATCGTCAGCGCCGGCTGACTCGTGCGAGCGGAGACGGGGGCCAAACGCTCGGCCTGTACATCGTTGCCGTTGGCGCCTTGTTCTTCCTCGCCTTCGCCTTCTTCGCCGTGGGGCAGGCCGCGTCCGTGCGCAACACCGCGCAGACAGCGGCGGACGCGGCGGCGCTGGCTGCCGCCCGGCAGACTCGTGACGGTGTCCGCGACGAATTCCTGGACGCTTTGAAAGCCGGTGACCTGGACACGTTGACGGAGCTCCTCGCTGGGGACGGCATGGACGGCGCGGGCGCGGGCGCGTGCGGCGCGGCGAGCACCTTTGCCGCCGAGAACCGCGCGGCTGTCGACACTTGTGACCTCGTCACCGGACCGAACGGCGCCAGGGTCTCCCTCCACACGGAGGGGACCGTGGGCAGGTCGGTCGTGAACGGCACCGAGAGCATGCACGCGCATGCCGATGCCACCGGGGTGGTCGAGGCCCGGTGCACGGTGGACGGCAAGGACGGCGACACCGTGAAGTTCGCCTGCGACAAGGGCGATCTGAGCGTGGACCCGACGACCGACGACTTCGACCTGAACCTTGCGGAGTTCTACTCCGTCCATCTCAGCGAGTGAGGAACGGGGGACCGATGCGATTCCGGCAACGGCCGAACGCCCGCAGGGGGATGACCGTCGTGGCTGTCACGGCGTGTCTCGCCCTTGCCCTGATTGGTTGCGGAGGCGGAGGTGACGAAGACAAGCCGGAGGGCAAGGCTCCCTCCAAGTCCGCCGACGCCCCCAGCAGCCCCGGCGCGGACGGTGCATCGCCGTCCGCGGACCCCACACAGATCCTGGCCCAGACGAAGGGCGAGAAGGGCATCACCGTCACGATCACGGACGCCACCAGGGACACGGGCGGCTTCGTCACGGTGAAGGGGACGGTCACCAACAACGGCGACTCGGCCTTCAACGCCGCGGCTTGGCGGGGGGACGAGCTGGCCGTGAGCAGGTCCGGGGCGTCCGTCGCCGGTGCCGTGCTGGTCGACGAGGTGGGCAAGAAGCGTTACTACGTCCTCAGGGACACCGACGGCGTCTGCCTGTGCACAACCAAGCTCATCGGGATCAAGCCGGGCGAGACCCGGCCGATCTTTGCGCAGTTCCCGGCTCCGCCGGCCACCACCACCGAGGTGGAGTTCCAGTTGCCGACGATGCCCCCGGCCAAGATCACGCTTTCGGAGGGGTGAGTCATGCCCCGTCCCCGACCCGTGGCCGCCGCCGTGCTGGGCCTCGCGCTGACGCTCGTCACGCCGGTGGCGCACGCGGACGACGACCCGACGGCGCAGCCGACCCCGTCCGCGCCGACGCCGGTCGACGCGGACGACCCGGACCTGGAGCTCCCGGAGGGCGCGAAGCTGGCGCCGCCGAAGGTGCTGGACATCGTGTCGGTGACGGACGGGTCCTCGTCCGAGGACGCCTCCGCCGACGACGGGGAGGAGCGGCACGAGGAGTCCAACTCCTCGGTCACGTACGCCCTCCAGTCCGACGTGCTGTTCCCGAAGGACAGCGCGAAGCTCAACCCGGCCGCGACGGCGCGGATCCGGGCGATCGCGTCCGACATCGATGCCAGGAACGTGACGCAGCCGATCCGGGTGTTCGGCTTCACGGACAACCTCGGCTCCTACGAGCACGGCCAAGTGCTGTCCAAGAAGCGGGCCGACGCGGTCTACAAGATCCTCTCCGGGGAGCTGGCCTCGCTCGGGAACGACAGCCATTCCTTCCAGGTCCGCGGCTACAGCGAGGACTATCCGATCGCCGACAACTCCACCGAGGCGGGCCGCAAGCAGAACCGCCGGGTGGAGATCACGTTCCGGCCTTCCTGAGGCGTGCGGGCGGCCGCGGGTCAACGGCGCGACTCACCCGGGCGGGGTACGCGAGGCCCATGGGTGATTAAATTCCCCGGCCGCCCGCCCGTCACGCGGAGTGATGAAACAGGCACGCCATCGGTATGTTTTGGGGAGAAGGACGCCGCTTATTGGGTCAAAGGGGTGAATCGGATTCCGTGTGGGGCCCTTTCTGAAGGGAACCTTCACATCTCCCTCATGACCTTGGTCCTGCAATGCGGCGGATACGCGGTACCTTGGAAGCCCCCCCCTCGGGCCGGTCCGCTCTCCCCCCCCTGCGGACCGGCCCGTCTCCTTTTCCCGTCCGGGTCGGGGCGCCGAACACGCACCGTGATCACGGGATGCCTCTGGGGAACCGCCGCGGCGCCGCCCCGGGTGCCCCGGGTGTCAGTGGCCCGCGGGTTCCACGCCCACCGTCACGCCGGGCACCAGCCCCCAGCCGGACATCGCGCCCGCCTCCGCCTCCAGCACGTGCCGGGCCCGCAGCCGCGGCCGGCCGAGGCGGCCCGGGGCCATGGTGCGCACGGCCAGTACGCGCAGCCGCCGGTCGAGGTAGGCGACGTCGATGGCGAACCGCATGCCGAGGGTGTGGACGCTCGCGGCGGGCGTCAGCAGCAGGGCGCCGGTGACACCGTCACGCCCCAGCAGACCGCGCGTGCGGGCACGGTAGGAGGCGGCGACCTCCAGCGGCACCGCACCGCCGGGCAGGCGCAGTTGCGCGGTGCCGTCGTGCAGGCGGGTGCGCATTGCGGTCACGTCCCTTCGGGTCGCGGGCCCGTGTACGGTCGCCCGGTGCATGTCTATCCGATCGTCGCGGCCGCCGTCTGGGGAACGGTCGCGGGTCTCGTCCTGCCGCGTGCGGCGCACCGTCTGGCGGTCGGCGATGAGCAGTCGTGGCGGACGGCGGGCCCCGAGGGGGAGCCGTACCCGGCGGGAGTGCCGGGCTGGCTGGGGCCGGTGCGCGGCGCGTGGTGGGCGGACGGCCGCTGGTACGCACTGTGCACGGCGGCGCTGTGCGCGGCGCTGGCCGGCCGCACGGGGGCGCGGCCCGAGCTCGCCGTCTGGCTGCTGCTGGTGCCGCTCGCGGTGCTGCTCGCCCGGGTCGACCTGGCGGTGCTGCGGCTGCCCGACGTGCTGACGCTCCCCGCCGCCGCGGGGACGGCGGTCCTGCTCGGGGCCGCCTGGCTGGTTCCCGGTCACGCCGGGTCGTGGCCGCGCGCCCTGCTCGGGGGGCTGGCGCTCGGGCTGCTCCATCTCGTCCTGCACCTGGTCAACCCCGGCGGCATGGGCTTCGGGGACGTCAAACTCGCCCCCACCGCGGGGCTCGTGCTGGGCTGGTACGGGTGGGACACGCTGGTGGCCGGGACCTTCACGGCCTTCCTGCTGGGCGCCGTGGCCGGGCTGGCGCTGCTGGCGGCCCGCCGGGCGGACCGCCGGACGCCGCTGCCCTTCGGGCCGTTCATGCTGGCCGGCGCCCTGGCCGGGGTGCTGCTGCTCCCCTGACCAGGACGCCGGACGGTGCGGTGGTGCTCCCGGTCACGCCTCGCTGCTGCGCGACCAGAGGTTGACGCCCGACTCCAGGGCGAAGGTGTCGATCTGCGCGAGCTCGTCGGCGGTGAGGGCCGGGGCGCCGACCGCGCCCACGTTGGCCTCCAGCTGGGCGACGCTGCTCGCGCCGATCAGGGCCGAGGTGATCCGCGGGTCGCGCAGCACCCAGCTCAGCGCGAGCTGGGCCAGGGACTGCCCCCGGCCGGCGGCGATGTCGTTCAGGCCGCGCAGCCGGCGGACGACCTCGTCGGTGATCAGCGTCGGGTCGAGCGACTTGCCCTGGGCGGCGCGCGAGCCCTCCGGGATCCCGTTGAGGTACTTGTCCGTCAGCAGGCCCTGGGCCAGGGGGACGAAGGGGATGCAGCCCATGCCCTCGTCGTCCAGGACGTCGAGCAGGCCCTCGTCCTCGACCCAGCGGTTGATCATGGAGTAGGAGGGCTGGTGGATCAGGGCCGGCACGCCCATCTCGCGCAGCAGGCGGGCCGCCTCGCGGGTGCGCTGCGGGCCGTACGAGGAGATGCCGACGTACAGCGCCTTGCCCTGCCGGACGGCGGACGCCAGGGCGCCCATCGTCTCCTCCAGCGGGGTCTCGGGGTCGTAGCGGTGCGAGTAGAAGATGTCGACGTAGTCCAGGCCCATGCGGCCCAGGGACTGGTCGAGGGAGGACAGCAGGTACTTGCGGCTGCCCCATTCGCCGTACGGGCCGGGCCACATGTCGTAGCCGGCCTTGGTGGAGACGACCAGTTCGTCGCGGTAGGGGCGGAAGTCCTGGGCGAAGATCGTGCCGAAGTTGGACTCGGCCGAACCGTAGGGCGGGCCGTAGTTGTTGGCCAGGTCGAAGTGCGTGACGCCGAGGTCGAACGCGCGGCGCAGGATGGCGCGCTGGGAGTCGAGGGTGCGGTCGTCGCCGAAGTTGTGCCAGAGGCCGAGCGAGATCGCCGGGAGCTTCAGGCCGCTGCGGCCCGACCGGCGGTACTCCATGGCGTCGTAGCGCTCGTCGGCGGCGCGGTAGAGAGTGCGAATATCCACGGAAGTCGTCCTATCACGAGGGCACCCGGCGGCCCGCGCACCCGGTTCGGCGCCCCGCGGGGAGGCGCGTTAGTGTTGCCGCGGGGGGACGACCGCAGGAGGGGCCCGGCAATGAATCTGCGCGACCTGGTACGCCTCAGGTTGACCGACCTGTATGCCCACCGGGTGGAGCGGCGGCTGGATCCGGCCCAGAGCCCCAAGCACATCGGTGTGATCCTGGACGGCAACCGCCGCTGGGCCAAGGCCGCGGCGCGCACGACCGAGCAGGGCCACCGGGCCGGCGCGGACAAGATCACCGAAATGCTGGGCTGGTCCGAGGAGACCGGCGTCGAGGTCGTGACGCTGTGGATGCTGTCCACCGACAATCTCGACCGTCCGGCGGAGGAGCTCGTCCCGCTGCTCGGCATCATCGAGGACGCGGTCCGCGGCCTCGCGTCGAGCGGCCGCTGGCGCGTCCACCACGTCGGGGCGAAGGACCTCCTGCCGTCGCGGACGCAGTCCGTCCTCAAGGAGGCCGAGCAGGCCACCGAGGGCGTCGAGGGCATACTCGTGAACGTCGCCGTGGGATACGGCGGCCGGCAGGAGATCGCGGACGCGGTCCGCTCCCTGCTCCACGAGCACGCCGGACGCGGCACCTCCATCGAGGACCTCGCGGAGATCCTCGACATCGACCACATCGCGGAGCACCTCTACACCCGCGGCCAGCCCGACCCCGACCTCGTCATCCGGACCTCCGGCGAGCAGCGGCTGTCGGGCTTCATGCTGTGGCAGAGCGCCCACTCGGAGTACTACTTCTGCGAGGTCTTCTGGCCGGCGTTCCGCAAGGTCGACTTCCTGCGGGCGCTGCGCGACTACACCGCCCGCCACCGCCGCTACGGGACCTGACGGCGCCGGCCCCCCGGGGCCGGGTTTGCGGGCGTGAAACGACACGCCGGGGTGGAGCACCCGTTCGGAGTACCGCCGCGGCGCCTTGCGCGCCCTCCACGAGGGTCTTCGCGCCGCCCTCCGTACGCCGGACCTGCCGCGCGGTCGTGTGACGGGGCCGCCCGTGACCGCTGCTTGCGGTGTCCGCCGCAGGATCTCGCGCACACCCCCCGCGGAGCCGTGGCCGCAGGTCGCGGGCCCGTACGGGCGCCCGCGATGAGAGATGCGCCACACCGGGCAGGGCCGAATGCCGTGACGGACGTGGCCGGATTGCGTTGTGGGGGCCGGTGGGAAAACGGCCGGAGAAGCAGCGGAGACGCGCGGGCTTGGGCCAACGGCTGTCATATGCAGTCGCATAGGCCTCCACTTTCGAGGGAATAGATCCGTCAGACCGACATCCGGCCCATGGATGTCGGACAGCAGCGGACGGCACCTGGCTGTCCGCCCGGGAGGCCCTTTGCTCACGGACGTGCCGTTCTCAGCACTTGACTCGGACGGCACTGACCGCGTCGACTCGAAGGGCCGTGGTTCGGCCCTGGTGGTCGCTCCCGGCCCTGTCCCGCGCGACGCCGTCGCACCCCGACCTCTTCCGAGGGGGTTCGTCCACACGTGGTGACCAGCAAGAATCGCCGTGAGCACGACCGGCGCACATACGTACTCGACACCAGCGTGCTGCTTGCCGACCCGCATGCCCTCCTCCGCTTCGACGAGCACGAGGTGGTACTCCCGGTCGTGGTGGTGACCGAGTTGGAGGCCAAGCGCCACCACCCGGAGCTCGGTTACTTCGCCCGCCAGGCGTTGCGGCTGCTCGACGAGTACCGGGTCCGGTACGGGCGGCTGGACGCGCCCATCCCGATCGGCGAGCTGGGCGGCACCCTGCGCGTCGAGCTGAACCATTCGGACCCGGGCGTGCTGCCGGCCGGCTTCCGGCTCGGCGACAACGACTCGCGCATCCTGGCGGTGGCCCGCAACCTGCAGGCCGAGGGCTACGACGTGACCGTCGTGTCCAAGGACCTGCCGCTGCGGGTCAAGGCGTCCTCCGTCGGCCTGCTGGCCGAGGAGTACCGGGCCGAGCTGGCGATCACCTCGGGCTGGACCGGTATGGAGGAGGTGGTGGTCCCCGCCGAGCAGGTGGACGAGCTCTTCCAGAGCGAGGTCGTCGACCTGCCCGAGGCGGACGGGCTGCCGGTGCACACGGGGCTGGTCCTGCAGTCCGAGCGCGGCAAGGCGCTCGGCCGGGTCACGGCCGACGGGCGTGTGCGGCTGGTGCGCGGCGACCGGGAGGCGTTCGGCATCCACGGGCGCAGCGCCGAGCAGCGGATCGCGCTCGACCTGCTGCTCGACCCGGACGTCGGCATCGTGTCGATGGGCGGCCGGGCCGGCACCGGCAAGTCGGCGCTCGCGCTGTGCGCGGGCCTCGAGGCGGTGCTGGAGCGTCAGCAGCACCAGAAGGTGATGGTCTTCCGGCCGCTGTACGCCGTGGGCGGGCAGGAGCTGGGCTACCTGCCGGGCAGCGAGGCCGAGAAGATGAGCCCCTGGGCCCAGGCGGTCTTCGACACCCTGGGCGCGGTGACGTCCAAGGACGTCATCGAGGAGGTCGTGGCGCGCGGCATGCTGGAGGTCCTGCCCCTGACCCACATCCGCGGGCGCTCGCTGCACGACGCCTTCGTGATCGTGGACGAGGCGCAGTCCCTGGAGCGCAATGTCCTTTTGACCGTTCTGTCGCGCATCGGGCAGAACTCCCGGGTTGTTCTCACTCATGACGTCGCCCAGCGCGACAACTTGAGGGTGGGTCGGTACGACGGCGTGGTCGCCGTTGTGGAGAAGCTGAAGGGGCACCCGCTCTTCGCCCACATCACGCTGACCCGCTCCGAGCGCTCGCCGATCGCCGCGCTCGTCACCGAGATGCTGGAGGACGGGCGGACGTGACGCGATGACGGAACGGGCCCGACAGGGGCCCGCCGTCAGGGCAGTTGAGCAGTACCGCTAGGCTGCTGCGCCGCAAGGGCGCAGCAGCCTAGCGGCGTCTGCGGCCACTACCGGGGGGTACGAGAAAATTCCGGGGCCCACGTGCCGTGTGAGGTTTGACACCCGGCAGGGAATTGCGTTGACGAGTCCGGCTAGGGCAGGCTGTCGGTTCTGTCAGGCCCTGCCCATGGCACACCCGTACCTATAAGCGTACGGAACCTCAGAATTGAACAGCGTTCGCCGTGGGCCGCCCGAGCTGAATCAGCGGACTCCCGCCTCGAAGGGGGGAGACCACCGGGCCAGTAGCTTCTGTGACCGGTGCATGAAGAAGCCAGCGCGAAGGGCACGATCGCGTCCGCGAGGTCACCAAGCGGGCGACGCTGGAAGGAAACCGTGTGAGCCGGATCTCGGTCCGGGGATTCGCGGTGGCTTCGGCCACTGCGGTCACCACCGTGGGCGCTGTCGTCGGTGTCGCCTCCGGTAGCGAGCAGCCGGGCCTGCAGCCCGTCGCCGCCACCGATGCGACGACCGTCCTCGCGGACATCCCCGCGGGGCAGCAGGTTCAGCAGGCGTCGCTGACGCAGCAGGTGCAGGCACAGACGGACGCCGCCGACGCCACCGCGCGGAAGGCCGCCGAGGAGTCCGCCCGCAAGCAGGCCGCCAAGGACGCCGCCGCCCGCAAGGAGGCCGAGAAGAAGGCCGAGGAGAAGCGGAAGCAGGAAGCCGCCTCCCGTGCCGCGGAGCGCGCCGCGCTCGTCGTGAAGGCCTCGTACACCACCGCCGAGGTCCAGGCGATGGCGCAGGGGATCATAGGCGACGAGACCCAGTTCCAGTGCTTCTCCAACATCGTCACGCGTGAGAGCGGCTGGAACTACACCGCGACGAACTCCTCCTCCGGCGCGTACGGGCTCGTGCAGGCCCTGCCCGGTTCCAAGATGGCCTCCGCCGGTGCCGACTGGCGCACCAACCCGGGCACCCAGATCAAGTGGGGCCTCAACTACATGAACAGCCGCTACGGCAGCCCCTGCGGCGCCTGGTCGTTCTGGCAGAACAACAACTGGTACTAGGCAATACGCCTGAATCACCCGGTACCCACGCAAAGCGCCGCCGAGCCCCTGACCCCCTCTGTGGGTTCAGGGGCTCAGTGCGCGTACGGTGGTGCGGTCGGAAAGACCGCGGGGGGCGGGGGACAGGGGTACAAGGATGTCGGAGAAGCGCCAGTGGGGCGCCGGTCTGGCCGCCGAACTGGCCAGGCTGGCCGGCCGGCTGGAGGAACAGCGCCGGGCCGCGGCCGAGAAGGCGCGCGCGGAGGCCCGCGCCGAGACCCGCCGCCAGGAGGAACAGGCCGCCGCCGCACGCCGGTACGTGCCCCGCGGCGCCGCCCCCGGTGACCCGGTCTCGCAGGTTCCGTGGAGCATGCGGGTCGCCGCCGAGGTCGGCTGGCGGCTGCTGGTGCTGGCCGGCACCGTCTGGGTGCTGATGCGGGTGATCGGCACGATCCAGCTGGTGGTGCTGGCCTTCGTGGCCGCGCTGCTGATCACCGCACTGCTCCAGCCCTTCGTGGGCCGGCTGAAGCGGCTGGGCGTGCCGCGCGGAGTCGCCACCGCCATCGTCTTCATCGGCGGCTTCGTGATCATGGGCCTGGTGGGCTGGTTCGTGGTCTGGCAGGTCATGGAGAACGTCGACAACCTCTCCAACAGCCTCCAGGACGGCATCAACGAGCTGAAGCGCTGGCTGCTCAACAGCCCGTTCCATGTGACCGACGACCAGATCAACCAGATCGCCGTGAACCTCCAGGACGCGATCGGCACCAACTCCAAGGCCCTCACCGACGCCGGACTCCAGGGCGTCACCGTCGTCGTGGAACTGCTCACCGGCATCCTGCTGGCGATGTTCAGCACGCTCTTCCTGCTCTACGACGGCCGCAACATCTGGAACTGGTGCCTGAAGCTCTTCCCCGTCGCCGCCCGCGACGGACTGGGCGGGGCCGGCCCGCGCGCCTGGCGCACCCTCACCCTCTATGTGCGCGGCACCGTGATCGTGGCGCTGATCGACGCCATATTCATCGGTATCGGCATCTACTTCCTCCGGGTGCCGATGGCGGTGCCGCTCGCCGTCATCATCTTCCTGGCCGCGTTCGTGCCGCTGGTCGGCGCGGTGGCCTCGGGCACGATCGCGATGGTCGTCGCGCTGGTGACGCAGGGGCCGTTCACCGCGCTGATGGTGCTGGTCGTCGTGCTGGCGGTGCAGCAGATCGAGGGCCACATCCTCCAGCCGTTCATCCTCGGCCGGGCGGTGCGGGTGCACCCGCTGGGCGTGATCCTCTCCGTCGCCGCCGGTTCGCTGATCGCGGGCATCGGCGGCGCGGTGGTCGCCGTACCGCTGGTCGCGGTGACCAACACCGTCGTCGTCTACCTGCGGGCCAACTCCCGGCAGGCGGCGATGCGGGCCGCCGAGTCCGAGACCGCGGCAGGTCCGCAGGACCCCGCCCCGGCCGGGACCGTCCCCGCGGCCGCCCCCGGACTCCCCGGCCCCGCCCCCGAACAGGGCGCCTGAGCCGCCGGCGGGCCCGGCCTCCTCGGGGGAGGCCGGGCCCGCCGCGCGTCACTCCGTGCGCAGTCCGTCCGGGCGCATCATGCGCCACAGCGGCGGCATGCTGAGCAAGGTCACCAGCAGGACGACCCCCGCGGCGATGCCGCTCATCGTGGCGACGCTGCCCCAGGCGAAGTGCAGGGGCGCGCCGACCATCTTCAGCAGGGCCGCGCCGAGCCCGGCGCCGCCGACGACGGCCAGGGCGAGCCCGAGCGCGACCGGGAGCGCGGTCTGCCAGAGCACGGACAGCCCGAGCACCGAGCGCCGGGTGCCGAAGGCGACCAGGACCGCCAGCAGCTTCCTGCGCTCGCGCAGCTGCTCCAGCATCGAGACGAGCAGGCTCGCGCCGATCAGTGCCAGCGTGGCGGCGGCGCCGACGAGCAGACCGCGCCGGATGGTGGCGAACTTCTTGTCCTCGTTCGTCGCCTCCAGCTGGTAGATGTCTGCCAGCGGGTCGAGGCGCGTCGTGGTGTTGCGGGCCTGTTCGAACGCGTCCGGCACGTGCGGGTCCGTCCGGAGCATGACCTTGACGTCCGGGCTCTGCAGCAGGGCCACGTCCAGGGCCCGGGGAGTGGCCAGCACGCCCCACTCCTGGGCGCCGTCCGGGCCGACGCGCGAGGCCACCCGGTGGGCGGTGGCCGGTACCGTCCACAGCCGCGGGGTTCCGATGTAGTGGTCCCCCAGCGGCATGTTGAGGTCGACGGCGCGCCCCGGCCGCACGAACGCGTCGATGTCGCCGTAGCCGTACGCGTCGTCGGCGAGGAACACGTCGCCGTCCGCGCAGCCGTGACCGAGGTCCAGCAGCTCGCGCAGGGTGGCGCAGTCGGCCACCAGGACCGGGACCGACGGCAGGTCCGTCGTGGACTTCTTGGTGGAGGTGTCCGCCGGCACGGCGTTGGAGGAGACGACGCCGAGCGCGTCCCGCACCCCCGGGGTGGCGGCGAAGGCCTGCTCGGCCCGGTGGGCCTCGGCTCCGCTGCCGACGTCCGTCGTGGCGATCATCTGCGCCCGGTGCGGGTCCTTGCCGGAGGAGCTGACGAAGTCGCCCTGCACGCCGGTGAAGAGCGTCTGCAGGGCGATCGCCCCGGCCACCGCGGCCGTCACGCCGCTGACCATCCGGGCGGAGGCGCCGCTGTTGAGCTGGATCCTGCGGGTGGCCAGCTGCCACGCCACCGGGCCGCCGCGGAACCGGCCGACGATCGACTCGACCACCCAGGGCAGCAGGGCGGTCAGTCCCACGAGGAGCAGGACCGTGCCGGCGGCCACCTGGTACGAGTTGACGCCGTTTTCGTTGCTGACCGCGCCGAAGAGCGGGGCCAGCAGGCCGACGCCGGCCAGCGGGATCAGCAGCCGCCACCACAGCCGGCGGCGCCGCGCCGTGGCGTTGCGCACCACACCGAGCGGCTCGACCGCGATGCCGCGCATGGCCAGCAGCGTCACCGCGACCGCGGCCGCCGGCACCGCCAGGCCCACCAGCAGGGCCAGGCCCGGGCCGGGGCTGATGTCGGAGGGGTAGACGCTGATGTCGTACAGCGTCACGTCGGACGCGAACTGCCGGGTGCCCAGGAACAGCCCGGCGCCGACGGCCAGTCCGAGCAGTGAGCCGAACAGCGCCTCGCCCGCCGCGACCCGCCGGGTCATCCGGCTGTCCGCGCCCACCAGCCGCAGCGCGGCCAGCCTGCGGTCGCGGCGCTCGCCGCCGAAGCGGACGGCGCTGCCGATGAAGACCGCCACCGGGAGCAGCAGCACCACGAAGATGATGATCACCAGCAGGGAGAGCACGCCCCCGAGCGGCTCCGACTTCACGGTGCCGCGTCCGAAGTACGGGATGCGGGTGGCGTTGCCGGTGCCGATGTCGTCGCCGGTGCCCCGGGCGACGAGCTTGTCGCTGCCCGCGTAGTAGGCGAGTTCGGCCGGGCCGACCAGGCCCTTGTCGCCGATGGTGCCGGTGATGCGGTAGTCCAGGCGCTCGCGCAGCAGTGTGCTGCCGGGTTTGTCGAGCAGCCGCTTCAGGGCAGGGGAGACCACCATCTCACCGGGTGCCGGCATCGCCTTGACACCGGGCGGCAGCACCGGGCGGTCGCCGTCGGCCTTCAGGAGCAGGCCCCGGATGTCGTCGTCGTGGAAGGTGGTGTTCGCCTCGGCGTACAGCACGGTGCTCGCGCTCACCTTGGGCGGGTCGTTGAACCAGGAGTAGTCCCGGTCGTAGCCGCGGTCGCTGCGGGCGCCCAGCATCGCCGGGACGGAGGCGGCCACCAGCAGCAGTGCCACCCCGAGGCCGACGCCGACCGCGGTCAGTACGGTGCGGGTCCAGCCCTCGCGCCCGCCGGTGGTGGCGAAGCGGAAGCCCAGCCCCACGTCGCGGACCCAGCCGGACAGGAGGCCGCCCCGCGCTTCGGTTCCGGAACTCATGCCACGCGCTCCATGTCCCGTGACTTGCCGTCCCGTACGACGACCTCGCGGTCGGAGTAGGCGGCGACCCGCGCCTCGTGGGTGACCAGGACGACGGCGGCACTGGTGTCCCGGGCCGCGTCGGTCAGCAGGCGCATCACGCGCTCGCCGTTGAGGGAGTCCAGGGCCCCGGTCGGTTCGTCGGCGAAGACCACGCGGGGGCCGGTGACCAGCGCGCGGGCCACCGCGACCCGCTGCCCCTGGCCGCCGGAGATCTCGCCGGGCCGCTTGCGGCCGAGGTCGTCGACCTCCAGCCGGGCCATCCACTCCGTGGCGCGGGCCTCGGCCTCCTTGCGCTTGACGCCGTTCAGCCGCAGCGGCAGCGCCACGTTCTCCACGCAGGTCAGCTCGGGCACGAGCTGGCCGAACTGGAAGACGAAGCCGAACTCGCCGCGGCGCAGCGCGCTGCGCTCGGCGTCGGTCATCGCGGTCAGGTCCCGTCCCCGGTACAGCACCTGGCCGGAGTCCGGCCGCACGATGCCGGCCAGGCAGTGCAGGAGCGTCGACTTGCCGGAGCCGGACGGCCCCATGACGGCGACGACCTCGCCGGCGCGTATGCCGAACTCGGCGCCGTCCAGCGCCGGGGTCGGGCCGTACGCCTTGTGCAGGTCGACGGCCTCCAGCAGCAGGTCCGTGGTGGTCATGCGGTTACCTCCGCCGCGAGTCGGTCCAGTCGTGCCGTGGTGAGTTCCAGCCAGCGCAGGTCTGCCTCGAGGTGGAACAGCGCGTGGTCGCACACCAGCTGGTCCGCGAGGTCGCCCTCGCGCTTGCGCACGGTCAGCTCCCGCATCAGGCGCAGGTGCTCCGAGCGCTGGGTGTCCAGCAGGTCGGCGGCGCTGCGGCCGGTCAGCAGTGCGAGGACGACCTTGGTGTACAGGGTGCTCTGCAGGTAGGGCTCGGGCTTCTCGGGCTCCGCGAGCCACTTGCCGACGTCGGTGATGCCCGCGTCGGTGATCGCGTACCGCTTGCGCTCCGGGCCGCCGCCGGGCTCGATGCCCTCGACCTCCACGAGCCCGTTCTTCAGCAGCCGCGCCATGGTCGAGTAGACCTGGCCGTAGTGCAGGGGGCGGTCGTGGCCGAACTTGTCGTCGAAGGCCCGCTTCAGGTCGTACCCGTGGCGGGGGCCGGACTCCAGGAGCCCGAGCAGGGTGTGGCCGATGCTCATGCGGAGGACTCTACACGAGGGGTATACCTGCAGTGTATAGATCTTGTTCATAGTGACGAGGGTGTGACACAACCCCCTCTGAGCAGGCCTTTTGTTCGGCATTGGACACGATGCAGCCCCGGGGCACGGACGGACATCACGTGCGCCGGGGCTGCGATCAGGAGGAGGTCACAAGCCGTTGACGTTGGCGGCGATGCGGTCGCCGACCTCCTTGTCGATGTTGCGCCAGTACTGGACCGCGCGCTCCAGGACGGGGGCGCTGACCCCGTTCTTCAGGTGCCCGGAGACATTGGAGACCAGCCGGTCGCGCTGGGCGTCGTCCAGGACCTTGCGGACCATCGTCCCGGCCTGGCCGAAGTCGTCGTCCTCGCGGTGCAGCTTGTAGGGCTCGTGCACCATGTTCCCCGCGACCTCCCAGCCGGCCGGCTCGCCGAAGCGCTCGATGTCGGCCTCGGGCCCGCCGAAGGAGTTCGGCGCGTACGGTGCCGCCGTGCGCGACGGCTCGTACCGCATCGGGCCGTCCTTGGCGTACGAGCGCACCTCGGTGTGCGGACGGTTCGGCGGCAGCTGCGCGTAGTTGGGGCCGATCCGGTAGCGATGGGTGTCCGCGTACGAGAACAGCCGGCCGAGGAGCATCTTGTCCGGCGAGGGGCCGATGCCGGGCACCATGTTGCTGGGCTCGAAGGCGGCCTGCTCGATGTGGATGAAGTAGTCCTCGGGGTTCTTGTTGAGCGTCATCCGGCCGACCTCGATCAGCGGGTAGTCGCCGTGCGGCCACACCTTGGTCAGGTCGAACGGGTTGAACCGGTAGTCCGCCGCATCGTCGAACGGCATGATCTGCATGTACAGCGTCCACGAGGGGTGATCGCCGCGCTCGATGGCCTGGTACAGGTCACGGCGGTGCAGGTCGCCGTCGGCGCCCGCGTAGTGGTCGGCCTCCTCCTGCGTGAGGAAGTCGATGCCCTGGTCGGTCTTGAAGTGGTACTTGACCCAGAACCGCTCGCCGCCGCCGTTGACCCACATGTAGGTGTGGGAGCTGTAGCCGTTCATGTGGCGGTACGACTTGGGCACGCCGCGGTCGCCCATCAGCCAGGTGACCTGGTGCGCCGACTCGGGGGACAGCGTCCAGAAGTCCCACTGCATGTTGTTGTCGCGCAGCGAGCTGTCGCGGCGGCGCTTCTGGCTGCGGATGAAGTCCTGGAACTTCATCGAGTCGCGCACGAAGAAGACCGGCGTGTTGTTGCCGACCAGGTCGTAGTTGCCGTACTCGGTGTAGAACTTCAGCGCGAAGCCGCGCGGGTCGCGCCAGGTGTCCGGGCTGCCCATCTCGCCGGCCACCGTCGAGAAGCGGGCCAGCATCTCCGTCCGCCGTCCCGGCTGGAAGAGGTCGGCCTTGGTGAACTGACTGACGTCGTTCGTCACCTCGAAGACGCCGTACGCGCCCGAACCCTTGGCGTGCACCACACGCTCCGGAACCCGCTCGCGGTTGAACTGCGCCATCTTCTCGATCAGGTAGTGGTCCTGAAGGAGGATGGGGCCGTCCGAGCCCACCGTGAGCGAATGGGCATCGCTCTCCACCGGGATTCCGGCGTTGTTGGTGGTGTAGGGGGTGCTCATGTGAATGTGTCCTCCCGTCGATCTTCGGAAGAGTCCGTCGGGGGCTCCTGGTCGCTCACGACCACACAAACACTGAAACACCGGCTCGGCACGCCGGGCAATGCCTTCCGGCGACAGATCTGGACAAAGTCCAGAAATGCATCCGGTACGGACACGGAGCGTCTAGTGCTGGACACCGCCCGGAATGCCCATTTCGAACCAGACCACCTTGCCGGCGCTCAGCCGGGTCGCTCCCCAGCGCTGGGCCATCCGGTTGACCAGGTACAACCCGCGGCCGCCCTCGTCCTGGGGCTGGGCATGGCGCATCCGCGGCAGCGTGGGGGCGTCGTCGCCCACCTCGCAGCGCAGCACGTCCGTGCGGAGCAGCCGCAGCGTGATGGGCCGTTCGGCGTACCGCACCGCGTTGGTGACCACCTCGCTGACCAGCAGCTCGGTCGCCTCCGCCAGCGGCTCCAGGCCCCAGCGGTTCAGCGCCTGGCGCACCAGCCGCCGGGCCCGGCCCGCGGTCTGGGCGCGCGGCTCGAGGAACCAGTACGCCACGTCGCGGGGCGCGATGCCGTCGAAACGGGCGGCGAGCAGCGCGATGTCGTCGTCCCGGTCGCCCGGGCCGACGATCTCCAGCACCTCGTCGCACAGCGGCTCCAGCGGCGGCGGGCACATCACCGCGGAGGCGGTGTGCAGCCGCTCGCGCAGCATCTCGATGCCGCCCCACACGTCCCGCGCCCGCGACTCCACCAGGCCGTCCGTGTACAGCAGCAGCGTCGCCCCCGCCGGGGCGGGCAGCTCGACCGCCTCGAACGGCACGCCTCCCACGCCGATCGGCGCGCCCGGCGGCACGCGCAGCACCTCGGCCAGCCCGTCCGCGTGCAGCAGCACCGGCGGGGGATGGCCCGCGTTGGCGATGGTCACCCGGTGCGCGATCGGGTCGTAGACCGCGTAGATGCAGGTGGCCATCCGGTCCTGGCCGAGCCGCTGGGCCTGCTCGTCCAGGTGGTAGAGGACCTCCTGCGGCGACAGGTCCAGGCCCGCCAGGGTCTGCACGGTCGTCCGCAGCTGCCCCATGATCGCCGCCGAGGTCATGGAGTGGCCCATGACGTCGCCGACGACCAGCGCCACCCGGCTGCCGGGCAGCGGGATCGCGTCGTACCAGTCGCCGCCCACCCGGGCGGACTCGGCGGCCGGCAGATAGCGGCTGGCGAGGCGCACCCCGGTGGGCTCCGGCAGGGAGTCCGGCAGCATCTCGCGCTGCAGGGAGTCGGCGATCGACGCCTCGCGGTCGTAGAGCACCGCCTTGTCCACGCCGAGCGCGGTGTGGGTGGCCAGTTGCGCGGCCACCAGCAGGTCGTCGGGGTCGAAGGGGGACCGCTCGGGACGGCGCAGCAGCACGGTCGCGCCGATCACCCGGCGGCGGCCGCGCAGCGGGGCCAGGATGGCCCGCCGGCCGGTCGGGAGGTCTAACGTGTCGCCGGACCCCGCGTCCGGGCAGCCGCCCACCAGCTCCAGGAGCGCGGCCGTGGCCTGCGGACTGTCGGAGAAGACCGGGCGCACCCCGCGCAGCACCTCCGCCAGCGGTCCGTCCATCGCCACGTCCACGACCTCGGCGGCCGCGCCGTACTGGCCCTCGGTGGACGGCACCACCGGCATCAGCAGGCCCTCGACGGGCTGCTCGGTGTCGTCCGGCACGCGGTCGGTGCGGCGCAGCCGCAGCAGGAGCGGGCCCGAGGGACGCTCGTCGCCGACCGGCAGCGGGTCGCGCAGATAGACCAGGATCGCGTCGGCGAAGGCCGGCACCGTCGAGCGGCACAGGCCCAGCACGATCTCGTCCAGGTCCAGTCCGCGGGCGATACGGCGGGTGGCCGCGCCGACGTAGCGCAGCCGCTCGGCCTCGGCGTGCCCGGCCCGGCCGCGGTTCTGCGGGCCGACCTTCTTCAGCGGGCGGCCGGCGGTGGACTCCTCGTCGACCGGGTGGCCGCCGGGGCCGCCGTTGCGGCCGCCCGAGCGCGCGGCGGGCACACCGGTGTCCGGCATCCGCGCACGGGTGCGCGGCTCACCGCTCTCGGGCTGCGCGGGACCGGACGCCCCGGGCGTGCCCGGGGCGCCGCCGGCCGCGGAGCTGCGGCGGCCGGGCTCGACCGGGGCGGCCATGGCGGTGGCCGCCCGCAGGTCGTGGGTGGAGGGCCCGTCCCACGGCCGGCCCGCGGAGTCGTCGCCGGGGGAACCGGGCGGACGCAGATGCGCCGGCTGCCGGGCGTGGGCGGCGTCCGGGACGCCGGCCGTCACACGCGGGACGCCGCCGGCGGTCTCGCCCGCCGCCACCCGGGCGGCCTGACGGTCCCTCACCTCGGCGGCTCTGCGGTCGGGCCGGGTGCCGCGGGCGCCGCGGCGGCCGGTCTTGGCGGGCGCGCCGGTCTCGCCGGCCGGCTGCCGCTGGGCAGGAGTGACGGGTTGCAGGGACGGCGTGCCCGGGTCGTTGCCGGTCGTGCCGGCGGCGCGCTTGGCCGCGCCCGCGCCACCGCCGCGCCGGGGACGCCGGGCGCGGCGGGAGGACGGTCCGGCCGGGGTGGAGGAGGGGACAGGGGCCTGGTTCTGCGCGGGTTGTGCCGCGCCGTTCCCGGCCGTGCCGGCCTCGCCGGCCACCGCGGCGGCCGGGGGCAGCCGGAATCCGGTCCGCGGATCGGGGACCGGCTCGGGGTCGCCCGGACGTGCCGGGCCGGCCGCTGTCGCCTGGGCGGCGGCCTGCTCAGAAATGCGCTCCGTGCTCACGCTGGTCGTTCCATCCGGTCGGGTGCGTCACGTGCGGGACCACGTGGCGGGGCGGCCGCGTCAGGCGGGTCGGCGGCAGTGCAGGAAGAGTTGCTCCTCCGGCGGCACTTCTGTGGTGTGCGGCGCGTAGGCGTACGACTCCTCCCTCAGGACCTCGAATCCTGCGTCGGTCACCACCTGGCGCAAATCGTCCCGTAGATAACCCGATACCCGGATGGTGTTACCAAGGAACGGAATCGGGAAGTCATCCACATCGGCTTCTACCATCGAAAGAGTGAACAGCCCACCGGGAGCGAGTAGATCGCGCACGGCCCGCACGACCAGCGGAATCTCGGCGCGGGAGAGCATCAGCAGCGAGAAGAAGGCGGTGACGGCGTCGAAGCGCCCCAGATCCTGCCGGCCGCGCGCGGCGAAGAGGCCGCCGGGCCGCACATCGGCGATGTCGCCCTGGTGGAAGTCGGCCGACGGCACGTACTGGCGGGCCAGCGACAGCATCACCGGGGACAGGTCGATTCCGGTCACCTCGTGCCCGGCGTCGGAGAGCTGACGGCAGGTCGGCACCCCGGTGCCGCACCCCAGGTCCAGGACGCGGGAACCGGCCGGCAACTGCTCCAGCAGCCATGCGCCGGCCGCGAGCTGTCCCTCCTTGTGCGGGAAGGCCTCGTCGTAACGGTCGCCGATGGCGTCGAAGGCCTCCGCCTGCCCGGTGCGGTCCAGCTGTATGTCCTCGTAGCCGCCGACTCCCACAGCCTGGGCCTCCCGTGATGACCTGCGTGACGTAGCGTCAAACTCTAGTGTGAGCCTGTGATTTGTGCAGCACT
The DNA here is from genome assembly GCF_044751205.1 of Streptomyces sp. NPDC088732. Classification (NCBI taxonomy): domain Bacteria; kingdom Bacillati; phylum Actinomycetota; class Actinomycetes; order Kitasatosporales; family Streptomycetaceae; genus Streptomyces; species Streptomyces sp. NPDC088732. The sequence goes on from NZ_JBIVLI010000004.1 coordinate 325,377, forward strand.
ATGGGGCACGATCTTACGATTGGGACTGGGGGGCACGGCAAGACTCACGCGGTCACCTTGCCGGACGGTCCCAGTCAACCGGAAGAGCCGGTACCGGCCACGCCGGATTCGGACGCCAGTGCTGCCAGCCCTCGTCGAAGGGGTGGCCCCAGTCCCGGATGACACCCACCGCGCGGCGCCCGGCCTCGCGCACCCGCTCCGCCGTCGCGGCCGGCATCAGCCCGGCGGCCTGCGCCTGCTCGAACTCGTCCTCGTCGCGCCAGTGCCAGGCGCGGTCCGGGTCGACATGGATGTCCAGGAAGTGGTCCTCGGAGTCCACGCCGCCCGACCAGCGGCGGTGCGGCTCCTCCAGGTTCACGTACCAGTTCTTGAAGACCCAGCCCCGCTCCCAGAACAGCCAGACCGACCAGGGCTCCCCGGGGCGGGCCAGCTTCAGCACCCCGCTGCCCCACCAGCGGTCGACGCTCGTCGTACGCGGTTTGAGGTAGCGGGTCTCCAGCGGCTCCTGGTGGATCGGCGTGCCGTCGGCGAGGACCGGCCTGACGCACTCGGTGCCCGGCGCCATCCACACGGCCAGCAGCTCCGCGTCGTCCCGGACCACCGTCACCGGACGGCAGATGTGCACCCGGTCCGTCGCGTTGCCGCGGTAGCGCCACAGCACCTGGTCGCCCGGCGACCAGTGGTCCTGGCCGCCGTCCTGCCCCGTACCCGGATGAAGAAGGATGTCCGCCGTCATGACGTGATCTTACGGACGACGGGTCACGGCGGCGTCTCTCTTGCGCCGATCCTTCGTCACGGGCCCGTACGGCACGCCGTCCCGGCGGACGGCCGGTGTCACGGGCGGGTCATGCGCAGCACGTCCAGAGCCTCGTCGAGCTGCTCCAGGGTGAGCAGGCCCCGCTCGACGTACCCGGAGTCCAGCACCACCTGACGGATCGTGCGGCGCTCGGCCAGCGCGCGCTTGGCGACCTTGGCGGCCTCCTCGTAGCCGATGTACCGGTTGAGCGGCGTGACCACGGAGGGCGAGGACTCGGCGTACTCGCGGGCGCGCTCGACGTTCGCCGTGATGCCGTCGACGGTGCGGTCGGCGAGCAGCCGGGAGACGTTGGCGAGCAGCCGCACCGACTCCAGGACGTTCTTCGCGATCACCGGGAGCATCACGTTGAGCTCGAAGTTCCCCGCCGCGCCCGCCGCGGCGATGGTCGCGTCGTTGCCGGTGACCTGGGCGGCCACCATCAGCACCGCCTCCGGGATGACCGGGTTGACCTTGCCCGGCATGATCGACGAGCCGGGCTGGAGGTCGGGCAGCGCGATCTCGGCGAGTCCGGTGCGCGGCCCGGAGGCCATCCAGCGCAGGTCGTTGGAGATCTTGGTGAGGCCGACCGCGATCGTGCGGAGCTGGCCGGAGGTCTCCACGATGCCGTCGCGCGCGCCCTGCGCCTCGAAGTGGTCGCGCGCCTCGGTGAGCGGCAGTCCGGTGGCGCGCGCCACCTCCGCGATCACCGCCGCCGAGAAGCCGGCCGGGGTGTTGATCCCGGTGCCCACGGCCGTACCGCCGAGCGGCAGCTCCGCCAGCCGCGGCAGCGACGCGCGCAGCCGCTCCACGCCGTAGCGCACCTGGGCGGCGTAGCCGCCGAACTCCTGGCCCAGCGTGACGGGCGTCGCGTCCATCAGGTGCGTACGGCCGGACTTCACCACGTCCGCGAACTCGGCGGACTTGCGCTCCAGGGCCGCCGCCAGGTGCTCCAGGGCGGGGATCAGGTCGCCGGTCACCGCCGCGGTCGCCGCGATGTGGATGGAGGAGGGGAAGACGTCGTTGGAGGACTGGCTGGCGTTGACGTGGTCGTTGGGGTGCACGTCGCGGCCGAGCCGCTCGCTCGCCAGGGTCGCGATGACCTCGTTGGTGTTCATGTTGGACGAGGTGCCCGAGCCGGTCTGGAACACGTCGATCGGGAAGTGCTCGTCCCAGCGCCCGGCGGCGACCTCCGCGGCCGCCTCCTGGACCGCCTCGGCGACGTCCTTGTCCAGCACGCCGAGCTCCGCGTTGACCTTCGCCGCGGCCGCCTTGATCCGGGCGAGCGCCGCGATGTGGGCCCGCTCCAGCCGCTGCCCGCTGATCGGGAAGTTCTCCACCGCCCGCTGGGTCTGGGCGCGCCACTTGGCGTGGGCGGGAACGCGCACCTCGCCCATGGAGTCGTGCTCGGTGCGGTACTCGCGCTCGTCCCCTGCGTCCTGCTCGGGCATCGCCGGAATCCCTTCCATCGCGTACGTCGCCGGGTGTCCTGGTACCTCCCAGTAGACCCCCTCACCACGACAGCGGCACGACCCGTTTCATTCCCCCGGGGGTCCCGGGGAGCGCCGCGGCCCGGCACCGCGCACGCGGTGCCGGGCCGTCCCGGCCGGCTCGTGCCCCGGGGCGCGCCTCGGGGCCGGTGGCCGGGTGGTCGCGGCGCGTCAGTCGATGCAGACCATGTCGACCTTGTTCGCGGAGCTGCCGAGGTTGGCCGGCTGGAAGTTGGCGTGCGAGACCGGGACGTCCCCCAGCGCGATCCAGGCGTTGCTGCCGTTCCAGTTGTAGAGGTGGACGGTGCCGCCGCCCTTGTTGACGATCGAGTCGATCCGGTCGTTGAGGCCGATGTCGCCCAGGTTGTGGCAGCCCTTGCTCGGAGCCGTCCAGATCTTGTGGGTGCCGTTGGCGCCGTCGTAGTAGCACGAGTAGCCCGGGTAGCAGTAGTCGGCCTGGTCGGCCGCCTGGCTCGGTGCGGCCACCGTGGCGCTGAGCACGGCCCCCGCGCCCAGGGCCAGGGCGAGCGAAATCCTCTTCATGGTGGGTCCCTTCGAAATGCCGGACACGCCGCCGTGCGGTGTCGCGGCGGCGTGATCTTGCTCAAGGGACGCTAGTTGAACGGTAAACCACCTTCGTAGAAGGTGAGCGCCGATCGGATTTTCGTGCGCGGCACGGCGACGCCCCCGCCGGTCGGACCGGCGGGGGCGTGGGAGGTGCCGCGGGACCGGGATCAGGCGCCCGGACGCAGCGGGATGCTGGTGAAGGTGGGTGCCGGGGCGGGGTCGGTGAAGAAGTCGTTGCCCTTGTCGTCGACGACGATGAAGGCCGGGAAGTCCTCGACCTCGATCTTCCAGACCGCCTCCATGCCGAGCTCGGCGTACTCCAGGACGTCGACCTTCTTGATGCAGTCCTGGGCCAGGCGCGCCGCAGGGCCGCCGATGGAGCCGAGGTAGAAGCCGCCGTGCGCGGCGCACGCGTCGGTGACCTGCTTCGAGCGGTTGCCCTTGGCGAGCATGACCTTGGAACCGCCCGCGGCCTGGAACTGCTCGACGTAGGAGTCCATGCGGCCGGCGGTGGTCGGGCCGAACGAGCCGGAGGCGTAACCCTGCGGGGTCTTGGCCGGGCCCGCGTAGTAGACCGGGTGGTCACGCAGGTACTGCGGCATCTCCTCGCCCGCGTCCAGCCGCTCCTTGATCTTCGCGTGCGCGATGTCGCGGGCGACGACCAGCGGGCCGGTCAGCGACAGCCGGGTCTTGACCGGGTACTTCGAGAGCTCCGCCAGGACCTCGTCCATCGGGCGGTTGAGGTCGACGCGTACGACGTCCTCGTCCGACAGGTGCTCGTCGGTGGTCTCCGGCAGGTACTTGGCCGGGTCGGTCTCCAACTGCTCCAGGAAGACGCCCTCCGCGGTGATCTTCGCGACGGCCTGGCGGTCGGCGGAGCAGGAGACGGCGATGGCGACCGGCAGGGAGGCGCCGTGCCGGGGCAGCCGCACCACGCGGACGTCGTGGCAGAAGTACTTGCCGCCGAACTGCGCGCCGATGCCGATCTTCTGCGTGAGCTCGAAGACCTTCTCCTCCAGCTCCTTGTCCCGGAAGCCGTGGCCGGCCGGCGAGCCCTCGGCCGGCAGCTCGTCCAGGTAGTGCGCGGAGGCGTACTTGGCGGTCTTGAGCGCGAACTCGGCGGAGGTGCCGCCGACGACGATCGCCAGGTGGTACGGCGGGCAGGCCGCCGTACCGAGCGAACGGATCTTCTCCTCCAGGAACTTCATCATGGAGGCCTCGTTCAGGACCGCCTTGGTCTCCTGGTAGAGGAAGGACTTGTTGGCCGAGCCGCCGCCCTTGGCCATGAAGAGGAACTTGTAGGCGCCGCCGTCGGTCGCGTACAGCTCGATCTGGGCCGGCAGGTTGGAGCCGGTGTTCTTCTCCTCCCACATGGTCAGCGGGGCCATCTGGGAGTAGCGCAGGTTGAGCTTGGTGTAGGCGTCGAAGATGCCGTGCGACAGGGCCGCCTCGTCGCCGCCCGAGGTGAGCACGTTCTGGCCGCGCTTGCCCATGACGATCGCGGTGCCGGTGTCCTGGCACATCGGCAGCACGCCGGCCGCGGCGATGTTGGCGTTCTTCAGCAGGTCCAGGGCGACGAAGCGGTCGTTGGGGGACGCCTCGGGGTCGTCCAGGATGCGGCGCAGCTGGGCGAGGTGCGCGGGGCGCAGGTAGTGGGAGATGTCGTGCATGGCCTCGGCGGCGAGCGTGCGCAGCGCCTCCGGCTCCACCGTGAGGAAGGTCCGGCCGTCGGCCTCGAAGGTGCTGACGCCCTCGGAGGTGATCAGTCGGTACGGAGTGGTGTCCTCACCGAGGGGGAGCAGGTCCGTGTAGGCAAACTCGGGCATAAGGGACATCCTCACTGGCGCTGCGTCATAGAAGCCCGACAAGCGTAGAACGAACGCGGGGTGCCCGGTGTGTGAGGTGACCCTCACCGACCGGGGCAGGGGCCTAGTCGCGATCTATCGCGTTTGTGTACCGTAGTCGCGTGGATGAGTCCTCGCTCCGGAAGCGTGAGCAGCAGCCCTTGAGTCCCCCTGTCGCCGAAGCCGACATCCGCGCGTCCGACGCGGACCGCGACCGGGTGGCCGACATTCTTCGCGATGCCCTGGCGGAGGGGCGTCTGAGCACCCAGGAGCACTCGGAGCGGCTGGACGGCGTGTACGCGGCGAAGACCGTGGGCGAGCTGGAGCCCTTCGTACGCGACCTGCCGGTCCCCGCGCCCGCGGCCGCCGCGGCACCGGCCTCGCAGTGGGTGCCCGACCACACCGGGGAGAACCCCAACCTCGTCGGCATCCTCGGCGGCGCCGAGCGCAAGGGCCGCTGGCGCGTGGGCTCGAAGATCAACGCGGTCGCGATCCTGGGCGGCGTGGTGATCGACCTCACGGAGGCGACGTTCACCGCGCCCGAGGTCGTCATCAACTGCACCGCCATCATGGGCGGGGTCGAGATCAGGGTGCCGGAGAACGTGACCCTGCGCGGCGGTGGCGTGGTCGGCATCATGGGCGGCTCCGACGTCAACGCGTACGAGGCCCCCGACCCCGGCGCCCCGGTCATCAAGGTGCAGGGCCTGGCCTTCTGGGGCGGCGTGGAGGCCAAGCCGCGGCGCGGCAAGCGGGTCAAGAAGAAGGACGCCCGCCCCGAGCTGGACTACTGACGACGCGTCACCTGGCATCGGCTCCCGCCGCCCGCGCGCGGTGCGCGGCGGTGCGCGGGTGCGCCCCAAGGCGCGCCGCAGCGGCGGCGGTTGCCGGTGCGGCGGCGCACCGTCCGGCACACGGCGCGTACGCACGGGCGTGCGACCCCCGGACACGGTGCGCATGAACGCGCGTACAGCGGGTAGGGCATGGGGACACGTCGCTCGCCGCCGTACCCCACGTCGGCAACCCCCGTGCCGACGCAGCGGGAAGGGCAGCGACGGGCAAGGGTGACACCAAGCCGAGCCGTCGTCAGGAGTATCCCGTGCTTCAACCGATCGAGCCCGCGGCAGCATCCAGTTCCTCCCTGAGTCACCCCCGGGACCTGGGCGGCCCATGGCATTCGGATGCCGCGTGCCACAGCGATGAGGCAGGTCTGTTCTTCGCGCCCTCCAAGGAGCCGACGGCGGCCCGGCTGTCGCGCGAGGAGGCCGCGAAGCGGGTCTGCGCCCGTTGCCCGGTCATGCTGGAGTGCCGGGAGCACGCGTTGATGCAGCCGGAGCCCTACGGCGTGTGGGGCGGCATGACCGCGGCCGAGCGCAGGGTCGTGCTCGCGCGCCGGCGCCGCCGCGAGGCGGAACTGCAGCGGCCCGCACCGCGGATCGCCGCCGCGGGTTAGTCCCCCAGCTACCGCTGGGAGGTGCCCCCACCCCAGCTACCGCTGGGAGGTGCCCCCACCCCGGCTACCGCTGGGAGGTGCCCCCAGGCGTGGCACTTCCCCGGCTTCGGCCGGGGGAGTTGTCGCCCCGTCCGCGTAGCCGGCTGTGCCACGGAGCCGACCTTCCGTCTCACGACGCCCCCGGGAGCCGCGGGACCTGCCCTCGTGGCGGTCGGCGCCAGTCTCGGAAGATGCCCCGGACGGGCCTGCCCCGCGGACACGTGCGAACGCCGGAGGCCGGGAGCACGCCCCCAGGGGCGTGCTCCCGGCCTCCGTGCGCACAAGTGCCGGGAGTTTCGCGCTTCCCGTCTTCCGGCCCCTCCGGCCGGGAGGCGGTCAGCGCGCGCGGTCGAAGTCGATCGTGCTGTAGGCGCGCAGCTTCGACAGCCGGTGCGTGGAGTCGATCTGCCGGATCGTGCCGGACTTGGAGCGCATCACCAGCGACTGGGTGGTCGCGGTCTCGGCGCGGTAGCGCACCCCCCGCAGCAGCTCGCCGTCGGTGATGCCGGTGGCGACGAAGAACACGTTGTCGCCCTTGACGAGGTCGTCCGTGTGCAGGACCCGGTCGAGGTCGTGGCCGGCGTCGAGGGCGCGCTGCCGCTCGGCGTCGTCCTTGGGCCAGAGCTTGCCCTGGATGGTGCCGCCGAGGCACTTGATCGCGCAGGCCGCGATGATGCCCTCGGGCGTGCCGCCGATGCCCATCAGCAGGTCGACGCCGGTGCCCTCGCGCACGGCCATGATGGCGCCCGCGACATCGCCGTCGGAGATGAACGTGATCCGCGCGCCGGTCTCGCGGATCTCCTTGGCCAGTCCTTCGTGCCGCGGCCGGTCGAGCACGACGACGGTCACGTCCTCGGGGGCGCCGCCCTTGGCCTTGGCGACCCGCCGGATGTTCACCGACGGCGGGGCGGTGATGTCGACGAAGTCGGCGGCCTCGGGGCCGGTGACCAGCTTGTCCATGTAGAAGACGGCCGAGGGGTCGTACATCGCGCCGCGGTCGGCGGCGGCGAGGACGGCGACGGCGTTGGGCATGCCCTTGGCGGTGAGCGTCGTCCCGTCGATCGGGTCCACGGCGATGTCGCACTCCGCGCCGGTCCCGTCGCCGATCCGCTCCCCGTTGAAGAGCATCGGCGCCTCGTCCTTCTCGCCCTCGCCGATGACGACGACGCCGTTCATCGACACGGTCGAGACCAGGGTGCGCATGGCCTTGACGGCCGCGCCGTCCGCGCCGTTCTTGTCGCCCCGGCCCACCCAGCGGCCGGCGGCCATCGCGGCGGCCTCGGTGACCCGCACCAGTTCGAGGGCGAGGTTGCGGTCGGGGGCCTCGGGACTCACTTCGAGCTGCGGCGGCATGGTGTGGTTCTCGTGCTGCTCGGTCATCACAGCGCACCTTTCTGTACGAGGACGGCCGGAAAAGAGGGTGGTACGACCTTATCCGCCAGGTGCCAGGATGAGCAGGGGGCCCGTCACATGAGCGCGGGCGGGCCGGTGCGGGACCCGGGCGCCGGGACGCTCCGGGGCATGGGGGACCATAGGGGGCGTGGCAAAGAAGCGCGGCACGGAAACAGTGCGGGACATGGTGCTCTCGATGGCGGCGATCGGCGTCGTGGTCGGGATCATCTGGTTCTTCATCCCGCACGACGAGAACCACGACCCCGTCCAGGTGGTCGGCTACCGGGTCGAGCTCGACCAGGCCCGCCGCAGCGCCCCGTACCCGGTCGCGGCCCCCGAGGGGCTCGGCAAGGGCTGGCGGGCGACCTCGGTGACGTACGAGGACACGAACCCGAAGGCCGTGCACTGGCACCTCGGCTTCATCGACCCGCAGAACGAGTACGCGGCCGTCGAGCAGAGCAACGCGGACGCGGAGGCGTTCGTCGCGGCCACGAGCCACGACGCGCGCAAGAGCGGCACGCGCACCGTCGGCGGCGAGACCTGGGACCGCTACGAGGGCCCCAAGTACGACGCCCTGGTGCGGCAGAAGGGCGGGGTGACCACCATGGTCACCGGAACCGCCCCGGCCGACCGGCTCGCGGAACTGGCCGCTGCACTCCAGGAGCGCAGCGGCCAGTAGCACCGGACGATCCCGGCGCCCGCGCGGGCGCCGGAGGTGTCTCAGACGGTGGTGACGACCTCGTCGTAGGGCAGTCGCGGCGAGCGCGCGCGCCAGGCGTTCTCGCCCGCCTTGCCGATGTTCACCACGGCGAGCACGGAGTGGTCGCCGTCGGGGAAGAACTCCTTGTTGATCGCGTCGGCGTTGTAGCCGGTCATCGGGCCTGCGGCCAGGCCCGCGGCGCGCACGCCGAGGATGAAGTAGCCGACCTGGAGCGCGGCGTTGAAGGCCGCCGACTGCTCGCGGACCGGGCGCTCGCCGAAGAGCATGTCCTTGGCCTGCGGGAAGGCGGGGAACTGCACCGGCAGCTCCTCGTGGAACTCGTTGTCCGCGGCCAGGATGGCCACCAGCGGCGCCGTGGAGGTCTTCGCCCGGTTGCCCTCGTTCATGAGCCCGACCAGCCGCTCGCGGCTCTCCGCGGAGCGGACCAGCACGATGCGCAGCGGCTGCTGGTTGTAGGCGGTGGGCGCGTACTTCACCAGGTCGTACACGTCCTGGACCTGCTCGTCGGTCACCGGCTCGGTGGTGAAGGTGTTGGCGGTGCGCGCGTCGCGGAAGAGAAGGTTCTGTGCGGCGGTGTCGAGCTGGAGGGTCATCGGGTACCTCGGGGGGCTGTGGGGAACCGCCCCGGCGGGGCGGCCTCGAACTTTCCCTCCAACATAGGTGAAGATTCAACTATTCCGGGATGCCCGTCCCGTGAGCACCGTCACGACACCCCCCGGCTACTCCTCCTCGGCCGCGCCGGACGCCCCGGGCGCACCCTGCACCGCGTCGTCCGACTCCTCCGCGAGGGCCGCGTCCAGGCGCGCGCGGGCGCCCTCCAGCCAGTTGCGGCACACCTTGGCAAGCTCCTCGCCGCGTTCCCACAGGGCGAGGGACTCCTCCAGCGTCGAACCGCCCGCCTCCAGTCGGCGGACGACGTCGACAAGCTCGTCGCGGGCCTGCTCGTACCCCAGCGTGTCCTGATCAGCCATGGCACCAGACTAGGGCCGCCCTCGGACAGGGCGGGTCCGCCCGGCGCCGTACGCCGCAGCCGGCTCAGCGCGTGACGCGGACCGTGAACTCGCCGTCGGCGACCCGGGCCCGCAGCTTCTCCTCGTCGGCCACCTCGCCCGCGGCCCGCACGACCCCGCCGTCCTCCCGCTGCAGGACGGCGTACCCGCGCTGCAGCGTCGCCGCGGGGGACAGCGCGACCACCCGGGCCCGGGTGTGCGCCAGCTCGTCGTCCGCGCGGTCCAGGCGGTGCCGCAGATGCCGCCGCGAACGCTCCAGCAGCGCCGCCACCTGCTCCTCGCGCTCCTCGACCATCAGCCGCGGACGTGCCATCGACGGACGGCTCATCGCCGCCGCCAGCCCCCGCTCCTCCCGGTCCAGCAGCCCGCGCACCACCCGCAAGGAGCGGTCCCGCAGCTGCCCGACCCGGGTCAGCTCCTCGCCCACGTCCGGAACGACGCGCTTGGCGGCGTCGGTCGGCGTCGAGGCGCGCAGATCCGCGACCAGGTCCAGCAGCGGGGTGTCCGGCTCGTGCCCGATCGCGGACACCACCGGCGTACGGCACTCGGCGACCGCCCGCACCAGCCGCTCGTCGGAGAACGGCAGCAGGTCCTCCACGCTGCCGCCGCCGCGCGCCACGATGATCACGTCGACGCCCGGGTGCGCGTCGAGCCCCTGCACCGCCTCGATCACCTGCGGGACCGCGTACGCCCCCTGCACCGGCACATTGCGCACCTCGAAACGGACGGCCGGCCAGCGCAGCCGCGCGTTCTCCAGCACGTCGCGCTCCGCGGCCGAGGCACGGCCGCACACCAGGCCGATCAGCTGCGGCAGGAAGGGCAGCGGACGCTTGCGCTCCAGCGCGAACAGGCCCTCGCCGGCCAGCCGCTTCTTCAGCTGCTCCAGCCGCAGCAGCAGGTCGCCGATCCCTATCGGGCGGATCTCCGCCGCCCGCAGTGACAACTGCCCCCGCGGGGCGTACCACTCCGGCCGGGCGTGCACGACGACCCGCGCGCCCTCGCCGACCGCGCCGTCGAAGGCGTCGAACACGGCACGGCGGCAGGTCACGCTCAGCGAGATGTCGTGCGACGGATCGCGCAGCGTCAGGAAGACCACGCCCGCGCCGGGGCGCCGGGACAGCTGCGTGATCTGCCCCTCCACCCACACCGCGCCGAGCCGGTCGATCCAGCCGCCGATCAGCCGCGACACCTCGCCGACCGGGATCGGCGCCTCCGCGGACGTGTTCTGAGCCATACGCCGAGACTAGCCCCCGCCACGGACAGTGACCCCGCCCCGGGCGGGATTGCCCCGGGGCAGCGGTCGGTCCCGCCGCCGACCCGAATGGCGCCCACCGCTGTCCGTCCCCCCGCGGACGCCGCACGCTGGGACGCAGCCCCATGCGCCCGTGCCCGGGAGGTCCCCCATGCGCTCACACGGCCCGCCGCCCCCGCGGCCGCCGCGCGTCGGCGGCGGCTTCCGCATCGGGCGCCGCGGCCCCGGCTGCGGCTGCTTCAGCTGCCTGACGGCGGTGGCCGCCGCGGTGCTCGCGGGAGGGCTGCCCGGACTGCTGCGCGCGGCTCGCCGCGGGCGCCCCCGGCGGGGCCGATGACCTCGGTCACGCCCCGTACGATGGGCACATGACTGCTGCTGCCCGACGGGTCCTGCTCGCCGCCCCCCGTGGCTACTGCGCGGGCGTGGACCGCGCCGTGATCGCCGTCGAGAAGGCCCTGGAACAGTACGGGGCCCCGATCTACGTCCGCCACGAGATCGTCCACAACAAGTACGTCGTGCAGACCCTGGAGAAGAAGGGCGCGATCTTCGTCGAGCAGACGGCGGAGGTCCCCGAGGGGTCGATCGTGATGTTCTCCGCGCACGGTGTGGCGCCCGTCGTCCACGAGGAGGCCGAGCGCGGCAGGCTCGCCACCATCGACGCGACCTGCCCCCTGGTGACCAAGGTCCACAAGGAGGCCGTCCGCTTCGCCAACGAGGACTTCGACATCCTGCTGATCGGCCACGAGGGCCACGAGGAGGTCATCGGCACCTCCGGCGAGGCCCCCGACCACATCACGCTGGTCGACGGCCCGGCCGACGTCGCCAAGGTCGAGGTCCGGGACCCCTCCAAGGTGGTCTGGCTCTCCCAGACGACCCTGTCCGTGGACGAGACCATGGAGACGGTCGACGCGCTCAAGGAGAAGTTCCCGCAGCTCATCTCGCCGCCCAGCGACGACATCTGCTACGCCACGCAGAACCGCCAGCTGGCGGTGAAGCAGATGGGCGCCGAGGCCGACCTGGTGATCGTCGTCGGCTCGCGCAACTCCTCCAACTCCGTCCGCCTGGTCGAGGTCGCCAAGCTGGCGGGCGCCCGCGAGGCGTACCTCGTGGACTTCGCCGCCGAGATCGACGAGGCCTGGCTCGAGGGCGTCTCCACGGTCGGCGTCACCTCCGGTGCCTCCGTTCCCGACGTCCTGGTCGAGCAGGTGCTGGAGTGGCTGTCGCAGCGCGGCTTCGAGGACGTCGAGATCGTCAAGGCCGCCGAGGAGTCGATCGTCTTCTCGCTGCCCAAGGAGCTGCGCCGCGACCTGCGCGCCGAGGCCGCCGCCAAGGTGGCCGCCGCCCCGGCCGCCGGAACCGCCCCCGAGCAGGCGGGTCCGCCGTCCGAGGGGTGACCGTCCTTCCCACGTCGTAGCGTTGGGCCATGAGCGTTTTCGGTGTGGACATCGGCGGTTCGGGGATCAAGGGCGCCCCGGTCGACCTGGATCGCGGGGATCTGGCGGAGGAGCGCTGCAAAGTGCTCACTCCGCATCCCGCGACGCCCGACGCGGTGGCGGACTGCGTCAAGCAGGTCGTCACCCATTTCGGCTGGCAGGGACCGATCGGCGCGACGTTCCCCGGTGTGGTGACGCACGGGGTCACGCGCACGGCGGCCAACGTCGACAAGGGCTGGATAGGCATGGACGCGGCCGGCCTGCTCTCCGAGCGGGTCGGCCTGCCCGTGACGCTGCTCAACGACGCCGACGCGGCGGGCATGGCCGAGATGGCGTACGGCGCGGGGCGCGGCCGCTCGGGCACGGTCATCATGCTGACGCTCGGTACGGGCATCGGCAGCGCCGTGTTCGTGGACGGCAAGCTGCTGCCCAACTCCGAACTCGGCCACCTGGAGCTGCACGGGCACGAGGCGGAGAAACGCGCCTCCACCAAGGTCAAGGAGGACGAGGAGCTCAGCTGGGAGCACTGGGCGCGCCGGGTCAGCAAGTACCTCGCGCACGTCGAGATGCTCTTCTCGCCGGAGCTGTTCGTCATCGGCGGCGGCGTGAGCCGCAAGGCGGACAAGTTCCTGCCGCTCATCGAGGGCATCGAGGCGGAGATCGTGCCGGCCGCGCTGCAGAACAACGCGGGCATCGTCGGCGCGGGCATGGCGGCGGCCGCGGCGGTCACCACCGCCGCCGCCGGATAGCGGTCCGGGACGCGGACGCGGGCGGGTACGGCGCGGTCAGCGGCGTTCCGCGCGCCGCGCCCGCGTCACGTACGCCACCTTCCGCACGGCCGTGATCACGGCGGCGCACACCGTGCCGCCGTACAGCCAGCCGGTCAGCGTCGCGAGCCCGGTGAGCAGCGCCATCACGTGCCCGGTCAACCCGCCGCCGCCGTCGGCGGTCACGGCCAGCGCGATGGTGAAGGCGATGGGCGCGCTCACCGGCGCCGCCGACAGGTCGTACGGCCGCACCCACACGCCGCCGGCGATGCAGGCCAGCAGGAAGACGACGCCGAACAGCGTGCCCGGCTCGCCGTTCACCAGGGAGTCCACGGCCCCGCCGCACAGGGCGGTCAGCGTGATGAAGACCCCGGTGCCGAGTCCCGTCAGACGGGACTCGCTCTGTCCCCGCCGCACCCCCCACAACGGGCCGCGGCGCGGACCTCCGCCCACGGCGGTCGCGCCCGCGGGCCTGCGCGCCGGACGCTCGGCCGGTCTGGCCGGCCGCGTCACGGCACCGTTGTTGTGCGGCGTGCGCGCACTGTGTTGGTCCACGCACCCAACGTAGGCGCCCCGCAGGGGGAAAACAGGGGCAGGACACGACTTTTCAGCCCCACAGGGGGCGAGGCGGGCCGCCGGAGCCTCCTGGGGTCTCCCGCTTCCGTAGACTGGTGGATCGGTCCGTCCCCGCCCACCCCGGGCGCACGGGCCCTCCACCCACCTCGCTACGGGAAGTCGTCACGTGTCGCTCACGATCGGAATCGTCGGCCTGCCGAACGTCGGCAAGTCGACCCTGTTCAACGCCCTGACCAAGAACGACGTGCTGGCGGCCAACTACCCGTTCGCCACGATCGAGCCCAACGTCGGCGTCGTCGGTGTCCCCGACCCCCGCCTGGACACGCTCGCGAAGATCTTCGACTCGCAGCGCAAGCTCCCGGCGACGGTCGACTTCGTCGACATCGCGGGCATCGTGCGCGGCGCCAGCGAGGGCGCGGGCCTGGGCAACAAGTTCCTCGCGAACATCCGCGAGTCCGACGCGATCTGCCAGGTCATCCGGGCCTTCGTCGACCCGGACGTGGTCCACGTCGACGGCAAGGTGTCCCCGAAGGACGACATCGAGACGATCAACACCGAGCTGATCCTCGCCGACATGCAGACCATCGAGAAGGTCCTGCCCCGGCTGACCAAGGACGCCCGTCTCCAGAAGGAGAAGGCGGCGATGCTCGCCGCCGTCCAGGAGGCCCAGCAGATCCTCGAGGACGGCCGCACCCTGTTCTCCGCCGGCATCACCGCCGCCACGGAGAAGGGCGGCCTCCTGCACGAGCTGCACCTGCTGACCACGAAGCCGTTCCTCTACGTCTTCAACGTGGACGAGGACGAGCTGACCGACGACGCGTTCAAGGCGGAGCAGCGCGCCCTGGTCGCTCCCGCGGAGGCGATCTTCCTCAACGCCAAGATCGAGTCCGAGCTCATCGAGCTCGACGACGAGGAGGCCCTGGAGCTCCTGCAGTCCATGGGCCAGGACGAGCCCGGTCTCGCCACCCTCGCCCGCGTCGGCTTCGACACCCTCGGCCTCCAGACCTACCTCACGGCCGGCCCGAAGGAAGCCCGCGCCTGGACGATCAAGAAGGGCGCCACCGCCCCCGAGGCCGCCGGTGTCATCCACACCGACTTCCAGAAGGGCTTCATCAAGGCGGAGATCGTCTCCTTCGGCGACCTGGTCGAGTGCGGCTCCATCCCCGAGGCCCGCGCCAAGGGCAAGGCCCGCATGGAGGGCAAGGAGTACGTCATGCAGGACGGCGACGTGGTGGAGTTCCGCTTCAACGTGTGATCGTTGAGCAGCGGTCCTGAGAAGGTCGCGGCTCAGAGCGGGAAACCGCAGGTCAGGGGCCAGATCGAAAGGTCTGGCCCCTTCCTGTTTCCTTCCATTGGGTCAGGCCTCCTGACGCTGCATCAGGAGGCCTGACCTGTGGTTCTTGCGCCCCTTCGGGCGACTGTCGAGCGGCCGATCACGGGCTGGAGCTACCGGCGCACGAGACCGTCGTCGAGATCCCCGTTGAACTCTTCCGGAAGGTCCGCCGTGATCAGCGCATCCGACAACCTGGCCGCCCGCTTCTCCTCCTTCGAGTCGGCGGCGTTTCGCCTGGAGACCCTGGACGACTACGGGAAGTCCGATGACTCCGCCGCCTACCGGGCCTTCCTGGCAGGGGAGCCGAAGCCGGAGGACTACAACGCGGCCTGGCTGGAGACGGTGCGCCGCGCAACCGAGAGCGGCAAGCACATGAAGCGGGTACACATCGTGTCCCGGCCGCTGACGCCCTACCTGCGCTATGAGCTGGGCTGGGGCTACCTGACGAACATGACAGCCGGCGAGGAGTTCTTCATCCTCGACACCACTGACCGCCCGAACCCGCTGGAAGGCGTGCCGGACTTCTGGCTGTTCGACGGCTGCGAGCCGGTCGTCCTGAACTACGACAAGGCCGGGGCCTTCCTCGGTCCCACCTTCTTGCCCGCCAAGGACGAGCTGCCCACCGAGGCGGAGTTCGAGTTCGCCACCCACCGGGACATCGCGCTGGCGCAGTCGGTGCCGTTTCCGGAGTGGTGGGAAGAGCACGGGGCGGAGTGAACCGAGCAGAGCCGGGTGCGGCGCTGGGGGCGCCACGGCAGGCATCCGGCAAGGAAGCCAAGGCTGTCGCCCGCAGCGCCGTGATGTCCACCAGCAAGCTCAGCAAGATCGAGAACGGTCGTGCTGCGCCGAGCGTGGTGGAGGTGGAGCGCATCCCCCTGATCCCGGGCCTCCTCCAGACCCCCGAGTACGTCCGAGCCGTATTGTCTGAACAAGAATGTGATCCGACTGCCCGCCTTGGATGAGAACACGCCAAATGTGAACGAGAATTTCAAGGCCATGGTTCGGGCGATGACGGCTCTCGAAGGATGGAGTGGGGCTGCCCGAAGCCTTGGCGGGTACGGTCCGTGATGTCCTACAGTGGAGTACGGCCGAGAGCCGTAAAGAGGCCCTGGAGCCTGAGGGCCGTACGAACGTCACGGTGGTAGCCGTGCCGACCCTTGGGGGGAAACGCTCATGGACCTGAAGAAGGAAATCAAGGACACGCCGCAAGGGCAGATGGCCTCGCTCCTGGCCGAGGTGGTCAAGGTCGCCAAGGACCTCAAGTTCGAGAAGAAGAAGGACGGGAGCATGCACGCCTCCGCCACCTTCAACGCAACTCGGCTGGTGGTCGAGTGGGGCGGTCCCGATGGATTCAGCCTGAGAATCCCTCGCGTCAAGACCGTCCCCGGCGAGGTGAAGAAGTCTTCTTGAGGCGTGAAACAAAGAATGGCCCGCCCCACGAAATGGGGCGGGCTTCTCTGTTTTCCTCCCGCTCCGGGACGGACCCCTTTGCCTCGGGCCCGGGGTCGATCCGGCCGCGAAAGCAGGCCGAAATGCGGCGCGGGAAGAATGAATTCCCTGGGGCATGTTCCGGGTCTGCTTCCTGCGGTTCGCGGACAGTGCGGGGGGTGCGCGTTCAGGACTCGGGCCATGGGTCATTTGGGCCAGGTTACTAACGTCCATGTTGCCAACATGAATGTTAGTGTGGTCCGTGGAGGTGGCGGACATGGTCGATTTTGTGGGTCGGGGGCAGGAGCTGGCGACGCTGGAGCGAGAGCTCCAGAAGGTCGTGGCCGGGGTTGGCGGGGAGCGGCCCGGTCGGTGCGTGATGCTGCGCGGGCGGCGCCGGGTGGGCAAGTCGCGGCTGGTCGAGAGGTTCGCGGAGCATTCCGGAATGCCGTTCCTGTTCTACGCGGCGACCGGCGCGTCTCCCCGGGCCGATCTGGCCCGGCTGGCGCGGGACGCACAGGCGTCGACGCTGCCGTTGGCCGGGCTGGTGGCCGCCGCGCGGCCGGAGAGCTGGGACGCCGCATTCGATGTGCTGGCGGCGGCGCTGCCCGCAGACCGGGCGAGCGTACTGGTCATCGACGAGGTGCCGTACCTGATGGATGCCGACGGTGCTTTTGAGGGGATGCTGCAACGGGCCTGGGACCGGGTCCTGGAGGCCAAGCCGGTTCTGCTGGTCCTCATCGGCTCCGATCTGTCGATGATGGAGGCGCTGAACAGCTACGGACGCCCCTTCCATCAGCGCGGCCGGGAGATGGTTCTGGGTCCGCTGAACCCCGCCGAGGTGGGGCGGATGCTGGGGCTGGATCCGGCGGAAGCCTTCGACGCCGCGCTGGTCACCGGCGGGCTGCCGCTGATCTGCGCGGAATGGCCGCACGGGGCCGGGGTGTGGGACTTCCTCGGGGAGGCGCTGAGCGACCCGGTGTCGGCCCTGCTGGTGTCGGCCGAGCGCTCACAGGCTGCCGAGTTCCCCCCGCAGGCCCAGGCGCGCACGGTGCTGGCGGCCATCGGCAGTGGCGAGCGGACCTTCACCAACATCGCCCGTGCGGCCGGTGGGATCGGGGCCACACCGCTGCAACGGGCGCTGGAACTGCTCACGGACAAACGGATCGTCGCCGCGGAACTGCCCGTGTCGCCGCGTCCGTCGAAGGACCGCCGCTACCGGGTGGCGGATCCGTACCTGCGGTTCTGGTTGCGATTTCTCGGCCCGTCCATGGAGGAGATCGAGCGGGGGCGCGGCGATCTGACTCTGGCGCGGATCCGGGAGGGCTGGTCCAGCTGGCGTGGCCGGGCCGTCGAGCCCCTGGTCCGCGAGGCCCTGGCGCGGATACTGCCCGACGGCAGGCTGCCGGCGGCCCCCGCGGTGGGGGGCTACTGGACCCGTACCAACGACATCGAGATCGATATCGTCGGGGCGGACCGCGCCCCCGTCGCCAAGGAGCTGCTCTTCGTCGGTTCCATCAAGTGGCTGGAGCGGTCGCCCTTCGACCGGCATGACGCGGCCGCTCTCCATCGGCACCGGGCCGCCCTCACCGACGAACCCGTTCCCGTCGTGGCGGTCTCGCGCAGCGGCGTCGACTCTCCGGGCCTCGATGCCGCCTACGGCCCCGGCGACCTGCTCACCGCTTGGCCGCTGTGAGCGGCGCCACCTCCGACGCCGGCCGGCTCGCCTGCGTGCTCCATTGCTTCCGCCGGGTGCCCGCACCTCAGACCTTGACATAGGTAAACGTGTTACGGTTCTTTCATCGGGAACGCTGGAGATTCTTGCCGCAGGGGCCCCGCCGCGAGGAGGCCGCAGGCCGATCCGCGGCAACGGAAGCCGGTCGCGGTTGAGGGGGGCTCTCCGGCCCCGATTCCTGGAGGCGCCGACGACGATGCCGGCGCAGCATTGTTCCTGTGCGGAACGCCCGCCGAGTTCGCCGGGCGTTGCGAGACGAAAGGTCCCCCCTCATGCCCCCATCCATGCGTGCGCTCGTGGCCGGCGAAGTCGGCGAGCCCGGTGACGTCCTGCGGCTGGAGTCCCGGCCGGTGCCCACGCCGGAGGCCGGCCAGGCGCTGATCCGTGTGCGGGCGACGCCGATTCACGCCAGTGATCTGCACGTGCTGCGCGGCCGCTACGGTTTCTCCCCCGAATTCCCCGTCGTGGGCGGCCACATGGAGTGCGTGGGCCGCGTCGAGGCCCTGGGCCCGGACACCGAGGGGCCGGCGGTCGGCGAGCGGGTGGTGGTCGCCGCCGTTCCCGCCGTACCCGGACCGCCGGTGGCCGGCACGTGGCAGGAGTACCTCGTCGCCGACACACGAAGGCTCCTGGCGGTCCCCGACGGGCTGAGCGACTCCAGCGCCTGCCAGCTCGCCGTCAACCCGCTGACCGCGCTGCTCCTCGTGACGCGCGAACTCGACGTCCAGCCGGGGGAGTGGCTGCTGCAGACGGCCGCGGGCTCCACCGTCGGCCGGCTCGTCATCCAGCTGTCCCGGCACCTGGGCATCCGCACGATCAATGTCGTGCGGCGGCGCGACGCCGTCGAGGAGATCAAGGCGCTGGGCGGTGACGAGGTCATCTGCACCGAGGACGAGGACCTGGTGCGGCGCGTGGCCGAGATCGCCGGACCGGCCGGGGTGCGCAAGGCCGTCGACTGCGTCGCGGGCCCGGTCGGCGCCCAGGTGTCCCAGGCGCTGGCTCCGGGCGGCGAGGTCGTGGTCTACGGCGCGCTCTCCACCCACCGGCAGACCGACCCGGCCGCGCTGACCATCCCGTTGGCGGCACGCTCGGTCATCTACGAGACCAAGGCGGTCCGCGGCTTCTGGCTGAACCGCTGGTTCGGCACCGCCGCGCCCGAGGAGGCGCTGCGCGCGCTGTCCCAGGTGCGCGATCTCGTCGCCGAGGGCGTGCTGAGCATCCCCCAGGGACGGCCGTTCCCGCTGGACCGCTTCGCGGAGGCCGTCGCGGTCGCCGAAGCACCCGCACGGGGCACCAAGCCGCTCTTCGTCCTCGACGGCGACTGATCCGGCGAACGGACTGCGCGAGGGGCCGGCTGCTGGTCAGCCGGTGCGCGGCGGCGTGAGCGTGCCCAGGTCCAGGCTGATCCCGAAGGGCACCGGGCGCCGGAGGGTGCCTCGGAAGATGCCGGCGGGTGCGTAGGCGCCGGTGGGTGAGTCGAGTTCATGGACGTGGACGACGGGTGCCCCGTCCTCGTCCTCGATGCGCCAGTAGTGCGGGATGCCGGCCTCCGCGTACTTGCGCAGCTTCACCGTGCGGTCGCGGTGGGCGGACTCGGGGGAGACGACCTCGATGACGAGCTTGACGTCCTCCGGGGCGTACCAGGTGCGGTCCGGGTCGTAGGGCAGGTCCGTCAGCAAGAGGTCCGGCTCGGGGCGGTTCCTTGTGTCGAGGCGGATCGTCATCTCGCGCTCGACCTCGAAGCCGACCGGCGCCTGCGCCATGAGCGTGGCGGTCAGGGCGGTGACGAGGCGGCCGTGCCAGGCCCGCTGCGGCGCCAACAGGAAGACGAGTGCTCCGTCGATCAGCTCGGTGTGGCGAGGTGCCTCGGGGAGGCGGTCCAGGTCCTCCGCGAACCAGCCTTCCGCACGCGGCGGCCGCATCCGGTCGGGCAGCGCGGTCATGGCTCAACGGTAGCGATTCCGCGAGGACCGGACCATGAAGCCGGTCGCGCCGTCCGGGGCCGCGTCTCCTGCCCCGCCTCATTTCTGGACTTGCCGGTCCAATCTTTTCTCCGCACGATGGGTGGACCAGCCAGTCCAGAAGAGGTGGTCGACCCATGGATACCGCAGAGCGTCTGAGCATCACCGAGGATCTTCGCCGTCTGATGGCGCGCTACGTCCGCTACGCGGACCACCAGCGCTGGCAGGACCTGGCGGGCCTGTTCACGCCGGACGGCACCTTCACCCCGCGCAAGCCGGACGGTTCGGTGTGGCTGCGCATGGAGGGCCGCGAGCAGATCGTGGCGACCGTCGGCTCCAGCGGCGGCCCCGGCGTCACCCTGATCCACCACCTGTTCTCCGACGAGATCGACGTCGCCTCGGCGACCGCCGCCCGGGGTGTATGGGCGATGGAGGACATCGTGACCCGCCCCGCGGACGCCCCCGTGTCCGAGGCCGTCCCCTTCCGGGGCATGCACGGCTACGGCCACTACCGCGTGCGCTTCGTCAGGACCGGCGGTTCCTGGTTCATCGCCGAGCTCGAGCAGACCCGGATCCGTCTCGACTTCACCGACTGACGCCGGCCGACGCCCCCTCCCACCACCCCCCTACGCGAAGGAAGCACGACTGTGAGCGACAACACCGAGCGCACCGCGCTCGCCCCGTACCGGATCGACGTCCCGCAGGACGTCCTGGACGACCTCAAGGACCGCCTGCGGAGGACCCGTTTCTTCGACGACCTGGACAACGAGGAGGAGTACTACGGGGTGAGCACCGCCTACCTAAAGCCGCTCGTGGAGTACTGGGCCGACGGCTTCGACTGGCGGGCGCAGGAGGCGCGGCTGAACTCCTTCAACCAGCACAAGGTCGAGATCGACGGCGCGCCCGTGCACTTCGTCCACGAGCGCGGCAAGGGCACGGACGCGATCCCCGTCATGGTCCTGCACGGCTGGCCGTGGCCCGGTGAGTTCAGCCTTCCGGTCGTGGGCCCGCTGGCGGACCCCGTCGCCCACGGCGGCGACGCGGCGGACGCCTTCGACGTCGTCGTGCCGAACCTCCCCGGTTTCGCCTGGTCCACCCCGCTCACCAGGGGCGATCTCAACTACTGGAAGATCGCCGACATCCTGCACACGCTGATGACCGAGACGCTGGGCTACGAGAAGTACGCCGTGGCGGGCTCCGACTACGGCTCCCTGGTCGCCAGCGCGCTCGGCCACAAGTACGCGGACAGCATCATCGGCCTGCACTACGGGCAGGACCTGCCCCCGGGCATGTTCGCCAACGAGCGGTTCTGGGACGTGACCGACGGGGCCACGATCCCCGCGGACGCCTCACCGGAACTGCGCGCGGGCATGGAGAACTTCGTCACCACGTACGTCTCCCACGTCACCGCGCACATGCTGGACGCGTCGACCCTCACCCACGGTCTGAACGACTCGCCGATCGGCATGCTGGCCTGGCTGCTCCAGCGGTGGCGGAAGTGGAGCGACAAGAACGGGGACTTCGAGGCGGCGTTCCCCCGCGACTTCGTCCTCACGCAGGCCACCACCTTCTGGGTGACCGAGTCCATCGGCTCGTCCATCCGCATGTACCGCAACGCGGTGCGCTACCCGTGGGTGCCCTCGCACGACCGCCGGCCGACCGTCGAGCCGCCGGCCGGTTTCACCTTCCTCCTCGGTGACGCCTACCCGCCCGGCGTCCGCACCGTCGAGGAGCGCATCGCCGCGTTCGAGAACGGGCCCACCCGTGCCGCGTTCAACGCGATCAACGTCAACGCCCACGAGAAGGGGGGCCACTTCGTGCACTACGAGAACACCGAGGCCTTCGTCTCCGACCTGCGGGGAACCTTCAGGAAACTGCGCTGACCCGGAGCCGGCCGGGCCCCGGGGACGGCGAGGCGGCGCTGCCACCGCCTCGCCGGCCCGGCCGGTCAGAGCGTGTTCAGCACGGCGAACGGGTCGAGCGAGGCCCGGTTGTCGACCGCGGTGATCCGCCGGCGCAGGGTCCAGGCCGCCCCCGGCTCGATCGTGACCTGGCGCTGGCTCATCGCCCAGATGTCGCACGCGTAGGCGGTGAACGCGGTGTCCTCGTAGAGCAGGCCGTACGTCTGGCTGTCGGCCCCGGTCATGCCGATCCACGGCGCGGTGGGCGCGTAGTCGGCGGGCGTGCCGGTGGTGATGGTGCCGTGGCCGGGGACGCCGCTGCGCTGGCCCGTTCCGTCGTGGTCGATCACGTCGCCGATCCACAGGGTGCGGGCCACCGTGCCGCGGTTGGTGAAGACGCTCTCGGCGGTGATCCAGCGCTCGCCCTCGCGGACGGAGTACTCGGTGACCACCGCGACGTCCGGGAACGCGGTGCTCGCGCCGGTGGCCCTGATCCGGGCCTCGGCGCCCGTCGAGGAGACCACCTGGACCGACGTCGACTTCACGGTGCGCTGCTGCCAGGCGTTCGAGCCGCGCGGCTGGGCGGCCGACGCGTAGGGCAGGTTGAACCAGTCGATCTGGTCCAGGTGGCCCACGGCGGCCATGTCGCGCGGCTTGCCGAGGGTGACGGGCGTCAGCTGCGAGTCCTCGGAACCGGCCGAGATCGCCAGGGCCAGCTGGTCGTTGGAGATCACCAGGTCGGAGACCAGGCCCTCGGCCACGGGGCCGGGGATGGTGGTTCCCGTGCCGGCGCGCGCCCGCGCGCGGTCCGCGCGCAGGGTGACGCGGGTCTGCGCGCCGTCCTGCACGGTGGCGGTCACCTGGACGGGGTCGTAACCGACGCCGTCGGCGGCCACGGTGTAGACGCCGGGGACGGCGAAGGCGAGGAACTCGCCGTCCGCGCCGGTCGTGCTCGACACGACGGCCTTGCCGGCCGAGTCCAGCACCTTGACGCGCATGTTGGTGAGCGGGGTGCCGGTCGCGCTGTCGGTGATCCGGCCGGACAGGCCGTCGCCCGCGCCGTCGACCCGGCGGGCACCGGGGACGCCGTCGAGCACCTCGAACGCGGCGATCGTGTACGCGGGGGACGCGGCGTCGCCGGCGCTCAGCACGATCCGCAGGTCGGCGCGCCAGCGCTCCGGTGTGACGTCGCAGATCACATAGCCGCGGTAGGTGCCGTTGTAGAACTTCACGTGCGGGTTGGCCGCCAGACCCGCCCGGACGTCCGCGTCCCAGCTCGCGCCCGAGGAGATGGACGTGCCGACGAACTCGGTGGCGACGGTGCGGGAGGCCGGGTCGTCGAAGTCCTTCTTGAGGTCGTTGACCCAGTGCGTGTGCCAGTCGCCGCTGAGGACCACCGGGTTCTGGGGGCGCTCGGTGTCCAGGAAGTCCAGGATCCGGGAGCGGGCGGCGGGGTAGCCGTCCCACTGGTCGAGGTTGACGATCTTCGACGGGCCCAGGTCGTAGTCGAACGCGGCCATGATGGTCTGCTGCGCGATGACGTTCCACTGCGCGCCGGACTTGTGCAGACCCCGGAGCAGCCACTTCTCCTGCTCCGGGCCGGTGAGGGTGGCCGCCGGGTCGCCGACCGCCTCGCAGGGCGTCTTCCGGCCGTCGCCGCACGGCTGGTCGGTGCGGTACTGGCGGGTGTCCAGGACGCTGAACCCGGCGAGCCGCCCGAAGTCGAACCTGCGGTACATCAGCGCGTCGGGGCCCTCGGGCCGCTGCTCCCGGCGCAGCGGCAGGTGCTCGTAGTACGCCTGGTAGCCGTTGGCGCGGCGTTCCAGGAACGGCCGCCCGTCGCCGGCGCCGCCCGGGACGTCGCCCGCGTAGTTGTTCTGGACCTCGTGGTCGTCCCAGGTGACGAAGAACGGGAAGCGGGCGTGGGCGTCGCGGAGTTCGGGGGCGCTCTTGTACAGGGCGTGCAGCCGGCGGAACTCGGTCAGGCTGCCGTCGGCGGTCTCGTAGATGTAGTCGCCGAGGTGCATGACGAAGTCGAGTTCCTGCCCGGCCAGGTCGCGGTAGGCCGCGAAGTGGCCGCCGGCCCAGCTCTGGCAGGACACGAAGGCGAACCGCAGCTGGTCGGCCGGGGAACCGGGCTTCGGCAGGGTGCGGGTGCGGCCGGTGCGGCTGTAGGTCCCGTTGACCTGGAAGCGGTACCAGTACCAGGTGTCGGGCGTCAGGTGCCTGGCCTCGACGTGCACGCTGTGCGCGGACTCGGGGACGGCCTCGGTGTGACCGTCGTCGACGATGTGGCGGAACTCCTCGTCCCGCGCCAGCTCCCAGCTCACCTTGACCGGCACGGGTGCCATGCCGCCGGTCTCCGCGTCGAGCGGGTCGGTGACGAGCCGCGTCCACAGCACGACGCTGTCCTCGTCGGGGTCGCCGGAGGCGACACCGAGCAGGAAGGGGGCCGGGTCGACGACGCCCGACGGGCCGGTGGCGGCGGTGGCGGCTCCCGTCCCGCCGTCGGCGGCCGAGGCGGCTCCGATGGCCAACTGGCCGGCGGCGACGGCGCCGAGGGTGGTGCCGCCCGCCGCCGCCAGGAACTTCCGGCGGTCGAAGGGAACGATCGTAGGTGTGTCGGTCATGCGTCGAGGGTTGTCCGGGCAGGTGCCGCCCCGGTTGCGTGATCATGAATGGACCGGTCACGACAGGCCACCGGGCGATGTTGCCGGCCGCCGCGCGGCAGGCGGGCGGGCCGGTCCGCCGCCGGAACGTTCCGCCATCCGCCGGCCGGGAGGGCGCGACACGTGCGCGCCCCGGGCCGGGGCGAGTGTCGCGGGCACAGCCCGATGGGCCATACTGCCCGCCGTGGAGCAGAGCAGAGGTTCGAACATCCCGCTCGTACAGGCGGCCGGCATCGATCCGGCGTACGTCCCCGGCATCGCCGTGCCGGAGCCGGACGAGCCCCAGGTCACGTCCGCGGAGCCGTCCGCGGACCTGGTGAAGGCGGCGCCCGCGCCGGACGACGCCCCGACCCCCGTGGAAGACACCGCCGAGGACACCGGCGACGACAGCTCCGTCGAGGAGCCCGCCGTCGAGGAGCCCGCCGTCGAGGAGGCCCCGCGCAGCGACGCGGAGCCGGCCGGCGGACCGGAGTTCGAGGTCGCCGACCGCCGCGGCTCGATCCGGGCGGACCGGGACGGCGTCACGTTCCGGCTCGACGACACCGAGGCCGAGTTCGGCTGGGACGAGATCGGCGCGGTCGAGGTCGACGCCCCGCGGTGGGGGCGCCGGTTCGGTGTGACGGTCTACCTCTCGCCGCGGCGCTGGTACGAGACCTGGGTCGAGGCGCCCTCCAGGAGCCGGCTGAAGACCTGGTCCGGGGAGCTCGACGCCGTGCTCGACACCTACTTCGAGAAGGCCGACGAATCGGCGGAGACCGCTGACGCCGCCGAGGCCGCGGAGCCGGCCGGCGCGTAGGGCTGCTGTCCGGCGACCGGGGACTTGGGCGTGATCAGCCCCGACTCGTAGGCGAACACGACCAGTTGGGCCCGGTCGCGGGCGCCCAGCTTGGTCATGGCCCGGCTGACGTGGGTCTTGGCGGTCAGCGGGCTGATGACCATGCGCGCGGCGATCTCGTCGTTGGCCAGTCCGCGCGCGGCGAGCGCCACCACCTCGCGCTCGCGGTTGGTGAGCGCCTCCAGGCCCGCCGCGTGCGCCGCGTCCGGCGGCCGGGAGACGAACTCGGCGATCAGGCGGCGCGTGATGGCCGGGGACAGCAGCGCGTCGCCGCGCTGCGCGACATGGATGGCCTGGACGAGGTCGGCGGGCTCGGTGTCCTTGAGCAGGAAGCCGCTGGCACCGGCGCGCAGCGCGTCGAAGACGTACTCGTCCAGGCCGTAGTTGGTCAGGATCACGACGTGCACCTCCGCCAGC
Organism: Streptomyces sp. NPDC088732; assembly: GCF_044751205.1. Taxonomy (NCBI): domain Bacteria; kingdom Bacillati; phylum Actinomycetota; class Actinomycetes; order Kitasatosporales; family Streptomycetaceae; genus Streptomyces; species Streptomyces sp. NPDC088732. The sequence goes on from NZ_JBIVLI010000004.1 coordinate 350,990, forward strand.
CGCGGGTCGGCGGCGATCCGCCGGGTCGCACCGATGCCGTCGAGCACGGGCATCTGGATGTCGAGCAGCACCACGTCGGGCACATGCCGTTCGGCGAGCGCGACGGCCTCCTGCCCGTCGGCCGCCTCGGCGACGACCTCGATCCCCTCCTCCGCGTCCAGCAGGGCCCGGAACCCGGCGCGCATCAGTGCCTGGTCGTCGACGATCAGTACCCGGATCATGTCGCGGCCTCCAGTGGCAGTTCGGCCCGTACGGTGAAGCCGCCCTCGGGCCGCGGTCCGGCCCGCAGCCGCCCGCCGAGCGCGGTGACCCGCTCGCGCATGCCGGTGAGGCCGACGCCGGGCACCGGTTGTGCGTCCGGCGCGGCGGTGCCGTCGTCGTCGACCTGGACGACGAGCTGCCGGTCGGCGTACTCGATGCGGACGGTGGCGCGCGGCCGGGGTCCCGCGTGCCGGGTGACGTTGGTCAGCGCCTCCTGCACGATGCGGTACGCGGCCCGGTCCACGCCGTCCGCGAGCGGCCGCTCCCGGCCGCTGACGGTGACGCTGGTGGGCAGCCCGGCGGTCCGGGAGCGCTCGGCCAGGTCCCCGATGCGGTCCACGCCGTGGCCGCCCCCGCTGCCGCGCAGCACCTCCAGCGTCGCCCGCAGTTCCCGCATGGCCTCGCCGCTCGCCTCCTGGATGGCGAGCAGCGCCTCGGGGGCCTCCTCGCCGCGCTTGCGGGCCAGATGGACGGCGACACCCGCCTGGAGCTTGATGATCGAGATGCTGTGCGTCAGCGAGTCGTGCAGCTCCCGTGCGATGCGCAGCCGTTCCTCGCCCGCGCGGCGCAAGGCGGCCTCCTCGCGGGTGCGTTCGGCCTCCAGTGCCCGCCGTTCCAGCTGCTCCAGGTACGCGCGGCGGTGCCGCCCCACGACCGCCATGGCGACCGAGGCGAGGAACCAGCCGAGCAGCAGCGCGGTCGACTGCGCCGCGGTCGGCGCGGGCTGCCCGGAGGCCAGGTAGCCGCCGAGGAAGGCGAGCACCGCCAGCTTCACCGGCAGCCGCCGCCCGCCGCTCCTGACCGCGATGTGCACGGCGACCAGCACCGGGAAGGCCGCCGACGGCCCCGGGTGCACCCGCAGCGCGTAGGCCAGCATGCAGCCCGTGCACAGCAGCAGCGCGGACACGGGGGCGCGGCGGCTGCCGCTGACGGCCAGCGTGCCGACGAGGGCGAGGACGAGGTCCACCGCGTCCGCGGGCGCCGGCACCCCGGGCAGCAGCAGGACGTCGGCGACGAGCACGAGACCGAGCAGCCCGTCGAAGAGGACGCCCTGCCACCCCCGCAAGTCCAGCGGCGACTCGCGGACCTGACGTGCGATCAGCCTGGCTCCTCCCATGACGGCACCTTAACCGGGGCCCGCGCCCCGCACGTCCTCCTGGAAGACGGCTCCCGCGCTACTCCCCGGGGAGTAGCGCCGCCCCGCCACGCGGCCCGTGCAGCAGTGCCATGTCACTTCCCGGGGACGACGACCCGGGGGCCGGTCCGGGTCCACGATCGAGATCCGCGAACGGGCCGACGACCCCGGAGGAGGCATCCCGTGCCCGCACCCTTCCGCCTCACCACCCCCGCGCCGCCGGACACGCTCACCGGGCGGTCCGCCGCGGTGTACGCCCAGCTGGCGACCGACTTCGGCATCCGGCGGGCGCCCACCTTCGTGGTGCTGTCGCCCGCCCCCGACCTGCTGGCCGCTACCTGGGCCGTGCTGCGCGAGTCGCTGCTCGCCGGCCGCGCCTCCCGCACCGCGAAGGAACTCGTCGCGCTCGGGGTCTCGCAGGCCAACCGCTGCCCGTTCTGCGTGGACGCGCACACCGTCCTGCTGCACGCCACCGGCGACCACCGGCTCGCCGAGACCGTCGCCCGCGGTGACGCGCCCGCCGACCCGGGGCACGCCGCGCTGCTCGCCTGGGGGAAGGCGACCAGGACCGCGCTCGGGCCGGACGCGCCGGAGGCGGCGGGCCGGCCCTTCGACGCCGCGGACGCACCGGAGTTCATCGGCACCGCGCTGGCCTTCCACTTCATCAACCGCATGGTGTCGGCGCTGCTCACCGACGACATGCTGCCCGCGGGACTGCAGCGGCTGCGGCTGGTGCGCAGCGCCGGGGGCCGGGCCCTCGGGCGCACCGTGCGCAGGGAACTGGAGCCCGGCGCGAGCCTGCCGCTGCTGCGCGGCGTGCCGGCCGGGCCGCCGCCGGACTGGGCCGAAGGGGCGCCCGTGGGGACCGCGTTCGCGGCGCTGCGGGCCGCGGCGGGGCGTGGCGGGGAACGGCTCGGCGTGCAGGCGCGGGAGGCCGTGGCCGCCGCCGTGGACGTGTGGGACGGCTCGCACCCGCCGCTGGACGGCGGCTGGATCGCGCACCGGACGTCCCCGCTGCCCCCGGCCCAGCGCCCGGCGGCGCGGCTGGTGCTGCTCGCCGCGCTGGCCCCGTACCGGATCACCGAGGCGGACGTGGAGGCCTGGCGCGCCGCCGACCCCGATCCGTACGACGCGGACCTGGTGCGACTGATCGCGTTCGGCGCACTTTCCGCCATTTCCCGGATCGAAACCTCGATCCAACGACCTTTTCAGCGGGCCAGGTTGACAGGCCATTGACGCAGACACGACGATGCGTGGTGCCACTGGGGCCGGAGAGCCCCGTGTGCACCTCGACCTCTGCCCGGCGACGCCTCGGCCTGCTCGCACACGGGGAAGCAGCTGCCGTCCTTCGCGCTCCCGCCGGGCCACGCAACGCAAGATTGGGTTCCGCATGGCCATATCGCGACGCGTCACCATCGGACGGCTGCTCGGTGTGAGTGCCGCCGCCGTCGCCCTCTCCGCGGCCGGTGCCACCTCCGCCTGGGCGGGCGACTGCCCCGGCGGCAAGGGCTGGGACAAGGGCGGCCACCACACCTACAAGCCCGGGCAGGGAGGCGGCACCAAGACCAGCACCGACCGCTGCGAGTTCTCGCTCGACGGCACCAACTGGTACGCGTCGGTGAAGGTCGACGACGTCACCCTCAAGCCCGCCGAGGACGGAAAGGTGCACGTCAAGGTGCGCGTCGCGGACGGCTCCTCGTCCTGCACCGTGTCCCTGGCCTCGTACCGCACGCACGGCGCCACCTTCGAGACCTCCGGCAAGCAGGTGTTCCACGACTGGGACACCGTGACGATCACCAACGGCACCGACACGCTCGACGTCGCCGTCCCGGACGTCACCTGCTTCGCCCAGGTCGACCTGTACTACGGCAACAAGAAGTACGACGGCGTCATGGACGCCAACGACGGCTACGAGCACGGGCCGCTGCCCGAGGGCCCGGACCACGCGGTCATCGGCGACAAGAAGATCGCCTGGTGGAACGGCGGCACCAAGGACTGCAGCACGCAGACCGTGCCGTCCACGCCGCCGACCACCGCCCCGCCGACCACGCCGTCCGGCGGCGACGAGACCACGACGCCGCCGGTCTCGGCGACGCCGTCCACCTCGGCTCCGGTCACCGAGTCCGAGACGCCGTCGGCTTCGGCTTCGGCGTCGGACTCCGCGTCCGCGTCCGCCTCCGCCTCCGCGTCGGACTCCAGCCCCGCGGTCGACGCCGCCCAGTCCCCGAACGGTGACTCCGGCGACCTCGCCGAGACCGGTTCCGGCAACGTCGGCATGGTCTCCGCGGCCGCCGCGCTGCTGCTGCTCGCCGGCGGTGGCGTCGTCTTCGCCTCGCGCCGCCGCCAGGCCGCCCGTCGCCACTGACGCTCCGGCAGGGAAGGGGGTACGGCTGCGCCAGGCGCCGTACCCCCTTCATCCGTGTGCGGCGACCACGCCTACGCGTACTAGCCCCGGGTTGACGGGCATTGGAACAATCCAGTGCGACCGTTCGACCACAGCGGGGGGCTGTATGAGACATCCGGGGGAGACCACCGCCGGCGACCGCTACCCGACCGTGGACGAGGTGAACGCGGCGGCCAGGGCGCTGACCCTTCGCCGGCCCGATCTGTGCCGGGTACGGACGGTGGGGACCTCCCGGGCGGGCGAGCCGCTGCTCCTGCTGTCGGTGGGCCACGGACGGCGCAACGTGCTGGTCGTGGCCGGGCCGCACGCCAACGAGATGATCGGCGGCGCCACCGCGCTCCGGCTGGCCCGGCGGGTGGCCGCCGACCCCGCGCTGCGCGAGGGCGCCGACGCCGCCTGGCACTTCCTGCTGTGCGCCGACCCGGACGGCGCGCGGCTCAACGAGGCCGTCCCCGACGGCCGGTTCACGATGCTCGGCCACTACCGGCACTTCTTCCGGCCGCGCGCCGCCGAGCAGCCGGAGTGGCTGCCCGACGACGGCTCACTGGCCGGCGCGCTGCCCGAGACCCGGGCGCTGATCGCGGTCATCGACGAACTGCGCCCGGTGCTCCAGTGCTCGCTGCACGGCATCGACGTCGGCGGCAGCTTCATCCAGGTGACCCGGGCCATCCCCCGGCTGGCCGAGCGGATCGCCAAATCGGCCGCCGAGTTCGACATCCCGCTGGAGGCCGGTTCGTCCGACGCCTTCCACTGGCCGAGCCCCGGGCCCGGCGTCTACGTGATGCCGCCCCCCGGCGGCCCGCGCGAGGACGCCAGCAACTCCACTTGGACCTACGCCCACCGCTACGGCGGCATCACCGCGATCGCGGAGGTGCCGATGTGGGCCTGCGACCGCGCGGGCGACACCTCCCCGCACCCCGCCGCCGACGAGGCGCTGCGTGCCGCGGGCGTCGCCCTGCGCCGGGCGAGCGAGCACGTCGGCGGGCTCATAGGTGAGCTGCGGCCCTGCCTGCCCGGGGACGGCGGGCCGCTGCTGCGCGCTGCGCAGGAGATCGTCGCCGTGGGCCCGCAGCTCGCCGCCGACTGGGACCCGGCGCTGCGCACCGCCTCCGCGCCGCCGCTGCCCGCGATGACCCGGGCCCGGGTCAGCAGCGTCGAGATCTACGCGCAGCGGCTGCCGCTGCGCGCCGCGGCCATGCTGCTGCGACTCGCCCGGGGCGCCGATCCGTCCCAGGTCCCGGCCGCCGCGGTGCGCGAGTGCCTGGAACGCCTGGTCGCGGACTGGTGCCGGGCGTACGAGACCGCGCACCGGGCGCGCTGGGTCCCTGTCAGGCACCAGGCGGAGCAGCACGCCAGGGTGGTCCTCGCGGCGTTCGAGCTGTTGCCGGGTTGACGCGACAGAAGTAATCCGATGGGCAAGACTTGCGACTGGCAACGGTGTGTTGCCAAGCTGTTGCACACAGTCAACCCGAGGGAGGGGCACGTGCCTTTCGGTGAGCAGCCCGCGTACCTTCGCGTCGCCGGGGATCTCCGCCAGAAGATCCTCGACGGCACGCTCCCTCCGCACACCCGCCTGCCGTCGCAGGCCCGCATCCGCGCCGAGTACGGGGTGTCGGACACCGTCGCGCTGGAGGCCCGCAAGGTCCTGATGGCCGAGGGCTTCGTGGAGGGCCGCTCCGGCTCCGGTACGTACGTCCGCGAGCGCCCCGACCCGCGGCTGATCGTCCGCACCGGCTACCGGCCGGGCGGCGGCCAGGCGTCGCCGTTCCGGCAGGAGCAGGCGGACGAGAGCTTCAAGGGCAACTGGGAGGCGAACAGCTTCCAGGACGCGGCCGGACCGCGGGTCGCCGAACGGCTGGGCATCCAGCCCGGCGACCGGGTGATGCGCACCCGCTACCTCTACCGCACGGAGGGCGAGCCGATGATGCTCGCCACCTCGTGGGAACCGCTGTCGGTCACCGGACGCACCCCGGTCCTGCTGCCGGAGGAGGGTCCGCTGGCCGGGCAGGGCGTGGTCGAGCGCATGGCCGCGCTGGACGTCGTCGTCGACAACGTCGCCGAGGAGGTCGGCGCCCGCCCCGGGCTCGCGGAGGAGACCGCGGTGCTGGGCGGCGTCCCCGGCCATGTCGTCATCGAGATCCGCCGCACGTTCTACGCCTCGGGCCTGCCCGTCGAGACCGCGGACATCATCGTCCCCGCCGAGCGCTACCGGGCGTCCTACCGCATGCCGGTCAAGTGACCCCGGCGGCGCGGTCCGCCCTCTGACGGCACGTCCCGGCGCGGTGGGCGCCGCGGTCGTTTCCGGCCCGCCGTCCCTTCCGCGGCGCGGTCCCGGCCGGAGTGGGATCCGACCGCCGCGCCCGGCCGCGACGATCGACGCGGGCCCCGGTGAACCGTCCGCGCGGCGGCCGCGGACCGGGCCCCGGGCACGCGTCGGCGACCCACCGACCGGGAGGCCGCCCGCCCCGGGCCAGGGCCGGGTCAGCCCACGAGGGACTGGGTGCCGAGCACGGTGAGCAGGGAGAGGCGTTCGGCGTCCTCGGTGCCGGGTTCGGCGGTGTAGACCATGATCCGCAGGTCGCTGCCGGCCACGGTGAGCACGTCGCAGTCCAGCCGCACGGCGCCGACCCCCGGATGGTCGATGGTCTTGCGCGCGGCTTCGTGGCGGCCGATCGCGCCGGAGTCCCACCGCGCGCTGAAGCGTTCGCTGCCCGCCCTCAGCTCCGTGATCATGCGTCGCAGCCGCTGGTCGGACGGGTAGCGGGCGGCCGCCGCGCGCAGGTCGGAGACCACCGCGGTCTCGAACGCCTCCAGCTCCTCCGGGGTGAGCCGGGCGCGGCTGCCCGCACCGAGGAAGTGCCGCCACACGCCGTTGCGGTCGTTGCCGCGCCATCCGGAGGGGTCGCCCATCAGGGCCGCGTACGGCGGGTTGTACTGGAGCAGCGTCCAGGAGGCGTCGTAGACCGCGACGGGTGTGCCGGTCATGCGGTCCAGCAGCCGGTGGACGCTGGGGGTGATGTACGCGGGGACGGTCTCGGGCCCCGGCGGCGCCAGCCCGGCCAGCTCGAAGAGGTGGCCGCGCTCGGTCGGCGACAGCCGCAGCGCCCGCGCCATGGCCTCCACGACCTGGGCGGACGGGTTGGAGGCGCGGCCCTGTTCCAGCCGGGTGACGTAGTCGACGGAGATCCCCGCGAGCTGCGCCAGTTCCTCCCGGCGCAGCCCCGCGGCACGCCGGTGACCGCCCGCGGGCAGGCCGGCCGCCTCCGGGGACACCTGGTCGCGCCACCGGCGCACCGCCCTGCCGAACTCCGCTGTCGCCATGCTCCCCAGTGTGCGCTCCGGGCGCTCGATCGCCCTGGTACCGCGAGTCCCAGGAACACGGGACGACTGTCTGCGCGGCGGCCCCCGCCGCACGCTGGAGGCATCAGTCACCGACCCTCCCCACCCCCACAGGAGCAAGACCATGCCGACGATGCCGACCATGCCGACCACTCTCATCACCGGCGCCAACAAGGGCCTCGGGTACGAGACCGCCCGCCGTCTGATCGCCGAGGGCCACACCGTCTGGATCGGCGCCCGGGACGCCGGGCGCGGCCGGGAGGCCGCCGAGCGGCTGGGTGCGCGCTTCGTCGTCCTCGACGTCACCGACGACGCCTCGGTGGCGGCCGCCGCGCGGACGGTCGAGGCCGACGGCGGACTGGACGTCCTGATCAACAACGCCGGCATCGAGGTGCGCCGGCCGGACAACAGCGTGGTGCCCACCGTCGAGACCACCGCCGACGCGATGCGGCAGACCTTCGAGACCAATGTCTTCGGCGTCGTGCGGGTCACCCACGCCTTCCTGCCGCTGCTGCGCAGGTCCGCCGTTCCCGTCGTCGTCAACGTCAGCAGCGGACTGGCCTCGCTGCACCACGTCACCGACCCCGACCAGCCGGCCCACATGTTCCCGGGCCTGGACTACCCGGCGTCGAAGCTGGCGGTCAACATGATCACCGTGCAGTACGCGAAGGCGCTCCCGCACTTCCGGATCAACTCCGTGGAGCCCGGCTTCACCAAGACCGACCTGAACGGCAACACCGGCTTCCAGACGGTCGAGGAGGGCGCCGAGGTCATCGTCCGCATGGCGACGGTCGCCCCCGACGGCCCGACCGGCGGCTACTTCGACCGCAACGGCGTCCTGCCCTGGTGATGCACCGTCACTTCGCCTGCTCCGGCGGCCGCTTGGGGATCCGAGCGGCGCCGCCGGGGCGCGCGGGGAGCCCGAAGGGCGCGAACGAGTGGCCCTTCTGAGTCAACTCCCCATCGAACATGGCCCGATCGAGTCGAATACCGTCCGAACGTGTCCGGCGCGTCACGTTGAGGCGTAGGCTCCGGCATATGCGCATCGCCGTTTCCTCGGACATGGACGAGCCAGTGGCGCGGCAGCTCGTCGACGAACTGCGCGGCCGCGGCCACACCGTCCTCCCGCACGGCGCACTGCGCGCCGGTGACCGCCAGGACTGGGCCTGGAGCGCCGAGAGCGCCGCCCGGGACGTCGCCGAGGGCCGCGCCGACCACGCCGTGGTCTGCTGCTGGACCGGTACGGGAGCCTCCATCGCCGCCAACAAGCTGCCGGGCGTCCGCGCCGCCCTGTGCGTCGACGCGTACTCCGCCGACGGCGCCCGCACATGGAACGACGCCAACGCCCTCGCGCTCAGCCTGCGGCTGACCAGCGGACCGCTGCTGCGGGAGATCCTCGACGCCTGGTTCGCGGGCCGGCCCAGCGCCGAGGACGACGACCGCGCCAATGTCGCGCACCTGGAGGAGATCCGATGAGCGGCGAGCTGGTGTGGGTCGTCATACGCCAGGACGACAACGGCAACCGCTACCGCGTCGGCCGCTACGCCACCAAGCAGGAGGCCGAGCGCGTCGCGGACACCCTCGACGCCCGCGGGCACAAGCAGCTCTACCTGATCGAGCGCATCGACCGCCGCGCGTCGTAAGGTTCCGCGCATGACGACGCGTGACGTGACCGTGGTGGTCGGTGCCGCCCTGCTCGACGACGGCAGGCTGCTGGCCGCCCGGCGCACCGCCCCGCCGGAACTGGCCGGCCGCTGGGAGCTGCCGGGCGGCAAGACCGAGGCCGGCGAGACCGCGCGGGACGCGCTGGTGCGGGAGCTGCGCGAGGAACTCGGCATCGAGGCGGAGCCCCTGGAACGCGTCCCGGGCGAGTGGCCGCTGAAACCGGGGTACGTCCTGCACGTCTGGACGGCGCGCATCCTCGCGGGGGAGCCCCGGCCGCTCCAGGACCACGACGAACTGCGCTGGCTGGCCGCCGACCGCGTCGACGAGGTCGACTGGCTGGACCAGGACCGGCCGGCCGTGGCCTGGGTGGCGGCACGCGCGTCCGCACGCCGATGAGCCGTCCTCCGGCCGCCGGACCCCCCGCCGCCGTCCCGCGATATGCGGACCGGAATACCGGGTATGGGCTGATTGATCCGTCCAGGACGCTCCGACGGGCACCCGCCGGACACCCCCCAATGGTCTGGGGCCCCCATTCATGACAGGGAGCGACGACTCCACCCAGGACGCGGAGGGCGCACGGGAGCCCGCGCCGCCCGCGGCCGCGACTGCGCGTGCGCTCGGACCCGCCAGGGCGCTGCCGCCGCCGTTGCCGCCGCCACCCCTGCGCACCATGGCGGGCGGCCTCCTGGACAGCCTGCGGCTGGCCGTGGTCATGCTCGACACCTCCGGGCGGGTCCTGCTGTGGAGCCCGCTCGCGGAGGAGATGCTCGGCTGGGCGGGCGAGCACATCGTGGGCCGCCGGGTGGGCACCCTGCTGGCGGCCGGCGCCCGGCCGTCCGCCCGCGGCGCCCCCCGGTCCGGCGCCGTGTCGGGCCCGGGCCCGGCGGAGGGCATCCTGGAGGAACTGCTGCGCTCCGGGAGCTGGGACGGCGTCCTGTGGCTGCGCCACCGCGACGGGCACAGTGTCCAGGTGGAGGCCAGGGCCTCGATGCTCGTCGACGGGGACGGCCGCCAGTTCGTGCTGGCCTCGGTCGCCGAGACCAGCCGGATCCGCACCCTGGAGCACGATCTCGCGGCCCTGGACCCGCTCTTCGACTCCTCCCCGCTGGGCGTCGCCATCTTCGACACCGACCTGCGCTACATCCGCGTCAACGACGCCCTGACCCGGATGAACGGCGTCCCCCGCGAGCGGACTTTGGGCCGCCGGGTCGACGAGGTCGTCCACAAGGGCGCCGCGGACGAACTGGCCGCGCTGCAACGGCACGTACTGGCCACCGGGCGGGCCGTCATCGACGTCGTCATCCCCGGACGGGACGGCGGATGGCGGTCGGTGTCCTACCACCGCCTGGAGGACGGGGCGGGCCGGGTGCTGGGCATCAGCTGCACCGTCATGGACGTCACCGAACGGCAGCACTCCGCGGCGAAGATCGAACGCGCCCGGCGCCGCCTGGCCCTGCTCAACGACGTCGGCTCGCGGCTGGCGGACCTCCTGGACGTGCGGCGGATCGCCGAGCAGCTGGCGCAGACCGTGGTGCCGCGGTTCAGCGACTACAGCGGGGTCATCCTGCACACCGCGGTCCCCGACGGCGGCGAGCTGCCCGGCGCCCCGTACGGCGAGACCACGAGGATGCGCCAGCTCGGCATCGGGGCGATCAAGGAGGGGCCGCTCGTCGAGCGGATGCTCGGCATCGGCAAGACGATCCAGGTCGACCGCGCGTCGATCTTCGGCGCCGTGCTGCACACCGGCAGGCCCGCCCTGGTGCAGAGCCCGCGGGAACTGCGCGACACGATCACCACCTACCCGGGCGACCCCAAGGTGCAGGCCGCGGTCGACCTCGGCATCCACTCGCTGATCGTGGCCCCGCTGGTGGCCCGCGGCATCGTGCTGGGCCTGCTGGTGGTCAGCCGGGCCGGCGGGCGCGAGCCCTTCGACGCCGAGGACCTCGCGCTGGCGACGGAGCTCGCCGACCGCTCCGCCGCCGCCCTGGACAACGCCCGCCTCTACATCCGCGAGCGCGAGGGCGCGCTGATGCTCCAGCGCAGCCTGCTGCCGCAGAGCGTCCCCGAACCGCCGGGCGTCGAACTCGCCTTCCGCTACGTGCCGGGCAGTTCGGGAGCCGCCGCCGGCGGCGACTGGTTCGACGTCATCCCGCTGGCGGGCGGCCGGGTGGCGCTGGTCGTCGGCGACGTCATCGGGCACGGGCTGCGGGCTGCGGCGACCATGGGGCGGCTGCGCACCGCGGTGCGCACCCTGGCGGCGATGGAGATGGCGCCGGAGGAGCTGCTGAGGCGCGTCGACGACCTCGGGGACGACCTGGCCGGGGACACCGCGGAGGGCTGGACGGCGACATGCGTCTACGCCGTCTACGACCCCTCCACGCGGCGGCTGACCGTCGCGCGCGCCGGGCATCCGCCGCCCGTCCTGGTCGTCCCGGGAACGGGCCGTACGGAGGGGACGGCCGGCACGGCGGTCACGGACCCCGCGGACCCCGTGAAGGAGGTGCGGCTGATGGACATCCCCGCCGGGGTGCCGCTCGGTGTCGGCGGGGTGGAGTTCGAGTCGGTGGAACTCGACGTCCCCGACGGGGCCGTGCTGGTGCTCTACACCGACGGCCTGATCGAGGCGCGCGACGAGGACATCGACGTCGGCCTGGAGCGGCTGCGCGCGGTGCTCGCCGCCCGGCCCCCGCACTCCCTGGAGGCCACCTGCGACGACCTGCTGGCCACCCTCGCGCACGGCCGCGAACCCGACGACGTGGCCCTGCTGGTGGCCCGCCTCGGCGGTCTGCCCGAGGGCAGCACGGCCTCCTGGACCTTCGCCGCGGAGCCCAGCGCGGTGCGCCACGCCCGGGCGCTCGTACGGGACACCCTGGCGCGGTGGGAGCTGCGGGAACTGACCGACGTGACCGCGCTGCTCGTCAGCGAACTCGTCACCAACTCCCTGCGCCACGCCCACGGGCCGATCGGCGTCCGCGTCGTGCGCGGCAGCTCGCTGCTGGTCGAGGTGTCCGACCCGCTGCCCGATCCGCCCCGCGAACGCTCCGCCGGCGCCGAGGACGAGGGCGGCCGGGGCCTGCAGCTGGTGGCCCGCGCCTCCCGGCGCTGGGGGACGCGCCACGGGCCGCCGGGGAAGACCGTCTGGTTCGAACTCGCCCTGCCCGTACCGGCATGACCCCCTCGCGCACGGTTCGACGCGCTGGAGCAGGGTAGTTGAAGTGGGGCACCGGCGGGATCGGTACGCCTTGAGATGATGCTGTGATCGACAAGACCATGTGCGGAACGGGGGTAATGCTGAATACTCGGCACCAGCCGGTCCGTATGTGTGAGCTGGAGGGGTCGGGCGTGAGCGATGAGCCATCGGGGGCCGTTGGGCCCCGGAACCCTGAGGCCCTGCCGCAGAGCGCCTGGCAGTCGAGCCCTCCCGGGTCGATCTACGACTACATCCGGGTCGCCTCGTTCTCCCTCGGCCCCGACGGGCGGATCGAGCAGTGGAGCGAGCGCGCCGAGGAGTTCTTCGGGGTGTCCGCGGCCGAGGCCCTCGGCAAGGACCCGATCCGCGCCTTCGTGCCCGAGGACCGCCGGGAGCGCGCGCACGAACGCGTCGCGGAGATCCTCGACGGCCGCGAGTGGACCGGCGTCGTCCCCTACCGCGACAAGGCCGGCCAGGAGGGCCTCGCCGAGGTCTACGTCATGCCCTCGCGCGGCGAGACCAACGCCCGCGGGGCACTGTGCATCGCCGTCGACATGCGGGTGCTGCGCCAGATCGAGACCGATCTCGCCTCCTCCCAGGCGGTGTTCGGCCAGTCGCCGATGGGCTTCATCCTCTTCGACACCAACCTGCGGCTGCTGCGCGTCAACGAGCGCTTCGCCACCGTCTTCGGCCGTACTCCCGGCGGCCACCACGGCCGCAGCCCGCACGACTTCCTCTCCCGGGTCGAGGCCGACCGGCTGACCGCCGCGCTCAAGCAGGTCCTGGACAGCGGCAACCCGGTGCTCGACATGACGATCGTCGGTACGGTCCCCGCGGCCGGCGGGACCACCAGCCGCCGGCGCTGGGCGATCTCGCTCTACCGGCTGCACAGCGGCAGCGGGCGGCCCATCGGCGTCGCCGGCCTCGCCCAGGACGTGACCGGGCGCCAGCGCGCCGAGCGGGAGGCCGCCCACACCCGCCGCAACCTCGCCCTGCTCAACGAGGCCGGCCGGCGCATCGGCAGCTCCCTGGACCTGGAGACCACCGCGCGCGAGCTGCTCGACGTCGCCGTGCCGCACTTCTGCGACCTGGCCTCGGTCGACCTCTACCAGGCGCTCCTGGTGGGCGAGGAGGGCCCGGTCGGGACCGCCGACGGCAGCGGCGAGGTCCGCCGGGTGGCCTTCGCCAGCGCCGTCTCCGACGCGCCGGTGACCCGGCTGGGCGGCGACACCGGCAGCAGCCCGGTGTCGGTCGGCGCCGTGCACCGCTATCCGTTCAACTCGCCCTGGGCGGGCGCCCTGCGCACCGCGCAGACCCAGGTCATAGCCGGCGACGGCGGCGACACCGAGGTCGAACTCGGCGAACTGGGCGGCGGGCTCGTCCAGTCCATCCTGGCGGTGCCCGTGGTCGCCCGCGACACCGTGCTCGGCCTGGTGCAGTTCGCCCGCGCCAAGGGCAGCGAGCCGTTCTCCGAGCGCGACCGCATGATCGCCGAGGAACTGGCCGCCCGCGCCGCGATCTTCATCGACAACGCGCGGCTCTACCGCCGCGAGCACGAACGCGCCCTCATCCTCCAGCGCAGCCTGCTGCCCCCCGGCAACCCCGAGGCCGCCGGGCTGGACATCGCCTGCCGCTACCTGCCGGGCAACATGGAGACCGAGGTCGGCGGCGACTGGTTCGACGTCATCGAACTGCCCGGCCACCGCACCGCGCTCGTCGTCGGCGATGTCATGGGCCGCGGCCTGCGCGCCGCCGTCGCCATGGGCGAACTGCGCACCGCGGTGCGCACCCTGGCCCTGCTCGACATCGAGCCCGCCGACGTGCTGACCGCCCTGGACGAGGTCGCCCGCGGCCTCGGCGGCAGCGGCGAGGGCCGCACCAGCCGGCACGGCAAGGAGGCGGACTCCTCCGACCTGTCCGAGGTCTACCTCGCCACCTGCGTCTACGCCGTCTACGACGCGATCACCCGCCGGGTCGTCATCGCCAACGCCGGCCATCTGCCGCCCGTCCTCGTGGAGCCCGGCGAGCCGGCGATGATGCTGGAGGTGCCCACCGGCATGCCGCTCGGCGTCGGTGGCGAGCCCTTCGAGGAGGTCGAGATCGACCTCCCGGACGGCGCCTTGCTGGCCCTCTACACCGACGGCCTGGTCGAGTCCCGCAGCCACCCCCTGGACGAGGGCCTGCGCGCGTTCCGGCTGGCCCTGGACGACCCCCAGCGCCCTCTGGAGGACGTCTGCGACCACATACTGGCCCGGCTCGACACCGCCCACGGCGAGGACGACATCGCCCTGCTGATGGCCCGCGTGCACGGCCTGCCCGCCGACTCCGTCGGCGACTGGACGCTGGAGCCGACCCCCCGCTCGGTCGCGAGAGCCCGCGAACTGGCCCGTGACTGCCTGCTGTCGTGGGACCTGGAAGCCCTGGTGGACACCACCGAGCTGCTCGTCAGCGAACTGGTCACCAACGCCCTGCGGCACGGCCACGGCGACATCCGGCTGCGCCTGCTGCGCGACCGCACCCTGGTCTGCGAGGTCTGGGACGACGCCCTCCTGCAGCCCCGCCGCCGGCGTGCCCGCGCCACCGACGAGGGCGGCCGCGGCCTGCAACTGGTCTCGCTGCTCAGTACGCGATGGGGCTCGCGCCGCACCCACCGCGGCAAGACGGTCTGGTTCGAACTGGCGCTGCCCGCGGACGGCGGCGGCACCTCGGGGGAGGACACGATCGAGGCGCTGCTCAGCCTGTTCTGAGCAGCGCCCCGGTGCGAGCGTGCGGGCCGGCCCCGCGGGGCCGGCCCGGGCCGGTCAGCTGCTGCTGCGGCGCCGGATCTTGTCGCCGAGCCAGACCAGCGGGTCGTACTTGCGGTCCACCGCGCGTTCCTTGAGGGGGATGAGCGCGTTGTCCGTGATCTTGATGTGCTCGGGACACACCTCGGTGCAGCACTTGGTGATGTTGCAGTAGCCGAGCCCGTGGTCCTCCTGCGCGGAGCGCTTGCGGTCCAGGCCCGACTCCTCGGCCGCGTCCAGCGGGTGCATGTCCAGCTCGGCCACCCGCATCAGGAAACGCGGGCCCGCGAAGGCCTTCTTGTTCTCCTCGTGGTCACGGACGACGTGGCAGGTGTCCTGGCACAGGAAGCACTCGATGCACTTGCGGAACTCCTGCGAGCGCTCCACGTCCTCCTGGAACATCCGGTACTCACCCGGCGCGACGCCCTTGGGCGGGACGAAGGAGGGGACCTCCAGCGCCTTCTCGTAGTTGAAGGACACGTCCGTCACCAGGTCCCGCACCACCGGGAAGGTGCGCATCGGGGTCACCGTGACGGTCTCCTCGCGGGTGAAGACCGACATGCGCGTCATGCACATCAGCCGCGGCCGCCCGTTGACCTCCGCGCTGCACGAACCGCACTTGCCCGCCTTGCAGTTCCACCGCACCGCCAGGTCGCCGGCCTGGGTGGCCTGCAGGCGGTGGATGATGTCGAGGACGACCTCGCCGTCGTGCACCTCGACCTCGTAGTCCTTGAGCTCACCGCCGTCGGCGTCGCCGCGCCACACCCTGAAGTGCCCCGAGTACGTGCTCACCGGTCCAGCTCCTCGTCCGTCAGGTACTTCAGCAGCTCGTCCTTCTCGAACAGCGCGAGCAGGTCGTCACGGATCGGGACCGACTCCCGCCGATCCACCGAGACGTCGCCGAAGGCGTTCGCCGGATCGGCCAGCCGGCACACCAGATTGACCTTGCGCCAGCGGCGGTCCATCTCCGGGTAGTCGTCCCGGGTGTGCCCGCCGCGCGACTCCGTGCGCTGCAGGGCCGCCCGCGCCACGCACTCGCTGACCAGCAGCATGTTGCGCAGGTCGATCGCCAGGTGCCAGCCGGGGTTGAACTGCCGGTGCCCCTCGACACCGGCCCGCCGCGCCCGCACCCGCAGGGCCGCCAGCCGGGTCAGCGCCTCCTCCATCTCGTTCTGCTTGCGGATGATGCCGACCAGGTCGTTCATCGTCTGCTGCAGTTCCTGGTGCAGGCCGTACGGGTTCTCGGCGACCTCGTCGGCGACCGTCTCGGCCTCCGCGCTGAACGGGCGCAGCGCCTCCGCCGCGGCGGCGTCGACCTGCCACTCGGCCACCGACGGACGGTCCGCGGCCAGCCCGGACGCGTACTCGCTCGCGTGCAGGCCCGCCCGCCGGCCGAAGACCAGCAGGTCCGACAGGGAGTTGCCGCCGAGCCGGTTGGAGCCGTGCATGCCGCCCGCGACCTCACCGGCCGCGAACAGCCCCGGCACCCCGGTCGCCGCCGTCGTGTCCGGTTCGACGTCCACGCCGCCCATCACGTAGTGGCAGGTCGGGCCGACCTCCATCGCCTCGGCGGTGATGTCGACATCCGCCAGCTCCTTGAACTGGTGGTGCATGGAGGGCAGTTTGCGCCGGATGACCTCGGCGGGCAGCCGGGTGGAGACGTCCAGGAAGACACCGCCGTGCGGGGTGCCGCGGCCGGCCTTGACCTCGGAGTTGATCGCGCGCGCCACCTCGTCGCGGGGCAGCAGCTCGGGCGGGCGCCGGTTGTTGTCCGGGTCCTCGTACCAGCGGTCGCCCTCCTCCTCGCTCTGCGCGTACTTCTCCTTGAACACGTCCGGGATGTAGTCGAACATGAACCGCTTGCCGTCGGAGTTGCGCAGCACCCCGCCGTCGCCGCGCACCGACTCGGTGACGAGGATCCCCTTCACCGACGGCGGCCAGACCATGCCGGTCGGGTGGAACTGCACGAACTCCATGTTGATCAGCGGAGCCCCGGCCAGCAGCGCCAGCGCGTGCCCGTCGCCGGTGTACTCCCAGGAGTTCGACGTCACCTTGAAGGACTTGCCGATGCCGCCGGTGGCCAGCACCACGGCCGGTGACTCGATCACGAAGAAGCGCCCGGACTCCCGCACGTAGCCGAAGACCCCCGACACGCGGTCGCCGTCCTTGAGCACCCGGGTGACCGTGCACTCCTGGAAGACCTTCAGCCGGGCCTCGTGGTCGCCGTACTCGGCCAGGTCCTCCTGCTGCAGCGAGACGATCTTCTGCTGGAGGGTGCGGATCAGCTCCAGGCCGGTCCGGTCGCCGACGTGCGCCAGCCGCGGGTACTCGTGGCCGCCGAAGTTGCGCTGGGAGATCCTCCCGTCCTTGGTGCGGTCGAAGAGCGCGCCCCAGGTCTCCAGCTCCCACACCCGGTCCGGTGCCTCGCGGGCGTGCAGCTCCGCCATCCGCCACTGGTTGAGGAACTTGCCCCCGCGCATGGTGTCGCGGAAGTGCACCTGCCAGTTGTCGTGCGGATTGACGTTGGCCATACTCGCCGCGATGCCGCCCTCGGCCATGACGGTGTGCGCCTTGCCGAAGAGCGACTTGCAGATCACGGCGGTGCGCATGCCCTGCTCGCGCGCCTCGATGGCGGCCCGCAGTCCCGCCCCGCCCGCACCGACCACGACGACGTCGTAGGTGTGCCGTTCGACTTGTGCCATCAGAAGAACCTCGGATCGTCGAACGCGCCACTGGCGACCAGGTAGACATAGAAGTCGGACACCGCCACGCTCACCAGCGAGGCCCAGGCGAGTCCCATGTGGTGCCGGTTGAGCCGCCCCACCCAGGTCCACGCGCGGTAGCGCACCGGATGCCGCGAGAAGTGCTTCAGCCGCCCGCCGACGATGTGCCGGCAGGAGTGGCAGGAGAAGGTGTACGCCCAGATCAGGGCGATGTTCACCAGCAGCACCAGGGTGCCGAGCCCCATGTGCCCCCACGCGCCCCGCCCGTCCCGGAAGGCCAGGACGACGTCGTAGCTGAGGATCGCGGCCACCGGGATCGCGAAGTAGAAGAAGTACCGGTGGATGTTCTGCAGGATCAGCGGGAAGCGGGTCTCGCCGGTGTAGCCCGTGTGCGGCTCGGCCACCGCGCAGGCGGGCGGCGAGGCCCAGAAGCCCCGGTAGTACGCCTTGCGGTAGTAGTAGCAGGTCAGCCGGAAGCCCAGCGGGAAGATCAGCACCAGCAGTGCCGGGGACAGCCCCCACCAGTCGCCGAAGAGCGGCCAGCGGGCGCCGAGCGGCATGTCCACGCAGTTCGATCCCAGGCAGGGGGAGTAGAACGGCGAGACGTACGGCTCCGCGTAGTAGTGCGCGTTGGCGAAGGCGCGCCACGTCGAGTAGACGACGAAGGCGGTCAGGCCCAGCGCGGTCAGCAGCGGTTGCAGCCACCACCGGTCGGTGCGCAGGTGGCGGGCGGGAATGGCGGCGCGCCCGGCGGAAAGGACACCGTGGCGCGCGGGTGGTGCGGGTGGAGGCGGTTCGGTTCCGGGTGCGGTTCCGGTATCTGTGGCCAAAGGTGGCTCCCTAGGGCGCTCGGCGGTCCGGCGCCCCCAGCCCTTCGTCCTCCGCGCCGGACCAGAATGAGGGGTCGTACGGCGTGTCGGGGATGGTCACCATCTCCGGGCGCGGCTTCTGGCCCGCGTGTGTGGCGCCGACACTGTCGCGCAGCAGCGCGAGGTCGTCGCTCAGGTGCTTGGTGTCGGCGCGCACGCGCCGCATGTCAAGGCTGTCGCCGACCTGCTGTTCCAGCCGGGAGACGGCTCTGCCGAGCTCGTCCAGCCGACGCTGTACCGATGTCAGATCGTCCTGCAGGGACATGGCTGTCCTCACCTCCGCCACGGTGCGGGCGCACGACGCCGGCGCCTGCCGAGTGTTGCGCGTCACAGTCGCGCTTGGGAAGAGATCTGCCGTGATTCTCCCACTCATGGGGGGCGTATGCCCGGCGCCGCGCGCCCCGTTGGGCCGGGCGGGTGGGAGCCGGGAGGTGTGCGCCGTGTCGAACACGAGGGGGCGCGATGATCGCTTTCAGTGAGGTGCGATAAGCGGCAAATAACGCCAGATGGTCATGGCCCCGGTTCGCGGAGGTACGCAACGATGGCCCGCAGCGCCCCCCTGTCCCCACCCGCGCTCGCCACCGCGCTGGCCCTCGCGGTGGCGACGCTCGCCGGCTGCTCCTCAGGCCGCGAGGACCCGCTCGCCGGGACCGACCTCGCCTCCGCGCCGCGCGACGCCGTGCGCGACGGCGGCACGCTGCACTGGGCCGTCGACACCGCGCCCGCCACCCTCAACGCCTTCCAGGTCCAGGCCGGCGACACCACCGACATGGTGGCCGCGGCGGTGCTCCCCGCGACGTTCCGGCTGGACGGAAGCGGACGGCCCCAGCGGGACACCGACCTGCTGCAGTCCGCGGAGGTCGTGGAGCGCGCGCCGCGGCAGGTCGTGTCGTACAAGCTCAATCCGAAGGCGGTGTGGAGCGACGGCCGGGCCGTGTCCACCGCCGACTTCGCCGCCCAGTGGAAGGCGCTGCGCGACAAGGACGAGGCCTACTGGGCCGCCCGCAACGCCGGCTACGACCGCATCGCCTCGGTGGCCCAGGGCAAGGAGCCGGGCGAGGTCCGCGTCACCTTCGCCCGTCGCTTCGCCGACTGGCAGTCCCTGTTCACCCCGCTCTACCCCAAGTCCGTCACCGGCACGGCCGCCGCGTTCAACGACTCTGCCCGGCGCTCGCTGCCGGTCTCCGGCGGCCCGTTCCAGGTGCGGAAGGTCACCGGCAAGGACGTCACCCTGGTCCGCAACCCCCGCTGGTGGGGCGACCGGGCGAGACTCGACAAGCTGGTGCTCACCGCGGTGCCGGCGCACCTGCGGGCCGCGGGCCTGGCCGACGGCAGCCTGGACCTGGCGAACGTCGACCGCACCCCGAAGATCAAGAACGTGTCCGTCTACCGGACGCGGTCGGCCTCCTACACCCAGCTCGCCCTGAACGGCGCCGACGGCCCGCTGGCCGACGAGCGGGTCCGGCGCGCGGTGGCCCGTGCGATCGACCGCCAGGCGATCGCACGGGCGGTGCTCAAGCCGGTCGGCCTGCCCGACGAACCGCTCGGCAACCACCTGCTGCTCGCTTCCCAGGCCGGGTACGCCGACCACAGCGCGGCCCTCGGCGAGTCCGACCCCAAGGCCGCCCAGGCGCTGCTCGCCGACGCGGGCTGGCGCCGCACCGCCCTGGCCCCCGCCCGTCCCGCCGAGCGCAACCTCGCGGCACCCGCGCACAAGGTGCGGGTCACGGTCGTCGAGCCCTCCACCACTGTGCTGCGCAAGGACGGCAAGGCGCTCACGCTGCGGTTCGTGCTGCCGGAGTCCAACAAGGCCCTGGACACGGTCGGCGGCCGCGTCGCCGCGATGCTCTCCGGGATCGGCGTCCGCACCGAGATCCAGAAGGTCTCCGACGAGAGCTTCCTGCGCGACCACCTCGCCGCCGGCGACTTCGACCTGGCCCTCTACTCCTGGCCCGGCACGGCCTACCCGGCCACCGACACCCGGCCCATCTACGCCAAGCCGGAGGCGGGCCCGGACGGCAGCCTGGTCGTCGCGCAGAACTTCCCCCGGGTCGGCACCGACCAGATCGACCAGCTCCTCGACCAGGCCGCCGGCGAACTCGACCCCTCCCGGGCCCGCGACCTCGCCGCCCGCGCCGACGCCCGCATCTGGGCCGTCGCCGGCTCCCTCCCCCTCTTCCAGCGCCCCGAACTGGTCGCCCTGCGCTCCTCCGTCCGCAACGCGGGCGCCTTCGGCTTCGCGACCCCGCGCTTCCAGGACATCGGCTTCAAGAAATGACCTTCCCGTTCGGGTGACCACTCCGGATCACGCCCTCGTCGAGTCCCCCCGAGTCATAGCGTTCGTGCTATGGCTTGGGGTACCGTGGAACTCGAACCGGAGGTCGCGCAGTGGCTCGCGGCTCTCGACGACAGGCGCTGGGCTCAGGCTCTGATGCACCTGGATCTTCTGGAGGAACGGGGAGTTCTGCTCGGCGAGCCGTATACGCGGCAGCTGGACGGGAACTTCGCGAGCTGCGGTTCTACTGTGGCGAGCGCCAGGTCCGGATCACGTACTGGATCGCGGAGAAGCGCCGGATCATCATGCTGACCGTGTTCGTCAAGACGAGGATGCGCGAGACAGACGAGGTGAACCGAGCCCGGCGGGCTCTGCAACGCTGCGTGGATGAAGGTCACACCGCCGACCACGAGGAGAATCTGTGAGCGCTGAGTCGGGGCGTACGACGCTCGCCGGGGCGCGGCAGGCACGGGCCGTCACGCCGGAAATGGAAGAGGAGTACACGGCTGCGCGCCTGCGCTTCGAACTGGGTACTGCCGTGCGGGAGCGGCGCCTGGAGCTGGGTATCTCGCAGTCCGAACTCGGCCGCCGGTCGAATCTCACACAGTCGGCCGTGGCCCGGTTCGAAGCGGGCGGCACCGTGCCGACTCTGCCGGTGCTCGATCGCCTGGCGCGGGCGCTCGGCCTCGATCTGCGCGTCGAGCTCATCCCGCACACCGCGACCGCCTGAAAGGCACCTGGGGACGGCCCGGGGGCGGGCGATCATGCCCGGGCGGGCGTTACCGTTCGGGCCCCGTACCATGGGGTGAGGCCGTGGCTCGACTCGCCCGGCGGCAGGTGTGCCGACGAGGGTATGCCGCCACACCCACCAACCCGGGAGAAGCGCCGCAGTATGCCCACGCGCAACGACATTCGTAATGTCGCCATCGTCGCCCACGTCGACCACGGCAAGACGACGCTGGTCGACGCCATGCTCAAGCAGGCCGGAGCCTTCGCCGCGCACCAGCATCTGGACGACCGGATGATGGACTCCAACGACCTGGAGCGCGAGAAGGGCATCACGATCCTCGCGAAGAACACGGCCGTGAAGTACCACCCCAAGGGTGGTGGCGACCCCATCACGATCAACATCATCGACACCCCCGGCCACGCCGACTTCGGTGGCGAGGTCGAGCGCGGCCTGTCGATGGTCGACGCGGTCGTGCTGCTGGTGGACGCCTCCGAGGGCCCGCTGCCGCAGACCCGCTTCGTGCTCCGCAAGGCGCTGGCGGCCAAGCTGCCGGTCATCCTCTGCATCAACAAGACCGACCGCCCGGACTCCCGGATCGACGAGGTCGTCAACGAGACGTACGACCTGTTCCTGGACCTGGACGCGGACGAGGACCAGATCGAGTTCCCGATCGTCTACGCGTGCGCGCGCGACGGTGTGGCCTCGCTCACCAAGCCGGAGAACGGCACCGTCCCCGCGGACAGCGACAGCCTGGAGCCGTTCTTCTCCACGCTGCTGGAGCACGTGCCGGCCCCCTCCTACGACGAGGCCGCGCCGCTCCAGGCGCACGTCACCAACCTCGACGCCGACAACTTCCTGGGCCGTATCGCGCTGCTCCGCGTCGAGCAGGGCGAGCTCACGAAGGGCCAGACGGTCGCGTGGATCAAGCGCGACGGCTCGATCCAGAACGTGCGCATCACCGAGCTGCTGATGACCGAGGCGCTCACCCGCAAGCCCGCCGAGAAGGCCGGCCCCGGTGACATCTGCGCCGTCGCCGGCATCCCGGACATCACCATCGGCGAGACCCTGGCCGACCCGGAGAACCCGGTCGCGCTGCCGCTGATCACGGTGGACGAGCCCGCGATCTCCATGACCATCGGCACCAACACCTCCCCGCTGGTCGGTCGCGGCCCCGGCGGCAAGGGTGCCGTCAAGTCCGCGGTCAAGGACCGCAAGGTCACCGCTCGCCAGGTCAAGGACCGTCTTGACCGCGAGCTGATCGGCAACGTCTCCCTCCGGGTGCTGGACACCGAGCGTCCGGACGCGTGGGAGGTGCAGGGCCGAGGTGAGCTCGCGCTCGCCATCCTGGTCGAGCAGATGCGCCGTGAGGGCTTCGAGCTGACCATCGGCAAGCCGCAGGTGGTCACCCGCGAGGTCGAGGGCAAGGTCCACGAGCCGGTCGAGCGCATCACCATCGACGTGCCCGAGGAGCACATGGGCGCCGTGACGCAGCTCATGGGCACCCGCAAGGGCCGGATGGACAACATGTCGAACCACGGCTCCGGCTGGGTCCGCATGGAGTTCGTCGTCCCCTCCCGCGGTCTGATCGGCTTCCGTACCGAGTTCCTGACCGGTACGCGCGGCACGGGCATCGCCCACTCGATCCACGAGGGCCACGAGCCGTGGTTCGGCCAGCTGGTCACCCGTAACAACGGTTCGCTGGTCGCCGACCGCGCCGGTGCCGTCACCGCCTTCGCGATGACGAACCTCCAGGAGCGCGGCGTGCTGTTCACCGACCCGGGCACCGAGGTGTACGAGGGCATGATCGTCGGCGAGAACTCCCGCGCCGACGACATGGACGTGAACATCACCAAGGAGAAGAAGCTCACCAACATGCGCTCCTCCTCCGCCGACTCCTTCGAGGCGATCGTGCCGCCGCGCAAGCTCTCCCTGGAGCAGTCGCTGGAGTTCTGCCGCGACGACGAGTGCGTCGAGGTGACCCCGGAGACGGTCCGCATCCGCAAGGTCGTGCTGGACCAGAAGGAGCGCGGCCGCACCGCCTCCCGCGCCAAGCGCTGACATGCACCAGGGGCACCGGTCCTGCTCCCGTTCCCACGGGCGGCCAGGGCCGGTGCCTTTGCGTGACGGCACCGTGACGGGGCGGTCCGCGCATGTGAGGCGGGCCACGGACCGGGCCCTCACGGGCGGTTGCTGTGACCGATGTCACCGTCGGCAACCGCCGGTCGCGGCGGGCCTCGTGGACCGGGGCGAAGTGTCGCGGTTACGCCAGTGGCGCGGCCGCGACAGCACGTTCCCTGGCGGTCCGTCAGCGCCGTAGATTCGCGTGGATCCACGCGCTTTGAGGCAAGTGTTTTTCAGTTTCAGACGTCCGAATACCGGACAGTGTTCACCGATACTTGTGTTACAAGTCCGTTTCGTCGGTGTCTGTCTACAATCCAAATGTCCGAATTGCGAAACTGTTTTGGACCGGTTGTGACCAAAACGAGATCGTAAGTGTGTGGTTCGTAGGCCCAACGTGACCGATAGTTGGAGCCGTTGAGCTCGGGTCAATGGGTCCAAGCGCTTATGGGGAGCGCCGACTCACGAGCACAGGTAGCCGGTAGTCCACTGTCAGGGGTGTCAGTGGGGTCCGGCGCCTTTCACGTACGGACAGTGACTCCTGAGGAGGCAAACCCATGCGCGGTGCCAAGAGCGCCACTTGGGTCGCAGGCGCGATCATCGTCGCCATGGCCGCAACTGCTTGCGGCGGTGGCAAGGACAATGCCGGTGGTGGCAGCAAGTCTGACGGCATTGTGTCGATGGAGATTGGCGAGCCGCAGAACGGTCTCGTCCCCTCGAACACCTACGAGACCGAGGGTGGCGAGGTTGTTCACGCCCTCTTCGTCGGTCTCACCAAGCTCGACGCCGACAACAAGATCGTCGACGACATGGCCCAGTCCATAGAGACGACGGACTCCAAGGTCTGGACGATCAAGCTCAAGCCGGGCTACACCTTCCACAACGGTGAGAAGGTGACCGCCCAGTCCTACGTCGACGCCTGGAACTACGGCGCCAACCAGGACAACGCGCAGCAGACCAACGCGCTGTTCTCGCACATCCAGGGCTACGCGGACCTGAACCCGGGCGAGGGCAAGAAGCCGGCGACCGACAAGCTGTCCGGTCTCCAGGCGGTCGACGACTCGACCCTGAAGGTCACGCTGACCGCGCCGTTCTCGGCGTTCAAGGCGCAGCTGTCCTTCAACGGCTTCGACCCGCTGCCGAAGGCCTTCTTCAAGGACCCCAAGGGCTTCGGCGAGGCCCCGATCGGCAACGGCCCTTACATGATGAAGGGCAAGGTCAAGCACAACGAGTCGATCAGCGTCGTCAAGTACGACAAGTTCCCCGAGGCCTCGCAGTACGAGGTCAAGGGCATCAACTTCAAGGTCTACTCGGACTCCGACACGTCCTACAAGGACCTGGTCGCGGGCAACCTCGACATCGACGACTCGATCCCGACCTCCGGTCTGGCCACCTACAAGAAGGACCTCGGCGACCGCGCGATCGACGAGTCCGACTCCGGCGTGGGCTACATCGGCTTCCCGCTGAAGTACAACAAGGCCTTCCAGAACGCGGACCTCCGCAAGGCCATCTCGATGTCGATCGACCGCAAGACCATCGCGGACAAGATCTTCCTCGGCGCCCGTATGCCGGCTGACGACTTCATCAGCCCGATCATCCCGGGTTACCGCCAGGGCGCCTGCGGCGACGCGTGCACCCTGAACCCGACCGAGGCCAAGGAGCTCTACAAGAAGAGCGGCGGCCTCCCGGGCAACACGCTGGAGCTCGGCTACAACGCCGACGGTGACCACAAGGCGTGGATCGAGGCTGTCGCCAACGAGATCCAGACCAACCTGGGCATCAAGGTCACGGCGAAGCCGTTCGAGCAGTTCCAGACCATCCTGAACGACCTGGACGCCAAGAAGTACCAGGGCGCCTTCCGTATGGGCTGGAACATGGACTACCCGAACATGGAGAACTACCTCCGTCCGATCTTCTCGAAGGACGCCATCGCCAACGGCTCCAACTACGCGGGCTACACCAACCCGCAGTTCGAGAAGCTGCTCGCCGACGGTGACCAGGCGGCGACCGACGCGGACGCGCAGAAGCAGTACCAGGCTGCCGACGACATCCTCCTCAACGAGATGCCGTACATCCCGGTCTACTTCTACAAGCTGAACGCGGGCTACAGCGACAAGCTCTCGGCCCTGAAGATCGCCGGCGGCAACGTCCTGTGGGACACCGTCAAGCTCGCCTGAGCGAGTACGCCCTTGAAGTAACGGGCTGACATGGGGTGGGTTAGGGGAGGCCTGATGGTTTCCCCTGCCCACCCTGTCTGCCGTCCGCGTCCGCCCCGCCGCCCCCTCCCAGCCCTCCGGCGGCAGGCGGGTCAGCACCCCCTTCTGGAGAACCAATGGGCCGATACGTCGCGCGCCGTATCTTGCAGGCGATACCTGTACTGATAGGCGTCACGTTGATCATCTATGTCCTGGTCTTCGCCCTGCACGGCGACCCGATCCAGGCGCTTGCAGGCGAGAAGCGAGCCGATCCCAACATCGCCGCGATCCTCAGAGACCAGTACCACCTCAACGATCCCTGGTACGTGCAGTACTGGTACTACATCAAGGGGGTGTTCACCGGGGATCTGGGCACCACGTACACCGGGCGCCCGATCTCCGAGATCGTCTCCCAGCGCTTCCCGGTGACGGCGCAGCTGGCGATCACCGCCTTCGTCATCGAGGCCGTCATCGGCATCCTGGCGGGTGTGCTCTCGGCGCTGCGCAAGGGCAAGTTCCTGGACCAGCTGGTCCTGGTCAGCACCCTGCTGCTGATCTCGATCCCGGTCTTCGTGCTCGGCAACGTGCTCCAGCTGGAGCTCGGCGTCAACCTGGGCATCGTCCCGGTTGCCGGTACCGACGACGGCTGGCCCACCAGCTTCATCCTGCCGGGCCTCGTGCTCGCGTCCACGTCGATGGCGTACATCACCCGTCTGACCCGGGCCAGCATGATGGAGTCCATCCGTGCCGACTACGTGCGTACCGCGGTCGCCAAGGGCCTGCCGTACCGTCGGGTGATCGGGCTGCACGCCCTGCGCAACTCCCTGATCCCCGTCGTCACGTTCCTGGGCATGGACCTGGGCGCGCTGATGGGTGGCGCGATCATCACGGAGAGAATCTTCAACCTGCCGGGCATCGGCCAGCAGCTGGCGCAGTCGGTGTACCTGCGCGAGCGTCCGGTGGTGGTCGGGATCGTCACCCTGCTCGTCCTGATCTACCTGGTGGCCAACCTCGTCGTAGACGTTCTCTACGCCGTGCTCGACCCGAGGATCCGCTATGAGTGAGAACACCATCGAGAAGTCCATCCCGGCCAAGGACGGGATGCCCGGCGAGCCGGTGACGGCTGCCGAGGAGAAGCCGGCCCGCGCGGCCAGCCTGCTCAAGGACGGCTGGACCGACCTGCGCCGCAATCCGATGTTCATCGTCTCGGGCGTGATCATCCTGCTTCTGCTGGCGCTCGCGGTCGCGCCTGGCGTCTTCACCTCCCGCAGTCCGTTCGTCGACGGTTTCTGCCAGCTGGAGCACTCGCTGGACCGGCCCTCCTCGGGCCACCTGTTCGGCTACGACCTCCAGGGCTGTGACATCTACACCCGCACGGTCTGGGGCACCCGGAACTCGATCATCGTCGGTGTGGTGACCACCCTGCTGACCTCGCTGGTCGGCTGTGTGCTCGGCATGATCGCCGGTCTGCGCGGCGGCTGGCTCGACAACGTCCTGTCCCGGGTCACCGAGGTCTTCTTCGCCCTGCCGCTGATCGTCGGCGCGCTGCTGATCATGTCGATGTTCAACACCGGCAACGTGTGGACGGTCTCGCTGGTGCTGGCGATCCTGGGCTGGCCCCAGGTGTTCCGCATCATGCGTGGCGAGGTGATCTCCAACAAGCACAACGACTACGTCATGGCGGCGAAGGCGCTGGGCGCGGACAGCAAGCGCATCGCGTTCCGGCACATCCTGCCGAACGCGCTGGCGCCGGTGATCGTCATCACGACGATGAACCTCGGTGTGTACATCGCCGCGGAGGCCGCGCTGTCCTACCTCGGTATCGGCATCCAGTCGCCGAACATCTCCTGGGGTCTGATGATCAGCGACGTGCAGGACCGGTTCCTGACCGCCCCGCACGCCCTGCTCTTCCCGGCCGGTGCGCTCAGCCTCACGGTGCTGGCGTTCATCATGCTCGGCGACGCGGTCCGCGACGCCTTCGACCCCAAACTGCGCTGAGGAGGGCGTACATGACCACCATGGATATGACGGAGGGCGTGCCGGCCCCCCGGCGCGCCGACGGCACGGGTGTTCCCCTGCTGGAGGTCCGAGACCTGCACGTGGAGTTCCACACCCGGGACGGCGTCGCCAAGGCCGTCAACGGTGTGAACTACACCGTCGAGCCGGGCGAGACCCTTGCGGTGCTGGGCGAGTCCGGTTCGGGCAAGTCCGTGACCGCGCAGGCCATCATGGGCATCCTCGACATGCCGCCCGGCAGGATCCCGCAGGGCGAGATCCTCTTCCAGGGCAAGGACATGCTCAAGATGTCCTCGGAGGAGCGCCGCAAGATCCGCGGTCGCAAGATCGCCATGATCTTCCAGGACGCCCTGTCCTCGCTGAACCCGGTGCTGAGCGTCGGCTACCAGCTGGGCGAGATGTTCCGGGTGCACCAGGGCATGTCCCGCAAGGACGCCAAGGCCAAGGCCATCGAGCTGATGGACCGGGTCCGCATCCCCGCGGCGAAGCAGCGGGTGGGCGACTACCCGCACCAGTTCTCCGGCGGTATGCGTCAGCGCATCATGATCGCCATGGCGCTGGCACTGGAGCCCGACCTGATCATCGCGGACGAGCCGACCACCGCCCTGGACGTCACCGTCCAGGCACAGGTCATGGAGCTCCTCGCGGAGCTCCAGCGCGAGTTCAACATGGGCCTGATCCTGATCACCCACGACCTCGGCGTGGTCGCCGACGTCGCGGACAAGATCGCCGTGATGTACGCGGGGCGCATCGTGGAGACCGCCCCCGTCCACGAGATCTACAAGCGTCCGGCCCACCCTTACACCAAGGGCCTGCTGGCGTCGATCCCGCGCCTGGACCAGAAGGGCCAGGAGCTCTACGCGATCAAGGGCCTGCCGCCCAACCTCCTGCGCATCCCGACCGGCTGCGCGTTCAACCCGCGCTGCGAGATGGCGCAGGACATCTGCCGCACCGAGGTGCCCAGGCTCGTCCCGGTCACCGAGCGGGACGGTGGCGAGCTGCCGGGCCGCGGCAGCGCGTGCCACTTCTGGAAGGAGACGATCCATGGCTGAGCTCCCCACGAACGATGAGGCGGCAGCCGAGGTCGTCGAGGCCGCGATCGCCAAGCCGGTCGAGCGCGGCGAACCGATCCTGCAGGTGCGCAACCTGGTCAAGCACTTCCCGCTGACCCAGGGCATCCTGTTCAAGAAGCAGGTCGGCGCCGTCAAGGCCGTCGACGGCGTCTCCTTCGACCTGTACCAGGGCGAGACCCTGGGCATCGTCGGCGAGTCCGGCTGCGGCAAGTCCACGGTCGCCAAGCTGCTGATGAACCTGGAGCGCGCCACCGCCGGCGAGGTCTTCTACAAGGGCCAGGACATCACCCGGCTGTCCGGACGGGCGCTCAAGGCCGTCCGCCGGAACATCCAGATGGTCTTCCAGGACCCGTACACCTCGCTGAACCCGCGCATGACGGTCGGCGACATCATCGGCGAGCCCTTCGACATCCACCCCGAGGTGGCCCCGAAGGGCGACCGGCGCCGCAAGGTGCAGGAGCTGCTGGACGTCGTCGGTCTCAACCCGGAGTACATCAACCGGTACCCGCACCAGTTCTCCGGCGGCCAGCGGCAGCGCATCGGCATCGCCCGCGGCCTGGCGCTCAACCCGGAGATCATCATCTGCGACGAGCCCGTCTCGGCGCTGGACGTGTCCGTGCAGGCGCAGGTCATCAACCTGATGGAGAACCTCCAGGACGAGTTCAACCTGTCCTACATCTTCATCGCGCACGACCTGTCCATCGTCCGGCACATCTCCGACCGCGTCGGCGTGATGTACCTGGGCAGGATGGCCGAGATCGGTACCGACACCGAGATCTACGAGCACCCCACCCACCCGTACACGCAGGCCCTGCTGTCGGCGGTGCCCGTGCCGGACCCGGAGGCCCGCGAGCACCGCGAGCGCATCATCCTCACCGGCGACGTGCCGTCCCCGGCCAACCCGCCGTCGGGCTGCCGCTTCCGCACCCGCTGCTGGAAGGCGCAGGACAAGTGCGCCACCGAGGAGCCGCTGCTGGCGATCCCGGAGCGTTTCAAGAGCTCCGAGACCCCGGCCGCGCACGACTCGGCGTGCCACTTCGCCGAGGAGAAGGACGTCGTCAACGCGACGGTCTGATCCCGGCCCAGCCCCCGAAGGGCGCCCACGCGATCATCGCGTGGGCGCCCTTCCGCGTTCGCGCATGGGCCCGGGAACGCCGAGGGCGCCGGTGCCGGTCCTGGTCCAGGTGTGGCGGAACGGCTCACGGCGGCCCGTGGTTGCCCTGGACGACGCGACCGTCAGGGAGGGCACCTGGGCGCCTCCGGCGCGGAGGTGCGGATCCAGCCCGTGTGACGGACCGCGCGGCGCCGCAGGGTGCCCCCGGGAACGGCTCCGCCCCGCCGCCGCGGGGTGCGGTGGCGGGGCGGAGCCGGCGGGACTTACTTGGTGTAGCCGATGTTCTCGTAGCGCAGGTCCTGGAAGCCGTAGGCGCCGATGTTCGCCAGGTTCTTCTGGACGGCGTAGATGTCGGGGCGCTGGTACAGCGGCAGCAGGTTGGCCTGCTGCCAGATCAGCACGTCCGCGGCGTTGGCGTCGGTGATGGCCTGGGCCGCGTCGGTGTCCGCCGCCGCCTTGTTCATGGCCGCGTCGAGCTCGTCGCTGCCGACACCGGTGTAGTTCTGCTGGATGTTGTCACCGACGGGCTTGGCGTAGATCGACTTGGTCGACGACACCGGGAAGGCGGTGCCCAGCCAGGAGAAGGCCGTCAGGTCGAAGCTGCCGGTGTTGACGTACTTGTCGAAGAAGTCCTGGATCGGGACGGTCTTGATGTTCAGCTTGATGCCGACCGCCTTGAGCATGGGCTGCATCAGCTTGCCCTCGTTGGCGGAGGTGGCGACGTTCGCCGGGATGACGAAGTCCAGCTCCAGGGTCTTGCCGCCCTTGGTGCGGAACTCGCCGTCCTGCTTCCAGCCGGCCTCGTCCAGCAGGCTCTTGGCCTTGGCCTGGTCGAAGACGCCGATGCCGGTCGCGTTGTCCTTGTACCCCTTCTGGTTGGTGACGAAGAAGTGGTTGTTCAGCGGCTTGGGGTCCCAGTCCAGTCCCTGGAGGTCGGACTGGGCGATGGCGTCGCGGTTGAGGGCCGACATGATGGCCTGCCGCACCTTGACGTCCTTGAGGTTGTCGTGCGCGCCGTTGAAGGTGATGTGGCGGTAGTTGGGGCCGGCCGCCTTGCGGATCTCGGCGTTCGTGACCTCCTTGGCCTGCTTGTACGCGGCCGAGTCGGGGCCCACGTTGAAGAAGCCGATCTCGCCGTTGGCGAAGGCGCCGGCCTGGGCGTCGGCGTCCAGGGCCCGGAAGATGATCTTGTCCAGTATGGCCTTGTTGCCCCACCACTTGTCGTCGCGGACGACGGTGAGGGTCTTGGTGGTCTTGTCGATGCCCTGGAACTTGAACGGGCCGGCGGTGACCGGGATCTTGCCGAGGTAACCGGTGTTGAAGCCGTCCGGGGTGCCGATGACCGAGGCCGGGTAGAGCGGGCTGAACAGGCTCTTCCAGTCACCGAAGGGGCTGTCGAAGGTGACCACGACCTCCTGGTCGGTCTTGCCCTTCGCGACGCTGCTGATCAGCTCGTAGCCGGTGCTGGAGGAGATCTTGTACTTGGCGTCCTTGCCGTTCAGCGCCTTCCAGCTGGCCTCGTAGTCCTTCCAGGACATGGCCGTGCCGTCGGACCACTTGGCCTTGGGGTTGATCTCGTAGGTGACGACCTGCTTGCCGGAGCTGTCGTCGACCTTCGCCGAGGTCAGGTAGTCCGGGTTCGGCGTCACGGTGCCCGTCGCGTCCGACAGCATCGTGATCGGGATCAGGGAGCGCTCGACGTCGAAGCCGTCCGCGAGCGTGCCGTCGATCTCGTTGTAGTTGAAGTTCTCGGCGATCTCCGCGACCGGCCAGTTGAGGGTGCCGCCCTCCTTCAGCTGGTCGCGGTCGGTGGCCTTGATGTTGTTGGCGCTGGACTTGGGCACCGAGTTCTTCTTGGCCGCGGCGTCGTCACCGCCGCTGTCGCCGCCGCACGCGGTGAGCACCAGCGCGCCGGCGGTGGCCAGCGCGACCATGACCGCGGAAGTACGGGTTCTGTTCAACGGACTCTCTCCTCTAACGGGTTGGGACAACAAGGGGGTCAGACGACAGTGACCGCGGCGGCGTAGTGGCAGGCCGCGTTGTGGTCGCCCGCCAGGGCGGAGGGTGACGGGTCCTCGTCGCGGCAGCGGCCGCGCTGGACCTCGTCGAGGGAGGCGAACTTCGGGCACCGGTTGCGGAAGCGGCAGCCGGTGGGCACATCGGTGGGACTGGGCAGGTCGCCGGAGAGCAGGACGCGCTTGCGCATCCGTTCCTTGCGGGGGTCGGGCAGGGGGACCGCCGACAGCAGGGCCTGGGTGTACGGGTGCGAAGGGGCGTCGAAGACGGCCTCCGCGGAGCCGATCTCGACGATCCGGCCCAGGTACATCACGGCGATCCGGTCGGCGATGTGCCGTACGACGGACAGGTCGTGCGCGACGAACAGATAGCTGAGCCCCAGCCGCGACTTGAGCTCGTCCAGCAGGTTGAGCACACCGGCCTGGATGGAGACGTCCAGGGCGGAGACCGGTTCGTCCAGGACGACCAGCTTGGGCTCCAGGGCCAGGGCGCGGGCGATGCTGATGCGCTGCCGCTGGCCGCCGGAGAACTCGGCGGGGAAGCGGTCCACGTGGTCCGGGTCGAGGCCGACCTGCGACAGCAGTTCGGGCACGCGGGCGGCGATGCGGTCCCGGGACCAGCCGTGGGTCTTCATGGGCTCGGCGAGGATGTCCCCGACCGGCATGCGCGGGTCGAGGGCCGCCATCGGGTCCTGGAAGACCACCTGGAGGTCGCGGCGCAGCGCCTTGCGGTCGGCGCGCCCCAGGCCCCGGATGTCCTTGCCGAAGACCGTGACGGCGCCGGACTGGCCCGACGGCAGGTCGAGGATCTCCAGCAGCGTGGTGGTCTTGCCGCAGCCGGACTCGCCGACCAGGCCGAGGGTCTCGCCCTCGCGGATGTCGAAGGTGATGCCGTCGACGGCCCGCACCTCGCCGACCCGGCGCTTGATGACGGCGCCGTGCATCAGCGGGAAGTGCTTGACCAGCCCGCGTACCTCCAGCACGGTGTCGCGCAGGTCGCGGGGCACGTCCGCGGCCGGCGGCGGCGGGGGCAGTTCCGGCACCGGGTAGACGGTGGCCGGGTCCAGGGAGCCGCCGTCCTCCAGCTCGTGACTGCGGTGGCAGGCGGTGGGGTGGTTGCCGCCCTCGCGCACCGTCAGCTCCGGCTCGGTCCGGCGGCACACGTCGATCGCCACGGGGCAGCGGGCGGCGAAGGGGCAGCCCGTCGGCAGGGCGACCATCGACGGCGGGTTGCCGTCGATGGGGGTCAGGGCGTGCCGGCCGCCGTCGTCCAGCCGCGGGATCGAGCCCAGCAGGCCGATGGTGTACGGCATGCGGGGCGCGTAGTAGACGTCGTCGACGGGGCCGGTCTCCACCGGGCGGCCCGCGTACATCACCTGGACCCGGTCGGCGAAGCCGGCCACCACGCCGAGGTCGTGGGTGATGATGACGATGGCGGCGCCGGTGACCTCCTGGGCCTTCTTCAGCACGTCCAGGATCTGCGCCTGGATGGTGACGTCCAGGGCGGTCGTCGGCTCGTCGGCGATGATCACCTCGGGGTCGTTGGCGATCGCCATCGCGATCATCGCCCGCTGGCGCATGCCGCCGGAGAACTCGTGCGGGAAGGCGTCGGCGCGCCGCTGCGGGTCGGGGATGCCGACCAGGTCCAGCAGTTCGACCGCGCGCTTGCGGGCGGCGTCCTTGTCCAGGTCCTGGTGGATGCGCAGGGCCTCGACGATCTGGTCGCCGACGGAGTAGACCGGGGTCAGCGCGGACAGCGGGTCCTGGAAGACCATCGCGATGTCCTTGCCGCGGATCTTCGTCATCTCCCGGTCGTCCAGCTCCAGCAGCTCACGGCCGTGCAGCTTCACCGAGCCCTTGACGTCGGCGGTGTCCGGCAGGAGGCCGAGGACGGCCAGGGAGGAGACGGACTTGCCGGAACCCGACTCGCCGACGATGCCGAGGACTTCGCCGCGCCGCACCGAGAAGGAGACGCCGCGTACGGCCCCGACCGGCCCGGCCTCGCTCGGGAAGGAGACGTGGAGGTCGGTGACCTCCAGGGCGGGGATCTCGGTCACGACGTGCGTCCTTCCTTGGACGTGCTCTTGAGCGTGCGGGGGGCGCGGGCCTTGGCACCGGCGGAGTTGGGGTCGAGGGCGTCCCGCAGGCCGTCGCCGATGAAGGCGATCGACAGGCAGATCAGCACCAGGCAGCCGGCCGGGAAGTAGAACAGCCACGGGAAGGCGGGGGCGGCGGGGGTGCCGGTGGCGATGAGGGTGCCGAGCGAGATGTCGGGGGCCTGCACGCCGAAGCCGAAGTACGACAGGCTGCTCTCGCCGATGATCGCGGCACCGACCTGGATCGTGCCGTCGATGATCAGCATCGAGGCCATCGACGGCAGGATGTGCCGGAAGATGATGACCGGTGCCGGGACGCCCATGTACTTGGCGGCCTTGACGAACTCGCGGTCCTTCAGTGTCAGCGTCATGCTGCGGATGACCCGGCCGGTGATCATCCAGCTGAACAGCGCCAGCAGGAGCACGAACACCAGCCAGGTGGTGCCCTGGAAGAGCGGGGAGAGCACCGCGATGATCAGGAAGCTGGGCATCACCAGCAGCAGGTCGACCACCCACATCAAGGAACGGTCGGTCCAGCTGCCGAAGTAGCCCGCGCTCGCCCCGACCGCGGCGGCGAAGAACGTGCAGATGATGCCGGTCAGGATGCCGATGACCAGGGACTTCTGCAGGCCGCGCATGGTCATGGCGAACAGGTCGGTACCGGTCTGGTCGGTGCCGAACCAGTGGGCTCCCGAGGGCGGCTTCTGGAACGCGGTGAAGTCCAGCTCCGTGTAGCTCCACTTGTAGAACAGCGGGGAGCCGTAGGCCAGGACGAAGAGCACGAAGAGCATGCACAGCCCGAACAGCGCCAGGCGGTTGCGGGCGAAGCGGACGGCGGTGAGCCGCAGCCGTCCGCCGCTGCGGCGCCGGGCCGGCGGGGCGGGGAGGGTGGCGGGCTGGACGGAGGGGGTCTGGACGGCCATGAGAGAGGGCTCCTGGTGACGCGGGATCAGGGCGACGGAGGCGCGGTGGGGCTCAGCGCACCCGTACGCGCGGATCGAGTGCCGCGTAGAGCACATCGGAGAGCAGACCGGCCACCAGGACGACGAGGGCGGTGAACATGCCCACGGCGGCGACCGCGTTGACGTCATTGGTGTTGATCGAGTTGACCAGCCACTCGCCCATGCCGTGCCAGCCGTAGATCTTCTCCGTGAAGGTGGCGCCGGTGAAGAGCAGCACGACGTTGTAGACCAGCAGCGGGACCACCGGCAGCACGGCGGTGCGCAGTCCGTGCTTCATCAGGGCCGCCCGCCGGGACAGGCCCTTGGCCCGGGCCGTGCGCAGGAAGTCGCTGCCGAGCACGTCCAGCATGGTGCTGCGCTGGTAGCGGCTGTAGAGCGCCACCTGGACGAGGATCAGGGTGAGGCTGGGGACCAGCAGGTGCTGGAGCCGGCTGAGCAGGATGTCCCAGGTGCCGGTCAGGCCCGGATCGTACTCGTTGGTGTACTCGATGAGCTTGAAGCCGACGGCCTCGTTGACGTCGATCGACCACAGCTTGAGCGTCACCGCGATCACGGGCACCGGCATCGCCAGGATGAAGAAGGAGCCCAGTGTGGCGACCCGGTCCGAGACGCGGTACTGCCTGATGGCGCCCCAGGCGCCGACCAGCACGCCGCCGATCGAGCCGACGATGGTGGCGATCAGCAGCAGCCGGGTGCTCACCCCGACGCGCCGGGCGAACTCGTCGTTGACCTGGCCGCCGGTGACGGTCCGTCCGAGGTCGCCGTGGGCCACACCGTCGGCCCAGTGGCCGAAGCGCACCACGAAGGGGGTGTCCGGGTTGAGGTTGTACTCGTCCAGGGTGGCCGACACGGAGGTGGCCGAGACCGGGGGGTTCCGGCCCAGGAAGTTGGACCTCGGGTCGAGGCTCAGCGCCGCCAGCGTGTAGGTGAGCGAGGCCGCGATGAGGACCAGCGCCAGATAGTTGACGAGTCGGCGCAGCAGATATCGGCCCACGAGTCACACACTCTCACTCGGTTGAAGATAATGAAAAATAATTCGGCGTTACGTTTCAGCCGGCTCTGGCATAGTGGTGCAACGCGGTTGAAACATTGGGGACGCATCCGTCTTCGCAGGTCGTGCGAGTGGGGGTGCGCGGCCCTTGCGGGTTGAGTGGGACTTTCGCAACGGAATTACATCCGCGTCAATGAAGGCCGGTTCGTCGTGATCGATCCTTTATTTTCTTGATCGAAACTTAACCTGACGATCGGGTAAACCCTTATTGGCGGACCGCGACCGAGGGATAACCCTTCATCGCCGCGGCGGCCCGGCCCGGGCCCGGTGAGCCGCAGTGCGCAATGTCCGGTTTTGCGGTCTGATGGGGGCTCAGGTGTCCTGTGCGGCACAGAGTTCCCTGAGGAGGCGGCCGATGCGACGGAGCGCGGCGGGTCGGGCCATGAGCGCGGCGGCCCTCGTCCTGGCGGCGACGGCGTGCGGGGGCGGAGGGAGCGGCTCGGGGGGCGAGCCGGACGGCAAGGACGTGCTCAGCGCCTCGTGGAGCGACCCGCAGAACCCGCTGGAGCCCGCCAACACCAATGAGGTGCAGGGCGGCAAAGTGCTCGACATGATCTTCCGCGGCCTGAAGCGCTACAACCCGAGGACCGGGGCCGCCGAGAACGTCGTCGCCGACTCGGTCTCGACCACCGACTCCCGCACCTTCGAGGTGCGGCTCAAGGACGGCTGGACGTTCAGCAACGGCGAGAAGGTCACCTCCGACTCGTTCATCAACGCCTGGAACTATGCGGCGCTGGTGACGAACAAGCAGGTCAATGCGCCTTTCTTCAGTTACATCAAGGGCTACGGCACGGTGCACCCGGCCAGTGGCGCCCCGACCGCCAAGGTGCTGTCCGGACTGGTGAGGAAGGACGCCCTGAACTTCACCGTGAAGCTCAACCAGACGTTCTCCAGCTGGCCCGACACCCTCGGCTACAACGCCTTCATGCCGCTGCCGAAGAGCTTCTTCACCGACCACGCGGCGTGGCTGAAGAGGCCGGTCGGCGACGGCCCGTACCAGGTCGACTCGTACACCAGGGGCCAGGTCATGAAGCTGCGCACGTGGCGCGGCTACAAGGGCGCCGACGCCGCGGTCAACGGCGGTGTGGACCTTCAGGTCTACACCGACAGCAACACCGCCTACACCGATCTGCAGGCCGGCAACCTCGACCTGGTCGACGACGTCCCCGCCCAGCAGTTGAGGCACGTCCGGTCCGACCTCGGCAACCGCTACCTCAACACCCCGGCCGGCATCATCCAGACCCTCGCCTTCCCGCTGTACGACAAGGCCTGGTCGGGGCCGCGCTCCGCCGAACTCCGCCAGGGCATCTCGATGGCGATCAACCGCGACCAGATCACCCAGCAGATCTTCCAGAAGACCCGCACGCCCGCCAAGGACTGGACCTCACCGGTGCTCGGCGCGCGGGGCGGCTTCGACGACACCATCTGCGGCGACGTCTGCCGTTACGACCCGGCGCGGGCGAAGCAGCTGGTCAAGGAGGCCGGCGGCATTCCCGGCGGCACCATGAAGATCACGTACAACGCCGACAGCGGGTCCCACAAGGACTGGGTGGACGCCGTCTGCAACAGCATCAACAACGCCCTGGGCAACGACAGGGCCTGCGTCGGCAATCCCGTCGGCACCTTCGCCGACTTCCGCAACCAGATCGCCAACAAGCAGATGAAGGGCCCCTTCCGGGCGGGCTGGCAGATGGACTACCCGCTGATCCAGAACTTCCTCCAGCCGCTGTACTACACCGGCGCCTCGTCCAACGACTCGCACTTCAGCGACCCGAGGTTCGACAAGCTGGTCGACCGGGCCAACGCCGAGACCGACCTCGCCAAGGCCGTCGCCACGTTCAAGGACGCCGAGCGCATCCTGCCCCAGCAGGTGCCGGCCATCGCGCTGTGGTACCAGAACGGCAGCGCGGGCTGGTCGCCCCGGCTGTCCGGCGTGGCGCTCAACCCGTTCAGCGTCCCCGTCTACAACCAGATCAAGGTCAGCTGACGCCGTGGGACGGTACGTCGTCCGCAGGCTGCTGCAGATGATCCCCGTGTTCATCGGCACCACCCTGCTGATCTTCCTCATGGTGTACGCGCTCGGCGACCCGGTGCAGGCCAAGTGCGGGGACCGCGCCTGCGACCCCGCCACCGCCGCGCAGATCCGCCACGACCTCTACCTGGACCACCCCCTCGCGCAGCAGTACCTGCACTACATGGGGCAGATCTTCCAGGGCGACTTCGGCACGGCCTGGAACGGCCAGGCGGTCACCGAACTGATGCGGACCGCCTTCCCGGTCACGCTGCGCCTGACGATCGTCGCGATCCTCTTCGAGATCCTGATCGGCATCAGCCTCGGGGTGCTCACCGGGCTGCGCCGCGGCCGCCCGGTCGACACCGCGGCGCTGCTCGCCACCCTGATCGTCATCTCGGTCCCGACGTTCGTCTCCGGCTACGTGCTGCAGTACCTGCTCGGCGTCAAGTGGGGCCTGATCGCGCCCTCGGTCTCCATCGAGGCGCCCTTCGGTGAACTGATCGTCCCGGGCCTGGTCCTGGCGCTGACCTCGCTCGCGTACGTCACCCGGCTCACCCGCACCTCGATCGTGGAGAACGCCCGTGCCGACTACGTGCGCACCGCCGTCGCCAAGGGACTCCCGCGCCGCCTGGTGGTCACCCGCCACCTGCTGCGCAACTCCCTCATCCCGGTGGTCACCTTCATCGGCACCGACATCGGGGCCCTGATGGGCGGCGCCATCGTCACCGAGCGCATCTTCAACATCCGCGGCGTCGGCTTCCAGCTCTACCAGGGCATCCTGCGGCTGGACTCGGCCACCGTCGTCGGCTTCGTGACGATCCTGGTCATCGTCTTCCTCGTGGCGAACCTGCTCGTCGACCTCCTGTACGCGGTGCTCGACCCGAGGATCCGCTATGCCTGAGCCGGACGGCGGCGGCCCGGAGCGAGCCGGCAGCACCTTCAGCCCGAGCCGGGGGACCACCATGCCCGAACCCACCGACCACCCCGACGAGGCCATGGAGGCCGCCGGCGGCACCGGCGCCTCCATGGGGCTCGGGCAGGACGAGGCACGCAGCCTGGAGAAACCGCTTCCGGGCGGCCCCGGCGGCTCCGGCGAGACGGGACCGCCGATCGCGGACAAGCCGCGCAGCCTGTGGTCGGACGCCTGGCGCGACCTGCGGCGCAATCCGGTCTTCCTGCTCTCCGCGCTCGTCATCGTCTTCCTCGTCGTCATCGCGATCCGGCCGCAGCTGATCGCCGACGGCAATCCGCTCAGCTGCAACCTCGCCAACTCCCAGTTGGGGTCGTCGCCCGGCCATCCCTTCGGCTTCGACAACCAGGGCTGCGACGTCTACACCCGGGTCGTGTACGGCGCCCGCGCCTCGGTCACCGTCGGCCTTTGCGCGACCGTCGGCGCCGCGCTCCTCGGCAGCCTCCTCGGCGGCCTGGCGGGCTACTTCGGCGGCTGGACGGACGCCGTCCTCTCCCGGGTCAGCGACATCTTCTTCGGCATCCCCATCGTGCTGGGCGGCCTGGTCTTCCTGTCGGTGGTCACCAATTCCACGGTCTGGCCCGTGGTCGGCTTCATCGTGCTGCTGGGCTGGCCGCAGATCGGCCGTATCGCGCGCGGCGCGGTCATCACCGCCAAGCACAACGACTACGTGCAGGCCGCACGGGCACTGGGCGCCGGCAACGGGCGCATCCTGCTCCGGCACATCGCGCCCAACGCCGTGGCGCCGGTCATCGTCGTCGCGACCATCGCGCTCGGCACGTACATCGCGCTGGAGGCCACCTTGTCCTATCTCGGCGTCGGCCTGAAACCGCCCACGGTGTCCTGGGGCATCGACATCTCCCAGGCGTCCACCCAGATCCGCAACGCCCCGCACATGCTGCTGTGGCCCGCCGGGGCGCTCAGCGTGACGGTGCTGGCGTTCATCATGCTCGGCGACGCCGTGCGCGACGCCCTCGATCCCAAGCTGCGCTGATGGACGGAGGCGTGATGACCGGCCCGGTGACGGACGCGGCGGCGGCGCGGGACGCGGCGCCGCTGCTCGACGTCCGCGACCTGCACGTGGAGTTCCGCACCCGCGACGGCGTCGCCAAGGCCGTCAACGGCGTCAGCTACTCCGTGCGGTCCCGCCAGACCCTCGCCGTGCTCGGGGAGTCCGGCAGCGGCAAGTCGGTGACCGCCCAGGCGGTGATGGGCATCCTCGACTCGCCGCCCGGCCACGTCACCCGGGGCGAGATCCTCTTCCAGGGCCGGGACCTGCTCACCATGAGCGGCGAGGAGCGCCGCAAGGTCCGCGGCGCCCGGATGGCGATGATCTTCCAGGACGCGCTGTCCTCGCTCAACCCCGTGCTCACCGTCGGCGACCAGCTCGGCGAGATGTTCCGGGTGCACCGGGGCATGTCGCGCAAGGACGCCAAGGCCAAGGCCGTCGAACTGATGGACCGGGTCCGCATCCCGGCGGCGAAGGAGCGCGTGGGCCAGTACCCGCACCAGTTCTCCGGCGGTATGCGGCAGCGCGTCATGATCGCCATGGCGCTCGCCCTCGAACCCGAGCTGATCATCGCCGACGAGCCGACCACCGCCCTGGACGTCACCGTCCAGGCGCAGGTCATGGAGCTCCTGGCCGAGCTCCAACGCGAGTACGGGATGGGCCTGATCCTGATCACCCACGACCTCGGCGTGGTCGCCGACGTCGCGGACCACATCGCCGTGATGTACGCCGGGCGCATCGTGGAGACCGCCCCCGTCCACGAGATCTACAGGAACCCCGCCCACCCGTACACCAAGGGCCTGCTGGCGTCGATCCCGCGCCTGGACCACAAGGGCCGGGACCTGTTCGCCATCAAGGGCCTGCCGCCCAACCTGCTGCGCATCCCGCCCGGTTGCGCCTTCCACCCCCGCTGCCCGATGGTCCGCGAGAGGTGCCGCACCGACGAACCCGGGCTCTACCGGGTGAGCGACACGCGCGGCAGCGCCTGCCACTTCTGGAGGGAGTGCCTCGGTGGGCACGAGCACTGAACCCGTTCTCCAGGTGCGCGGGCTGGTCAAGCACTTCCCGCTCACCCAGGGCATCCTGGTCAAGAAGCAGATCGGCGCCGTCAAGGCCGTCGACGGCGTCGACTTCGACCTCCACAAGGGCGAGACCCTGGGCATCGTGGGGGAGTCCGGCTGCGGCAAGTCCACCGTCGCCCGGCTGCTGGTCAATCTGGAGCAGGCCACCGCGGGCCGCATCCTCTACAAGGGCCAGGACATCACCCGGCTGTCCGGGCGCGCCCTCAAAGCGGTGCGCCGGAACATCCAGATGGTCTTCCAGGACCCGTACACCTCGCTCAACCCGCGCATGACGGTCGGCGACATCATCGGCGAGCCCTACGACATCCACCCCGAGGTCGCCCCCAAGGGCGACCGCCGCCGCAAGGTGCAGGAGCTGCTGGACGTCGTCGGTCTCAACCCGGAGTACATCAACCGCTACCCGCACCAGTTCTCCGGCGGCCAGCGGCAGCGCATCGGCATCGCCCGCGGCCTGGCCCTGCGCCCGGAGATCATCGTCGCCGACGAGCCCGTCTCGGCGCTGGACGTCTCCGTCCAGGCCCAGGTCGTCAACCTGATGGAGCGGCTGCAGAACGAGTTCGAGCTGTCCTACGTCTTCATCGCGCACGACCTGTCCATCGTCCGGCACATCTCCGACCGCGTCGCGGTGATGTACCTCGGGCGGATCGTGGAGACCGGCGACGACTCCCAGATCTACGAACACCCCACCCACCCGTACACGCAGGCCCTGCTGTCGGCGGTGCCCGTGCCCGACCCCGAGGCCCGCGGGCACCGCGAACGCATCCTGCTCTCCGGCGACGTGCCCTCCCCGGCCGACCCGCCCTCCGGATGCCGCTTCCGCACCCGCTGCTGGAAGGCCCAGGAGCGCTGCGCCCTGGAGGTCCCCGAACTCGCCGTCCCCGCGGTCTTCCGCGGCCTGGACTCCCCGGCGGCGCACCCCAGCGCCTGCCACTTCGCCGAGGAGAGGACGGTGGTCCCCCCGGACCCCGCGCAGGGCTGACCCGCCGTACGCGCCCCGTCGCCGTGCCGATCGCGGTTACGCGCGGGCAACGCGCCCGACCCGCCCGCGACATGCGGACGCGGCAGGCTGGGCGCGTACGGCCGTGCGGGTGCCGTCCGCCGGCCGGGGCGACCTCGGGTCGCCCCGGCCGGCCACCGCAGGGCCCCGCGTTGAACGCGGGGCGCCCGCGCCCCGTATTCCCCCGGAACGCAAGGACACTGCTGCCGGAGGGGCCTGGGAGGTGGCCATGCGGCAGACGTATCGGCTCGGAGGAGCGATCTGTGCCGCCCTGGGAACGGCCGAGGCCGTCTGGGTGGCGCAGGACATCACCCAGTTCCGGGCGGAGGGCGCCCTCAGGGTGTGGACCGGGCTCGGAGTGCCGGTCGGCGGGGCACCGATGATCACCTCCACCGTGGACCTGCTGCTGCTCGGGCTGTACGCGGCCGGCGCGGTGGCCGCCTTCCGGCCCGGCGGGGTGGGGGTGCTCGGGGCCGCCGCCGTCATCACCCTGGCGCTGCGCACCCCCGCGGCCCTCCTGCTCGCCCCCGCCTCCGGCGGCGTCCTGCGCGGCCTCCAGGGGCCGTTGCTGCTCACCGCCGGCGGCCAGGTGGCCGGGGCGCTCCTGCTGCTCCTGGTCGTGCGCCGCAACGGCACGGACGCCCCCGCGCCGCCCAGACCCGCCGCGGGAGTGCTGGCGGGGCTGCTGCTGCTGGTCGCCGCGGCGATCACGGGCATCTGGGAGTTCACCCGCACCCACGGCGACCCGGCCGCCACCCCGCTGCCGCCCAGCTTCCTGTTCCGCACGGCCGTCGGCGGCTACCTCGTCAACTCCCAACTGGGCGCCCCCTTCGACTGGCAGGCCTGGGCGGGCACGGCCCTGGCCGCGGCCGCCGGGGCGGCGGCCCTGGCACGGGCGCCGTTCTCCCGGCCGCTGGGCATCTCGGTCGCGTGCCTGCTGGGGGCCGTCGCGGTCCCCGTCCTCGTCACCTTCCGGCTCCAGGCCCTGGGCGGCGCCGAGTTCGCGGCGGGCTTCTCGGCGGCCGCGGCCGTCGTGGCCGTCCTGCTGCTGATTCCCCGCCGGCCGGACCATGACGGGGCGCCGGAGGGCGACCCCTTCGCGGACGCGGAGGTGGTGCCGGCCGCCGACACCCTCAGCATGCCGCTGTTCGACCGGACGGCGGTCCTGCCCGTCGTCGACGCGTACGGGCCGCCGCCCGGGGAGGCCCGGGCGGCGTACCTGCGCGAGCCCCCGTTCGGCTAGGAAGCGCCGCCCGGGGTGGTGCTCCGTGAGGCTCGTGGTGCGTGGCCGGTGCGCTCGGGCCGGCGCGGCGGAGCCGGGGGAGGGACCGGGTCAGGACGCGGTGCCGAGTCCCAGTGCCCGCTTGAGGAAGGCGACCTGGAGCAGCAGGAGGTTCTCGGCGACCTGCTCCTGCGGGGTCATGTGGGTCACCCCGGACAGCGGGAGGACCTCGTGCGGGCGCCCGGCGGCCAGCAGGGCGGAGGACAGCCGCAGGGTGTGGGCGGCGACCACGTTGTCGTCCGCGAGGCCGTGGACGAGCATCAGCGGCCGCGCCCGCTCCGCCGGTGCGGACAGCCCGGCGTCGGTGACGAGGGAGTTGGCGGCGTACACGGCCGCCTGCTGCCCGGGGTCGCCGAGATAGCGCTCGGTGTAGTGGGTGTCGTACAGCCGCCAGTCGGTGACCGGGGCGCCGGCCACGCCCGCGTGGAAGACGTCCGGACGGCGCAGCACCGCCAGTGCGGCGAGGTAACCGCCGTACGACCAGCCGCGGATGGCGACCCGGCCGAGGTCCAGCGGGTAGCGGGCGGCGAGCGCGTGCAGCGCGTCGACCTGGTCGTCGAGGGTGACCCCGGCGAAGTCGCCGGCGATCGCCTTCTCCCACGCGGGGGAGTGCCCGGGGGTGCCGCGGCCGTCCGCGACGACGACCGCGAAGCCCTGGTCGGCCAGCCACTGCGCGTGCAGGTAGGCGCGCTGGGAGCGCACCACCATCTGGCCGTGCGGGCCGCCGTAGGGGTCCATGAGCACGGGCAG
Organism: Streptomyces sp. NPDC088732; assembly: GCF_044751205.1. Taxonomy (NCBI): domain Bacteria; kingdom Bacillati; phylum Actinomycetota; class Actinomycetes; order Kitasatosporales; family Streptomycetaceae; genus Streptomyces; species Streptomyces sp. NPDC088732. The sequence continues at coordinate 395,108 of NZ_JBIVLI010000004.1, forward strand.
CGGCCCGTCGCCGTCCCGGTACCCGGAGGGCAGCAGGACCGCCGCGGGGATGTCCCGCCCGCCGGCGGTGGTGAGCGCGGGGCGGGCGGTCAGCACGGGGGTCTCGGCGTGCGAGGCGATCACGGACGCCTCCGCGCCGTCGCGCAGCACGCGCGTGGTCGCGGCCGGCTCCTCCAGCGAGGCGGACGTCAGCACGGTGACGCCGCCGGAGCGCACCGCGGTGTGGACGCCCGGGGTGCCGGACAGCCGGACCGGGCCGCCGGGCCCGCCGTCCGCCCGGTACACATGGATCTCGCCGGTCTCCGGGTCCTTGGCGCCGGCACCCGCCGAGGCGGTCAGCAGGAAGGCGTCCCCGTCGCTCCCGAGCACCGAACGCACGTGCAACTCGGGCCCGGTGAAGGCGCGTTCACCCACGACCAGGCACCGCGCGCCGCTCTCGTCGGTGATCCGCACCAGGCGCTCACCGCTCGCCCAGGCCGGCACTCCAGCGAAAAGATCGAGCCAGATTTCGTCGCGCTCGCGGTGCACCTCGCGGGTGCCGCCGGTGGCCGTGTCGACCGCCAGGTACACCTGCTCGCGCTGGTCCCTGGCCTGTACGAGCAGCAGCGGCGGGCCGGCCGCCGACCAGTGCACCCGGGCCAGGTACGGATAGCGCTCCCGGTCCCACTCCACGGGCGTCGCCGCGCCGTCCAGGGCCAGCAGCACCAGCGTGACCTGGGCGTTCGGCGTGCCGGCCGCCGGGTAGGCGACCTCGACGGGCTCCTGCCCGGGGTTGGCGGGGTCGGCGATCCACCAGCGCCGCACCGGGGTGTCGTCCACCCGCGCGGCGAGCAGCGCGCCGCCGTCCGGGGCCCACCAGTGGCCGCGGCTGCGGGACATCTCCTCGGCGGCGATGAATTCCGCCAATCCGTAGGTGACGCCGGGGCCCTCCGGCACGGCCAGCGCGCGGTCACCGCCGCCGTCCGCGTCCACCACGCGCAGCGCGCCGTCCGCCACATAGGCCACCCGGCGCCCGTCGGGCGAGGGCCGGGGGTCCGCCACCGGGCCCGGCACCGGGAGCTCCCGGGCGGTGCCCGCGGCCAGGTCCGCCGCGAACAGCCGCCCGGACAGCGCGAAGGCGGCCAGGGCGACCGCGTCGTCCGTCGCGTACGCCACGATGCCCGCCGAGCCCTCGCGGCTGCGTTCGCGCCGCGCCCGCTCCTGCGGCGACAGCTCCTCGTCCGCGCCGGCGAGCAGCGCCGCGGGGTCGGCCGCGACCCGCTCGGCCGCCGTGCCGCCGCCGGCGGGCAGGTCCAGCACCCACAGCAGGTGCGAGCGGTCGGTTCCGGACCGGGAGCGCAGGAAGGCGATGCGCCCGCCGTCCGGCGAGACGGAGAAGGCACGCGGGGCGCCGAGCGAGAACCGCTGCGTGCGGGCGTACTGCCGCGGGAAGGAGAGCGATTGCGTCATGCCGCGATCCTCCCACCGGGCCGGTCGCCGGACCCGGCGCGCGCACCCGCGAGAACCGGCCATGCGCCCCCGCGTGCTCCCGTGCACCGAGCTGTGCGGTCCACCACAAAGTTATGATCCATTGCCAAGAGTGGGTAACAACCGGTTGGCAACTGCTGTCGCGACCCTGAGGCCCTGGAGGTGAGCCGCTGTGGCACTCTCGATTTCGGCGGTGCTGCTGCTGCTGATCGTCGTGTTCCTGCTCGTCCGGAAGTCCGGGCTGAAGGCGGGCCATGCGGTGGTCTGCGTACTGCTCGGCTTCTATCTGGCGAGCTCGTCGATCGCCCCGACGATCAGGGACCTGACCAACAACGTCGCGGGCATGATCGGGGACTTCAAGTTCTGAGCCGTAGGCTCTCCCCATGACCGCTACGCCCGCCCGCCGGCTGCTCCTCGTCCACGCACACCCCGACGACGAGTCGATCAACAACGGCGCCACCATGGCCAAGTACGTCGCCGAGGGGGCCCTTGTGACGCTCGTGACGTGCACCCTGGGCGAGGAGGGCGAGGTGATCCCGCCGGAACTGGCCCACCTGGCCGCCGACCGGGACGACACCCTCGGCACGCAGCGGATCGGCGAACTGGCCGACGCCATGAAGGAGCTGGGCGTCACCGACCACCGGTTCCTCGGCGGCCCCGGCCGGTACCGCGACTCGGGGATGATGGGCGTCCCGCAGAACGAGCGGCCCGACTGCTTCTGGCAGGCGGACCTCGACGAGGCGGCCTCGTACCTCGTGGAGGTGATCCGCGAGACGCTGCCGCAGGTGCTCGTCACGTACGACCCCGACGGCGGCTACGGCCACCCCGACCACATCCAGGCGCACCGCGTCGCCATGCGTGCCGCGGAGCTGGCCGCGGACGCGTCCTGGAGACCGGACCTCGGCGACCCGTACACCGTCGCCAAGGTCTACTGGAACTGCATTCCGCGCTCCGAGGTCGAGAAGGGCTTCGCGCGGCTGCACGCGGCCGGCAGGTCCGCGCTGTTCGAGGGCGTCGCGAGCCCCGACGACCTGCCGGGCGTCGTGGACGACTCCGTGGCGACCGCGGTCGTCGACCTGGAGGGGCGGCATGCCGCGCAGAAGACGGCGGCGATGCGCGCCCACATCACGCAGATCGCGGTGGACGGCCCGTTCTTCGCCCTCTCCAACGACCTCGGGCAGCCGCTCTTCGGCGCCGAGTACTACCGGCTGGTCCAGGGCGAGCCCGGGGTCGCCGACGGCCGTGAGGACGACCTGTTCGCGGGGGTGGTGGGGGCATGAGGCGGCTCGCGTACCCCGTACTGGCGGTGCTCGGCGCCGCCGTCGCCGTCGCCGGGGCGCTGGTCCAGGCGGCCTGGTTCCCCGGCGGGCTGATCCTGGCCCTTGCCGGGAGCGCGGCCCTGTTCTGGGGCGGCGGCAGGCTGACCGGCGGGCGGGTGGGGGCGGTGGTGCCGGCGGCCGTCTGGCTGCTCACCGTGATCTTCCTCAGCTCCGCGCGTCCGGAGGGCGACTTCCTGTTCGCCAATGGACTCAGCCCGTACATCTACTTGTTGGGCGGTGCGATGGCCGGCGTGATGTCGGCCACGCTTGCGCAACCCGGGCCTCCCGGCGGCGGATCGCTTGAGGCACGATAGGCGCCACGTTCCGTCCGTTACGATGCGCGCGTTGACCGCTCACGAACTGCGCGTCGTCCGATTTGGTGGATGACGTCGCATAAGTCCCGTTGGTACGGGCGGTCTCCCCCCGGCGGCAGGCGACTCCTCGGCGGTGCCCAGTATGGTGGTGCGCGCCGCCGGGCCGCCCGCGGAAGGCCGTGACGGGTGGCGAAGCGAACCGGGAGAGCCTGCATTGAGTCGTGAAACTGACCGTCCGTCCCCCGGCCACCAGGGCCGGGGCGGAGCCGCGTATCCCTCGGGCACCCCGCCGTACGGGACCCGCCCGTTTCCGTCGCTGCATCCGCAGGAGGGCCCGCGGGACGAGGCGGCCGCCGAAGGGGAGACCCCGGCCGCCGCAGCCGCGGGAGAGCCGAGGACCGAGACGACGCTGACCACCCGGGTCCGGATCAACATCCCCGGGTCCCGGCCGATTCCGCCCGTCGTGGTCCGTACGACCGTCGACGGCGGCGCCGAGGGCGAGGCCCCGGCCTCCCCGGCCGCCGGCCCCGCCGCCGAGGCGGCGCAGCAGCCCATGGGATGGACCGGGGGCGGCGCCGCCGGCCCCGGGCAGGGCGAGCCCGCCCCCGCGCCGGCACCGGCCGCCGAGCCGGAGCTCCCGGCGCAGGGCGGCTCCAAGCCGACCAGCGACTGGTTCGCCCCGCGCAAGGCCACCCCGGCCCCGCAGGCGCCCGAGGCGGCGGCACTGCCCGCCCCCGCACCGGCCCCGGCACCCGCTCCGGCGCAGGACTTCGCTCCCGCCCAGGACTTCGCCCCGGCGCAGGAGTTCGCTCCCGCCCAGGACTTCGCCCCGGCGCAGGACTTCACCGCCCCGGAGACCACGCAGCCGATGCAGCTCGGCGACCTGCCGATGCGCAACGGCGGGCCGGGACGCGGTCCCGGCCGTCCGGGCGGCCCCGCCGCGTCCGGCGGCGGCCCCATCCCGTACCTCACCGACGGCCCCATGGGCCCGGGCGGGCCCGGCGGCCCGGGTGCTCCCGGCCCCCGGCCGTTCCCCGGCCAGGCGGGCCCCGGCGGGCCGTCGGGGCCCGGTGCGCCCGGTCCCGGCGCCGGTGGCCCCGGCACCCCGTTCCGCGGCTTCCAGCCCCCGTCCGGCCCCACCACGGGCCCCGTGACCGGCGACATGCGGATCCCCCCGGCCGGTGCCCCGCACGCCGCGCAGTCCCCGGCGCCCTTCCCCGCCGCGTTCGCGCCCGCGGGTGAGCGGCTGTCCGGTGACACGGTCGTCAGCGGCATTCCGGCCGTGCCCCCCGCGGGCCCCTCGGTGACCCGCCCGGTCCCGGCGGCCGGGGGCGACGCGTACCACTTCCAGAAGGACGAGGAGCCGGCCCCCAAGCCCAAGGGACGCTCCAAGCTGATACTGGCGGGCGCGGCCGTGGTGGTCCTGCTCGGCATCGCCTACGGGGCGGGTCTGCTGATGGACCACTCCGACGTCCCGGCCGGCACCACCGTCTACGGCGTGGACATCGGCGGCAAGTCCAGCGACGACGCCATGGCGTCGCTCGACGCGGCGCTCGGCAGCCGCAAGGACGCGCCGATCACCGTCACCGTCGGCGACCAGACCAGGAAGCTCAAGCCCTCGGCCGCCGGTCTCGTCCTCGACACCGACGCGACCGTCCGCAACGTGGCGCACCGCGACTACAACCCGGTCACGGTGATCGGCTCGCTGTTCGGCGGCAGCCGCGAGGTCGACCCGGTCGTGGACACCGACAAGGACAAGCTCCGCGCGCAGCTGGAGAACCTCTCCGCCGGCCTCGGCGGCGCCGGCTCCGAGGGCAAGGTGACGTTCGTGTCCGGCAAGGCCGTGGCCGTCGCCGGCAAGCCGCACCAGGCCGTCGACGTCGACGGCTCGGTGGACAAGCTGACCGCGGCCTACGCCACGCAGCTCGCCAGCGGCAAGCCCGGCCTGGTCACCCTGGCGGCCACCACCGTCGAGCCCAAGGTCACCCAGGCCGCGCTCGACGACGCGGTCAACGGCTTCGGCAAGACCGCCATGTCGGGCTACGTGTACGTGAAGGCCGGCAACGGCTCCCCCGTCCCGTTCAGCCCGGAGCACTCGCTCTCGGAGATCCTGTCCATGGTCCCGGACAAGGACGGCAACCTGAGCCCGTACATCGACACCAAGGTGCTCAAGGAGCTGTACGGCGGCGCCTTCGACGGCGTGCTGGTCACCCGCGGGGACGGCAGCAAGACCGCCGTGACCCCGCAGGACGTCGCCTCGGCCATGCTGCCCGCGCTGCGGACGGACGACCCGCAGAAGAAGACGGTCACCGTGGAGGGCACCTCCTGACCGGCTGAGCTCCGCGTCACGAAGGCCATGGGTGTGGCCCCGGTACCCGTACCGGGGCCACACCCATGACATCTGTCATGCGCGGAACGGGACGCCCGGCACTGCCGGGCGGGGCCCCGCACCGGCGAATCTGCTGCCATGACCGCCATCGCGTTCACGCACGTGACGAAGAACTTCGGCCCGGTACGGGCCGTCGACGACCTGACCCTGACCCTCCACCCGGGCGAGACCGTCGCCCTCCTCGGCCCCAACGGCGCCGGCAAGTCCACCGCGCTGGACCTGCTGCTGGGCCTGCGCACCCCCGACTCCGGCACCGTCGAGCTCTTCGGCCGCCCCCCGCGCCGGGCGATCTCCGAGGGGCTGGTCGGCGCGATGCTGCAGAGCGGCGGCCTCATGGAGGACGTCACCGTCCGGGAGATCGTGCGGCTCGCCTGCGACCTGCACCCCCGCCCGCGTCCCGTCGCCGAGGTGCTCTCCGGCGCGGGCCTGGACGCGATCACCGACCGCAAGGTCAACAAGCTCTCCGGCGGCCAGGAGCAGCGGGTGCGCTTCGCCATGGCGACCGCCGGGGCGAGCGACCTGCTGGTCCTGGACGAGCCCACCACCGGCATGGACGTCTCCGCGCGCCAGGCCTTCTGGGACGCCATGCGCGGCCAGGTGCGGCAGGGCCGCACCGTGCTCTTCGCCACCCACTACCTGGAGGAGGCCGACGCGGTCGCCGACCGCGTGCTCGTCCTCCAGGGCGGCCGGCTGCTGGCCGACGGCACCGCCGCGGAGATCAAGGCCCGCGCCGGCGCCCGGCGGATCGTCTTCGACCTCGACGACGCGTGGGACGAGGCGGCGCTGCTCGCCCTGCCCGGCGTCACGGCGGCCGAGGTGACCGGCCGCACCGTGCGGCTGCGCTCCACGGACGCCGACGCGACCGTGCACGCCGTCTACGCCGCCGGGCTCTACCCCCGGCACCTGGAGGTCGCCGGACTCGGCCTGGAGCAGGCCTTCCTGGCGATCACGGCCGCCACAGCGGACATGTCCGAGGACGAGGAGGTGGCGGCCCGATGAGGACGCTGGTCACGCTGGAGATCCTGCGCGTGCTGCGCAACCGCAAGTTCATGTTCTTCTCGGTGCTCTACCCGGTGCTGCTCTTCCTGATCCTGACGGCAGGTCAGAACAGCACCCTGGTGACGTACTACATGGTCGCGATGTGCGCCTTCGGGGCCATGACCGCCGTGCTCATGGGCAACTCCGAGCGCATCGCCCGCGAACGCGACAAGGGCTGGGTCCGGCAGCTGCGGCTGACCGCCCTGCCCGGCCGCGGCTACGTCCTGGCGAAGATCGCCTCGGCCGCCACCGTCAGCCTGCCCTCCATCGTCCTGGTCCTGATCGCGGGCGCGGCCGTCAAGGGCGTGCGGCTGGACGCCTGGCAGTGGGGCGGCGTGCTGCTGACCAGCTGGGCCGGCAGCTTCGTCTTCGCCGCGCTGGGCGTGGCCATCGGCTACGTCGCCACCGCCGACGTGGCGCGCCCGGTCGCCATGATCGCCTACTTCGGGATGGCACTGCTCGGCGGCCTGTGGATGCCGTACAGCTCCTTCCCGGGCTGGCTGCGGCGCATCGCGGACGTGCTCCCGGCACGCCCGTACGCCGCGCTCGGCCAGGCCGTCGAGCTCGGCCACGCCCCGCACCTGCGCGACGTGGCGGTGCTCGTGGTCTACCTGGTGCTCTTCGCGGGCACAGCCGCTTGGATGTACCGCAAGGACACCGCGAAGGCCTGACCGCCGCGACGGGACCGGGAAGAACGACGGAGAGGAAGACGCCGTGGCGGACCACGACAACACGGCGATCGGCCGGGCGCCGGAGAACCGCCGGCAGGCGGTCGTGAAGCTGATCTGGATCGCGATGTGGATGCTCTACCTGGGCTCCCCCGTCAGCGACCTGGCCGACGGCGGCCACGCCCTGCCCGGCACCCTGCTGGGGTGGGCCGGGCTCGCCGCCTACGTCACGCTCTACCTCGGGCTGGTCTTCCGGCGGACCAACGCCGAACGGCAGCCGCGCTGGGTGTACGGGGTGCTGGGGCTGCTCGGTCTGCTCGCCCTCGTGCTGGGGCTGACCCTCGGCAGCGCGTTCCTCGTGCTCTTCGTCTACCTGTCGGTGGCCTGCGGCGCCGTCCTGCCCGTCCGCCAGGCGCGCTGGGCGATCCCCCTGGCCACCGCCGCGCTCGCCCTGTGCGCCGCGCCCGTCGGCGTGAACGGCATCACGCTGGTCTCCCTGCTCGTGCCGTGCATGCTCGGCGGCTTCGCCATGACCGGCGTACGGCAACTGGTCCGCACCACCCGGGAACTGCGCGAGGCCCGCGAGGCCGTCGCGCAACTGGCCGCCACCGAGGAACGGCTGCGGCTCGCCCGCGATCTGCACGACCTGCTGGGGCACTCGCTGTCCCTCATCACCCTCAAGAGCGAACTCGCCGGACGGATGCTGCCCGACCGGCCCGGCGACGCCGCCGCGCAGGTCGCCGACATCGAGCGGGTCAGCCGCCAGGCCCTCGTCGACGTCCGCGAGGCCGTCACCGGCTACCGGCGGCCCAGCCTCGCCGACGAACTGATCGCCGCCCGCGGCGCCCTGCGGACCGCCGGCATCCACGCCGACCTGCCCGCCGAGGTCACCGCCTCCCTCACGTCCGACACGGAGGGCGCGCTGGCCTGGGCCCTGCGCGAGGCGGTCACCAACGTCGTACGGCACAGCGGCGCCCGGAACTGCGCCGTCTCCGTCGGCGAGGACGGCGCAACGGTGTGCCTGACCGTCTCCGACGACGGGCACGGCCCCGGCGACGCCGGGCCCGGCAACGGCCTCACAGGGCTGGAGGAGCGCCTCGCACTCGCCGGCGGCCGCCTGGAGACCGAGGGCGGACGCGGCTTCACCCTCCGCGCCTTCGTCCCGGCGGGCTACGCTGCCGCCCATGATCCGGGTGCTGCTGGCGGAGGACCAGTCGATGGTGCGCGAGGCGCTGGCCGCCCTGCTGGGGCTGGAGGCTGACATCGAGGTCGTCGCGCAGGTCGCCTCGGGCGACGGGATCGTGGCCGCCGCCCGGGAGGCCCGGCCGGACGTCGCGCTGCTCGACATCGAGATGCCCGGCACCCTGACGGGCCTCGACGCGGCTGCCGCGCTGCGGGCCGAACTGCCGCACGTGCGCGTCGTCATCGTCACCACCTTCGGCCGCCCCGGCTACCTGCGGCGCGCCATGGAGGCCGGCGCCGACGCCTTCCTGGTCAAGGACGCCCCCGCGGCGCGGCTCGCGGACGCCGTGCGCGCCGTCCTGCGCGGCGAGAAGGTCATCGACCCCGCCCTCGCCGCGGCCGCCCTCAGCGAGGGCGCCGACCCCCTCACCGCCCGCGAGCGCGACGTCCTGCGGGCGGCGGCCGACGGCTCGGTCAACGCGGAGATCGCGCGACGGCTGCATCTCTCCGAGGGGACGGTGCGGAATTATTTGTCGACCGCGATGCAGAAGGCGGGGGCGCGGAATCGGGCGGAGGCGGTCCGGGTCGCCCTCGAGCGCGGCTGGCTCTGACCCTTTCCCTCCCCGCCCGCCCTCCCTCCCCCAACCTTCGGCCGGGGGTGCCCCCAGCCCTGTGAAGTCACGCGCCCCGACGCAAGTTGTTGGGGGGCCGGGTTCGGGGCCCCCGGGGCTGCCATTCTGGACAGCACATTTAGGTGCCTCAGGCACTCGGATTGATCGCTCCGGGTTGTGCACCCAAATATGCTCCACAGTCCAGAACGCCACCCTCCCCCAGCTACCGCTGGGAGGTGCCCCCAACTCCCCCGCCCCCTCCGTCTCGTATCGCGCCTGATCCCCGGTGGGTGGGTGAAGAGGCGGTCCGGGGTTGCTGCAAGTGCTCTCTGAACCCCCACCGGCCGTCAGTCGCCCCAACCGGCCCGGGAGGGGGTGCGCCGGGGTCCGCCCGCAGGGGACGAGCGGCGACCGCGGTGCGCAGCACGTTGGCGTAGACCGCGAGCCCCGAGGACGGACTCCGGAGCGGCGCCGACCCCACAACGCACGCAGCGCAGGGCCCGCACTTACCGCGCCGGGTACACGGGCGGGAGGGTGGGGAAAAGCCCAGGCACACAACCTCAGTTGAGGCGTGCGCGGGCGGCCCGGGCCTGATGACGCAACGCCCCAGCCACGCCAGGCTCCACCGCGTCGAGGGCGTCCGCGTACGCCTCCATCTCCGCCGCGCCCCGCGCGAACTCCCCCGCCCGCACCAGCAGTTGCGCATGCTCCTGGCGCAGCCGCGCCGGATGGTGGGGCAGCAGCAGCGCGAGCTCCACGGCCCACAGCTGCACCGCGAGGTGCTCGGGGCGGGCGTCGGCCCAGGCGCGGATGTTGTTCAGGACGCGCAGCACGATGTCGAGCGGGTCGGCCGGGCTGAGCATCGCGGGGGACAGGCCCGAGCCGGTGGCGCCGGCCACGAGGAGGCGGACGTCCTCGTCGCCGAGGGGGCGGCCGCCGTTGAAGGGGTCGGCGAGCACGAACGCGCCGGCCGGGTCGCCGAAGCCGACCACGAAGTGGCCGGGCAGGGCGACACCGTAGACCGGGGCGCCGGCCCGGCGGGCGACCTCGATCCACACCACGGAGAGCAGGATGGGCAGTCCGCGCCGCCGTCGCAGCACTTCGTGCAGCAGGGAGGAGTCCAGCCGCTGGTAGTCCGCGGGCGTGCCGCCGAAGCCGAGCCGGCCGCCGAGCAGGGCGGCGGTGGCGGCGGCCCAGTCGGCGGGGCGGGTCAGCCCGTACGGCAGGAGCCCGGCGAGCCGGTCGAGTTCGATCTGCGCGGCGTCCGTTCCCGCCTCGCCGAGGTCCGGGTCGGCCTCCTCGCCGATGAGCAGGCAGAGCGTCGCCAGGTCCGGGCGCGGGTCGCGGGCGGCCTCGGTGAAGCGCGGCCTGACCGTGTCGTCCATGCCGTCGCTCCTAACCGTCGGCCGGGCGCGGTCCGCGCCGGTAGTGGTAGGCGTGGTGGGTGACGAAGCCCAGCCGGTCCCAGAGTGCGCGGGCGCCGTCGTTGTCGGCCTCGACCTGGAGGTACGCGCCCGAGGCGCCCTCGTCCAGCGCCTTGCGGGCCAGGGCCGCGACGACGGCCGTGGCCAGCCCGGTGCGGCGCAGGGCGGGGTCGGTCTCGACGGCGGCGAAGGACGCCCAGCGTCCGTCGACCGCGCACCGCCCGATGGCGGCGGGCGGGCCGCCCGCGGTGCCCGGGACGCTCGCGAGCCACACGGAGGGGCCGCCGGTGAGCACGGCGAGGGCCGCGTCGCCGAGTCCGCCGGTGCGGTGGTAGCGGGCGAGCCATCCGGTGTCCGGTTCGCGGGTCAGCGTTACGTGTTCGGCGCCGGGCAGGTCCGCGAGCGGCGCGAGCGGGGCGGTGCGCAGCAGGGCGTGGCCCTCGGCGGTCCAGCCGAGGCCGTCGAGGGTGTCCGCGAGGGCGTCGTCCCCGACCTGGATGTACGCGGGCAGGCCGCGTTCGCGGTACCAGTGGGCCACCGCCTCGGCGGCGGCCGGGGCGGGCATGCCCGGTTCGCCGAGCGGCAGCGCGGAGTTGGCCCGCCGGGTGAAGCCGCCGGCGGCGCGCAGGGTCCAGGTGCCGAGCCGTGCGGTCTCGGGCGCGGGCCAGCAGCGCGCGGCGCTCTCCTGGAGTTCGCGGGCCGTCGCGCGGGGAGCCCGCGCGCCGCGCCGGGCGGGCGTGTCGGGCACGATCTTGGCCGCCACGAGCAGGCGTTCCGCGATGCGGACGGCCGCGCCGTCCCTGCGGGTGACGACCAGTTCGCCCTCGTCCCACGATGTGAGAACCCCTACCGCGTCGGTGAACACGGGGCGTCCGCCGACGATCTCTGCGATACGGCGGGTTGACACGCGTTTGCCCACGTCAGAGGGGGTTATCCGTACGTCAGCCCGGGCTCCGGCGGTGAAATCCATGCTCATGACCGCCCCTCCTGTTCGTCTGCCGCCCAAGAACGGAGATACTAGGTGCGGGCATCGACGACGCCGCGCTCCCGCGCGAGACAGCCCTATCGAGGAGGAACGACAGCGTGACCTACGTCATCGCGCAGCCTTGTGTCGACGTCAAGGACAAGGCGTGCATCGAGGAGTGCCCGGTCGACTGCATCTACGAGGGCCAGCGGTCCTTGTACATCCACCCGGACGAATGCGTCGACTGCGGAGCCTGTGAGCCGGTCTGCCCGGTGGAGGCCATCTTCTACGAGGATGACACCCCGGAGGAGTGGAAGGACTACTACAAGGCGAACGTCGAGTTCTTCGACGAGCTCGGTTCGCCCGGTGGTGCCTCCAAGCTCGGGCTGATCGAGCGCGACCACCCCTTCATCGCCGCTCTGCCGCCGCAGGGCGAGTGACCCCGACAGTTGTGGGCGGTCCCGCACGGCACACCGCCGTGCGGGGCCGCCGTGTTTGGCGGCCCCCGGCCGTTCGGTAACGGAAAGTGAGCACCAGCGTGGCGCAGCCCGTCTCGTCCAGACTCCCCGTCTTCCCGTGGGACCGGCTGGAGCCGTACAAGGCCACGGCCGCCGCACACGCCGGCGGCATCGTCGACCTGTCGGTGGGCACCCCCGTCGACCCGGTCCCGCACATCGTCCGCCGTGCGCTGAGCGAGGCCTCCGACAGCCCCGGCTACCCCACGGTGTGGGGCACCCCCGAGCTGCGGGCCGCCATCACCGGCTGGGCGGGGCGCCGGCTCGGCGCCGCGGACCTGGGGGACACCCATGTCCTGCCGGTGGTCGGCTCCAAGGAGCTGGTCGCCTGGCTGCCGACGCAGTTGGGCCTGGGCGCCGGCGACAAGGTCGCGTACCCGCGGCTGGCCTACCCGACCTACGAGGTCGGCGCGCGCCTCGCGGGCGCCGAGCCGGTCGTCTACGACGAGCCGACCGGGCTCGACCCGGCGGGCCTGCGGCTGCTGTGGCTCAACAGCCCCTCCAACCCCACGGGGCGGGTGCTCGGCAAGGACGAGCTGCGCCGGGCGGTGGCCTGGGCGCGCGAGCACGGCGTGCTGGTCTTCAGCGACGAGTGCTACCTCGAACTGGGCTGGGAGGCCGACCCGGTCTCGGTGCTGCACCCGGACGTCTGCGGCGGCTCGTACGAGGGCATCGTCGCCGTCCACTCGCTGTCCAAGCGCTCCAACCTGGCCGGGTACCGGTCCGCCTTCCTGCTGGGCGACCCGGCCGTGCTCGGTGAGCTGCTGCAGATCCGCAAGCACGGCGGCATGATGACGTCCGCCCCGGTGCAGGCCGCCACCATCGCGGCCCTCGGCGACGACGCGCATGTGGCCGGGCAGCGCGAGCGCTACGCGCGGCGCCGGGCCGCGCTGCGCACGGCGTTCGAGGCGGCCGGTTTCCGCATCGAGCACAGCGAGGCCAGCCTCTACCTGTGGGCCACGCGCGACGAGTCGGGCTGGGACACGGTCGCCGACCTGTCCAAGCGCGGCATCCTCGTGGCGCCGGGCGACTTCTACGGTGAGGCCGGCGAGCGGTTCGTGCGGATCGCCTTCACGGCCACCGACGAGCGGGTCGCGGCCGCCGTGCGCCGCCTGACCGCCTGATCCGTCCCGGAGCAGCCCGAAGGGCCCGGGGAGCCGGGGCTCTCCGGGCCCTTCCGGTGCGGCTGTGGGGGTCAGCCGCCGAGGGGAAGCCCCTTGAGGGGAAGCTGGTCGGTGGTGGGCAGGCTCTGCAGCGGCAGACCGGTCTTGCCGGCGCGCTTGCCGACCTCGACGGCGGCGCCGCCGATGGTGCCCGCCGCCTTCGTGGCGACGCCGCTGACGGCCGGCTGGGCCGTCTTGCCGAGCCCGGCGACGGTGCGCGCCGCGGCGGGCACGGTCTGCTGGACGGCCTTCACCGCGCCGGAGTCCTGGGCGGCGTTGGTGACCGTGCCGGCGAGTTCCGGGGCCTTGTCCACGTTGGTCAGCCCACCCAGGTCGCCGACCTGAGGCAGCTCGGCTGCGGACGCGGCACCGGCACCGATGAGGGGAGCCGCGGCCGCGCCGACCAGCAGGGCGGCCCGGGCGATCCGACGCGTGAGGGGGAGAGACATGGTGCTCCTCTTACGGAGAGACGACAGTTACGGCGTGACATGTCCGCGGGGCGGACGTCGTGACTACCGCGTGAGGTGCCCCGAAGGTTGCGGCCGCCCAAGGTAAAGAGTTGGTAATGCGGCGCGTTCCGGCGCCAGGTAAAGCGGAGCAATTCGGGCGTTGTGAGCTGCACCGACGAAACGTCACAGCCCGTCCTCAGAAGGAGTTTTGACGCTTCGCCAAGACGGTTTCCCATCTGATGGGTTTGGCGTACAAGCGACCCGCCTGGGGGTGAATGCCCGCACTATTGCGCGACGGTGATGCGCACGTCTTCCGCCGCGGCACCGGAATCGGCGCTATTCGATTTCGTCCAGCCCTTGCGGGAGGCCGCCGCGGACCACTCCTGGTGCGCGAACGCCACTTTCTCGACCTTCAGTTCGTCCGCGTGTGCCACCGCCCACTGCGCCAGTTCCCAGCCGCGCCGGGCATCGCCGCCCCGCGCCCCGCCGCCGGCCGGTGCGGACGGCACCGCCACCGTCCGCCGGTCCGGGGACTGTTGGGGGGCGGCCCCGGCGCGCTCGGGAGTGTCGGCGTTCTTGGCGTCGCCCCCGGCGCCGCGGGCCGCCAGCGTCCGCGGCGCCACCTCCGGGCCGAACTCCCGCACCAGGCGGGCCCGTACCTTCGCGGGGGCCCCGCCGGCGGCGGCCCGCCCGCCGTCCGCCGTCGTGCAGGTCAGCGCCGCACCGTGACGGCCCGTCAAGGCGGCGGCCAGCAGCGCCGCGTCGGCCTCGTGCTTGGCGTACGCCTGCGGGTAGCCGCTCTTCTGCACCCGCTGCGCGGCCACGGTGAGCGGCAGCCGCGAATAGCCCTGGATCTTCACCAGGCCGTCGAAGAACTCGTTCGAGGCGTAGACCGGGTCCATGATCTGCGCCGCCGTGCCCCAGCCCTGCGAGGGACGCTGCTGGAACAGGCCCATCGAGTCGCGGTCGCCGTGGTTGATGTTGCGCAGCGCTGACTCCTGCATCGACGTCGCCAGCGCTATCGCCACGGCCCGCTCCGGCAGCCCGCGGGAACTGGCCACGGCGGCGATCGTGGAGGCGTTGGCGGCCTGCTGCGGCTCCAGCCGCAGCGTGCCGCCCTCGGCGGTCACCGTGCACTCGACGGCCCCGGGACCGCCGATCAGACCGAAGTGGTAGGCCGCGTAGCCCGCGACCCCCAGCAGCACCAGCGAGGAGGTGACCAGGCGCGCGGCCCGCCGGCGCCCCCTGGGGGCGCGCGCGGCGGGACGGGACGAGGACGTCGGCTTCGGCACGCGCACACCGTACCGAAGGCGGCTGTGCCGCCCCCGGTATTCGTCCCCCGGTAGGGTCGGCGCCATGGAACGGCCCGTGCTCGATCTCAGTCAGGACGCCGCCGCGGTGACGGCGCAGCTCGTCGACATCCCCTCCGTCAGCCTCCACGAGAAGCCGCTGGCCGACGCCGTCGAGGCGGCACTGCGCGCCCTGCCGCACCTCACCGTCGACCGCGACGGCGACGCCGTGGTCGCCCGCACCCGTCTGGGGCGCGCCGAGCGGGTCGTGCTCGCCGGGCACCTGGACACCGTGCCCATCGCCGACAACGTGCCGTCCCGGCTGGACGACGACGGCATCCTGTGGGGCTGCGGCACCTCCGACATGAAGTCCGGCGTCGCCGTGCAGCTGCGCCTCGCCGCCACCCTCCCCGAGCCCAACCGCGACCTCACCTTCGTCTTCTACGACGCCGAGGAGATCGAGGCCGAGCGCAACGGGCTGCGGCGGCTGGCCGAGCATCACCCCGACTGGCTCGAGGGCGACTTCGCGGTCCTGCTGGAGCCCACCGACGCCAAGGTCGAGGGCGGCTGCCAGGGCACCCTGCGGGTCCGCGTCGAGACCACCGGCCGCCGCGCCCACTCGGCCCGCAGCTGGCTCGGCGAGAACGCCATCCACAAGGCCGCACCGATCCTGGCCCGGCTCGCCGCGTACGAGCCCCGGCAGGCCGTCATCGACGGACTGACGTACCACGAGGGCCTCAACGCCGTCATGATCGAGGGCGGTCACGCCGGCAACGTCATCCCCGACTTCTGCGCGGTGATCGTCAACTTCCGCTTCGCCCCCGACCGTTCGGAGGCCGAGGCGTTCGCCCACGTCCGCGAGGTCTTCGAGGGCTTCGACGTGCTGCTCACCGACAGCGCCCCCGGCGCCCTGCCCGGTCTGTCCCACCCCGCCGCGGCGGCCTTCGTGGCGGCCATCGGCACCGAACCCGCCCCCAAGGACGCCTGGACCGACGTCGCCCGCTTCTCCGCGCTCGGCGTCCCCGCCGTGAACTACGGCCCCGGCGACCCCCGGCTCGCCCACACCCGCGAGGAGCACGTCGCCGTCGCCGCCGTCCTGGAGGCGGAGCGGAAACTGCGCGCCTGGCTGGTGTAACGAGCTGTTAAGCGGCGCGTTCTTGATCCCTGCGGTGGGCGCGTGCGTACCCTGACCGGACCGGGGGGACGCAGCGAAAGGAGCGCGACATGGACCGTGACGCGGAGGAGGCGGCGGCAGCCGAGACGGCGGCGGCGGAGGGCAGCTCCACGGGCCGTGACTGGCCCGAGCGCCACACCGGCCCGGTGGTGCGCCGCCGGGGCCAGGTGCAGAAGTCCACCACCGACCAGCGGCTGCTGGACACCCGCGGCCCGTCGGACTGGGTGCACGGCGATCCCTGGCGCGTGATGCGCATCCAGTCCGAGTTCGTCGAGGGCTTCGGCGCCCTGGCCGAACTCGGCCGTGCCGTCAGCGTCTTCGGCTCCGCCCGCACACCCGAGGGCGCACCGGAGTACGAGACCGGCGTCCGCATCGGCCGCGCCCTGGCGGAGGCCGGCTTCGCGGTCATCACCGGCGGCGGGCCGGGCGCCATGGAGGCGGCCAACCGCGGCGCGTGCGAGGCCGGCGGCGTCTCGGTGGGGCTCGGCATCGAGCTGCCCTTCGAGCAGGGGCTCAACCCCTACGTCGACATCGGCGTGAACTTCCGCTACTTCTTCGTCCGCAAGACGATGTTCGTGAAGTACGCCTCCGGCTTCATCGTGCTGCCCGGCGGCTTCGGCACGCTCGACGAGCTCTTCGAGGCCCTCACCCTCGTGCAGACCCGCAAGGTCACGCAGTTCCCCATCGTCCTGTTCGGCACCGCGTACTGGCGGGGCCTGGTCGACTGGGTCCGGGAGACCGTCGTCCACCAGGGCAAGGCGTCCCCGGTGGACCTGGAGCTGCTGCACCTCACCGACGACGTGGACGAGGCCGTCGCCCTGGTGACCAAGGAGAGCGGGGACTAGCGGGACGCCCCGCACCGACTGCCGCGCGCCGGTGTCGACCTCCGGCCCCGGCGTTCCGGGACCGGGGGAGGAGTCCGCGGTGCGGGAGGCCCTCCCCGCGGTGCCGCCGCCGCGGCCGCTCGGCCGCGGCAGCAGCCTCACCGCGGGCCGTTGCGTGTGCGGCGACCACCGCGGCACGGCTCGGCGCGGGCGGCCCCGTCAGGCCAGTCCGCGCCGGGCGACCGCCGGCGGGCGGCGGCCCGCGATGGAGGCGACCATGTCGAGCACCTGCCGGGTCTCGGCGACCTCGTGCACGCGGTACACCTGCGCGCCCAGCCACGCCGACACCGCCGTCGTCGCCAGGGTGCCCAGCAGCCGTTCCTTGACCGGCCGGTCCAGCGTCTCGCCGACGAAGTCCTTGTTGGACAGCGAGACCAGCACCGGCCACCCCGTCGCCGTCATCTCCGGCAGGCGCCGGGTCGCCTCCAGGGAGTGCCGGGTGTTCTTGCCGAAGTCGTGCCCGGGGTCGATGAGGACGGCGTCCCGCCGCACCCCGAGGGCGACCGCGCGTTCCGCGAGCCCCACGGTGACCTCGAGGATGTCGGCCATCACGTCGTCGTAGCCCACGCGGTGCGGCCGGGTGCGGGGCCGCGCGCCGCCCGCGTGCGTGCACACCAGGCCGACGCCGTGCGCGGCCGCGACCTCGGCGAGCCGGGGGTCGACCCCGCCCCACGCGTCGTTCAGCAGGTCCGCGCCCGCGGCGCAGACGGCCTCGCCGACCTCGTGCCGCCAGGTGTCCACGCTGATGACGATGTCCGGGTGGCGCCGCCGCACCTCGGCGACGAAGTCGGCCGTGCGCCGGATCTCCTCCTGCGCCGACACCTCCGCGCCCGGGCCCGCCTTGACGCCGCCGATGTCGATGATCGCGGCGCCCTCGGCCACGGCCTGCGCCACGCGCGCCAGGGCGGGCTCGTCGCTGAAGGTGGCGCCCTGGTCGTAGAACGAGTCCGGCGTCCGGTTCACGATCGCCATGATCACGGGCTCGTGCTCGCCGAATTCCCGTGTGCCCAGCCTCAGCATGTCGTGCCCGTCTCCTCGAAATGTGATCCGCCGACCGAAGATAGTCGCCGACCGCGCACCGCGCGCACGGCGCGGCGTGGCACGATCGTGCCGTACAGGTCGGGCCGACTCCGGGAGAGGTCTTGTTCTGGTTCTTGCTCATCGCGCTGGTCGCGGTGGTCGCCGCGGTGGCCCTCGCGGTGCTCGGCGACGGCGGGGGGCTTCGCGACGTGGAGCCGGACCGGTTGGACGACCGGCTGCCCCAGGAGCGCCCGGTGGGGCGCGCCGACATAGAGCAGCTGCGGCTGCCGGTGGCCGTGCGCGGCTACCGCATGCTCGACGTCGACGACGTGCTGGACCGGCTGGCCGCGGAACTCGCCCAGCGCGACGCGCACATCGCCGACCTGGAGGCGGCCCTCGCCGGGGCGCACGCCACCGCGTTCGGCGGCCCCTCGCTGGTCAAGGACGCCGCCCAGGACGCGGAGGACGCCGCCCACGAGCCCAGCGGGCCCGGGGGCGAGCGATGAGCGGTGCGGTCGTCGGGGCGGACGGCAAGGCGCGCTGCCCCTGGGGACTGGAGACCGCGGCCTTCGCGGACTACCGGGAGTACCACGACACCGAGTGGGGCCGTCCGGTGCACGGCGAGGCCCCGCTGTTCGAGCGGGTGTGCCTGGAGGCCTTCCAGTCGGGGCTGTCGTGGATCACGATCCTGCGCCGCCGCGAGGGCTTCCGGAAGGCGTTCGCGGGCTTCTCGCCCGACGCCGTGGCCGTGTTCACCGACGAGGACCGCGAGCGGCTGCTGGCCGACACCGGCATCATCCGCAACCGCGCCAAGATCGACGCGGCCGTCTCCAACGCCCGGGCCACGCTCGAACTGCGCGCGGGGTACGAGGGCGGCCTGGACGCCCTCGTGTGGTCGTACGCCCCCGATCCCGCCGCGCGGCCCGCCCCCCGCACCTCCGCGGACGTACCGGCGGTCACGGCGGAGTCCACCGCCCTGGCCAAGGACCTCAAGAAGCGCGGGTTCCGCTTCGTCGGCCCCACCACCGCCTACGCGCTGATGCAGGCCTGCGGGCTGGTGGACGACCACCTGGCCGGCTGCTTCGCACGCCGCTGAGGGCCCGCGGCAGCCGGCCGCCGGAGGCCGTCAGCGGCCCAGGTAGTGGGGCTTGTCCTTCTTGAGGAAGGCCTCGACCGCGATCCGGTGGTCCTCGGAGGCACCCGCGAGGGTCTGCAGTTCGTCCTCCTTGGCCAGGCTCTCGATCAGCGAGTGGTCCTCGCCGTACGCCAGGGACGCCTTGACCGCGGCGTAGGCGACCGTGGGCCCCTCGGCGAGGCCGCGGGCCACCTCCGCGGCCACGGCGGGCAGGTCGGCCGCCGGGACGAGCCGGTTGACGATGCCGAGCTGGTACGCCTCCTGCGCGGGCACCGTCCGCGGGAAGAGCAGCAGGTCGGCGGCGCGGCTGCGGCCGATGAGCCGGGGCAGCGTCCAGGAGGCGCCGGAGTCGGCGGTCAGCGCGACGCCGACGAAGGAGGTGTTGAACCCCGCGGTGTCCGCGGCCACGCGGTAGTCGCAGGCGAAGGCGAAGCCCGCCCCCGCGCCCGCCGCGACGCCGTTGATCCCGGCGACGACCGGCTTGGGCATCGTCGTGATGGCCGTGACGATCGGGTTGTAGTGCTCACGGACCGTGGACATCGAGGAGCCGCCGTCGCCGCCCGCCTCGATGATCGAGATGTGCTCCTTGAGGTCCTGGCCCACGCAGAACGCCTTGCCGGTCGCCGTCAGCAGCACCGCCCGCACGGCCCGGTCGGCGCCCGCGGCCTGCAGGGCGTCGCGCAGGGCGACCTTGGTCTCGACGTTCAGCGCGTTCATCGCTTCGGGGCGGTTCAAGGTGATGGTGGCGAGCCCGTCGCTCACCTCGTACAGCACGGTGTCCGTCATGTGATCCCCTTCGTCGCGGCTCGCGTTCGGGGTCAGCATGCCGGAGATCACCGCACACGAACATGTGACGTCCATCAAACGCACGCGAGTGGGCGATCACCGAAATGGACGGTTTTGCGGGACCGCGTTCTCGAACGGATGGGAACCGATGTTGGTCATCGGGTCACCCGATGCGGGATAATGGCCGAGAACCAATGTGTTCGAGTCCGGTGGCGCCTGGGCCACCGTGTGCGAAGAGCTGGTTTCAGGAAGGGGAACGAGCATGGCGGCCATGAAGCCGCGGACGGGTGATGGCCCGCTCGAGGTGACCAAGGAGGGGCGGAGCATCATCATGCGCGTTCCGCTCGAGGGCGGCGGACGGCTTGTCGTCGAGCTGACCCCGGACGAGGCGGATGCACTCGGCGAGGCATTGAAGAAGGCCATCGCCTGAACCGGCCAATCCAAGCCTTGGGCCCCCGGCAGCACGCATGCGCCGGGGGCCGCTTGCTTTTCTTTTCGGAACGGCCGGACGCTTCACGGCGCCCGGGAATGCGGACGCGGACCGGCGGGGGCGGATGCCGGAATTGTCAGCCGCGCCGTACCGCGCAGAGCAGGCCGTCGTCGGTCGGCAGCAGGACGGGGGCGAGCGCGGGGTTGTCGCGGACCGTCCGCATCAGCTCGCGCAGCCGGATCACCTCGGCCTCCTGGTGGGCGGCGTCCATCGCGCGGCCCTGGGCGAAGGCGCCCTCGAAGCAGACCAGGCCGCCGGGCCTGAGCAGCCGCAGCGATTCGGCGAGGTAGTCCGGGTACTCCAGCCGGTCCCCGTCGCAGAAGACGAGGTCGTAGCCGCCGTCGGCGAGGCGGGGGAGCACGTCCAGCGCCCGGCCGGAGATGCAGCGGGCGCGGTTGGTGGCGAAGCCGGCCTCGCGGTAGGCGCCGCGGGCCAGTTGCTGGCGGTCCGGCTCGGTGTCGACAGTGGTCAGCACCCCGTCGGCGCGCATGCCGTGCAGCAGGTGGATGCCGGAGACACCGGTGCCGGTGCCGATCTCCACGACCGCCTTGGCGTCGGTGGCCGCGGCGAGCAGGCGCAGCGTCGCGCCGGTGCCCGGGGAGACCGGGCGCACTCCTGCCTCGCGGGCTCGCGCGCGGGCCCGTATCAGCGCGTCGTCCTCGGCGACGAAGGCGTCCGCGAACGCCCAGCTCGCCTGCCGATTCCCGGTAATTGCCCTCTCCTGTCCGCGTGACGGTTGCAGCCCGCCCGGCGACTGTATCCGTTGCGGTCGGGAACCCGGAGATGGGACCAGTCGTTGGGAGGTTCGACAGATGGTGGGGAACGAGGGCCGCGGCGATGAGCTCGGCACTTATCCGGAGCTAACGGGCGAGGTGGATATGGTAGGGGCTCTACTGGACACCACCAGAGCCGACAGGGGAGGTGCGGCTGCGGCGGGTCACCGGGGAGTGCTTTCGCGCTTTCGCAGGTCGGCCGGCGAGCCGAAATCCGTGACCGATACAGCTGACGACCGTCCGCGATCCGACGAGTCCTCGACAGTGGCCGCCAACGCGACCTTCGCCACCGACGGGGGTGCTCAGACGTGGACCCCTCCCTCATGGGAGGAGATCGTCAGTACCCACAGCGCCCGGGTCTACCGTCTCGCCTACCGCCTGACGGGCAACCAGCACGACGCCGAGGACCTCACGCAGGAGGTCTTCGTCCGGGTCTTCCGTTCGCTGTCGACGTACACGCCCGGCACCTTCGAGGGCTGGCTGCACCGCATCACCACCAACCTCTTCCTGGACATGGTCCGGCGCCGCCAGCGCATCCGCTTCGACGCCCTGGGCGACGACGCGGCCGAGCGCCTGCCCAGCCGCGAGCCGTCCCCCGCGCAGCACTTCGCGGACACGCACTTCGACGCCGACATCCAGCAGGCGCTGGACACCCTGGCGCCGGAGTTCCGCGCCGCGGTCGTGCTCTGCGACATCGAGGGCCTGTCGTACGAGGAGATCGCGGCCACGCTCGGCGTCAAGCTCGGCACCGTGCGCAGCCGCATCCACCGCGGCCGCTCCCACCTGCGCAAGGCGCTGGAGCACCGGGCGCCCGCCGCCCGTCCGGGCCGGGCACCCGTCCTGACCACGGGCCGGGCGGCCCTGGAGGGCGGGGGCACGTGAGCAATACCCGCAGCCGGCATCTGCACTGCGCCGAGCAGCACCTCGGGGACCATCTCGCCGCCTTCGTCGACGGCGAGCTCCAGGACGACGCCCGTGACCGCGTGCTGGCGCACCTGGCGACCTGCACCGAGTGCAAGGACGCCGCGGACGAGCAGCGCCGTATGAAGGACGCGATCGCCGCCTCCGCGCCGCCCGCCCTCTCGGCGGGCCTGCTGGCCCGCCTCCAGGAACTGCCCGCGGGCGACGGCGACGGCACGGGCGGACCCTTCGACGGCGGCTTGATGCAGGCCGCCAGCCTCGGCGGCGAGCGGCTGAACGGCGACCTGTTCGGCCAGGCCCGCGAGGAGTTCGCGCTGCCGCTGTCGGCGTCCGCGTCCCGGGGCTTCCGGATCCACGAGACGGCGCGCCCCGCCACCCCCGGTGCGCCGGGCCCGACGGGCTCCGCGGCCCGCGGCCGGCGGCGGTTCGCCTTCGCTGCTGCGGCCGGCGCGTTCTCCATGGCGGCCATCGCCCTCGGCGGCGCGCTCCCGCTGGACGGCGCCCCGGATCCCGGCATGGACGAGACGGGCGCCGCGGTGACCCCGCTGAGCTCGCAGCAGTCCGCCCGGCCGGCCGCCGACGTGTGGGCCAGGCCCACCGACGACCTCCTGCACCCCACCAACGGCGCACGGCCCTTCGCGCTGACCTCGCCGTCGTCCATGGGCCGGGTCGACCCGGCTGCCGTCGCGCGTTCCCTGGCGGCACCCCCGCCGTCCGCGTCCGCCACCGGGACGCCCGCCTCGCCGGACGTGTCGGTCGCGCCTGTTCCCGCCGGCACGGTCACCCCCCTCCTGGGCACCTTCCCCGTCAGCCGCTGAGCGGGCGGCTGCGGGCGGCGCCGACTCCTGGTTCAATCCAGGGAGGACAGGTCGTCGTAGGGGAGCACTGTGGACCAGGGGAAGGCCGCCGGGCCGAAGTGGTGGAGCCGCCCGGAGCCGGTGACACCGGCTCCGCCGGAGGCGCATGCCGCGCCTGCCACGCCCTCCCCGCAGGCCCCGGAGGACGCCGTGCCGCGGCACGGCTCCGACCCGTACGACACCCCGCCCTACGGTGAGCCCGGACCCTGGGCGCCCGCCCCTCCCGTCACCCGTCCGGCGGACACCCCGCCGCCCGCCGTGCCTCCTGTGCCGCCCATGCCGCCGCACACCGCGGCCCCGGCCGCGGGACCGGTCCCGCCGCCGCTCCCGGTAGGCCAGTGGCACCGCTACGACCCCTGGGCGGCCCCTGGGCCGCTGCCCGCCGCCCCCCGGACCTCGCGCCGCCGCGGCCCGCTGGCGGCCGTCCTGATCGCCCTCACGCTGGCCGCGGGCGGCCTCGGCGGCGTCCTGGGCGCCTATGCGGCGCGGGACGGCGGATCGGAGCGGGTGACCCTGCCCCAGGCCTCCGCACCCGGGGAGGCCGGGAAACGTGCCCCGGACAGCGTCGCGGGCATCGCCGCCAAGGTCCTGCCGGGCGTGGTCTACATCCACGTCAAGAGCGACAGCGGGGAGGGCACCGGCACCGGCTTCGTGCTGGACGACGAGGGCCACATCCTCACCAACAACCACGTCGTGGAGACCGTCGCGAAGAGCGGCACCATCTCGGTGACCTTCAACGGCGGCCAGATCCGGACCGCGAAGATCGTCGGCCGCGACACCGGCTACGACCTGGCGGTCATCAAGGTCGCCGGCGTCAAGGGCCTGCGCCCGGTCACCCTCGGCGACTCCGACGCCGCCCAGGTGGGCGACCCGGTGGTCGCCATCGGCGCCCCGTACGGCCTGGAGGGCACCGTGACCTCCGGCATCATCAGCGCCACCCAGCGCCCGATCACCGCGGGCGGCGAGACCGAGGGCAGCGACGTCAGCTACGTCGACGCCATCCAGACCGACGCCCCGATCAACCCGGGCAACTCCGGCGGCCCGCTGGTGGACTCCCGGGGCCTGGTCATCGGCATCAACAGTGCCATCCGCTCGGCCGACAGCAGTTCCGACCCCTTCGGCAACGGCAGCCAGGGCGGCAGCATCGGCCTGGGCTTCGCGATCCCCGTCAACCAGGCGAAGCGGGTCGCCGAGCAGCTGATCAACAACGGCAAGGCCACCCATCCGGTGATCGGTGTCAGCATCAATCTGCAGTACGACGGCGACGGCGCCCAGGTGAGCCCCGAGGGCGAGGGCGACGGGGACTCCATCACCCCGAACGGTCCCGGCGCCAAGGCCGGCATCGAGCCCGGCGATGTGATCACCGCCATCGACGGCAAACGGGTGCACAGCGGCGAGGAACTGATCGTGCGCATCCGCAGCCACCGTCCCGGCGACAAGCTGGCCCTCACCCTGAAGCGGGGCGGCAAGGAGCGCAGCGTCCAGCTGGTCCTGGGCTCGGCCACCGGCTGACCCCGGGCCCGGGTTTACCCCGGCGCGGTCTACTGTTGACCCCGGCCCACTCCCGTCTTCCTGGTTCGGGCAGGTACGGTGAGATCCGCGGGATTTCGTCCGCCGGCCGAGGACCACGAGGAGCTGCACGGTGTTTTCAGACATAGGCGTGCTGGAGGTCGTCGCGCTCGTGATCCTTGCCGTGCTCGTGTTCGGGCCCGACAAGCTGCCCAAGGTCATCAGGGACGTCACGCAGTTCATCCGCAAGGTGCGTGAGTTCTCCGACAGCGCCAAGGCCGACATCCGCAAGGAGCTGGGCCCGGAGTTCAAGGACTTCGAGTTCGAGGACCTCAACCCGCGCAACTTCGTCCGCAAGCAGCTGCTGGACAACGACGAACTCGGCCTGAAGGAGATCCGCAACGGATTCGACTTCAAGGAGGAGATGTCCGCGGTCGCCGACGCGGTCCACGGGCGGGACAGCGGTTCGTCCGCCGGTTCCTCCGGGTCCTCCGGCACGCCGGACCGGCTGAAGAAGCGGGACGGGCTGGAGCCGGGCGAGGCTCCGCCGTTCGACTCCGACGCCACCTGAACCGGGGCCCCTGCCCCGTTCAGGTCGCGCGAGTGGCTATTCTCCCTTTGTTTGCCCTTATGGAGGAGGCGCCGCGCGTATGGAGACCACAGCTGATCCAGCGGATCGTACGATCGACGGCTATCTCAGGGCCGACTTCGCCTGGTACGGGCTGGACGAGGCCTTCACCGGGCACCGCTGGCTCGCACCCGTCGGCAGGAGCGCGGACGGCACCGTGGAGCACGGCTCGACGGGCCACGGCGACGAGCCCTCCGTCAAGGTCGAACCCACCCCGGACGAGCGCCGTTTCGTGGTGGTCGTGACGGTCGCGGAGCGCCCGGTACGGCGCAGCGCGGACGGCACGGGCGTCCTGGAGGAGACCTCGGTGTCCTCCGCGGCGTGGCTGGCCGGCTCCGGCCTGCTGTCGTGCACCTGGCCCACCCAGATGGACCGTCATCTGCGCGAGGACTGGCTGGACCAGCAGACGGCCATCGCCTGGGATCTCGCCGACAACCTCGACGGCGCCGGCTGGTCGGCGCTGACCCTGCCGGTGGACGGCGAGCCGACGCCCTTCCACTACCGCGAGTCCGAGTACGGCTGGGTGATGGCCGGTTCGGCGCGCGGGGTGCATCTCGGCGCGTTCGGGCGCGGCATGAGCGCCTACGGTCTCGGGCTGTCACGGGTCAAGGACATCCACGCCTACCGGCGCTGACCCCCGGACGCACGGCAGGGGCGCCCTCGCGCGGAGGACGCCCCTGACACGGCGGCAGGTGCCGCTCAGAACTTGTTGCGCGGCGTGATGCCCAGGGACATCCCGGCCAGGCCGCGCTGCCGCCCGCCGAGCTTGCCGGCGATGTCGCGGAGCGCGGAGCCCGCGGGGGACTCCGGGTCGGTGAGCACGACCGGGCGGCCGTCGTCGCCGCCCTCGCGCAGCCGGACGTCGATCGGGATCTGGCCCAGCACCGGCACGTTGGCGCCGGTCGTGCGGGTCAGGCCCTCCGCCACGCGCTCGCCGCCGCCGCTGCCGAAGACGTCGACCATCTCGCCGCAGTGCGGGCAGGGCAGCCCGGACATGTTCTCGATGACGCCGACGATCTTCTGGTGGGTCTGCACGGCGATGGTGCCGGCGCGCTCGGCGACCTCGGCCGCCGCCTGCTGGGGCGTCGTCACGACGAGGATCTCGGCGTTCGGGACCAACTGGGCGACGGAGATGGCGATGTCGCCGGTGCCGGGCGGCAGGTCGAGCAGCAGCACGTCCAGGTCGCCCCAGTACACATCGGCGAGGAACTGCTGGAGCGCGCGGTGCAGCATCGGGCCGCGCCACACCACGGGGGCGTTGCCCGGGGTGAACATGCCGATGGAGATGACCTTCACGCCGTGCGCCGAGGGCGGCATGATCATGTTCTCGACCTGCGTGGGGCGGCCGTCGGCGCCCAGCATGCGGGGCACGCTGTGGCCGTAGATGTCGGCGTCGACCACACCGACCTTGAGGCCGTCGGCGGCCATCGAGGCGGCGAGGTTCACCGTCACCGAGGACTTGCCGACGCCGCCCTTGCCGGAGGCCACCGCGTACACACGGGTCAGCGAGCCCGGCTGGGCGAAGGGGATCTCGCGCTCGGCCTGCCCGCCGCGCAGCGAGGAGGCCAGCTCGCGGCGCTGCTCGTCGCTCATGACGTCCAGTTCGACGCTGACCCCGGTGACGCCCGCGACCTTCGCGACCGCCGCCGTCACCAGGCTGGTGATGGTGTCCCGCATCGGGCAGCCCGACACCGTCAGGTACACGCCGACCCGCACCGCTCCGCCGTCGGCGATGTCGACGGACTTGACCATGCCCAGGTCGGTGATCGGCTTGTGGATCTCGGGATCGTTCACCGTCGCGAGGGCGGCGCGCACCGCGTCGAGCGAGACAGCGCCTGCGGGAGTGTCGTCAGCCATGGCTCGATGGTACGTCGCCGTGAACGGCCCATGACCCGCGGTGGTCGGGTTCACACGGGGCCGCGGGCCCTCAGTCCGCGTCGGCGCGCCTGGGCTCGTGCATCTCCTTCAGCAGTTCCTGGAGCTCCGAGCGGATCCAGTCGCGGGTGGCGACCTCGCCGAGTCCCAGGCGCAGCGCGGCGATCTCGCGGGTGAGGTACTCGGTGTCGGCGATGCTCCGCTCGTTGGCCTTGCGGTCCTGCTCCAGATTGACCCGGTCCCGGTCGTCCTGCCGGTTCTGGGCCAGGAGGATGAGCGGGGCGGCGTAGGAGGCCTGGAGGGACAGCATGAGGGTGAGGAAGATGAACGGGTACGGGTCCCACCGCATGCCGGGCGGCGCGAGCGCGTTCCACGCCACCCACGCCACGATGACCACGGTCATCCAGACAATGAAGCGGCCCGTCCCCAGGAAGCGGGCGATCTTCTCCGACAGCCGTCCGAAGGCCTCGGGGTCGTAGGCGGGCAGCAGGCTGATCCGGCGGGCGAGCGGCTGGTCCAGCCGGACGCGGGGGCGCTCGTCACTCATCGCCCGCCGCCCCGTGCAGTTCGGTCTCCCGCCAGTCCTCCGGCAGCAGGTGGTCCAGGACGTCGTCGACGGTCACCGCGCCGAGCAGCGAGCCGCCCTCGTCCACGACCGGCACGGCCACCATGTTGTAGGTCGCCAGGAAGCTGGTGACGGCCGGCAGCGGGGTGTCGGGGCGCAGCGGCTCCAGGTCGCTGTCGAGCAGCGAGCTGACCAGCGTGAACGGCGGGTCGCGCAGCAGCCGCTGGAAGTGCACGGTGCCCAGGTACTTGCCGGTGGGGGTCTCGTCCGGCGGCCGGCACACGTACACCTGGGCGGCGAGCGCGGCGGACAGATCGGGGTTGCGGACCCGCGCGAGCGCGTCGGCGACGGTGGCGTCCGGGCGCAGCACGATCGGCTCGGTCGTCATCAGGCCGCCCGCCGTGCGCTCCTCGTACGACATCAACCGCCGCATGTCGGCGGCCTCGTGGGGCTCCATCAGATCGAGCAGCCGCTCCTGCACCCGCTCGGGCAGCTCGGCGAGCAGGTCGGCGGCGTCGTCGGGGTCCATCGCCTCCAGGACGTCGGCCGCCCGCTCCTCCTTCAGCTTGCCGAGGATCTCCACCTGGTCGTCGTCGGGCAGCTCCTCCAGGACGTCGGCCAGCCGGTCGTCGTCGAGCGCGGCCGCCACCTCGGCACGGCGCTTGGGCGACAGATGGTGCAGCACGCCGGCGAGGTCCGCCGGGCGCAACTGGTCGAAGGTGGCGAGCAGCGCCTCCGCGCCCTGCGCGTGCTCGTCCAGCGAGAAGCCGGTGACCGCCGACCATTCCACGGTCAGGGTCTCGCCCGCCCGCCGTCCGCCGGCGCCCCGCCACGGAAGCCCGACGCGCCCCTTGCCGCGGCGGACGAAGACCTTGTCGATCTCCCAGTCGCGGCGGGCGGGCAGCCGCACCATCGACACGTCCAGCACGGTCACCTCCTCGCCTGTCTCGACCAGGGTGACCCGCCGGTCCAGCAGCTCGCCGATGACCAGGGTCTCGGTGGGGCGCTGCTCGAAGCGCTGCATGTTGACCACACCGGTCGTGATGACCTGGCCGGACTCCACGCCCGTCACCCGCGTGATCGGCAGGAAGATCCGGCGCCGGCTCGCCACCTCGACCACCAGGCCGGGCACGCGCGGCGGGCGGCCGCCGACCCGCAGCATCACGATCACGTCCCGGACCCGGCCGACCTGGTCCCCGTTGGGGTCGAAGACCCGCACTCCCGACAGGTGCGAGAGAAAGACCCGGGAGGTTCCGGCTGCCATGCGGTCAGGCTAACGCCGCAGGTCGCG
This sequence comes from Streptomyces sp. NPDC088732, assembly GCF_044751205.1. Taxonomy (NCBI): domain Bacteria; kingdom Bacillati; phylum Actinomycetota; class Actinomycetes; order Kitasatosporales; family Streptomycetaceae; genus Streptomyces; species Streptomyces sp. NPDC088732. Next base: position 423,808 of record NZ_JBIVLI010000004.1, read on the forward strand.
CCGGGCGCGCGGGGATGCTCCACGGGGGCTTCGCATCGTGTTCACAGGCGGTCACCCGGCCGGGGGTACGCTTCGGTAGCTTCGGCTCCGCCCCGCCGCTCGGTCCGGTGGCGACGACCGCAGGAGGAAGAGAACCCCGTGATCCCCGGCCGCCGTTCAGCCGCGCTCCCCGCACTCGTGTGCGCACTGCTCGCGCTCCCCCTCCTGACGGGATGCGCGGGTGATCCGGACGCGGGGACCAACGGCGTCGGCAAGCTGCCGCCCACCACCATCGAGCAGCGCGCCCGCGCCGCGGCGGAGGCCGCCGACACCGTCCGGCTGTCCGGCACGGTCGTCAGCAAGGGCCGCACCTACACCCTGGACATGCGGCTGCGCGCGGGAGGCGGCTTCGGCGAGGTCAGCACCCGGGGCAGCACCTTCGAGCTGCTGAGGGTCGGCAAGGACCTGTACCTGAAGGCGGGCGCGGGCTTCTACGGCGACGAGGTCGGCGCCAAGCTCAAGGACAAGTACGTCAAGGTGCCCACCGGTGATCCCGCCTACGGCCAGTTCAGCGGCTTCACCGACAAGAAGGTGCTGCTGGACGACTTCTTCGTGCTGCACGGCGACCTCGCGGTCGGCGACCACCGCAAGGTCGGCTCCGCCCGCACGATCGCGGTCACCGCGGACGGCGGCAGCGGCGGCACGATCGACGTCTCCCTGGAGGGCACGCCCTACCCGCTGCGCTTCGAGCGGGCCGGCGGCGCGGGCACGCTGACCATGGCCGACTGGGGCAAGGACTTCGCGCTGCGCGCCCCCGACAGGGACGAGGTCGTCGACTACGGCCGGTCCGTGACGTCCTAGCCCCCATGGTTGATGGCCGGCTTGCCTCCGGGTGCCGTGCGGTGCGGCATCGGTGGGGCCGGGTGCAGGCCCGTTCCTGGGGCAGGGTGCGGTGGAAGCGTTCGGCACCGCCGTTGGACTGCGGCCGGTACGCGCGGGTGCGCTTGCCGGTCGTTCCGAGGCCGGCCGGGTCGTGCCCGGGCTGCGCGGACGATGCGACCCCGCGGCTTTCCTCACCCGCGGCCGCGCCTCCGGAACAGCAGCTTGGGCAGACCGGCCGGGACCGGGCGGCGGGTGGTGGCGGTGGTGGGCACCGGAGTCGCGGCGCCGCTGTGCTCCGGCATCCGGCCGGGCCGCTCGGTGGGCGCCCCCGCCGGCTCCAGGCGCAGGACGCGGCATTCGCGCGCCCAGCGCTCGGTCATCGTCTCGGCGTCCGGCGCGTTGAGCCGCTTGCCCTTGAGTTCCGCGACGGCGGCGGTCCACGCCTCCTCGTGCGGCGGCAGTTCCGTGACCCGGGCCGGGAAGGCGACCAGCCGGCCGCCCTTGTCCTTGCTGCGGAGGGTGACCAGCGCCGTGCCGCCGGGGGAGAGCCCGGGCAGCGGCTGCTCGCCGGGGCCGCCGCCGACCACCACGACCGCGCCGTCCACCCACGCGTGCCACAGCGCCTGACCGTCGGCCCACAGCAGCCCCGACTTCTTCGCGGCCTCCTCGATGAGTGCCTGGTCCAGCAGGGGCTGCTCCACGGTTTCCGTCATGCGCCAAGACTATGGCCTGACCTCCCGGGGCCGTCGGTCGCACGCATCGTGAGACGACAGGAGCGCGGGTGGGGTACGGGCCTTACGCTATGGGGGTCGTCGTCCCGCCGCCCCGAGGAGAACCCGCGTGTCCGCCGCGCCGCCCACCAGCAGCAGCCCCGCTCTGACGAAGGCTGCCGAGGCCCCGGACGCCGTCCCGCACGCCAAGGCGCCGCTGGACTTCGCGCTGCTGGCGGTGGCCATCGCCGGGGTGTCGCTGTCGGCCCCGCTCATCGCCGCCACGGCCGCGCCCGCGCTCGCCATCGCGTTCTGGCGCAACGCCATGGCGGTGGGTGTGCTCAGCCCGTTCGCGCTGCTGCGGCACCGCGCGGAGCTGCGCGGCATGGGCCGGCGGGCCCTGTGGCTGTCGCTCGCCGCGGGCGTGGTGCTGGCCCTGCACTTCGGGCTCTGGCTGCCCAGCCTGTCGATGACCTCAGTGGCGTCATCGACGGCCATGGTCACCACGACGCCGGTGTGGACCACGCTGCTGCTGCGGCTGCGCGGTCAGCGGCAGCCCGCACTGGTGTGGGCGGGCACCGGCCTCGCCGTCCTCGGCGTGGTGATCCTCACCGGCGTCGACCTGTCGCTGTCGCCGCGCGCCCTGGCCGGGGACGGGCTGGCGCTGGCCGGCGGCATCGCGGCCGCCGGCTACGTCCTGCTGGGCGCGGAGGTCCGACGGACCGTCAGCACCACCGCGTACAGCCTCGTCTGCTACACCACCACCGCGGTGGCGCTGCTCGTGGCCTGCCTGGTCTCCGGCTCCGCGCTCGCCGGCTACTCGGGCACGACCTGGCTGAAGCTCGCCGCGCTGACCGTCGCCGCGCAGCTGCTGGGGCACACCATCCTCAACCGCGTGGTGCGCGGCCTCGGCGCCTCGACGACCTCCACGGCGATCCTGCTGGAGACGCCGGGTGCCGCGCTGGTCGCGGCCCTCTGGCTGGGCCAGACCCCGCCCGTGGGCGCCTACCCGGCGCTGGTGGTGATCCTGGCCGGGCTGGCCCTGGTCGTCCTCGCCGACCGCAGGAAGGGCTGACCCGGCTCCGGCCCTACAGCCAGCCGTTGCGGCGCAGGATGCGGTGGATCGCGAGGCAGATGCCGCCGATGGCGACCAGCACCATCGGGTAGCCGTAGCGCCAGTGCAGTTCCGGCATGTGCTCGAAGTTCATGCCGTACACACCGCAGATCATGGTCGGGACGGCGATGATGGCCGCCCAGGAGGTGATCTTGCGCATGTCCTCGTTCTGCGCGACCGCCGCCTGGGCGAGGTTGGCCTGGAGGATGGAGTTGAGCAGGTCGTCGAAGCCGACGACCATTTCGTGGACACGGGCGACGTGGTCGGCGACGTCCCGGAAGTACTTCTGGATCTCCGGGTCCACCACGCGCATCGGACGCTCGCTGAGCATCTGCATCGGCCGCAGCAGCGGGGAGACCGCGCGCTTGAACTCCAGTACCTCGCGCTTGAGTTGGTAGATCCGTCCGGCGTCCGTGGCGCGCGGGGACTTGCCCTGCGCGGAGAAGACGTCGATCTCCACCTCGTCGATGTCGTCCTGGACGGCCTCGGAGACCGCCAGGTAGTCGTCGACGACCTGGTCGGCGATGGCGTGCAGCACCGCGGAGGGGCCCTTGGCCAGCAGTTCGGGGTCGTCCTCGAGACGGTGGCGCAGCGCGCGCAGCGAGCCGTGCCCGCCGTGCCGGACGGTGATGACGAACTGCCGGCCGGTGAAGACCATGACCTCGCCGCTCTCCACGACCTCGCTGGTGGCGGTGAGTTCGGCGTGCTCGACGTAGCGGATGGTCTTGAAGACCATGAAGAGCGTGTCGTCGTACCGCTCCAGTTTGGGCCGCTGGTGGGCGTGGACGGCGTCCTCCACGGCCAGCGGGTGCAGCCCGAAGACGTCCGCGATCTCGGAGAACTCGCGCTCGGACGGCTCGTGCAGGCCGATCCACACAAAGCCCTCGTCGCCGCCGCTCACCTTCTCCAGCGCCTCGCGCGGGGTGATGTGGTCGCTGCTGCGGCGGCCGTCGCGGTAGACGGCGCAGTCCACGACGGCGCTGGGCACGCCTGCGGTGCGGGAGCGGTCCGGGCCGTAGTCGTACGAAGTGCTGCTCTTGCGCAGGGCGGGACGGACGACTGCGCGGAGGTCGCGGATCATCGACATGGCAAGCTCCTTCACGGACTGGCCGGACTGAAATGCGGATCAGGGCAGGGGTGATCACCGTTGATCACTGCGCAGTTCAGCGAGCTCTTCCGGAGGCGGCAGGCGGCCCGGGCAGACCAGGAGTGCGAGCGGGGCGGCGGCGGGGCACGCGAGCGCTCGCGGGGGGTTCCGAAAATCCCCTGAGGTTCCGTGAATTTCTTGGTTTCACGGCCTGGTGGCCGGGTACGGAACGCTGGGGATCAGGAGAGTTGCCGGGCGGAAGAGCTGCCGGTACTGCACGGTCGACTAGGATCCATCGCAGCCCCACCTCCTCCGGCCTGTCCCCGCTGGGGGAAGTCGAGCACGCCTCTACCGGCGTGGCCGACGGCCCACCCTACCAGGCACCCAAAGCCCCACAGCGCTCCTTTGCCCATTTCATACGCGCTCTATGCTCGGCTCATGGTCGATGTACTGGGGCTCGTCGAGGCGCGTCTGCGCATGTCCTTCGGGGAACCGGACGCGCGTGCGGCGGTCACCTTCCTCGGGACCGAGCGCATCGAGGTGCTGCGTTTCCGGGACGTCCGCGACTCCCATCACGGGGAACTGGTGCGCTACGCGACGCTCGGCATGTCCCGCGCCCCCATGAACGACCCCGCCGGCCCCTCCGCCGGCACGGCCCCGTCGACCTTCGCGGCGCCCCTGTCGGTCACCGTCGCCGACCCCGTGCGCGGCCCGCGGGCCGAACTCGTGCTCACCCTGCGCTCCGGAAGCGGCGCCGACATCGACAAGGTGCTGCGCCCGCTCGCCGTGCTGGCCGCCTCGCCCCAGGTCGAGGGGGTGGTCGTGGCCCCCGGCAACTCGCTGGACGTCGGCGAACCCCTGTGGCCCGGCGCCGCGTTCTCCGCCGTCCTGGTCGCCGAGCCCGGCGGCCTCGTCGAGGACCTCGACCTCGATCCGCCGATGGACCCGGTCCGCTTCTTCCCGCTGCTGCCCATGACGGCCAACGAGGCCGCCTGGAAGCGCGTGCGGGGTGCGGGTCCGCTGCAGGAGCGGTGGCTGGAGGCGGGCACCGACCTGCGCGACCCGCTGCGCGCGTCGGTGCCGCTCTCCGGCTGACGGCCGCACCGTGCCGGGGCGTTGCACCGGGGGCCCGCGTCGTCCGCTCCGACCCGGACGGGTGATCGTCCTTGACGCGGGCACGCCGTGGTAGGACCGTGGGGCGGTATGAGGGGCGAACCCAGTTGCCCGAAGTGCGGTGGACGGGTCCGCGCGCCCGGCCTCTTCGCCGACTCCTGGCAGTGCGACGAGCACGGCGCCGTGTACCCGATGCAGCCCGTCGTACCGCCGAGTGTCGAGGCGCTCGGCGTTGTCGTCAGCCGTGCCCGCGTCCCGGTGTGGATGCCCTGGCCGCTGCCGGTCGGCTGGCTGTTCAGCGGTGTCTCCTCGGCGGGCGACGACCGCAGCGGCGGCCGGGCGACGGCGGTCGCCTGCTCCGGCCCGGGGCCGCTCGGCGGCCCGGGGGAGATGGTGCTGGTCGCGGAGGAACTGGGCGTGGGCCTCGGCGCGCGGTTCGCGGGCATCGCCGGGCCCGATCCGGGGCCGCAGATGTGCGTCGGCAAGCCGCCGGCCGCCAAGGTGGTCGCCGCGGGGCGGCCGACCCCCCTGTGGCACGTGTCGGGCGTCCCGCTGGACCGGGCCGTCTTCGCGGGCGAATCGTTCGGCCTGTGGCTGTGGGCGATCGTCTGGCCGGAGGAGTCCGGACTGCTCATCTACGACGAGCTGATACTGACCGATCTCCGCGAGGCGGGCGCCGAGATCGACCTCGTTCCGTGCGGGGCGCTCTCCCCCCGCCTGCTCTCCTGAGATTCACAGGCTCGCCGGGCAGTTATCCTGGTAATCGGAGGGCCGCCGTCCGTGGCCGGCCCCGAGCACCGAGAGCCCTGGAGTGACGTTCGTGCGCATCGACCTGCACACCCACTCCACGGCGTCCGACGGCACCGACACCCCGGCCGGGCTGGTCCGGGCCGCGGCCGCCGCGGGGCTGGACGTGGTGGCCCTCACCGACCACGACACGGTGGGCGGGCACGCCGAGGCCGGGAAGGCGCTCGACGAGCTGCACGCCCGCGGTGAGAGCGGCCTGACCCTGGTCACCGGCGCCGAGCTCTCCTGCCGGCACGACGGCGTGAGCATGCACATGCTCGCCTACCTCTTCGACCCGCTGGAGCCGGAGCTGCACCGGGAGCGCGAACTCGTGCGCGACGACCGGACGCCCCGTGCGCAGGCCATGGTGGCCAAACTCCGCGAATACGGCGTGCCGGTGACGTGGGACCAGGTCGCCCGCATCGCGGGCGACGGTGCCGTGGGCCGCCCGCACATCGCGCAGGCACTCATCGACGCGGGCCTGGTGGACAGCATCGCCGAGGCGTTCACCCCCGAGTGGATCGGCCCCGGTGGCCGCGCCTACGTCGAGAAGCACGAGCTGGACCCCTTCGCGGCGATCCGCCTGGTCAAGAACGCCGGCGGAGTCGTCGTCTTCGCGCACCCCGCCGCCGTCAAACGCGGGGCGGTCGTTCCGGAGAGCATGATCCAGGAGCTGGCCGCGGCCGGACTGGACGGCATCGAGGTCGACCACATGGACCACGACGAGTCCACCCGCGCCCGGCTTCGCCACCTCGCCGCCGAACTGGGGCTGCTCGCCACGGGCTCCAGCGACTACCACGGCACGCGCAAGACCTGCCGGCTCGGCGAGTACACCACCGACCCCGATGTCTACCGCGAGATCGTCCGCAGGGCGACCGGCGCGGCCCCGCTCACCCCTCCCGTACACCGCTAGGCCCATGGATCTCTTCTCCCTGACCCTGTTCGGGTCCGTCTTCGTCACGCTCTTCGTGATCATGGACCCGCCCGGCATCACGCCGATCTTCCTCGCCCTCACCTCCGGCCGCGCGGCCAAGGTCCAGCGCCGCATGGCCTGGCAGGCCGCCTCGGTCGCGCTCGGCGTCGTCACCGTCTTCGGGATCTGCGGCCAGCAGATCCTGGACTACCTGCATGTCTCGGTGCCCGCCCTGATGATCGCCGGCGGACTGCTCCTGCTGCTCATCGCGCTCGACCTGCTCACCGGCAAGGCGGACGAGCCGACGCAGACCAAGGACGTCAACGTCGCGCTGGTGCCGCTCGGCATGCCGCTGCTGGCCGGGCCGGGCGCGATCGTGACGGTGATCCTCGCGGTGCAGCGCGCACACGGCTTCGGGGAACAGGTGTCGGTGTGGTGCGCGATCGCCGCCATGCACGTGGTGCTCTGGCTGACGATGCGTTACTCATTGGTGATCATCCGTCTGATCAAGGACGGCGGTGTGGTCCTGGTCACCCGGCTGTCCGGGATGCTGCTCTCGGCGATCGCCGTGCAGCAGATCGCCAACGGCGTCTTCGGCTTCATCCGCGGCGAGGGCTGACGGTCCGTCGCCCGCCGCACGCGGGCACGACGAGGGCCCCGCAGCCGCGGCGTACGGGGCCCTTTCCGCTGTGTGTCCGTCAGGCCGTTTCGACCGGGCGGATGTAGATGCGCTGGCCGATCGCGGCGGCCTGCTGGACGATCTGATCGACGGAGGCGGCGTCCACGACCATGCAGTCGACGGCGCGGCCGTCCTGGTCGTTGAGGCGCATGATCTCGAAGCGCATGGTCTTCATGGCTTCTCCCTTCGTCCGGGCACTCCTCCATTGGAGTACGGGGCTGCGTCGCAGCCGTTACCTGCGTGGGTCATTCATGTATCGACAACTGTTGCCGCGCCGAAAACCTTCCCTGTCCTAAGGAAAATTTTCGAGCCGCCTTCTACCCGCAGGTAACAACAGCCCGCAGCGGCCCCCCGGCCGAGGTCCCGGTTGTGAGTGCGGACGGGGGCGCCGGACAATGTGAGTTCTATGGAAGACGAAGCCCTTTCCGCCATCGCCGCCGGCATCGAGCGCACCAACGAGCTCCTGCAGCGGGTCCTCGCCGAGGTCGCCACGACCCCGGCGACCCACGCCGTGTTCGTGGACGCCGGGTACGTGTACGCCGCCGCCGGCCGGCTCGTCGCGGGCACCGAGGACCGCAGGGCTTTCGAACTCGACGCCGAGGGGATCATCGAGGCCTTCATCGACCGCGCCCGCAAGCTCTTCCCGGACAGCCGGCTGCTGCGGGTCTACTGGTACGACGGGGCCCGCCGCCGCATCCACAGCGCCGAGCAGGAACGCATCGCCGAGCTGCCCGACGTCAAGGTGCGGCTCGGCAACCTCAACGCCAGCCGGCAGCAGAAGGGCGTCGACTCGCTGATCCGCAGCGACCTGGAGTCACTGGCCCGGCACCGGGCCATCTCCGACGCCGTGCTGATCGGCGGCGACGAGGACCTGGTCTCGGCCGTCGAGGCCGCCCAGGGCTACGGCGCCCGCGTCCACCTGTGGGGCATCGAGGCCGCCGACGGACGCAACCAGGCCGACCCCCTGCTGTGGGAGGTCGACAGCCTGCGCACGCTCGACCTGGACTTCTGCAAGCCGTACATCACCCGGCGCACCGCGCCCATCTACGGCGACGCGCCCATCCCCACCGGCCCCATCCCCACCCGCGAGGACGTGCACTTCGTCGGTGCCCGCGTCGCCTCCCAGTGGCTGGCGACCCGCGGCCGCGACTCCCTGGCCGAGCTGCTGCCGGGCCACCCCTACCTGCCGCCCGCCTACGACCAGGAACTGCTCGTCGAGGCGGAGGGCATGCTCAACATCTCGCTGCGCGGCCACGCCGACCTGCGCCGCGTCCTGCGCGACGGCTTCTGGGAGCACCTGCAGGCCCGGCTCTAGGCCTCGTCGTTCCCGTTCCAGAACGCGACGAGCGCCGCCGCCGTCTCCGCGGTGCGCTCAGTGTTGGGCGAGTGCTCCGCGCCCTCGACGACCACGCGGCGGGCACCCAGCCGCTCCGCCATGTCGTCCATCCACGGCACCGGCCACGCGTGGTCGACCGCGCCGGACAGCACCAGCATGCGCAGCGGCACCGCGGCCAGCTCCGCGACCCGGTCCGGCTCCGCGATCAGCTGCCCGCCCGTCGCCATCAGCTGCTCGGGCACGGTGCGCAGCCAGCGCTGGTGCAGGAACTCCTCGACCTCGCCGGTCGCGCCCGCCGTTCCCTCGAGATCCTGGGCGTCCAGCTCGCGCATCGCCCGCCACACGCTCTCCATGTCCATCGAGGACAGCGCCTCCAGCAGCAGCTTCGTCCGCGCCTGCTGGGCCGCCTCGATCGCGGCGGGCCCGGAGCTCATCAGCGTCAGGGACGCCCACGGCACACCGCTGCCCGGCGCCGCCCCGGCCGTGATCGCCGCGGCGCGCACGACGAGGCCGCCCATCGAGTGCCCCAGCAGATGGACCGGGCCCGCGTCCGGGCCCAGCGCGGCGGTCTGCGCGAGGACGTCGGCCGCCAGCTCCCCTTGCGCGTACGCCGACTCGTCCCGCGGGCCCACCGACTCGTTCTGGCCCCGGCCGTCCACGGCGACCGCGCGGAAGCCCGCCGCGGCCAGCGGCGTCAGCAGCGCGAGGAAGTCCTCCTTGCTGCCGGTGAAGCCGGGCACCAGCAGTGCCGTGCCGCGCCGCGCGGTCCCCGCCGGCGGGACCGCCTCCAGGACGGCGAAGCGACCGCGTTCGGTGGACAGCGGGTGTGCGGTGACGTTCTCGGGCAGGGTCACAAACGGCGGTCGGCTCATGCGGCGAGGCTATCCGCGGCGGGTTTCCGTCGTGCTACGCGCCCCCCACGGCTGTCGCGCGCGACGGCGAACGGCCGGACACCGCTGAGGGTGTCCGGCCGTTCGCCGTCGTATCCGTCCCGGCAATACGCCGGGCGGGGTGTGTCAGCCCGCCGTCTCGGTGTCCGCGGGCTTGGCCGTACGGGTACGGCGCCGGCGGCGCGGGGCCTTGGCCTCGCCGCCGTCGCCCTCGGCGGCAGCCGCCGCGGCCGGGGCCTCGGTCCCGGCCGTCGGCGCGGACTGCGCGGGAGTGGTGGCGGAGGCCGCACTGGCGCGCGTGCGCCGGCGACGCGGGGCGGCGGGCGCCTCCGCGGCGGCGGTCTCCTCGGTGGCCGTGGCCGTGCCCGTCGTTCCGGCCGCGGACTCCGCGCCGGAACGGGTGCGGCGCCGGCGGCGCGGTGCGGGGCGCTCCGCGGCCGGTGCGCCCTCGGCGGTGTCGAGCGCGGCCTCGGCGGCCTGCTCGGCGCCCTCGGCCGCCTCCGTCACCGGGCTCCCGCCGCGGGTGCGGCGGCGCTGGCGCGGGGCACGGGTGCGGGCCGGACGCTCCTCGGTCTCCACCGCGGCACCGGCAGCCTTGCGGCCGCCGCGACCGCGGCCGCGGCCGCCGGTCTCGCCCAGGTCCTCGATCTCCTCCGCGTCGAGCCCGGCGCGAGTGCGCTCCGCGCGCGGCAGGACGCCCTTGGTGCCCTGCGGGATGCCCAGCAGCTCGTAGAGGTGGGACGAGGTGGAGTAGGTCTCCTCCGGGTCGTTGAACGGCAGGTCCAGCGCCTTGTTGATCAGCTGCCAGCGCGGGATGTCGTCCCAGTCGACCAGGGTGATCGCGGTACCGGACGCGCCCGCGCGGCCGGTGCGGCCGATGCGGTGGAGGTAGGTCTTCTCGTCCTCCGGCGTCTGGTAGTTGATCACGTGCGTGACGCCCTCGACGTCGATGCCGCGGGCGGCGACGTCGGTGCAGACCAGGACGTCGACCTTGCCGTTGCGGAAGGCGCGCAGCGCCTGCTCGCGGGCGCCCTGGCCGAGGTCGCCGTGGACCGCGCCCGAGGCGAAGCCGCGCTGCTCCAGCTGCTCCGCGAGATCGGCCGCGGTGCGCTTGGTGCGGCAGAAGATCATCGCCAGGCCGCGGCTGTCCGCCTGGAGGACGCGGGCGACGAGCTCCGGCTTGTCCAGGGAGTGCGCGCGGAAGATGTGCTGCGTGATGTTGGCGACGGTCGCGCCCTCGTCGTCCGGCGACGTGGCGCGGATGTGCGTGGGCTGCGACATGTAGCGGCGGGCCAGGCCGATCACGGCTCCGGGCATCGTCGCGGAGAAGAGCATGGTCTGCCGCTTGACCGGCAGCATGTCGATGATCTTCTCGACGTCGGGCAGGAAGCCGAGGTCGAGCATCTCGTCGGCCTCGTCGAGCACCAGTGCGCGCACATTGCGGAGGCTGAGCTTCTTCTGCCCGGCCAGGTCCAGCAGCCGGCCCGGAGTGCCGACGACCACCTCGACGCCCTTCTTCAGGGCCTCGACCTGCGGCTCGTACGCGCGGCCGCCGTAGATCGCCAGCACGCGCACATTGCGCACCTTGCCGGCGGTCAGCAGGTCGTTGGTCACCTGCTGGCACAGCTCACGGGTGGGGACGATCACCAGCGCCTGCGGGCCGTCGACGACGTCCTCGGGGCGGGCGCGCCCGGCCTCGACGTCGACCGGGACGACGACGCGCTCCAGGATCGGCAGGCCGAAGCCCAGGGTCTTGCCCGTGCCGGTCTTGGCCTGGCCGATGACGTCGTTCCCCGCCAGGGCGACCGGCAGGGTCATCTCCTGGATCGGGAAGGGGGTGGTGATGCCGACGGCTTCGAGCGCCTCGGCGGTTTCGGGGAGGATCCCCAGGTCACGGAAGGTCGTAATGGTGGTCAGGATGCTGCCTCTTCTGTTTCTGGGCGCGGCGCCGTGCTGTGAAGCGGGGAGGGTCGAGCGCAGGGAACTGCGCTGACCGCGCGGGGTGTCGTACGGCCATGGGCGGCCGAGGTGCGCGGGACCGCTGCCCTCGCGTGCGCCGCGAAGCGGGCCCCTCCCCAGACGCGGGGAGGGCGGTCGGTAGGAGCCGATCGGGCCACCGACCGGGCATCCATTGGTGCTCGTTCACACATTACCCGCCGGTTCACCTGGCGGGCTCATACCACTGTACCCCGGAATCACACAGCCGAGGGGGTCCGATTTCCGGGATGCGGGACACACCCCCGGGGACTTCCGCGTGGCGGGGTCGTACGGGATGGTTGCCGGGCTGGTGGGGTTGGCTATTGTGCGCACCATGGAGACGCCTGAGACCCCCGCCGAGACCCCCGACGCTCCCACCATCGCGGCCCAGGACTGGGCCGCCGCGTCCGCCGATCCGCAGTACCGCGCCGCGGTCGTGGATCTGCTGGGGGCGCTCGCCTACGGGGAGCTGGCCGCGTTCGAGCGACTGGCGGAGGACGCGAAGCTCGCGCCGTCCCTGGAGGACAAGGCGGAGCTCGCCGCGATGGCGTCCGCCGAGTTCCACCACTTCGCGCAGCTGCGCGACCGGCTCTCGGCGATCGAGGCGGCCCCGACCCAGGCCATGGAGCCCTTCGCGGCCGCGCTGGACGAGTTCCACCGCCAGACCGCACCCTCGGACTGGCTGGAGGGCCTGGTCAAGGCCTACGTGGGCGACTCGATCGCCTCCGACTTCTACCGCGAGGTCGCGGCCCGGCTGGACACCGACACCCGCGAGCTCGTCCTCGCCGTGCTCGACGACACCGGCCACGCCTCCTTCGCCGTGGAGAAGGTGCGCTCGGCGATCGAGGCCGACCCGCGCCTCGGCGGCCGGCTCGCGCTGTGGGCCCGGCGGCTGATGGGCGAGGCGCTGTCGCAGGCGCAGCGGGTGGTCGCGGACCGGGACGCGCTCTCCACGATGCTCGTGGGCGGCGTCGCGGACGGCTTCGACCTCGCGGAGGTCGGGCGCATGTTCACCCGGATCACCGAGGCCCACACCAAGCGCATGGCGGCCCTGGGGCTGTCTGCCTAATTTTGGGGCTCGGTTCGCCTCCGGGTCGCTCAGTCGCTGTTGGGGGCACCCCCAGCTACCGCTGGGGGTGCCCCCACTCTCTTTCGACACCGACCGCTCCCCTTCAGCTCACTCGCCGGGGCAGTTGGTCGTGTGGTTCAGGGCGCGCGATGCGACTTCGGCGCGGTGAAGCGGTGCTCGGCCCCTCCAGCGGTATGGGGGCGAGTCCGGGTTCCCCGACCGCGTCGGCGTCCCCTTCGGCTCACTCGCCGGACGCAGGGGCCATTGCTCAGGGTGCGCTGCGCCTTCGGTGAGATGGGCCGAGCCCCGCTCCCTTGCGGGGAGTGGGGCGCTTCGGGCCTACGCCGGGCGCGGGGCGGGGCGGTGGTGGTCGGGGCGGGGGCGGCGGACGAGGACGGAGAGCAGGGCGGCCGCCACGGCCACGGAGAGGGTGAGGTTGAGCGGGAAGAGCGCGGAGCCGAGCACCGTGCGGGCGATGGAGCCGCCGACGAGGGCGGCCACGGGGCCGGTGATCAGGGCGAGCGGTGTCGCGGGGAGCCGGCGCCGGGGGAGCAGCCTGGTCGCCACATAGGCGACGACGAGCCCGGCGGCGGCGAACGCGATCGTTTCCCACAGCATGCGGCGGCCCCTCCCTGAGGTGACGGTCGCTCGGGGTCCTACCCCTCCGCAGGGGAACGCGAAACGGCGGGCCACCCCCCTCGTGAGGGTGACCCGCCGTCGTGTTCCGGAGCCGCGTCGCGGCTAGAGCTGGGCGCCGAAGCCCACGCGGCGCTGGGCGGGCTCGCCGATCTCCACGTAGGCCAGCCGGTCGGCGGGGACGAGCACGCGCTTGCCCTGCTCGTCGGTGAGGCTGAGCAGCTTGCCGGTGCCCGTCAGGGCGTCGGCGACGGCCTTCTCGACTTCCTCGGCCGTCTGCCCGCTCTCGATGCTGATCTCACGCGGCGCGTGCTGCACGCCGATCTTGACCTCCACGGCTTTCGTCCCTCCGAACGGTCTGCGGTGTGCGCGGTGATTCGCGCCGTACGCAGGACACATTAGCCGCGCCCGCGCCCCGCCGATCGGCCGACGGGCACGCCCACAGCGAACAGTCAGTGTTCGGTGCCGTGCAGCGGGAAGCCGGCGATGCCGCGCCAGGCCAGTGAGGTCAGCAGTTGGACCGCGGTGTCCCGGGGCATGGAGCTGCCGCTGGAGAGCCAGTAGCGGGCCACGACCTGGGAGACGCCGCCGAGGCCGACGGCCAGCAGCATGGACTGCTCGGTGGCCAGCCCGGTGTCCTCGGCGATCACCTCGCTGATCGCCTCGGCGCACTGGAGGGAGACCTTGTCGACGCGCTCGCGCACCGCGGGCTCGTTGGTCAGGTCCGATTCGAAGACCAGCCGGAAGGCGCCGCCCTCGTCCTCCACGTACGCGAAGTAGGCGTCCATGGTGGCCGCCACGCGCTGCTTGTTGTCCGAGGTGGAGGCCAGGGCGGTGCGGACCGCGTCCAGCAGGGCCTCGCAGTGCTGGTCCAGCAGGGCCAGATAGAGGTCCAGCTTGCCGGGGAAGTGCTGGTAGAGCACGGGCTTGCTGACGCCCGCGCGCTCGGCGATGTCGTCCATCGCGGCGGCGTGGTAGCCCTGGGCGACGAACACCTCCTGGGCCGCGCCCAGCAGCTGGTTGCGCCGGGCCCGGCGCGGCAGGCGGGTCCCGCGAGGGCGCGCCTCAGTCTGCTCGATGGCTGTCACGCCGCCTCCCAAGTGATGTCGTTCTGCGCTGCGGGTGCCATCGTACTTTTCGGTAGTGGGGCCATGCGCTGTGCGAACGCACATTCTCACCAAGTGGAACTCACCTGTAGTCGTCCTCGTCCAGTTCCACCACCCGTCGCTGCTCGGCGACGTCGGCCGGATCGGCGTCGTCGGGCCGTTCGGTGATCGGGACGTCGCGGTGCTGGAGCAGCTCCAGGTGCTGCTCGGCGATGTCGTTCTCGGGGGCCTCGATGTCGGCCTCGGTGTCCTCCAGGTCGTCGGTGAGCTCGGCGAGGTCGGTGACGTCGGTGAGGTCACCGTCGAATGTCTCGATGTCGTCGGACACGGGCACCTCCCTTCCTGTCCGGAACCGGCGGACCCGGTCTCGCACGGGACCGCCCGGCCGCTTGCGCTGTGTCCGTCTGTTTGTCCTTGTTCCCCTCGTTTCCCTCGTTCCCCTCTTGCGAGCGTAGGAGACGTCATCCGCCCCTGCAGAGTGACGGGAGGGACGAAAAAAACCCGACGGCGCGTGTGAGAGCGAACACACAAGCGTACGCGTGATCGTCTCGTAACATTGCCCCATGTCCTCGACGGAGTCCCGCGAAGCCGCACTTGCCGCCGTGCCTCTGCCGCCTGCGGGGCCCAGAGCAGGGGACGGGGAGAGCGTGCGCGTCGTGTCCCTGCCGGGCCTGACGCTGACCGTCCGAGCCCGCGCCGACGAGGACGAGCGGCTGCCCCCCGCGCTCTTCGTGCACGGCCTGGGCGGCTCCTCCCTCAACTGGTCGATGCTGATGGGCGTGGTGTCCGACCGGGTCCGCGGCGAGGCCCTGGACCTGCCCGGATTCGGCTACTCGCCGCCGCCGGACGACGGCAACTACACGATCGGGGGGCACGCGCGCGCGGTCGTGCGCCTCATGGAGGCCTCCGGGCGCGGTCCCGTGCACCTCTTCGGCAACTCCCTGGGCGGGGCGGTCGCCACCAAGGTGGCCGCGGCCCGGCCCGACCTGGTCCGCACCCTCACTCTGATCTCGCCCGCCCTGCCCGAGGTGCCGCCGCAGCGCAGCGCCTGGCCGACCGGCATCCTCGGGGTGCCCGGCGTGGCCGGGCTCTTCACCCGGGCGACCCGGGGCTGGACGGTGGACCGGCGCACCCAGCAGCTGCTCTCGCTCTGCTACGGCGACCCGGGCAAGGTGACCGAGGAGGCCTTCGCCGAGCACGCGCAGGAGTACGCGCGCCGGCTGGCCCTCCCCTATTTCTGGGACGCGCTGACACGTTCCGCGCGCGGCATCATCGACGCCTACACCCTGGGCGGCCAGCACAATCTGTGGCGGCAGGCCGAGCGCGTGCTGGCGCCGACCCTGCTGGTGTACGGGGGCCGGGACAGGCTCGTCGCCCCCCGGATGGCGTACCGTGCCGCGCGTACCTTCCGGGACGCGAGGCTGCTGCTGCTCCCCGACAGCGGGCACGTCGCGATGATGGAGCACCCGGACGCGGTGTCGCGGGCCTTCCGCGAGCTGCTGGACGCCACGGACACGGACGCGCGGACGGATCACTGACGGCATGGGCAGGCACAGCGCACCGGGCGGCCGCGACGGCCGCCGCGACGACACCTCCGGCGGCATATCCGGCGGCTCGGGCAACGGGCGCCGCAGGCGCGGCGGCCCGGCCACCACGGTCCCGCCGCGTCCGGCGGGCCCGAACACCCCGGCCCCCGGCGGCTGGGACGGCTTCCGGCCCGGTGACACCGCCCGGGACCGGCAGGAGGGCCCGGGGCACGGGCACCCGGAGCACCGGGAGCACTCCGCCTGGGGCCGGACCGGCTCCTGGACCTCGCCGCGCACCCCGCGGGGCACGCGGCCGGCGGATCTCGCCGACTCGGGGCTGGTCCCGGATGACCTTCGAGGCCCCGCCGACACGGACGATCCCGCCGACACCGACGACCCCGCCGATACCGGCGGCCGCCGGGCGGCCGGGCTGCTGCCGCGCCAGCGCACCGCGCCGCGTCCGGCCGACCGCCGAATACCCGGCCCGCGGCAGGACTTCGTCGCCGCTTTCGACGCCGTCGCATCGCCGGCCCCCGGGACGGTGGAGGAGGACGGGCCCGCCGAGGAGGCGCCGAAGAAGAGCGCCAAGGGGCGCGCGTTCACCGGAACGGCCGCAGCCGCGGTGGTCACCGTCCTGGCCGTCGTGGTGGCCGGGCAGCTGTACGGCGGCGACGACGCGAAGCGTCCGGCGACGGCCGGCGCCACCGGCCCCTCCCGGGGCGCAGAGGACTCCGCGTCCCGTTCCGAGGGCCGGGCCACCCCCTCGGCCCCGCCGTCCGCCGCCGTCGCGCCGCTCACCTACGACCAGGCGATGGCCCGGCAGTACCCGCTCGGCAAGGACCTGCACCTGGGCGGCGCTTTCCAGACCGTGGGCGGCCACCAGAAGGCGCCGGGCAGGGGCACGCTGCTGCGCGTGCGGGTCGACGTTGAGAAGGGCCTGCCGCTGGACGGCCGGCTTTTTGCCGACGCGGTCTTCACGACGCTCAACGACAAACGGAGTTGGGCCCACGACGGCGCCCGCACTTTCGAGCGCGTTTCAACGGGCCGTGCGGACATCGTCATTACTTTGGCAAGTCCCGGGACAACGGCAAAGGTGTGCGCGGAATCCGGTCTGGACACCACAGTTGACAATGTGTCATGTGACGCGGCGTCGACTCCACGCACCATGATCAATGCTTTTCGGTGGGCGCAGGGATCGGAGACGTACGGCCCGGCGAGGATGTTCGCCTACCGCCAGATGCTGATCAACCACGAGGTCGGGCACCGGCTCGGCTACAACCACGTGCTGTGCCCGAAGAACGGGGCTCTGGCCCCGGTGATGATGCAGCAGACGAAGTTCCTGACCGCCGACGGAGTGACCTGCAAGCCGAACGCCTGGCCCTACCCCCGGGGATAGGTTTTTTGACATCGGGCGATTCATCGTTCAATGTTTCTGGCATGCCGCAGCACCGCCCTGCCACAGACGCCGACGCCAGCATCGAGCTGGCGCTCATCGGCGTGGACGGGCAGAGTGTGGCCGATATCTCGTGTCGCCCTTCCACGGTGCCGGACGCGTAACGGGAATCCTCCCCTTCACCGCCCCGGAGCCATCCGCCCGTGGGCGCAGTGCTTGACGCACGTATTTCATCGGTCCTCCTGACAGGACCGTTCGCCGCTGCCTGCGGGCCTTCTTCCGTCCCGCCCCCTTGCCTCGCAGCCGCGAAAGGTCTTCTCGATGTCCAAGTTGTCCGTCACACCCCGCCGCCTCGCCGCGGCCGCCGTCGTCCTGGCGATCACCGGTGGCGCCGCCGCGTGCGGCCCGGAGGAGAACGGGGCCAAGGCAACCGGCGGCGGCAAGCCCGCCAAGGGCGGCACGCTCTACGTCCTCAACCAGTCGCCCCAGGAGGACTTCGACCCCGCCCGGCTCTACACCTCCGGCGGCGGCAACATACCCGGCCTGGTCTTCCGCACGCTGACCACGCGCAACCGCGAGAACGGCGCCCCGGGCGCCAAGGTCGTCCCGGACCTGGCCACCGACACCGGCACCCCCAACGCGGACGCCACCGTCTGGACGTACCACCTCAAGGACGGCCTGAAGTACGAGGACGGCTCGCCCATCACCACCGCCGACATCAAGTACGGCATCGAGCGGTCCTTCGCCGGCGAACTGTCCGGCGGCGCCCCCTACCTGCGGGACTGGCTGACCGGCGGCAAGGACTACCAGGGCCCGTACAAGGACAAGGGCGGCCTGGACTCCATCGAGACCCCGGACGCGAAGACCATCGTCTTCCACCTGGACAAGCCCGAGGGCGACTTCCCGTTCCTGGCCACCCAGACCTCCTTCGCCCCGGTGCCGCAGGCCAAGGACACCGGCACCAAGTACGAGAACCACCCCTTCTCGTCCGGCCCGTACAAGGTCGTGTCGAACCAGAACGACGGCGAGCACCTGGTCCTGGAGCGCAACACCCACTGGGACCCGAAGACCGACGAGGAGCGCAAGGCCTACCCGGACACGATCGACGTCACGTCCGGCCTGGCCGCCGCCGTGATCAACCAGCGGCTGTCCTCCGGCGCCGGCAAGGACGCGGCCGCCGTCACCACCGACACCAACCTCACCGCCGCCGAGCTCGCCAAGATCACCGGCGACAAGGAGCTGGCGAGCCGCGTCGGCACCGGCCACTTCGGCTACACCGACTACATCGCCTTCAACCCGAAGGTGAAGCCCTTCGACAACCCGAAGGTGCGCCAGGCCATCGCCTACGCGACCGACCGCACCACGGTCGTCAACGCCCTGGGCGGTTCCTCCCTCGCCGAGCCCGCCACCACCTTCCTGCCGGCGCAGAAGTCCTTCGGCTACACCCCGTACGACCCGTTCCCCGCGGGCGCGAACGGCAACGCCGCCAAGGCGAAGGAACTCCTGAAGGAGGCCGGGTACCCGGGCGGCCTGACGGTCACCCTCACCCACGACTCCACCGGCGGCGACGAGCAGGGTCCCGAGGTCGCCACCGCCCTCCAGGACGCGCTGAAGAAGGCCGGCATCACCGTCGAGCTCCAGGGCCTGGAGTCCAGCGCCTACAGCGAGAAGATCCACACCCTGAAGACCGAGCCGGGCTTCTTCCTCGCCGGCTGGGGTGCCGACTGGCCGTCCGGCGGCCCCTTCCTGGCCCCGATCTTCGACGGCCGGCAGATCGTCAAGGACGGCTACAACTACAACGCCTCGCAGCTCGACGACCCGGCCGTGAACAAGGAGATCGACGAGATCAACAAGCTCACCGACCTCCAGGCCGCCGCCACCCGCTGGGGCGCGCTCGACAAGAAGATCGGCGAGCAGGCGCTGACCGTGCCGCTGGCGTACCCCGTGTACAAGCGCCTGTACGGCAAGGACGTCAAGAACATCGTCATCAGCGACTGGACCGGTGTCCTCGACGTGGCGCAGGTCGCGGTCAAGTGACCACCACCGACGTCCTGGTGACGCCCGGCGCCGCCCCGGAGGAATCCGGGGCGGCGCCGGGCGCCCGGCAGGTCTGGCGGCGGCTGCGCGCCCAGCGCGCGGCCCTCGCCGGTACCGCCGTCATCGCCCTGCTCGTCCTGGTGGCCCTCGCCGCGCCGCTGCTCGCCGCGCTGGAGGGGCAGGACCCCGACGCGTACCACGCCTCGGCCGTCGACTCCGCCCTCGGCGGCGTCCCGCTCGGCTCCTTCGGCGGCGTGAACGCCCACCACTGGCTCGGTGTCGAACCCGGCACCGGCCGCGACCTGTTCGCCCGGCTCGCCTACGGCGCCCGGATCTCGCTCGGCATCGGCATCGGCGCGACCCTCGTGCAGGTGGTCATCGGCGTCGGCGTCGGCCTGGCCGCCGGACTCGGCAACCGCCTCCTGGACGGACTGCTCAGCCGGACCACCGACGTCATGCTCGCGCTGCCCACCCTGGTCTTCTCCATCGCGCTGCTGGCGATCGTCCCCGCCGACTTCCCGCGCCCGGTGCTGCTCGTCCTCGTCCTCGGCCTGCTCGGCTGGGGCGGCACCTCCCGCATCGTCCGCGCCCAGACCCTCAGCCTGAAGTCCTTGGACTACGTGGCCGCCGCTCGGCTCGGCGGGGCGGGCCGCTGGCGCGTCGCCCGCCGCGAACTGCTGCCCTCGCTGGCCGCGCCCGTGGTGACGTACGCCGCGCTCCTGGTGCCGAGCAACATCGCCTCGGAGGCCGGCCTGTCCTTCCTCGGCATCGGCGTGAAGCCGCCCACGCCCTCCTGGGGCCAGATGCTCTCCTCGGCCACCACCTGGTACCAGGCCGATCCGACGTACGTGCTGCTGCCCGCGGGGCTGATCTTCGTCACCGTGCTGGCGTTCACCGCGCTCGGCGACGGGGTCCGCACCGCGCTCGACCCGCGGGCGGCCGGCCGGGTCCGCGTCCTGTCGCGGCGGCGGAAGAAGAAGGCGGGTTCCTGATGGCCATGACCCGGTTCGCGCTCCAGCGGCTGCTTTCGGCGCTGGTGGTCCTCCTCGTCCTGAGCGTCGCGGTCTACGCGCTCTTCTACCTCCTGCCCGGCGACCCGGCGCGGCTGGCCTGCGGGCCCAAGTGCACCGCCGACCAGGTCGACCAGGTCCGCACGCAACTCGGCCTGGACTCCCCGGCCTACGCGCAGTACCTGCACTTCCTGCACGGCCTGGTGGCCGGCACGGACGTCAGCACCGGCGTCGGGACCGAGCACTGCGGCGCTCCGTGCCTGGGCTTCTCCTACCAGAGCGGGGAGCAGGTCACCTCGCTGCTCGCCCAGCGCCTGCCGGCCACCGCCTCGCTCTCGCTGGGCGCGATGGTGCTGTGGCTGGTCATCGGCGTCGGCAGCGGACTGCTCTCCGCCCTGCGCCACGGCGGGATCGGCGCGCGGCTGCTCACCGCGCTGACGCTGGCGGGCAACGCCGTGCCCGTCTTCATCATCGGCATCCTGCTCATGCTGCTGTTCGTCTCGGTGCTGGGCTGGCTGCCCTTCCCGTCGTACGTCCCGCTCACCGAGGACCCCGAGCAGTGGGCGTGGAACCTGCTGCTGCCCTGGCTCTCCCTGGCCATCCTGGAGAGCGCCAAGTACGCACGGCTGACCCGCAGTTCCATGCTGGAGACGCTCGCCGAGGACCATGTGCGCACACTGCGCGCCTACGGCGTCCGTGAGCGTTCCGTCATCGGGCGGCACGCGCTGCGCGGCGCCCTTCCCTCGGTCATCGCGCTGTCCGCGCTGGACCTGGGGACGATGTTCGGCGGCGCGGTGCTCACCGAGTCGCTCTTCGGCATCCCGGGGCTCGGCAAGAGCCTGGTGGACTCGGTCAGCACCGAGGACCTGCCGGTGGTGGTCGGCCTCGTGCTGGTCACCGGCTTCTTCGTGGTACTCGCCAACGCCCTCGCGGACGTGCTGTACGCGGTGGCCGACCGACGGGTGGTGCTGGCATGACGTCACCGCTGATCGAGGTCGCCGACCTCACGATCGACTTCCCGACCGGGGCCGGCCCGGTCCGCGCCGTGGACGGGCTCTCCTTCACCCTGGAGGCGGGCGGCGCGCTCGGCGTCGTCGGCGAGTCCGGCAGCGGCAAGAGCGCCACCGCCTACGCCCTGCTCGGACTGCACCGGGACAGCGGCGCGGAGATCGGCGGCTCCGTGCGGGTCGCCGGGGTCGACGTGCAGACCGCGGAGGAACGCGAGTTGCGGCGGCTGCGCGGCGGACTGGCCGCGATGGTCTTCCAGGACCCGCTGTCCTCGCTGGACCCCTACTTCGCCATCGGAGACCAGATCGCCGAGGTGTACCGCGTGCACCACCCCAAGGCCTCCCGCCGGGCGGCCCGGCAGCGCGCGGTCGAGGTGCTGGACCGGGTGGGCATCCCGGACGCGCCGCGCCGCGCGCGCTCGCGCCCGCACGAGTTCAGCGGCGGCATGCGGCAGCGCGCGCTCATCGCCATGGCACTGGCCTGCGAGCCCCGGCTGCTGATCGCCGACGAGCCCACGACCGCCCTCGACGTCACCGTCCAGGCGCAGATCCTCGACCTCCTGCACGAACTGCGCCGCGAGACCGGCATGGGCCTGCTTCTCGTCACGCACGACCTGGGGGTCGTCGCGGGCAGCGTCGACCAGGTGCTGGTCATGAAGGACGGACGCGCCGTGGAACGCGGCCCGGTCGGCGAGGTGCTGGGCGCGCCGGAACAGGCGTACACCCGCGACCTGGTGGCGGCGGTGCCGCGGGTGGAGAACGCCCGGACGCCCGCGCCGGACGCGGGCGGCGGGCAGATCCTGCTGGAGGCCACCGGTCTGCGCCGGGAGTTCGGCCGGCGCGGCGCCCGCTTCGCGGCCGTCGACGACGTCTCGCTGACGGTGCGCGCGGGGGAGACCCTCGGTGTCGTCGGCGAGTCCGGCAGCGGCAAGACCACCCTCGGACGCATGCTCGTCGGCCTGCTGGAGCCCAGCGGCGGCCGGATCCGGCACGAGGGCGGCCGGACCGGGCTGCAGATGGTCTTCCAGGACCCCGTCTCCTCGCTCAACCCGCGGCGCAGCATCGGCGAGTCCATCGCCGACCCGCTGCGCACGGCCGGCGTCCTCGACGACGCGGCCGTGGTGGCGCGGGTGCGCGAACTGCTGGAGCGGGTCGGGCTCGACCCCGCCTGGTACCACCGCTACCCGCACGAGTTCAGCGGCGGGCAGCGGCAGCGGGTCGGCATCGCGCGGGCCCTGGCGCCCGAGCCCCGGCTGATCGTCTGCGACGAGCCCGTCTCGGCGCTGGACGTCACCACGCAGGCCCAGGTCGTCGCCCTGCTCGGCGAGTTGCAGCGCGAACTCGGCATCGCGCTGGTCTTCGTCGCCCACGACCTCGCCGTCGTGCGCCAGGTCAGCGACCGCGTCGCCGTCATGCGCGCCGGACGCATCGTGGAGCACGGGCCCGCCGACCAGGTCTACGAGGCGCCGGAGCACGACTACACCCGGGGCCTGCTGGCGGCCGTGCCGGTGCTGGACCCCGCCGCCGCGGCGGCGCGTCGCACGGAGCGCGCCCGCGTGGCGTGATCCGCACGCCCCTGGGGCAGGATGGGCGCGGCCCGCGCGACGTGCGCGGGCCGGGGGCGAGGGGAGCGCACAAGTGCGGCGGCGGGCGTTCATGATGGGGGGCGCGGTCGCGACCGCGGCCGCGCTGGGCGGGGGCATGGTGGGGGTGGCCGAGGACGCGCTGCCCGAAAGCGCCGCGTTCCGCAGGCAATTGGGCTGGACCGGCCCGGACGGCGTCGTCCCCGACGTGCCGGAAGGGCGGGTCACCCGGCGCCGGGTGACCTCGCGGGCCACCCGCAGCCGCCCTGAGCTGGTGACCGTCGACCCGCACGGCATCCCGGCCGCGCAGGCGGACCGGCTGCCGGTCTGCCTGCTGCTGCACGGCCGGGGCTCGTCGGCGTACGGCCTGGTGGAGCTGGGGATGGCCCGCTTCCTGACGCAGGCGGTCCAGGGCGGCGTCCCGCCCTGCCGCCTGGTCGCGGTCGACGGGGGCCAGGCCTCGTACTGGCAGGCGTCGGGCGGCTCGGACCCGCAGCGCATGCTGCTGCGGGAACTGCCCGGATGGCTCGGCGGCCGCGCCCCGCGCGCCGTGCTCGGCATATCCATGGGCGGCTTCGGCGCGCTGCGCTACGCCCGCTCCCGCGCCGTCGACGCCGTGGCGGTGCTGAGCCCGGCGCTGTTCCGCACCTGGACCGACGCCCGGGCGGTCGGGGTGTTCGGCGGGCAGATCGACTGGGAGGCGGACGAACCGCTGCGCCACACCGGGCAGTTGAAGGTCAAGGGCGACCGCGTCGGAGTGTGGTGCGGCCGCGAGGACCCGTTCCACGACGCCGCGCGGGAGTTCGCGGACGCCGTGCACCCGGCGGTGGCCGCCTTCGACCACGGCGCGCACGACGACGGCTACTGGCGCCGGGTCGCGCCCGACGCACTCCGCTTCGTCGGCGAACGCCTACTCGGTAAAAACGCGTAACGCTTGCGAAAGTTACGCCTCTTCACCCCTTTCGGTGGCACGGCGGACAACCGTCCGTCGTGTCGGCACGTCACCGGCATACGGTCATCGCGCCCGAGAAGACCGGTGCCGAGAGGGGGCAGACGTGCGGATCGCATTACTCACCGAGGGTGGTTATCCGTATGCGCGGGGCGAGGGGAGTGCCTGGGTCGACCGCCTCGTGCGCGGGCTCGACGCCCACGAGTTCGCGGTGTACACGCTCGGCCGCAGCGAACGCGCCGACGCCTCCGGGCTGCTGGAGCTGCCGCCGCAGGTGACCGCCGTGCGCACCCTGCCGCTGTGGGGCCCCGCCCCCCGGCCGGCGGCGGCCGGGACGAAGGCGCGCAGACGCCGCTCCCTGGTGCTGGAGCACTACCGCGACCTGGCCGGGACGCTCGCCGGCGACGTCGGCGCCAACGGCGTGGCGGACCGTTTCGCCTCCGCCCTCTACGGACTGGCCGACCTCGCCCGGGAGGACGGCGGCGTCCCCGCGCTGCTCCGCTCCGAACTCGCCCTGCGCGTCCTGGAGGACGCCTGCCGCGCACCCGGTGCACGCCCCCTGGTGGCCGACGCGGGCGTGGGCGACCTGATGGCCGTCGCCGACCAGCTGGAGCGCGCGCTGCGCCCGCTGAGCGCCCCCTGGTACGACGAGTTCGGCGACGCCCTGGCCGGAGCCGACCTCGCCCACGCCGTGACCGGCGGTACCGCGCTGCTGCCCGCCCTTCTGGCCAAACGGTTCTTCGGAACGCCCCTGCTGATCACCGAGTACGGCGTCCGCCTGCGCGAGACACTGCTCGCCCACCGCGCCGCCGGACTCCCCGCCCCCGTAAGGGCCCTGCTCGCCGCCTTCCACCGCCGCCTGGCCGGCGAGGCCTACCGCAAGGCCGCCCTCGTCACCCCCGGCAACGCCCACGCCCGGCGCTGGCAGGAGCACTGCGGTGCCGACCGCGAACGCGTCCGCACCGTCCATCCCGGCTATCAGGGCACCGTGCCCGGCCCCGTGGACACCGGCGGCGGCGACCCCGCGCTGGTGTGGGTGGGCCGGATCGAACCCGGCAAGGACCTGATCGCCCTGCTGCACGCCTTCGGCGAGGTCCGCCGCGCCGAACCCGGCGCCCGGCTGCGCATCATCCGGGCCGCCGACGCCGATCCCGGCTACCTGCACCACTGCCGCGCCCTGGCGGCCCAGCTCTTCCCCGACGAGGCCGCGAACGCGGTGACCGTCGGCGAGAGCCCGGTGACCTTCGAGGAACTCGGCGCGCCGGGCACCCCCGGACTCGCGGACGCCTACGCGGCCGGCGACGTGGTGGTGCTCTCCAGCATCGTGGAGGGCTTTCCGCTCTCCCTCGTCGAGGCCATGTTCTGCGGCCGGGCCACCGTCTCGACCGACGTCGGCGCCGTCCGCGAGGTCATCGGCGGCACCGGCCTGGTCGTCCCGCCCCGCAACCCCCGCGCGCTCGCCGAGGCGTGCGTCGCCCTGCTCCGCGACCCCGAACGGCGCCGGCGGCTCGGCGCGGCGGCCCGCGAACGCGCCCTGGAGCTCTTCACCGTCGAGCAGAACATCGCCGCCTTCCGCGAGATCTACCTCGACCTCGTCGCCCACGCCCCCGGCCGCGACGGGCCCCTGCGGGACGAGGACGGCGCGCCCGTGCCCTTCGGCCGGCCCGCCGAGGCGCACGTCCCCGGCCGCTGGACGGCCACCCCCACCTGGGCGCGCCGGCGCGAGCCCGCGTTCGCCGGCCCGGAGAGGCAGGACCACGCATGAGCCGCGCGCCGCAGGAGCAGTCGCACGACCGGCCCGCCGCCCCGGCGGCCGGCGCGTCCTGGGGCGACCCGCCGCCCCCTGCCCCCGCCGATCCGGCCGCCCGCAAGGCCGGCACCCCGCCGCGCAAGCACGGACCCGCCGACCCCGTACGCGGACTGATGCACCGTCACCACCACCTGTGCGCCGAAGCGGTGGACCCGCTGGAGATCGTCGCCGGACTGGAGGCGCAGGGCGTCACCGACCGGGTCGCGGGCTCGTTCCGCCATCGTGACGTCTTCACCCTCGCCGAGGAGCTGTACGCCCGGGTGCCCCGGGCCGACGGGCCGGAACCGGCCGCCGAGACACCCGTACGGCCCCCGGTGCTGCTGACCCTCGCCCCCGGCCTGGTGTGCGCGGCCGCCACCTGGGCGCTGCACACCCTGCACTCGCTCGCCGTCGTCGCCGTCGCCGGCCCGCTGCTGCTGGCCGCGCTCTTCGCCGCACTGCGCACCGGGCCGCTGCGGACCCCCTACGGCAACGGCGCCGGCGGCACCCTGTGGGCCTGCTGGCTGCTGGGGTTCGCCGCCTTCGCCGAGGGCGTCCGGCAGCCGGCCGCGGGGGCCGTCACGACCGCCCTGGCGCTGTCGCTCGCGCCCGCCGCCTGGTGCGCGCACCGCTTCGCCGTACGCGCCCGGGGCCATCTGCTGCGCAGCCGCAGCCTGGAGGAGTTCGGGGCCGCGGTGCGCCCGCTGCTCCTCGGCACCCTGGCGCTCCACCTGGCCGCGGTCACGGCCCTGCTGTGCGCCGCACGCGCCGTCGTCGGCGCCCCCTTCACCCCCGCCACCCTCGCCGGGCCCGCCGCGCTGGCCCTGCTGCTGTTCACCGGCCGCCTGCTGGCGATCCACGGCTACCCCGACGCCGGCGCGGTCGCCACCGGCCTGGCCTGCGCCGCCGAGGCCGTCGGCCTGGCCGCGGTCCCGCTCGGCCGGCTGTCGCTGGCCCCCGCCGAGGTTGCCGCCGTCGCGTGCGCCGCGGCGGCCCCGGCGCTGGCGGCCTACGCGCTGTCCGCGCTGTCCCGGGCCTCGGCCCACACCTTCGCGGCGGCGCCCGCGATGACCCGCCCCGCCCCGCGAGGCACGAAGAAGCAGTCAAGGAGCAACTGACGATGAACCACCGACCCCCGATCCCAGCGCACGCCCGGCGGAGGCACGCGCGATGAGAGTCCTCCTGCTCGGGGCCGACGGATTCGTCGGCCGTCATGTGGCGGAACGGCTGCTCGCCGACCCCGCCGTGCAGCTCACCGCGCTGGGCCGCAGCGACGACGCGGACGTGCGCTTCGACCTGTCGTCGGGGAGCCCGGGGGCGCTCGCCCGCTTCATGGACGCGGTGCACCCCGGCGTCGTCGTCAACTGCGCGGGAGCGATCCGGGGCGGCGCCCGCGAACTGACCCGGCACAACACGATCGCGGTGGCCACGGTCTGCGAGGCCATGCGCCGCAGCGCCACCTCGGCGCGGCTGGTGCAGGTCGGGTGCGCCGCCGAGTACGGACCCTCGCCCGCCGGCAGTTCCACCGCCGAGGACGCGGTGCCCCGGCCTGGCGGCCCGTACGGGGTCAGCAAACTCGCCGCGTCCGAACTGGTGCTGGGGTCCGGGCTGGACGCGGTCGTCCTGCGCGTGTTCACCCCGGTGGGCCCGGGCACCCCCGCCGCCTCGCCCATCGGCCGCCTCGCGGAGGCGCTGCGCCGGGCGATGCAGACCGGCGACGGGGAGCTCAAACTCACCGGACTGGGCGTGCAGCGCGACTTCGTGGACGTCCGCGACGTGGCCCGCGCCGTGCACGCCGCCTCCCTGTCCGCCGCGCAGGGCATGGTCAACATCGGCACCGGCCGCGCGGTCCCGCTGCGCGACGTCGCCGCGGGCCTGGCGGCCGCGGCCGGCTACACCGGCGCGCTGCACGAGGTCGAGGAGCCGCAGATCGCCGGCGGCGGCCCGCCGCACTACCCCGACGGCTGCGGGGCCTGGCAGCAGGCCGATGTCCGCACCGCGCGCGACCGCCTGGGCTGGCGGCCCAGAATCGCCCTGGAGGAATCACTCGCCGACGTCTGGATGGAGGCGGCATGCCGGGTCTGACCTCGGCCGGAACACGCCGGCCGATCGGCCGCTGCGACGGGCTCGGCTTCGGCGTGCCCGCGTACGCGCACCCGCTGGTCGCCCCCGCGGAGTGGGCCGAACTCGCCCGCCCCGAGGCGCCGCTGCACTGGGTGGTCGTCAACGTCTCGCGGGGGCCCGGCAGCCGCGTGGACCCCCTGTACACCGACGCGGCCGTGCGGCTGCGGGACGCGGCCGTACCCGTCCTCGGCTACCTGGACGCACGGCACGGGGCCCGCCCCTTCGGGCAGCTCGTCGCCGACGCGCACCGCTTCCTGGACTGGTACCGCGTCGAGGGCTTCTACGTCGACCGGGCCCCGACGACCTCCGCCGAGCTCCAGGACTGCCGGCGGCTGATCACCACGCTGCGCGCCCTGCTCGCGGTCGAGGGCGGCAGCCGCGGCCACGTGGTCCTCGGCCACGGCAGCCACCCCTACGAGGGCTACGCCGAGATCGCCGACCAGCTCGTCACGTTCGCCGGGCCCTGGACCCAGTACCGCTGGTCCGAGGCACCGGAGTGGACCGCGGCCCACCCGCCCGAGCGCTTCTGCCACCTCGTGCACGGCGTCCCCGCCCCGCACCTGGAGAACGCCATGCGGATCGCCCGCTGGCAGGGCGCCGCCACCGTCTACTTCACCGACCGCACCGACCACGCGGCCTGGGAGGGGCTGCCCGCGTACTGGGCGGAGGCGTCGCGGCTGCTGCAGAGCCAGCCGCCGCCCAGTATGTGACCGGATCGCGTCTCGGTCCTCGGGACGGCGGTCTTGGAATGAAGACGGGCGTGGCAGTGTTACGGGTAGAACCACCCGTAGTGATCGATCGACAAACGGAGTCCCCGTGTCGCTGCCACCCCTGGTCGAGCCGGCCGCCGAGCTCACCGTCGACGAGGTCCGCAGGTACTCCCGCCACCTGATCATCCCCGACGTCGGGATGGACGGGCAGAAGCGGCTGAAGAACGCCAAGGTGCTCTGCGTCGGCGCCGGCGGGCTCGGCTCGCCGGCCCTGATGTACCTCGCCGCCGCCGGTGTCGGCACGCTCGGCATCGTGGAGTTCGACGAGGTCGACGAGTCCAACCTGCAGCGCCAGATCATCCACAGCCAGGCCGACATCGGCCGCTCCAAGGCGGAGTCCGCCCGCGACAGCGTCAAGGGCATCAACCCGTACGTCGAGGTCGTCCTTCACGAGGAGCGGCTCGAGGCCGACAACGTGATGGAGATCTTCAGCCAGTACGACCTGATCGTCGACGGCACGGACAACTTCGCGACCCGCTACCTGGTCAACGACGCCTGCGTGCTGCTGAACAAGCCGTACGTCTGGGGCTCCATCTACCGCTTCGACGGCCAGGCCTCGGTCTTCTGGTCCGAGCACGGCCCCTGCTACCGCTGCCTCTACCCGGAGCCCCCGCCGCCGGGCATGGTCCCCTCCTGCGCCGAGGGCGGCGTGCTGGGCGTGCTGTGCGCGTCCATCGGCTCCATCCAGGTCACCGAGGCCATCAAGGTCCTCACCGGCACCGGCGAGCCCCTGGTCGGCCGGCTGATGATCTACGACGCCCTGGAGATGCAGTACCGCCAGGTCAAGGTCCGCAAGGACCCCGACTGCGCGGTCTGCGGCGAGAACCCCACCGTCACCGAACTCATCGACTACGAGGCCTTCTGCGGCGTCGTCTCCGAGGAGGCGCAGGCGGCGGCCATGGGCTCGACGATCACTCCCAAGCAGCTCAAGGAGTGGATCGACGACGGCGAGAACATCGACATCATCGACGTCCGCGAGCCGAACGAGTACGAGATCGTCTCCATCCCCGGCGCCCGTCTGATCCCCAAGAACGAGTTCCTGATGGGCAACGCCCTCCAGGACCTCCCGCAGGACAAGAAGATCGTCCTGCACTGCAAGACCGGCGTCCGCTCGGCCGAGGTCCTCGCCGTCCTGAAGTCCGCGGGCTTCGCCGACGCGGTCCACGTCGGCGGCGGCGTCATCGGCTGGGTCAACACGATCGAGCCGGAGAAGCCCGTCTACTGATCACCGTCCCGCTGACCGGCAGGGCCCCCGGAAGCCCGCGGCTGCGACGCCGCGGGCTTCTGCCGTTTCCGGCGGCCGGCGCCGCGCGGTCTCATTCGGGCCTGACCCGCGATCGCCCCGCCGCGCCCATCGCGCCGGCCAACCGTGCGGAACTCGCTGACCTGGTCTCGGACTTTCCTCTTGCCACTCATGACCGCGTACACCACGCTGTGGCTGACTGAGCCAAGTCGGTCAGGGGCCGTTCTCGTTTGCTCCCCATCAGCCACCGCGGCTGCCAGGCAGTCCCCGATCGATCGGGGAGGCGAGGGGGACGCTATACGCGGGGGTTGGGGACTTGCTTCCAGCCGTCGATCGACTTGGTCACGAACAGCGCTCGATAGACCTCGCGGGTCCACACAGTGGCGCCCTCACCGTACTCGGGGAGTTCCTCGAACGCCTCCTCTTCCGAGTCGTAGTTGTACTTCCGGCCCTTCGCGTCCTTGATCATCCACTCTCTGTCGGGCAGCCCCGCGAGTCCCATAGCCACGAAGATCTTCCTCCCCACTCGTCTGGGCGGGATCGTAGCGGCCGCGGCCTCGACGGCGGACAAAGGGGTATCACCTGCACTCCGGGTGAAGGCCGCGCGTGGCTAGGAGTCGCTGAACCAGGAGCCGATCGAGTTCCATTGGAAGGCATTCCGCCAGGCAATCCCGCCCGTCTCCCAGCCCGTCAGAGCCGCGACGACCTTCTCTGCTGAGAGTGTCCGTGTCTGGTAGTGCTCGGCAGGACTGCGATCACGGTATTCGAGTTCGTAGGTGCCGTCGGGCCGAAGCCACACCTGGGCGTAGCAGTCCGCCTCCACGGCACACCCCAGCACGAGGACCCCGTCGCGGGGAAGGCTCAGCACCGCTGCTTCCAGTCGCGCGCCGCGTGGGCAGTTCTGCTCGGGGCGGTGGCCCGGGTGCACTGCGGGATCGTCCCGGGCAGGCTCTGCGAGTGGCAGTCCGCACGCGTCGACCAGTTCGAAGAAGAGGTCCTCCACGAGCGGATCCGCCCTCTTGGTCAAGACCGCACGCAGTGCTTCCCGATCCGCAATGAACGCGCCCTCGGCCGCCCAAAGGGCTATCCGATCCGCAGCCTTGGGCACATCCGCGAGCAACGAGCGGACCCTCCCGTCTTCGACCGGATCAAGGAAGGTCGACCAGGCGACCCCGGACGGGGTGAGACCGCGGACGTGGCAGACACCGCTGTCCATGACGCTCGCGATCATGACGGGCGAGCCGGTCGCTGCGACCAGCCGATGCAGCCAACGGTCGTCGTCGTTCTCCGGCAGATAGTCGTTCACCTGCAGCGTCTGCCAGCCACCGGGGCGCGGCCGGCACTCGTGGAAGTAATCGGCCTGCTCCTCGATGCACCACTCCGGGTCATCGAATGCCGGCAGGTCCCGCAACGAGGAATCGCTGCGCGCCAGAACGAAGTCGCCCGAGTAACCCATGCTTCCTCCCCAGAGAATGCCGCGATGCTAGCGACGGGGACGGACACCGGCCCGGGCGCCCACGCGGCCGGCGTAGCGACTTCGGCCGGGCGTTTCCATGAGCCAGTCGATCACCGGGGCGCCGTCGAACCTGGCGCGCGGCCGTCTCCGTCGCGGGTCGTACCCTGCACGGCCTCGCTGCCTGAGGGTGTGACGTCCGCGCTGTGGTGTGGTGCTTCGAAGGCCACAGTGTCGACAGGGCACTCACCCTCGCGGTCGGGGTCTTCGCCGCCGCGCCGATGTTCGGGCTCTACCTCACCGAGCCACCACGCCGGCGCGTGGGATGTGCCTTCGCGCTCCTGGCCGTGATCGTGTCGGCCGTGGTCGGCTTGGCGGTGCAGTCGTGGCTCTGTCCCACGCTCCCTGTGGGGTTCCCGATGGGCGAGATTGCCGGAGTGCCCATCGGGGCGGCCCTGTTCGCTCTGGTCGTCAGCCGGGCGAAGGCTGCCTGACGGGCGGTGCGAGTCACCCAGGGGCAGGTGCGGCCCGGCCTGTCGCGGCGATGACCAGCGGGGCGTCCTTCTTCGGCAGCGCGACCTCGTGGCTCCCGTCGGCCGTGGTCAGTTCGTAGAACGCGAACCTGCCGCCGTTCAGCGGCAGCTTCTTGTCGCGCTGCGTGAGCGTGAACGGGCCGGTGAGCACGGTCTCCTGCTTGGTGCGGCGCTCCTGCCACACCAGCGGCTGCCCGTGGGCGACCAGGAGCCGGCCCGGCTTGAGTTGCTGGATCTGCCGGCCCTTGCCGACGTTCAACGAGGCCACGTGGCCGAGGGTCTTGCTGAGCGCGATCGGAGACGTCACGGCAGTGATCTCGGCAGCCGTGGTGGGGCCGGCGAGGGCCGCGAGAGCCTGCGCCGGGCTACCCCGCCCGACGCCCGGTGCAGGCCCGGGTTGGCGCCGTCGCGGAGGCCGGGGAAGCCCTGGGCGATGACGGCCGCGGGGGCGAGGGGCATGGCGGGTGGCGGCGGGGCGCCGCGACGGCCCGAGCCGCCGCGGCGCCCGCCCGCGTCAGCGGCCCGCGGTCAGCGCCTCCAGCGATCCGCGGTGCAGGACGAGGTCGTCCGGGTCGGCCGGCAGTTCCCGCTCCCCGGCGGCCACCTGCCGGTAGCCCTCGTCCAGCATCAGCACGGCGTGCCGCAGGGCCGCGTACAGGGTGTGGAACTCCGGGTCGCGGGGGGTGTGCCCGGTCAGTTGCGCGTAGATCCCGGCGACCCGGCCGCCCTCCAGGAAGCCGGGCAGGCCGGGGAAGCCGGAGGCGGTCGCCAGTTCCTGGAAGCAGCGGTGCCGGTGCACCAGCCAGGCCAGGTCCAGTTCGCGGGGCCCGGCGCCGCTCATCTCCCAGTCCAGTACGGCCACGGGTGCGAAGTCGGCGTCGTAGACGATGTTGCCGATGCGGGCGTCGCCCCAGCTCAGCACCGACGGCCCGGGGTCGGCGGGCCAGATGTCCGCCAGCCGGGCGAAGGCCCGCTCGATCATGGGGGAGGGGGCCCGCCCCTTGACGACCCGGGCGTAGAGGGCGCGTTGCGCCTCGACGTGCTCCCGCAGCCCGCCCTCCGCCGGCACCGAGTGGATCTGCGCGAGCACGTCCACCGTGGCGCGCTCCAGCCGTGCCCGTTCCTCCTCGGTGGCGTCGAAGAGCCAGTTGGAGCCGTACGTGTACGGCATGACGTCCGGCGGGACGCGCCCGGCGACCCGCTCCATGACGAAGAACGGCGCGCCCAGGGGCTCCGGGTCGGGCTCCAGCCAGAGCAGCTCGGGGACGGGGACGCGGGTCCGTGCCGCGACGGTCCGGAGGGTTCGGTACTGGGCGGCCATGTCGTACGACGGGATGGCCGCGGGCCCCTCCGGGCCCGCCGCCAGCCGCAGTACGCAGGGCCGGACCCGCTGCCGGGCGGTGCCGGCTGGATGCGGGACGGCGAGGTCGAACAGGACGGTCTCGCCCGACGGGCCGACGGCGGCGGGCACGCGCACGTTCCGGCAGCGGGCGCCGGGGTGCTTGGCGTTCAGCCAGTGATCGAGTCGGCGGCACAGCAGTTCGGGGTCACGGGTGGTCGTGCGCACCGTGGTCACAGGGCCTCCTTGCCGGTGGAACCGCTGGGGGTGTGGCGGCCGATGCTGCCGAGCTCAAAGATGCCGTAGCCGACCCTGCCGTCCCTGGCGCAACGCGCGGCATGATCGGTGACTCCCTCCCCGGTCGGACGCACGACGGCCGGCCGGGCCGGTTCGCGCGCCGGTGGGTCGTGCGGGTTGTGCGCAGGCAGCTGACTGATGATGCGTCAGAGTTCCCGTGACGGGAAGAGGGCCGTCAGGTCCCGGATGTGTCGGACGTGGCGTCACCGGGCTTGCTGCGGGCCCGGCTCGGCTGCACGCGCAGCGGCTCGCCCGGCATCTTCGGGTGGTCCGGCGGGTACGGCATGTCCCCGAGCCCGCGGTCGCTCTCGTCGCGATCGGCCAGTTCCAGCACCGCGTCCAGGCGGAAGGCCTGCCCCTCCATGTCCGCGTGGACGTCGCCCTCCTCGGCGTACCGCACCGGCATGCTGGCCAGGTCGAAGTCGCGGGGGTGGGCGTCGGGCAGCTCGTCCCAGCGCAGCGGCGCGGAGACCGGGGCGCCGGGCCGGGGCCGGACGGAGTACGCGGAGGCGATGGTGCGGTCGCGGGCGGTCTGGTTGTAGTCCACGAAGATCTTCTCGCCGCGCTCCTCCTTCCACCACGCGCTGGTCACCTGCTCGGGCATCCGGCGTTCCATCTCCCGCGCGATGGCGATCGCCGCCCGCCGCACCCCGGTGAACGTCCACTCCGGCGCGATCGGCACGAAGACGTGCACCCCGCGCCCGCCGGAGGTCTTGGGCCAGCCGCGCAGGCCCAGCTCCTCCAGCAGCCCGCGCAGCTCGCGGGCGACCCGGACGGCGTCGGCGAAGTCCGTGCCGGGCTGCGGGTCGAGGTCGATGCGCAGCTCGTCGGGGTGGTCGAGGTCGCCGCGGCGGACCGGCCACGGGTGGAAGGTGAGGCAGCCGAGGTTGGCGGCCCACAGGACGGCGGCGGCTTCGGTGGGGCAGATCTCGTCCGCGTACCGGCCGGAGGGGAAGCGGATGCGGCCGGTGGGGATCCAGTCGGGCGTGTTCTTGGGCGCGCGCTTCTGGAAGAACGACTCGCCGCCGATGCCGTCCGGGTAGCGCTCCATGGTCGTCGGCCGGTCGCGCAGCGCGCGCAGGATGCCGTCGCCGACGGTGAGGTAGTAGCGGGCCAGGTCCAATTTGGTGAACGCGGATTCGGGGAAGTACACCTTGCCCGGGTTCGAGAGCCGGACCGTCCGCTCGCCGACGGTCAGCTCGACAGCCTCGCCCATGCCGCCACCGCCTCTCCCATGCGCACACCGTAGGCCCGACGGGCGTGCGCCGCCTGTCGGGCGGACAATCGCGGCATGGACCTCCCGGTGATGCCGCCCGTGAAGCCGATGCTCGCCAAATCGGCGCCCGCGATCCCGCCCGGCATGCTCTACGAGGGCAAGTGGGACGGCTTCCGTGCCATCGTCTTCCGCGACGGTGCCGAGGTCGAGATCGGCAGCCGCACCGGCAAACCCCTGACCCGCTACTTCCCCGAGGTCGTCGAGGCGGCGCGGGCCGCGCTGCCGGCGCGCTGCGTCGTCGACGGGGAGATCGTCGTCGCCCGGGACGGCCGGCTGGACTTCGACGCGCTGCTGGAGCGCATCCACCCCGCCGACTCCCGGGTGCGGCAGCTCGCCGAGCGCACCCCGGCCTCCCTCGTCGCCTTCGACCTGCTGGCGCTCGGCGACCGCTCGCTGATGACGGACCCGCAGAGCTGGCGCCGCCAGGCGCTGGTGGACGCGCTCGGCCCGGTGCGGCCGCCGGTGCACGTGGCGCCCTCCACGACCGACATCGACCTGGCCCGGCAGTGGTTCGAGCAGTTCGAGGGCGCCGGGCTGGACGGCGTCGTCGCCAAACCCCCGGACGTCGGCTACCGCCCGGACGAACGCGTCATGTTCAAGGTCAAGCACGAGCGCACCGCGGACTGCGTCCTGGCCGGCTTCCGCTGGCACAAGTCCGGCCCCGTCGTCGGCTCCCTGCTGCTCGGCCTGTACGACGCCGCGGGGCGGCTCCAGCACGTCGGCGTCAGCGCGTCCTTCCCGATGCGCCGCCGCGAGGAACTGGCGGCGGAACTGGAGCCGCTGCGCATGACGGGTGTCGAGGGGCATCCGTGGGCCGAGTGGGCGGAGGCCGAGCCGGGCGGCCGGATGCCCGGCGCCCAGAGCCGCTGGAGCGCGGGCAAGAACCTCTCCTGGGTCCCGCTGCGCCCCGAACGCGTCCTGGAGGTCGCCTACGACCACATGCAGGGCGACCGCTTCCGGCACACCGCCCAGTTCCGCCGCTGGCGCCCGGACCGCGACCCGGCCGACTGCACGTACGCGCAACTGGAGGAACCGGTGGGCTACGACCTGGCGGACATCCTCGGCTAGCGCTCGCGGACGGCAGACCCCCCCGGGCACGGTCAGCCCAGCGGGCCGCGCACCGGGACCAGCCGCAGCTCTTGGAAGGGCCGCCGCAGGGCGCCGGCGGGCAGCGGCGCGGACGGGGCCGCCCGGTGGGCGTCGGCGTCGGCGTGGGCGGAGAACCACACGACGACGTCCTCGCCGGTGCGCACGGGCAGCGCGGGGAAGCCGTTCTCGGCGTGCTCGGTGCGGTGCACCGCGCGGGCGGACGGCGGGGCCGTGAAGCCGGCCGGATCGGCCGGGTGGCAGATCGTCGCGACGACCAGCCCAGCATCGTCCGGAACGCGGTAGCCGGGGCCGCGCAGCAGCAGGACGTTGTCCGAGTCGGCCATGGTGGCGTTGGCCTCCGCGCGGTGCGCCCGCCAGACAGGGCCGCCGTAGAACGCCTGGAGGGCGCGGGTCCTGGCCGCCATGTCCGGGAAGGCGCGCATCCACACGAAGCGGTCCGGGGCGTCCAGGTCGCGGAAGCGCCCGCCGACGCGGATGCCCGCGGCCTCCTGGCCGGTGACGAACTCCCGCTCGAAGAGCGGGAGAAGGGTGCCGAGTCCGCCCGGGTGCAGCGTGTACTGGCGCAGTTCGACGATCTGCGAGGTCTCCATGGCGGGACCGTAGGGGCGGCCCACTGACATCTCCTGTCAGTGGGCCGGCCTCACAACGCCTGCCGTCGGGTGAGCTGGGTGAACGCCAGCCAGCCCGGCAGCACCGGCAGCCAGAAGGTCAGCACGCGGAACAGCAGGACGGCCGAGGTCGCCGTCGCCGAGTCCAGCCGTCCGATGGTCGTCAGGCCCGCGATCAGCGCGCCCTCGACCGCCCCGAGACCGCCGGGGGTGGGCGCGGCCGAGCCGAGCGCGTTGCCGGCCAGGAAGATCACGGCGACCGCCGCGAAGTTCACCTCGCCGTGGAAGGTCCGGACGCTGGCGTCCAGGCACAGCACGAAGAAGAGCGTCAGCAGCAGCGTGCCGCCGATGCCCGTGGTGAGCTTCAGCGGCTGCTGGAGGACGTCCAGCATGCGCGGCACCACACCGGCGAACAGCGCCCTGATCCGCGTGGACGCGAAGCGCCGCAGGGACGGGACCGCGGTGACGATCAGGAAGAGCACTCCGACGGTCAGCACGCCGGCCATCACCGTCCGGGACGGTGACAGGGACGGGGTCTTCTCCGTGCCGGTGATGTAGCCGAAGACCGCCAGCAGCATGATGTGCGAGCCGAGGCCGATCAGCTGCGAGGCGCCGACGCTGGCCACCGCCAGCCCCGGCCGCACCCCGGACTTCTGGAGGTAGCGGGTGTTGAGCGCCACACCGCCGATGGCGGCGGGCGCGACCAGCTTCACGAACGAGCCCGCGATCTGGGCCAGCGTCGTCTTCAGGAACGACAGCTTCTCCGGCACGAAGCCGGACAGCGCCATCGCCGCCGCGACGTAGCTCGCCGCGGACGCCAGCACCGCGACGATGATCCAGCCCCAGTTCGCCTCGGCCAGCAGGGTCGCCGGGTCGATGCTGCTGATCTGGGAGAGCAGGAAGTACGCGGCGAAGGCGCCGGCGATGATGCTCACCAGGGTGCGCGGCCGCACCCGCTCCAGCCGCACCGGCTCCACCGGGGCCTGCGGACGGATCAGCAGCACCTGGTGCCGGATACGCGTGAGCAGGTCCTCCTCGCGGGCCTCTTCCAGCGCGTCCTCCAGGGCCTTCTTCTCGGCCCGCCGCGCCGCCTTGGTCTCCTTGGCGGTCTCCTTGGACCCGCTGACCTGATCGGTTTCGGCTCCCGGGTCCGCGGTGGCCATCCGCCGCGCCTTGGAGGCGGCGAGCACCGCCTCGCGCTCGCGCTGAGCCCGTTCCCGGGCGAGCTGCTTGAGCGTCGCGCGGGTGGTGCGGCTCAGCGCGATGGGCTGCAGCAAGGGCAGCGAGTCGGCGACCGCGTCCGGGCCCAGGACGGCCACGGCGGAGGCCACCGAGCGCTCCGGGCCGACGCGCAGCGCCAGGGTGGTCAGCAACTGCGCCACGTCCATGCGGAGCACGAGGTCGCCGGCCGCGATCTCCCCGCCGCGCAGATCGGTCAGGAAGACCCTGCCGGAACGATCCACCTGCAAGGACTCGCCGACCAGCCTGCGGTGCGCGATACGCCGCGACTGGAGCGACCGCACCTGCTCCCAGGCGCCGCGCAGCAGCCCGTCGGTGATCTCCGCGTCGGACAGGGCGTCCAGCGAGCGGCCGCCCATGTGCTCGTAGACCAGCATCACCGCGTCCGGGCCGAGCTCGGACGTGGCGATCAGCCGGGGGGCGTTCGCGCCGGCGGAGATGGCGGCGTAGGCGAGCAGCGCCTCCTGCTCCAGCGCCTGCCGCAGCGACTGGAGGCTGCGGCGCTGGGTGATGCCGCGCAGCTGGAGCCGGCGCCACATGCGGTAGAAGAAGCCGTGCGCCTGCTGCTCGCGGTCCACCACTGTGACGTCCAGCAGCGGGCCGTCCTCCAGCGCCACCAGGTAGCGGCGGCCGCGCTCCGACTCCGGGGAGTCCGGGAACTCGTCCTCCGCCCGCACCGCGGTCAGTGGCGCGAAACCGACCCGGCGCAGGCCCGCCAGCAGGTTCTGGCCGGTCGGACGCACATTGGGCGAGCCGACGCCGTAGAGCGTGCCGTAGGCCACCGTCCAGCCGATCAGCACGGTGACGACGATCGAGAACGGCGTGGTGTAGCCGCCCATCAGCACGGCGAAGGAGTCCAGGAACAGCACCGACCACAGCGCCACCCGCCAGCGCGGGCGGCGCGCCATGCCGACCGCGGTCATGTAGGCGATGACCGGCGCGAGATAGCCGTGGACCGGGTCGGTCAGACCGCCGCCCGGCGCGTCCCGGGTCAGCGCGTCCCGGATCGCGACCGGCGCCGCGTCCGAGACCCACAGGTCGGTGGCGAGGGAGACGCCGTGCGCGAGGACGGCCGCGAGCACACCGTCGGCGATGCGCAGCCCGTCCCGCTTGATCAGCCGTTCCACGGCGAACGCGACAGGCACGATGAGCACCGCCACCGTCGCCAGCAGCCCGGCGATGGTGATCAGCGGCTCGGGCGCGTGCGTGGCGCCCTGGGCGATGTCCTGCTCCACGCCGGAGGTCGTCGCGTGGGCGAAGCCGGCGATGCCCAGCACCAGTGCGATGCCGAGGACGCCGAACAGGAAGCTCATGAGGTCGACGGGCCGGTGCACGCGAGCGGGCAGCAGCGGCTCGTCACGGGCCACCGGGTCGGTGTGCGGGCAGTCCTCGGCGTTGTGGGAGTCGTGGGGGGCGTGCGCGTCGTCGGCGCCCGCGTCCGAGGAGGCGTCGCCGTCACCGGTACCGGGGGAGCCGGCGGGGGGTGTGACCTTCGCCTCGTTCCCGGTGCTGCTCCCGGTCGCCGGCTCCCCGTCCCGCCCGCTGCGGGCGGGCTCCGCCGGCCCCGTGGGCTCAGCGGGACCGGTCGACGGCTTTTCCTTGTGCCGGTCCCCGTCGTCCTGGCCCTCAGGGGTGCCGGCCGCGCCGGCGGCGGCGACCTGCTCGGCCGCCGCGCCCGGGACGACGGCGACCGCGTCGGTGTCCGCGGATGCCGCGGGGGCAGCGTTCTCGCTGGTCAGAGGCACGTCAGAGGCAGCGCCGACCGCGCCAGCGGCTTCGTTCCCGCTCACGTCGTGCTTGCCGTCTGTCTCTTTTTGATCTCGTATCACCAGTCACCGCCCGGATGATGGTGGCACGAGCCGCCCGCGCATGGGCGCAGGAGGGGGCAATTCGCCGCCATCGGCACCCCCGCGCGCGCTCCCGTCCGCCCCGACTGTCGGTGCCCTCGGGCACGATGTGACGTATGAGCGAGGAGGAGACGGCCGACGGCGCCCCGGAGCTGCCCGCCTACGCGGAGCGTGTCCTGGACGTGACCGAGCGGATTCCGCACGGGAAGGTCATGACCTACGGCGATGTCGCCGAGTGGCTGGGGGAGGGCGGCCCCCGGCAGGTCGGCCGCGTGATGGCGCTGTACGGGGGCGCCGTTCCGTGGTGGCGCGTGGTGCGCTCGGACGGCGGCCTCCTGCCGGGCCACGAGCTCGACGCCCTGGCCCACTACCGCGAGGAGGGCACCCCGCTGCGCCCGGCCCCGCACGCCGCGAAGGGGCACATACCCCGCCTCGACATGCGCCGGGCCCGCTGGGACGGGACGGCGGCCCCCGACGGCCGCGACGGCCCCGGCGGTACGGACTGAACAGCGCGCGCTCACACCCTCCAGCTTCCGCCATCCGGGCGCCGAAGATGCCATCGGCCGTCCGTAAGGAGTACGGCGGGCGGCGCGCCCCGGCTCCCGCATCGGTACCGGAAGGGCGGGACGCGTCACGGCGCCGCCGGCCGGTGGCGTAGCGTCGGCACCCGGCCGCTCCCGGCCCGGCACACCAACAGCACATGAACGCACACGGAACCGGCGAACCACGTGACCTCCTCCTCCACTCGGCAGACGGACGCCGCCGCGCGGCGCTCCGGGGGGACGGTCGGGCCGTCGGGCGGCTACCGACTGCTACGGACCCCGCCGCAACGGGTGACGCCCCCTGAACTGGACGCCTCGCAGCGTGCGGTGGTTGAGCACTCCGGCGGACCGCTGCTCGTCCTCGCCGGACCGGGCACCGGCAAGACGACCACCCTGGTGGAGTCCGTCGCCGAACGGGTGCGGCGCGGCACCGACCCCGAGCGCGTCCTCGTGCTCACCTTCAGCCGCAAGGCGGCCGGCGAACTGCGCGACCGCATGGCCGCCCGGATGGGTGGCGCGGCGGCTCCGGTGGCGACCACCTTCCACTCGTTCTGCTACGCCCTGGTGCGCGCCCACCAGGCCCCCGAGCTCTTCGCCGACCCCCTGCGGTTGCTGTCCGGCCCCGAGCAGGACCTCGCCGTGCGCGAACTGCTTTCCGGCGAGCCCGAGCTCGAGCGCGCCGGGCGGGGCCGGGTGCGCTGGCCCGACGAGCTGCGGGCCGCGCTGACCACCCGCGGTTTCGCCGACGAGGTCCGCGCGGTGCTCGCCCGCACCCGCGAACTGGGCCTCGGACCGCGCTCCCTGGCCGCCTTCGCGCGCCGCACCGGCCGCCCGGACTGGACGGCGGCCGCCGGATTCCTCGCCGAGTACCTCGACGTCCTCGACCTCCAGGGCGTCATCGACTACGCAGAGCTCGTGCACCGCGCCGTGCTCCTCGCGGGCCGGCCCGAGGTCGCCCGCCACCTTGCCGGGGCGTACGAGGCCGTGTACGTCGACGAGTACCAGGACACCGACCCCGCCCAGGTGCGGCTGCTGCACGCGCTGGCCGGCGGCGGCCGCACCCTGGTGGCGTTCGGCGACCCCGACCAGTCCGTCTACACCTTCCGCGGCGCCGACGTGAACGGCATCCTCGGCTTCCCCGACGCCTTCCGGCACCGCGACGGCCGCCCCGCCGACGTCCGCGTCCTCCGGGTCGCCCGCCGCTCCGGCGCGCGGCTGCTCGCCGCCACCCGGCTGCTCACCGCCCGCATGCCGCTGACCCGGCTGCCGGCCGCCGCCGTACGCGCCCACCGCGAACCGGTCCCGGACCGCGACGGCGGCGCATTGGCCGTCCGCACCTACCCCACGCCCGGTGCCGAACTCGACGGCATCGCCGACGTCCTGCGCCGCGCGCACCTGGAGGACGGCCTGCGCTGGTCGGACATGGCCGTCCTGGTCCGCGCCGGCTCCCGCTCACTGCCCTCGCTGCGCCGCTCCCTCACCTCCGCGGGCGTCCCCGTCGACATCGAGGGCGACGACCTGCCGCTGCGCGACGAGCCCGCCGTGGCACCGCTGCTGCTCGCCCTGCGCGTGTGCGCACAGGCCGCCGTCCCCGCCGAGACCCCACCCGCGTGGCTGGGCGCCGAGGACGCCCTGACCCTGCTCGGCTCCCCGCTGGGCGGCATGGACGCCGCCGACCTGCGGCGCCTGGGCCGCGCCCTGCGCGAGGAGGAGCGGGCCGCCGGCGTGGCCGTGCCCAGGCCGTCGGACGAGCTGATCACCGAGGCGCTCGCCGAACCCGAGCGCCTCGTCGCACACGATCCGTCCTTCGCCCGCGGCGCCCAGCGCCTGGGCGGACTGCTGCGCACCGCGCGCGAGCTGCTCACGGACGGCGGCACCGCCGAGGACGCCCTGTGGGCGCTCTGGGACGGCACCCCGTGGCCGGGGCGGCTGGAGCGGGCCGCGCTGCGCGGCGGCGCGGCCGGCCGCAACGCCGACCGCGACCTGGACGCGGTCTGCGCGCTGTTCGACACCGCGGCGCGGGCCGAGGAGCGCACCGGCGGCCGCGGCGCGCTGAACTTCCTGGAGGAACTGGCCGCCCAGGACATCGCCGCCGACGTGCTGACCCGCCGCGCCGTCCGCCCCGACGCCGTACGGCTGATGACGGCGCACCGCTCCAAGGGCCTGGAGTGGCCGCTCGTGGTCGTCGCGGGCGTACAGGAGGGGCTCTGGCCCGACCTGCGCCGCCGCGGCTCCCTGCTGGAGGCCGACCGCATCGGGCGGGACGGCCTCGCCGAGCCGCTGACCCCGGGCGCGCTGCTCACCGAGGAGCGCCGGCTGTTCTACGTCGCCGCTACCCGCGCCCGCGACCGCCTGGTGGTCACCGCCGTGAAGGCAGCCGCCGACGACGGCGACCAGCCCTCCCGCTTCCTGCGCGAGCTCGGCGTCGAACCGGTCGACGTCACCCAGCGCGCCCGCCGCCCGCTCGCCGTCGCCCCCCTGGTGGCCGAACTGCGCGCCACCACCGTGGACCCGGCCGCCTCCCCGGCGCTGCGCGAGGCCGCCGCCCTGCGGCTGGCCCGGCTGGCCGCCCTGGAGGACGCGGGCCAGCCCCTGGTGCCCGCCGCGCACCCGGAGCGCTGGTGGGGGCTGTACGAGCAGACCCGCTCGGAGGTCCCGCTGCGCGACCGCGACCAGCCGGTGGCGCTGTCGGGCAGCGCCCTGGACCAGCTGGCCAACACCTGTGCCCTGCAGTGGTTCCTCGGCCGCGAGGTGAAGGCCGAGCCCCCGGCCACCGCCGCCCAGGGCTTCGGCAACGTCCTGCACGTCCTCGCCGACGAGGTGGCCTCCGGCCGCACCCCGGCCGACCTCGACGTCCTGATGGAGCGGCTGGACTCGGTCTGGAACGCCCTCGCCTTCGACGCGCCCTGGAAGTCGCAGCAGGAGAAGGAGAACGCGCGCGCCGCACTGGAACGCTTCCTGCACTGGCACGTCATGGAGCGCGGCCGGCTCCCCGTCGCCTCCGAGCACGGCTTCGACGTCACCCTGGAGACCGGCGAGGTCTCCGTCCGTATCCGCGGCAGCATGGACCGGGTCGAGACGGACGCCGAGGGCAACGCCTATGTCGTCGACTTCAAGACCGGCAAGAGCAAGCCCACCGCCGCCGAGGTCGAGCGCCACGCCCAACTGGCCGTCTACCAGCTCGCCGTGCGCGAGGGCGCGGTCGACGGGCTCTTCCACGACACCCGGCCCGCCCCCGGCGGCGCCGAACTCGTGCAACTGCGCCTGGGTGCCGCCCGCAGGGACGGCGGCGACGCGCAGCCCACCGTGCAGGCCCAGGAAGCCCTGACCGGGGAGTGGGCCGACGGCCTGCTCGCCGACGCCGCCGCCCGCGTCCTGGACGAGCGCTTCACCCCCTCCAGCGGCCAGCACTGCGACAACTGCGCCTTCAAGGCGGCCTGCAGCGCCCGCCCGGAGGGCCGCCAGGTCGTGGAATGACGCGCCGCGGCCCGCGGTCCGCGGCGCGTCAGGCGCCTGGTGCCTCGGTGACCGGTGAGCCTGGCGAGCACACCGGGGACGCCCGCGAGCGCCTGCGGGGCGGACCGGCGCAAGACGCCCGGCACTTCCACCTCGACGAGTGACGACGACACCATGGGCTCGTCGGGACGGTCGTTCAGCCAGTTGCCCAATTCCCCGGTGCCCTGCTCCTGGTGGACCGTCTTCACTATCGCCGCCGAGTCGAGGTAGATCACCAACGCTCCTCGTCGCGCATCGAGACGAGTGCGGCCGCCGTGTCGATCTCCGGGTCGCCGAGCGCGAGAGGCAGCGGGACCGGGCCCGAGGCCGCAGGCGCGGTGGCGCGCCCTTCGGCGACGAT
This sequence comes from Streptomyces sp. NPDC088732, assembly GCF_044751205.1. Lineage (NCBI taxonomy): Bacteria > Bacillati > Actinomycetota > Actinomycetes > Kitasatosporales > Streptomycetaceae > Streptomyces > Streptomyces sp. NPDC088732. Next base: position 467,616 of record NZ_JBIVLI010000004.1, read on the forward strand.
GCCCCCGATCGGGTGGCAGCCCCGCGTCTCGGCCACGGCGGACCCCTGTCGGTGGCGCCCGATAGCCTCCCCTTTGTGTCGTCCCGTATCACCGGCCCCGAGCAGCTCAAGGAGCTGCTGGGCATCCCGTTCACCCCGGAGCAGCTGGCGTGCATCACCGCGCCGCTCGCGCCGCAGGTGATCGTGGCCGGTGCCGGGTCGGGCAAGACGACGGTGATGGCGGCCCGCGTGGTGTGGCTGGTCGGCACCGGGCAGGTCGCGCCGGAGCAGGTGCTGGGGCTGACGTTCACCAACAAGGCGGCGGGGGAGCTCTCCGAGCGCGTGCGCAAGGCGCTGGTCCGGGCGGGCGTCACCGACCCGGACCCGGCCGACCCCGGCCATGCCCCCGGCGAGCCGCAGATCTCCACCTACCACGCCTTCGCCGGGCAGTTGCTGAAGGAGCACGGGCTGCGCATCGGGCTGGAGCCGACCGCGCGGCTGCTCGCCGACGCGACGCGCTACCAGCTGGCCGCCAAGGTGCTGCGGGCCGCGTCCGGTCCCTTCCCCGCGCTCACCAAGGGCATCCCGGGGCTGGTCAGCGACCTGCTGGCCCTGGAGGGCGAGCTCGCGGAGCACCTGGTGCCGCCCGAGCGGCTGCTCGCGTACGACCGCGCGTGGCTCGACGAACTCGACGGCATCCGGCTCACCAACGCCGATCTGCGCCGCCTCCCCGAGACCGCCCGCGCCCGGACCGACCTCACCGGTCTCGCGGCGGCCTACCGGGCGGAGAAGGAGAAGCGCGACCTGCTCGACTTCGGCGACCAGATCGCGCTGTCCGCGACACTCGCCCGCACCCGCCCGGAGGTCGGCCGGATCCTGCGCGAGCAGTACGCGGTGGTGCTGCTCGACGAGTACCAGGACACCTCCGTCGCCCAAGGGCTCCTGCTCTCCGGCCTGTTCGGCGACGGCACCGGCCACCCGGTCACCGCCGTCGGCGACCCCTGCCAGGCCATCTACGGCTGGCGCGGCGCCTCGGTCGCCAACCTCGACGACTTCCCCCGCCACTTCGCGCACACCGACGGCACGCCCGCCCGCCGCCAGTCCCTGTCGGAGAACCGGCGCAGCGGCGGCCGTCTGCTGGACCTCGCGAATGAGCTCGCCACCGAACTGCGCGAACGCCACGAGGGCGTGGAGGCCCTGCGGCCCGCGCCGGGCGCCGAGCTGGACGGTGTCGTGCGCTGCGCGCTGCTGCCCACCCAGGAGCAGGAGATCGACTGGATCGCCGACTCCATCGCCCACCTGGTCCGCACGGGCACCGCGCCGGGCGAGATCGCCGTGCTGTGCCGGGCCGCGGGCCACTTCGCCGACATCCATGCCGCGCTCGTCGCCCGGGACGTGCCCGTGGAGGTCGTGGGCCTGTCGGGGCTGCTGGACCTGCCCGAGGTCGCCGACCTGGTCGCGGTCTGCGAGGTGCTGCAGGACCCCACCGCCAACGCCGCCCTCGTACGGCTGCTGACCGGGCCGCGCTGGCGCGTCGGCGCCCGCGACCTGGCGCTGCTGGGGCGGCGGGCGCGGCTGCTGGTGCCGGGCCGCGGCGACATCGCCGACCGGCTGGCGGCCGCTGTCCAGGGCGTCGATCCGGCCGAGGTGGTCTCCCTGGCCGACGCCCTGGAGACCTTCGTCGACGGGGAACCCGAGGACCGCCTGCCCTTCTCCCCCGAGGCCCGGGTGCGTTTCGCGCGGCTGGCCACCGAGATACGGGAACTGCGCCGCGCCCTGGCCGACCCGCTGATGGACGTCCTGCACCGGGTGCTGGCCGTCACCGGCCTGGAGGTCGAGCTCTCCGCGTCGCCGCACGCCCTGGCCGCGCGGCGCCGCGAGACGCTGCACGCCTTCCTGGACGTCGCCGCCGGTTTCGCCTCCCTTGACGGCGAGGCGACCCTCCAGGCCTTCCTGGCGTTCCTGCGCACCGCCGCCCAGTACGAGAAGGGCCTGGACAGCTCGCTGCCCGGCGGCGAGAACACGGTCAAGGTGCTCACCGCCCACAAGTCCAAGGGCCTGGAGTGGGACGTCGTGGCCGTCCCGGGACTGGTGCGCAAGGGCTTCCCGAGCGAACGCGGCCGGGAGTTGTGGCACACCAACCCCAAGGTGCTGCCGCATGCCCTGCGCGGGGACGCCGCCACGCTCCCCGACGTCCAGGAGTGGTCGCGGGCGGGCCTGGCCGAGTTCAGGACGGCGATGGCCGAGCACAACCGCGTGGAGGAACTGCGCCTCGGCTACGTCACCTTCACCCGCCCCCGCTCCCTGCTGCTGGGCTCCGGCCACTGGTGGGGTCCCTCGCAGAAGCGCCCCTTCGGGCCGTCGGCGTTCCTGGACGCGCTGCGCGCCCACTGCGAGGCCGGCCACGGCGAGGTCGAGCACTGGGCCGACCCGCCGGGGGAGGACGACACCAACCCGGCCCTCACCCGCGGCACCGAGCCCGCCTGGCCGCTGCCCCTGGACCCGCAGGCCCTGGGCCGGCGCCGCGAGGCGGCCCGCCGCGTGCTCGACCACCTGGACGCCTCCTTGCGGCAGGCACCCGCCGGCGCCGCACCGGCCGATCCCGACTGGCCGCCCCCGGAGGAGGAGCCGCCCTTCGACGACGAGGAGCTGCCGTACGGCGTCGAGGACGAGGAACCCGGCGACTGGGAGGACTGGCCCGCCGAGCGGCCCGCCGTCCCCGCGCCGCGGCCCACGCCCGGGCCGGAACCGGAGCCCGAACCCGAACCCGAGCCGGAACCCGAGCACGGGCACGGCGGCCGCACGCCGCTGCTGCCGGAGGAGGCGCGGCTGGCCGCCTCCTGGGACCGCGACCTGGACGCCCTCGCCGCCGAGTTGCGCCGGGCCCGTGCCACCGTGCGCGACGTGCCGCTCCCGCCGACGCTGACCGCGTCCCAGCTGCTGCGCCTGGCGGCCGACCCCGACGGTTTCGCCCGCGAGCTCGCCCGCCCGATGCCGCGTCCGCCGAGGCCCGGCGCGCGCCGCGGCACGCGCTTCCACGCCTGGGTGGAGTCCCGGTTCGAGGAACTGCCGCTGATCGCCCCCGAGGACCTGCCGGGCATGGAGGGCGACGACGAGATCGCCGACGAGCACGACCTCGCCGCGCTCAAGGAGGCCTTCCTCGGCACCCCGTACGCCGACCGCACGCCCTACCGGGTCGAGGCGCCGTTCCAGCTCAGCCTGGCCGGCCGGGTGATCCGCGGCCGGATCGACGCCGTCTACCGCGAGGGCGGCCGCTACGAGATCGTCGACTGGAAGACCGGCCGCGCCGGCACCGCCGACCCGCTGCAGCTCGCCGTCTACCGGCTCGCCTGGGCCGAGCAGCACGGCGTGCCACCGGAGGAGATCGCGGCGGCCTTCCTCCACGTCCGCACCGGCGAACTGGTCCGCCCGTCCGTGCTGCCCGGCCGGGCGGCGCTGGAGCGTCTGCTGCTGGGGGAGCCCGGAGGCGACGAGGGGTCCGGGGCCGCCGCCCGATAGGCTCGTCGCCATGAGCACCACCCCGGACAGCGCCGTCCGTACGTACATCGCGACCCACCGTGAGGCTTTTCTCGGCGAACTCGCCGACTGGCTGCGCATCCCGTCCGTGTCGGCCGATCCCGAGCGGTCCGCGGACGTCGAGGACAGTGCCCGGTGGCTGGCCGCGAAGCTGCGGGAGACGGGGTTCCCGGTCGCCGAGGTGTGGCCGACCGCGGGCGCGCCGGCGGTCTTCGCCGAGTGGCCCTGCGACGACCCGGACGCGCCGACGGTGCTGGTCTACGGCCACCACGACGTGCAGCCCGCGGCCCGGGAGGACGGCTGGGACAGCGATCCCTTCGAGCCCGTGGTCCGCGACGGGCGGATGTACGCGCGCGGCGCCGCCGACGACAAGGGCCAGGTGTTCTTCCACACGCTCGGTGTCCGCGCCCACCTGGCCGCCACCGGCCGCAGCACGCCCGCCGTGCACCTGAAGCTGCTGGTCGAGGGCGAGGAAGAGGCCGGCTCACCGCACTTCGCGGGCCTGGTGCGGGCCCACGCCGGCCGGCTGGCGTGCGACACGGTGATCGTCTCCGACACCGGCATGTGGGACGAGGACACCCCGACCGTCTGCACCGGCATGCGCGGCCTGGTCGACTGCCAGGTCGACCTGCGCGGCCCCGACCAGGACGTGCACTCGGGTTCCTTCGGCGGCGCCGTCCCCAATCCGGCCACCGAGGCCGCCCGGCTGGCCGCGGGGCTGCACGACGCGGACGGCCGGGTGGCGATCCCCGGCTTCTACGACGGCGTCGTGGAACTGGCCGGGCGGGAGCGGGAACTGTTCGCGCGGCTGCCCTTCGACGAGAAGCGCTGGCTGCGCACCGCCCGGTCGTACGCGGCGAGCGGCGAGGCCGGCCACTCCACCCTGGAGCGGGTCTGGGCCCGCCCCACCGCCGAGGTCAACGGCATCGGCGGCGGCTACCAGGGTCCCGGCGGCAAGACGATCGTGCCGGCCTCCGCCCAGCTGAAGCTGTCCTTCCGGCTCGTCGCAGGGCAGGACACGGACGTGGTGCAGCGGCTCGTCGCCGACTGGATCGCCGCACGCGTCCCGGACGGCATCCGGCACGAGATCACCTTCTGGGGCGCCACCCGCCCGTGCCTGACCCCGCTGGACCACCCGGCGCTGGGCGCGCTGACCCGCGCGATGGGGCGGGCCTTCGGCAAGGAGATCCTGTTCACTCGTGAGGGTGGTTCCGGACCGGCGGCCGACCTGCAGGACGTGCTCGGCGCGCCCGTCCTCTTCCTGGGAATTTCCGTGCCGTCCGACGGTTGGCACTCAGTGAACGAGAAGGTCGAGATCGACCTGCTCCTGAAGGGCGTGGAGACCTCCGCGTACCTGTGGAGCGAGTTCGCGACCCGGTGAGCATCCGCAAGAATCCGCGCGTTACGGGGAGTTGACAGCAGCTTTGTCCGAAATGCCTGGTACGTCCGGTAATTCCGGCACCGGGAAGGGCTCCGGCCCGGTGCCCGACCCGGCGGCCCTCCCACCCCTGGCCCGCTGGTCGGGCATCGACCGCGCCGCCCTCCACCGTCTCGACGAGGCATGGCTGGCGGCCGCCTGGAGCCACCCCACCACCCGGGTCTTCGTCGTCTCGGGCGGCCAGGTACTGGTCGAGGACACCCCGGACGGCGGCACCGAACTGGTCATGATGCCCTCCTTCGAGGCGCCGGAGGCCGAGGTGCACCGCTACTTCCTCGGCATCGACGAGGACGGGGTGCGCTACTTCGCGCTGCAGAAGGACACCCTCCCGGGCCGGATGGACGACGTGGCCCGCCCGGCCGGGCTGCGCGAGGTGGGCGCACTGCTCTCCGACCGCGACGCCGGCCTCATGGTGCACGCGGTCGCCCTGGAGAACTGGCAGCGGATGCACCGCTTCTGCTCCCGCTGCGGCGAGCGCACGGTGGTCGCCGCGGCCGGTCACATCCGGCGCTGCCCGGCCTGCGGGGCCGAGCACTACCCGCGCACCGACCCCGCGGTGATCATGCTGGTCACCGACGACCAGGACCGCGCGCTGCTGGGCCGCCAGGTGCACTGGCCGGAGGGCCGGTTCTCGACCCTGGCGGGGTTCGTGGAGCCGGGGGAGTCGCTGGAGCAGGCCGTCGTCCGCGAGGTCGCGGAGGAGGCGGGGGTGACGGTGGCCGGGGTGTCGTACGTCTCCAGCCAGCCGTGGCCGTTCCCGTCCAGCCTGATGCTGGGATTCATGGCCTGGGCCTCGTCGTCGGAGATCACGGTGGACGGCGAGGAGCTGCACGAGGCGCGCTGGTTCTCCCGCGAGGAGTTCCGCAAGGCGATGGAGACGGGCGAGGTGCTGCCGCCGCACGGCATCTCCATCGCGGCCCGGCTCATCGAGCGCTGGTACGGCAAGCCGCTGCCGACACGGCCCTGACGGGCGTCCCGGCGCCTTCACGGGGGCCGGAGAAGCGGACGGGCCCGGCCGCGGGGACTTCCGCGACCGGGCCCGCCGGGCCGGGCCTCAGCTCGCCAGGGCCTGCTTGACCTGGGCGAGGCTCGGGTTGCTCAGCGGGATCGGGTCCGCGCCGCTCTCCGGGGTGACCAGCAGCGTCGGGACCAGCTGGTTGCCGCCGTTGACGGTCTCGACGAACTTCGCCGACTCCGGGTCCTGCTCGATGTTGATCTCCTTGAAGGGGATGCCCTCGCGGTCCAGCTGGCCCTTCAGGCGGCGGCAGTAGCCGCACCACGTGGTGCTGTACATCGTCACAGTGCCGGACATCGGTGTTCGCTCCTCAGGTCTGGGGATCTCGGGTCTGGGGCCTGGGGGTCTTGGGCCCCGGTCGGGATGGCGTCCTGGAAACGCCGTCCCCAGGGTCTCGCATTCCTTGCATTCGCATCCGATCCGACGATCGGACCTCAGCTGTGGATAACTTTCCCGGGTGCCTCCCGGGACCTGGCAGCATGGCGGGGTGACTGCTCCCACGCATACCCCGCTCTTCCCGGAGTTCCCCGCCGTCCCGGACTCCCCGGACGCCGTGCTCGCCGGGCTCGACCCCGAGCAGCGCGCGGTCGCCACCGCGCTGCACGGGCCGGTGTGCGTGCTGGCCGGCGCCGGGACGGGCAAGACCCGCGCGATCACGCACCGCATCGCGTACGGGGTGCGGGCCGGGATCCTGCAGCCCGCCAGCGTGCTCGCGGTCACCTTCACCGCCCGGGCGGCCGGCGAGATGCGCGGCCGGCTGCGGCAGCTGGGAGCCGGCGGCGTGCAGGCGCGCACCTTCCACTCCGCCGCGCTGCGGCAGCTCCAGTACTTCTGGCCGCGCGCCATCGGCGGCGAGATGCCGCGGCTGGCCGAGCGCAAGATCCAGCTGGTGGCGGAGGCCGGGGCGCGCTCGCGCATCCGGCTGGACCGCAACGAGCTGCGCGACGTCACCGGCGAGATCGAGTGGGCCAAGGTCACCCAGACCGTCCCCGAGGACTATCCGGCGGCCGCCGCCAAGTCCGCCCGCGAGGTCCCGCGCGACGCCGCGGAGATCGCCCGGATCTACACCACGTACGAGCAGCTCAAGCGCGACCGCGGCGTCATCGACTTCGAGGACGTGCTGCTGCTCACGGTCGGCGTCCTGGAGGACCGCCCGGACGTCGCCGAAGCCGTCCGCGGCCAGTACCAGCACTTCGTCGTCGACGAGTACCAGGACGTCAGCCCGCTGCAGCAGCGGCTGCTCGACCTGTGGCTCGGCGGGCGGGACAGCGTCTGCGTGGTCGGCGACGCCTCGCAGACCATCTACTCCTTCACCGGCGCCACCCCCGAGTTCCTGCTCGGCTTCCGCACCCGGCACCCGGACGCCACCGTGGTCAAACTGGTCCGCGACTACCGCTCCACCCCCCAGGTGGTGCATCTCGCCAACGGACTGCTGTCCCAGGCCCGCGGCCAGGCCGCCCAGCACCGGCTGGAGCTCGTCTCGCAGCGCGAGGCCGGCCCCGAGCCGTCCTACACCGAGTACGCGGACGAGCCCGCCGAGGCGGAGGGCACCGCGCGGCGGATCCGGGAACTGATCGACGACGGAGTGCGGCCCAGCGAGATCGCCGTGCTCTACCGGGTCAACGCCCAGTCCGAGGTGTACGAGCAGGCCCTCGCCGACGCCGGGGTGCCCTACCAGCTGCGCGGCGCCGAGCGCTTCTTCGAGCGGCCCGAGGTCCGCGAGGCGGGCATGCTGCTGCGCGGCGCGGCCCGGGCCAGCGATCCGCTGGAGGACGCGGACCTGCCCGGGCACGTCCGGGCGGTGCTGGGCACCCGCGGCTGGTCCCCGGAGCCCCCGGCGGGCTCCGGCGCGGTGCGTGACCGGTGGGAGTCGCTGGCGGCGCTCGTGCGCCTCGCCGAGGACTTCGCCCGCGCCCGCGCGGACGCCGTGCTCGCGGACTTCGTCGCCGAGCTCGACGAACGGGCCGGCGCGCAGCACGCCCCGACCGTCGAGGGCGTCACGCTCGCCTCGCTGCACGCCGCCAAGGGCCTGGAGTGGGACGCGGTGTTCCTGGTCGGCCTGACCGAGGGCACGATGCCCATCACCTACGCCAAGACCGACGAACAGGTGGAGGAGGAGCGGCGGCTGCTCTACGTCGGCGTCACCCGCGCCCGCTTCCACCTGGGGCTGTCCTGGGCGCTGTCCCGTTCCCCGGGCGGCCGCGGCGGCCGGCGGCCCTCGCGCTTCCTGGACGGACTGCGGCCGGGCACGGCCGCCAGGGGCCGGGCGGGCGCCCGCCCGGCCGCCGGGGGCGGTGTGGAGCGCGGCGCGGGCGGCCGGCGGAAGCGTGGACCGGTGCACTGCCGGGTCTGCGGCCGCGCGCTCTCCGACGCGGGCGAGATCAAGCTGATGCGCTGCGAGGACTGCCCCTCCGACATGGACGAGGCGCTGTACGAGCGGCTGCGCGAGTGGCGGGTCGAGCAGGCCAAGGCGCTCGGTCAGCCCGCCTACTGCGTCTTCACCGACAAGACGCTGCTCGCCATCGCCGAGGTAAGGCCTTCCACGGAGGCAGAATTGTCGGTTATCTCCGGAGTCGGAGCCCGCAAACTGGACAAGTTCGGCGCCGACGTCCTGGCCCTGTGCACCGGCTCCGGGACGGGTGATGAAGCTGTTGCAGAAGACTCCGGAAAATAGTTTGCGCGCCCCGAGGAAATCCCCATAGCCTGCGTGAGCGCGGACGACGCGGCTTCGTGGAGGACCTTCCCGGAGCGGTGGAATCCGTGATGTACTGACCCAGCACAATCTGTCCGGACCAGCCCACGAGACGCCTGAGAGGAGGCGAGACCAGTGATCACTTACACCGACATCACGACCGATCGCACGGTCATCGCCGCCTGCCCGCTCGGTGCCTCGCTTGTCGGCACCGGTCTGTCCAGCAGCCTGTCCGGTCGTCTGTCCGTCCTGGGCACCCCCGCTCTCTCCCTGCGGGAGCGCGCGGGCGAGCGACCGACCCAGGCGCCGGCGGAAGCGGTAATGGCAATGGCCAAGGGCTATGCCTTTGCGGCAGCCAATGGTGCCGGAAACCCGAAGACGCAGCAGCACCCGAAGTGGGCCTTCCGCGGGCTCGAACCCTGGAGTGATCCAGCCTGACAGACGATCAGGCCGGCGCCTTCAGGGCCGCGGAATCCCAGACCGGGATCCGCGGCCCTTCTGTTTTCCCACCCCAAGACAAACAGATGAGGAACGAAGCGATCGTGCACATCACCTCGCACGCACCGTCCGTACCCACCCCAGTTCGCCCGCCTGACCCGGAGGTCACCTTGATCCCCCTCACCGAGCTCGACGACGAGATCGAGCGCCTCGGCGTCCCCGTCCCGTGCCGGACCTTCGACCCGGAGGTCTTCTTCGCCGAATCCCCGGCCGACGTCGAGTACGCCAAGTCGCTGTGCCAGACCTGCCCGGTCCGTGAGGCCTGCCTCGCCGGCGCGAAGGACCGCCGCGAGCCCTGGGGTGTCTGGGGTGGAGAGCTGTTCGTCCAGGGTGTCGTGGTGCCCCGCAAGCGGCCCCGTGGCCGTCCGCGCAAGAACGCGGTCATGGCATGAAGCGCCCAGCCGTCGGAACGATCGATCGACCCCTCACGCGCGACCCGATGAAACAGGCCCCGATGATTCCGCCCACCAGCGAACGCCCCGCACCCACTGCCGACGCGCCGACCGCGCGCCAGAACAGGAACCTTGAAATGCAACTCATGCCAGAAGCCCTGGCTCGCGCCCATATGCAAGAGCGCCTCTACGAGGCCGAGCACGAACGCATGGCGCTGCGCGCGCTCAGGGCCCGCCGACTGCAGCGCCGCGCCGAACGAGCCTCGCTGCGCGCCCGCCGGGCGCTCGCGATGGCCGTGATGCAGTAGCGGTAACACGCGGTCACACATCCGTAACGACACACAACCGCGGGGCCGGTCGATTTCGACCGGCCCCACGATATCGTCACGAAGTGGACCAGAAGACTCAAGGCGATCGGGTCGGGACTGCTCCCATGACGACGACGTGCGCCCGCTGCGGCGCGGTCGCCCAGGGGCTCCCCCTCACTTGGACCTGCTCCGTGGAGAACGGCAGCCGCGTGTACTTCTGCGACGACTGCGCGCGCGGCAACATCCGCAGTATCGAGGGCCGGCTCGACTCCGCCTGGTGGTAGCGGTCCGGTCCCCTGCCCTACGCCGAGGCGTCCTCGACCTCGGGCAGGGGCGCCTCGCCGTCGCCGGCGAAGCCGGGCAGCCACTCGAGCAACTCGTCCCGCAGCCGCACGGTGGCCGCCAGCTGGCACAGCACCCCGATGGTGCTCAGCGTCACCCGGTGGATCAGCAGGTACGAGGGCGGCAGATTGAGCTGCTTGCCCAACTGGTGCGCGGGCGAGCGCGGATCGGCGATCCGCGCGGCCTGGGCGCGCATCCAGTCGCGCGCGAAGGTGAACTCCTCCACCGCCGCGGGCTCGATGATCGGACGCAGATAGTCCAGTACCGCGTCCGGGTCGAGGTCGATGGTCGGCCTGACGAAACCCTCCTGGCGGAGCATCGCGTGCACCGACTCGGCGTCGTCCGCCAGCGCCATGCGCAGGGCCGTCCCTATCGGTACCGGGAGCCCCTCCGGAAGGCGGTCGACGGTACCGAAGTCCAGCACGCCCAGCCGCCAGCCGGCCGCGGGGCCGTCGTCCGTGAGCAACCGGAAGTTGCCGGGGTGCGGGTCGGCGTGCAGCAGCCCCGTGCGGGCGGGGCCGGCGAACAGGAAGCCCGCCAGCAGCTGCCCCGCGCGATCGCGCATCTCCTGGCTGCCCCGGGAGATCACCTCCGCCAGCGGCACCCCGTCCATCCACTCCGTGACCAGCACCCGTTCCGTGCGGTGCACCACATCCGGCACGAACACGTCGGGGTCGCCGGCGAACTCCGCCGCGTGCGCGTGCTGGGCCTGGGCCTCCAATTCGTAGTCCAGTTCCTCCGAGATCCGGTCGCGCAGCTCCGTGATCAGGGGCTTGATGTCCATACCGGGGATGAGGGGCCCGAACAGCCGGGCCACCCGGCCCAGTTGGTTCAGGTCCGACAGCAGGGCGTCGCCCGCGCCGGGGTACTGGACCTTCACCGCGACCTTGCGGCCGTCGTGCCACACGGCGCGATGCACCTGGCCGATGGAGGCGGCCGCCGCGGGCTGGTCCTCGAACTCGGTGAACAGCTCGCGCCAGTCCTCGCCCAGCCGCTCCGCCAGCACCCCGTGCACGGTGCGGGTGGGCATCGGCGGCGCAGCGTCCTGCAGTTTGGTCAGCGCCGCCCGGTAGGGTCCGGCGACCTCCTCGGGCAGCGCGGCCTCGAAGACGGACAGTGCCTGCCCGAACTTCATCGCCCCGCCTTTAAGGGATCCCAGGGTCGCGAAGAGCTGTTCGGCGGTCCGCTTCTGGAGTTCGGCCGAGACCTCGTCCGCGGGGCGGCCTCCGAGCCGCTTGCCCAGCCCCAGTGTCGCCCGGCCCGCGAATCCCAGGGGGAGCGCGGCCAACTTGGCGGTACGGGTCACCGCTTTACGCGGAAGATCAGACATGCGCCCCCACTTTCCGGTCGGTCACCCCGTCATTGTCCCCCGCCCTTCCCCGACAGCGGCACCCAGTTCCCGGGTCGCACCACATCCGCACCGGCGGTCCGCGGGGACCGGACGCATCTCGCTCGCCAGCCGGGCGAGCCCCAGTTCCCAGCGCGCGCCGCAGCTCGGCGGCCGTCCCCCGTCGACGAACGCCAGGGCATGGGCCGCCGCCACCCCCGCGACCGTCGTGGCCAGCGCCACGTCGCAGGCCGGCACCCCGCCCCGACCGGACCGCAGCTGCGCCAGTACCCGGGGCCACGCCGCGTCCGCGTCGGCCATCCGCAGCCCGAGGCAGCCGGCGCAGCCGGTGCTCCCCGGCACCACCAGCGGACCGACGACCCCCATGCCCTCCAGCACCCCGGCGTAGAGATGGGGGATCCCCGCCGCCAGCAGCGGCTCGGCCTCACGGGGATCGGGCGCGTAGGCCGCCAGCCCGTCCCTCGGTGCGAGCACGACCAGCGCGAGCCCCGGGTCCGGCCGGGCGGCCGGCCCCCGTCTGCCGACCGCACCGGCCCGCGGATCGGGTGCCGCCCGCCGGACCAGACCGCGCGCCGCCGCGTCGCGGCGCTCGCCGATGTGGTCGGCGGGGATGCCGCCCGGCGCGGTGTCCCACGGTTCGACCCGGCCGTCGTCGCGGACGTCGACCCGGCCCACCCCCGCCGCCGAGAGCACCGCCGCGATCGTGCCGCCGACGCGCCCTGCCCCCACCACGCGGACCCGCGTGCCGCGCCGGTCCCGTATCCGGGCGGCCGCGCCACCGGGATCGGTGTGGACGACGGACAGCGCCGCCAGGTCGGGCCGGAGCCGGTCCAGCGCGGCCGAGCGGTGACTCATCGCCTCCGACAGCTCCGCGTGCGAGGACGCGTCGTCCAGCACGCCGCCCTCGGCGAGCAGCCCGAGCAGCCGCCGGGCCTGCCGGGGCTCCAGCCCGAGGGACTCGGCCTCCCGGGACAGTGGGCCGATCCCCCGCGTGCCGTCGAGCAGGTCGAGGAAGGCGGACGCCGCGCCGTCCACCGAGTCCAGCACGACGGCATGGGCCGGGTCGACCCCGAATTGCAGGCTTTCCCGGCTGCGCCAGCTGCGGCGCATGGCGGGTTTGAGCATGGGACGCATCGCCACCCCCGTGGACGGGGACCTCCGGTGGGAGATCCCGGTGAATCCGTGACGACCAGCATGCACGGAATCCGCGAACCGGCCGCGAAAGTTATCCACAGGTAGCGGCAATGATCATTTGATCGGTAAATCCAAGGGTCTCGTCTTTTTTCAGGTGAGCACACCCCGGGGCGGGACTTCACGGACCCCGTGCGGGTAAGTTCGTGCCGTGTCCGCCGACCCCTCCCACAGCCTTTCCAGCCAGCCCCCGCGCGTCTCCCGGACCAGCGCGGTGGAAGTGCGCCGGAGCGCCCGTCGACGCCGCACGGTCTCGGCGTACCGCGAGGGCGACGTCACCGTGGTCCTCATCCCGGCGCGGATGTCCGCCGCCGAGGAGAAGCGCTGGGTGACGGTCATGCTCGACAAGCTCGCCGCCCAGGAGAGCCGCAAGATGCTCGGCGACGAGCAGCTCGCCGCCCGGGCCGCGCAGCTGTCCGCCCAGTACCTCGGGGGCCGCGCCGCCCCGCGCACCGTCCGCTGGGTGACCAACCAGAACTCCCGGTGGGGCTCGTGTACGCCGGCCGAGGGCAGCATCCGCCTGTCCCACCGGCTTCAGGGCATGCCCGAGTACGTCGTCGACTACGTTCTCCTCCATGAGCTCGCGCACCTCCTGGTGCCGGGCCACGGACCGGACTTCTGGAAGGTGCTGGAGACCTATCCGCGCACGGAACGCGCGCGCGGATACCTGGAAGGGGTGGTCGCGGCGGCCGGCCTCCCGGACCCTCCGACGGCACGCGAGGAATAGCCCGGGGAATGGTCCGTCGTCGGAGCCAGCGGATAGCCTGGCGCAACGCAGAGGCACGTACGTACGGATGGGGGGCGGTCGTTCGCAATGGCCAGGGAATTCCAGCGCGGCCACAAGGCCAAGATCAGTGATCTCACGGCAGGGACGGATCTGTACGTCGGTGTTCAGATCAGCGGACCCGGCCTGTCGTTCGACATCAGCTGCTTCGGTCTCGACGCCGCGGAACAGCTCTCGGACGACCGCTATTTCGTCTTCTACAACCAGCCCAAGTCGCCCGAGGAGTCGATTCAGCAGCTCGGCGCGCAGGCCGGCGACTCCGAGTCCTTCCGGGTGACGCTGGACCGCATCCCGCCGCGGATCCACAAGCTCAGCTTCACCGCGACCCTCGACGGCTCCGGGCAGATGTCCCAGGTCGGCCCCGGCTACATCAGGATCGTCGCGGGCGGCGAGGAAGTGGCGCGCTACGCCTTCAGCGGCGCCGAGTTCAGCACCGAGCGCGCGGTGATGCTGGCGGACATCTACCTCAAGGACGTCTGGCGCTTCGCGGCGGTCGGCCAGGGCTTCGACGGGGGACTGGACGCGCTGCTGAAGAACTTCGGCGGCGAGGTCGCCGAGGAGCAGCAGCCCGCCGTGCCGCAGCAGCCCGCGGCGGCCCCGGGCTTCGCCCCGCCGGCCGGTCCCGCACCCGGCTTCGCGGCACCCCCGGCGCCCGCTCCCGCACCGGCGCCCCCGGCTCCGCAGCCGGCGCCCGCGTTCGGCGCGCCCCAGGCGCCGGCCGCACCCCCGGTCCACGCGGCGCCCACCATGGCGGCGCCGATGACCGCACCACCCCAGGGGCAGCCCCAGGCCCCGCCGCAGGTGCCGGGGCAGCCGCCCTTCGGCCAGGTCCCGCCGCCGCAGGCGCCGCCAGGGCCTCCCGGGTATCCCGCTCCCGGCCAGGTGCCGGGCCAGCCCCCGTTCGGGCAGCCCCCGGCCGCGCCGTCCTTCGGCCAGGCCCAGTACGGACAGCCGACGCAGGCCCCGTTCGGCCAGCCGCCGGCCGCTCCCGCGCCGTACGGCCAGGCCCCGGGCGCGCCGCAGGTCCCGCAGACTCCCGGCGCCGGCCTCGCCGCCGCCATGCAGAAGTACCGCGAGGTGCCGACCGGCCAGCGCTGGACGCAGCAGAACGCCAAGCTCGTCCGCGTCGACCTCTCCCAGGCCGGCGGCCAGCCGGTGCTCGCCCGCCAGGGCAGCATGGTGCTGTACCAGGGCAAGGTCGAATTCGGCTACAAGGGTGCCGGGTTCGCCGGCCGCATCGTCGGCAACATGACCGGCCAGGAGATGCAGTTGATGCGCTGCACCGGCCGCGGCCAGGTGTTCTTCGCCGAGGACGCCTCCTATCTGCACCCGATCGAGCTCCAGGGCGACGCGATCTGCGTCTCCGCGGAGAACGTGCTCGCCTTCGACGAGTCCCTGCAGCACGAGGTGCGCCGCATCGAGGGCCACGGCATCCCCGGCGGTGCCCTGTTCACGATGCAGTTCCAGGGCACCGGCACTGTCGTCGTCAAGACCCACGGCACGCCGGTGGTGCTGCCGGTCACACCCACCACGTACGCCGACAGCAACGCGATCGTCGCCTGGTCCGCCGCGTCGCAGGTGGTGCTCTCCAGCCAAGTGCGGCTGCGCCGGAACGCCTATCCGGGACACAGCGGGGAGACCGTGAACCTCCAGTTCCGCGGCGCCCCCGGCAACTTCATCGTCGTCCAGCCGTACGAGGTCTGAGGGAGCCCGCCATGGACCAGACTCTGATTTCCGGGTACTCCCCGGCACCGGTGACCGCCCGTATGGAGAACCACGGCAGCAGCATGCTGAAGGTCGCCATGCAGACCGGCCAGGACCTCTTCGCGCGCACCGGATCGATGGTCGCCTACGAGGGCTTCGTCCAGTACGAGCCCAACCCGCCCGCCGTGCGCCAGATGGCGTCGCAGTGGCTGACCGGGGAGGGCGCCCCGCTGATGAAGTGCACCGGCGACGGGCTGCTGTACCTCGCCGACTACGGCGCCGACGTCGTCTGCCTGTACCTCAACAACGAGTCCCTGTCGGTCAACGGCACCAATCTGCTCGCCTTCGACGCGCATCTGCAGTGGGGCGTGGAGCGGGTGAAGGGGCTGGCCAAGTTCGCCGGGCAGGGCCTGTTCAACGTGGGCGTCTCCGGCACCGGCTGGGTGGCGATCACCTCGCGCGGCACGCCGGTCGTCGTCGACTGCGGGCGCGGCGAGGACGAGACCTATGTCGACCCGGACGCCCTGGTGGCCTGGTCGAGCGGGCTGAAGACCAAGTCCAAGCGCAGCTTCAAAGCCTCCTCCCTGATCGGGCGGGGCAGCGGCGAGGCCTTCCAGATCGGCTTCTCCGGCCAGGGCTTCGTCGTCGTACAGCCCAGCGAAGACAGCACCGACCGCCTCCGAGTCCGGGGCTGAGGGGGAGCGATCCATCATGCAGAGCCCGCTTTTCGGCTACACCGAGGTCCAGACCGAGGACCAGTACGCCCTGCAGAACCCGTACCTGCTGCGGGTGAAGCTCGACGGCAGGAACGACTGCCTGGCCCGCAAGGGCGCCATGGTCGCCTATCAGGGCCTGATCGAGTTCGACGGCGAGTACCAGAGCCACGCCCAGCGCGGTGCCCGCTACCGCACCGGCGAGGGCCTGGACCTGATGCGCTGCTCCGGGCAGGGCACGGTCTACCTCGCCAACCTCGCCCAGCAGATCCACGTCGTGGACGTGGACCACGACGGGCTGACCGTGGACGGCGCCTATGTGCTGGCGCTCGACTCGGGACTGCACTGGGAAGTCATCTCGGTGGACAGCCAGTTCGGCATCTCGGGCAGCGGCGCGTACAACCTCAACATCTCCGGCCACGGCAAGGTCGCGCTCATGACCTCCGGCCGGCCGCTGCTGATGCCCGTCACCCCGGACAAGTACGTCTCCGCCGACTCCGACGCGGTGGTCGCCTGGTCGTCCTCGCTGCGTGTGCAGATGCAGGCGCAGACCAGCTCCTCCGGCGTGTGGCGGCGGCGCGGCAACACCGGTGAGGGCTGGGAGCTCAACTTCCTGGGCCAGGGCTACGTCCTGGTGCAGCCCAGCGAGCTGATGCCGCCGCAGAACGCCCAGGTCGGTCAGGGCATGGCCGCCCAGTACGGTTTCGGCCAGCACGGTGCGCACGGCCAGAACCAGGGCAACATCTTCACCAACCGCTGACGCCGCCCCGGCCCGGGCCCGCGCGCCGGCTCACATCAGCGCGCGGGTGCGGGCCAGCAGCGTCCGTACCGATCCGTCGGCGACCTCGGCGATCTCGTCGTAGGCGAACCACTTGAGGTCCAGCGACTCCTCGCTGATCGCCTCCACGGCGCCGGGCGGCGCCACCGCGGCGTACTGCACGTCGAGATGCCAGGCGCAGGGCGTCAGATGGCGGTCGAGGTTGACCGGCCCTGGTCGCAGCAGCGTCAGCCCGGCGATGCCGGACTCCTCGACGCCCTCGCGCAGCGCGGCCCCCGCCAGTGTGGTGTCCTGCGGTTCGCAGTGACCGCCCATCTGCAGCCACATCTTGAGCTTCTTGTGCAGGGTGAGCAGGACACGGCCGCCCTCCGGGTCCAGCACAAGGGTGCTGCCGGTGATGTGCCCGGCGGAGCACGACTTCCACAGGCCGTCGGGATGCGCGTCGAGGTGCGACAGGTACTCCAGCCGCAGGCCTTCCTGGGCGGTGTCGGGCGCGTCCCACTCCTTGAGGACGCGCACGGCGTCGTCGAACAGGCTCACTTCTGGTCGTCGTCCTTGCTGTCGGTGCCTTCGGTGCCTTCGGTGTCCTCGGCGCCGCCGGGGTTCTCGGCGTCCTTGCCGCGGGCGGCCTCCCCGAGCATCTTGTCGAGCTCGGCGAAGTCCAGCTGCTCGTGGTGGACGAAGCCGTCGGGGTCGTCCAGGTCGGCGGCCGTCGGCAGCATGTCGGGGTGCGCCCACAGGCCGTCGCGGCCGTCGACACCGCGCGCGTCGGTCAGCGACGCCCAGAGGCGGGCGGCGTCCCGCAGCCGGCGCGGCCGCAGCTCCAGCCCGATCAGGGTGGCGAAGGTCTGCTCGGCGGGGCCGCCGGAGGCCCGGCGCCGCCGCAGGGTCTCCCGCAGGGCCGCGGCCGAGGGCAGGTGCGGGGCAGCGGCGGCGTGCACCACCGCGTCGACCCAGCCCTCGACGAGCGCGAGCGCCGTCTCCAGACGGGCGAGCGCGGCCTTCTGCTGCGGGGTGTCCTCGGGCTGGAACATGCCCTGCTGGAGCGCGTCCTGGAGCGCCTCGGGGTGGGACGGGTCGAGCTGGCCGACCGCGTCCTCCAGCTTGGCGGTGTCGACCTTGATGCCCCGGGCGTAGCCCTCGACGGCGCCGAACAGGTGCGCTCGCAGCCAGGGAACGTGCGCGAACAGCCGCTGGTGGGCGGCCTCGCGCAGCGCCAGGTAGAGCCGGACCTCGTCCAGGGGCACGCCCAGTCCCTCGCCGAACGTGGCGATGTTGGTCGGGAGCAGCGCGGCCTTGCCCGCCGGGCCGAGCGGCAGGCCGATGTCGGTCGAGCCCACGACCTCACCCGCCAGCGTGCCCAGGGCCTGCCCGATCTGCGTGCCGAACATGGCGCCGCCCATGGAGCGCATCATGCCGATCAGCGGGCCGGCCATGGCCTGCATCTCCTCGGGGAGCACGTCGCCCATGGCGTTGCCGACACGCTCGGCGACCGGGTCGACGAGCTCCTTCCACACCGGCAGCGTCGTCTCGACCCATTCCGCGCGGCTCCACGCCACCGCCGAACCGGCCCCGGACGGCATGGACGTCACGCCGTCCAGCCACAGGTCGGCCAGGCGCAGCGCCTCCTCGACCTTCGCGCGGTCGGCCGGGCCCACACTGGGGTCCTTCACGCCGCCGGAAGCGGCCTGGGCGACGGTCTGCCGGGCGATGTCCTTGGCCATCTCCCAGTTCACCGGGCCGCCCTCGTACGAGAGCATCTGCCCCAGCTGCTGGAACGCCGCGCCCAGGTCATTGGGGTTGAGCGAGCCGAACATCGCGGCGAAGGGGTTCTCTCCGCCCGCACCGAACGGGTTGCCGCCGCCGAACCCGAACGGATTGGCCGGACCTTGGGAGCCCCCGCCGGAACCGCTCGGCTTCTTGCGGTCGTCCGCGCCCCCGTCCTCGGGCTCCTCGGGAGGGACTCCGAATCCGAATGGGATGTCGCTCACGGTTTCCTCGGCTCTGTGTGTTGTGGGCTGTACCTCCAGCCTAGACACCCGTCAGGCAGGATGGCTGCGTACGGACCGTGGTTGCGGACCGCGCACCTCGTACCGGAAACAACCGTGGGAGACACCTGGTGAGTTCCCCAGAACCGACCGTTCGCCCAGAGCGGAGCGGCGGCAGGGCCGCCGCCGGCCCGGTGGTCGCCGTGACCGGCGCCGCTTCCGGCGTCGGGCTGCGGCTGGCGCTGCGGCTGGCCGAGTCCGACGAGGTCAAGAAGGTGGTGGCGATCGACGAACGGCGCGGCGACGTGCCCGGCGCGCAATGGCGCGTGCTGGACGTGCGCGACCCGGCGATCGCCGAGCGGCTGCGCGGCGTGGACGTCGTCGTCCATCTCGCGCTCGACCTCGACCTGGAGTCCGACCCCAAGGCGCGCAGCGCCTTCAATGTGCGCGGCACGCAGACCGTGCTCACGGCCGCGGCCGCGGCGGGAGTGCGGCGGGTGGTGCTGTGCACCTCGGCGATGGTCTACGGCGCCCAGCCGGACAACGACGTGCCGCTCGCGGAGGACGCGCCGCTGCGCGCCACCGCGGAGGCGTCCTTCGTGGGCGACCTGCTGGAGATCGAGCGGCTGGGCAGGCGGGCGCCGCGTGCCCACCCCGGGCTCCATGTGACGGTGGTGCGCCCGGCGGTCCTCGTGGGCGGCACGGACACCGCGCTCACCCGCTACTTCGAGTCGCCGCGGCTGCTGGTGGTGGCGGGCAGCCGGCCGTGCTGGCAGTTCTGCCATGTCGACGACCTGGTGACGGCGCTGGAGCACGCGGCGCTGGAGAAGGTCGACGGCGAGATGACGGTGGGCTGCGACGGCTGGCTGGAGCAGGAGGAGGTCGAGGAGCTCTCCGGAATCCGGCGCATGGAGCTGCCGCCGGCCATAGCGCTGGGCGCGGCTTCCCGGCTGCACCGACTCGGCCTCACTCCGTCGCCGGCCGGGGACCTGGCGTACACGATGCACCCTTGGGTCGTCAGCGGCAGCAGGCTGCACGAGTCGGGCTGGCGGCCGCAGTGGACGAACGAGGAGGTGCTCGCCGTTCTCCTGGAGGAGGTGGCGGGCCGCAACTCCGTCGTCGGACGGCGGCTGGGGCGCAAGGACGCCGCCACCCTGGGCGCGGCCGGCGCCACGGTCGCGCTGGTCGGTACCGCGGCCATGGTGCGGCGGGCGCGCAAGCGCCGGGGGGTGTGAGGGCCGCACTGGGCGGGGAGGGTGCGGCGGGAACGGTGTGGTGGAAAACAGTTTCCGCATAGTGGTAGATGAGGGAGCATGAGTCCCATGGCACAGACGCACGAGGAACCCATCAGGCTCATCGCCGTCCGCGACACCGAGCTGTCCTTGGACGAGGTCTTCCGTGCGGTGGGGCACGCCTCCGCCGGGGGCACCGCCCTGTTCGTCGGCACCGTGCGCGACCACGACGGCCCCTCGGGCGCCGAGGTCACGGCCCTGGGCTACTCCGCCCACCCCGGGGCCGAGGCGGAGCTGCGACGGGTCGCGGAGAAGGTGGCCGCCGACTTCCCCGTCCGTGCGCTGGCCGCCGTCCACCGGGTCGGCGACCTCCGTGTCGGGGACCTGGCGGTCGTGGTCGCCGTCGCCTGCCCGCACCGGGCGGAGGCCTTCGCGGCGTGCCGGCGGCTGATCGACGACCTCAAGCGCGAGGTGCCGATCTGGAAGCACCAGGAGTTCGCCGACGGCACCGAGGAATGGGTGGGTTCCTGCGCGCACTGAGCGCGGGAACGGGGGTCGGGCGGCATCGTCGAGGAGGCGGTGCGGCCCCCCAGTCGAACTGGTGTTCATCGACTGTCGGACGATCTGCCTGCGGTTGCGTAACCCCGGACCCGCCCGGAACGTTATAGCAGCAAACGATTAGTCTGCTCATAGTTTCTTGATCGACTGCGCGATCCTCTCGCGCAATACGGGAGGCCTCAGTGGCGGCGCTCGCATGGTTGCTCATTCCGGTGGTTGCCGCAGTCGCCGCCACTGTCTGGGGAAGCTGGGCGGCGCGTACGCGCTCCACAGGGGACGGCGCGTCCCTCGCCGGCTATGAGCGCTTCCGCGAGGCCATGCAGCGTTCCGAGTCGGGCAGCGTCTGAGGGTCCGCGGAGCGCCTGCCGGTCTCGTACCGTACTGTCGTTCCATGCCACGCCGCACCGCGACGCTGCTCGCGTCGACCCTGACGCTCATAGCACTGCTCTGTGTCGGGCTGCTGATGCGCGTTCCGTACGCGGAGATGTCGCCGGGGCCGACCGTCAACACGCTCGGTGAGCACGACGGCGCCCCGGTGCTGCAGATCTCGGGGCACCGGACGTATCCCGCCGGCGGTCACCTGAACATGACCACCGTGCGGGTGACGAGTGCGGACTACTCCATGAACCTGGTCGAGGCCGTGGCCGGGTGGCTGGCGCACGACCAGAAGGTCGTCGAGCACGACACGCTCTACCCGCAGGGCCAGACGGCCGAGCAGGCCGACCAGGAGAACGCCGAGGAGTTCACCCAGTCCCAGGACAGCGCCAAGGTCGCCGCCCTGAAGGAGCTGGGGATCCCGGTCGGCTCCCAGGTGATCGTCTCCACCGTCGTGAAGGACGCCCCTTCGGAGGGCAAGCTGCACGCCGGTGAGGTGATCAAGGCGGTGGACGGCACCCCGGTCAAGGCGGCGGGCGACGTCGCGACGCTCGTCACCAAGCACCAGCCGGGCCAGAAGGTGGTCTTCACCGTCATCCCCAAGGGGGCCAAGGGCGACGCCACCAAGGACGTCACCATCACCACGGGCACCTCGGACGACGACGGCAAGCGGCGGGCGATCGTCGGCATCCAGGCCGGCGTCGGGCACACGCTCCCGTTCACGATCGACATCAAGCTCGCGGACGTCGGCGGCCCGAGTGCCGGCCTGATGTTCGCGCTCGGCATCGTGGACAAGCTCACCCCCGGGGACCTCACCGGTGGCAAGTTCGTCGCGGGCACCGGCACGATCGACGACGACGGCAAGGTCGGCCCCATCGGCGGCATAGACATGAAGACCATCGGCGCGCGCTCTAAGGGCGCCGAGTACTTCCTGACCCCCGCCGACAACTGCGCGGAGGCCGCCCAGGACACCCCGAGCGGCCTCACCCTGGTGAAGGTCAAGACCATCGGCGACGCCATGGACGCCCTCAAGGACATCCGCGAGGGGAAGACCGCCGACCTGCCGAGCTGCTCGGCGAATTGAGCCCGTCCGGGCGGGGGGCGGCGCGGGCCTCCCCCCGCGCCGTCACTCCTCGAAGGTCGCCGACAGGGCCTCCGCCAGTCCCGGCACCAGGGCGGCGCCGGTCAACACCTCGGTCGCCGAGTCCTTGGAGCGCAGCCGCACGGCCGACTCCCTGGTGCCGTCGCGCAGCACGGCCACCGTCATCCGCACCTCCTGGCGCTCGGGGTGCGCGGCGACCCACTCGCCCAGCGCGGCCTCGTCCAGGTCCTCCGGGATGGCCTGCTCGGCGGACGGCGGCAGCATCAGCCGCTCCACGGTCAGGGCGCAGCCGCTGACCACCTCGGGCCAGGCGATCGTGGCCAGGAACTCGTCGAGCGGCGTGCCGGCCGGCAGCTCGTCCTGCTCGATCGGGGTCAGCGCCCCCGCCGTCTGCTCGGCGAGGCCGAGTTCGTCGGCGAGCCCCGGCTCCTGTACACGGAGCCGGTCCGTGTCGACCAGCGCGAAGAGCCGGGCGGGCTGGTCCCAGCCCAGACCGGACGCGTAGTCGTCGATCTCCAGCACGGCCTGGGTCAGCGGGTTCGCGGCGAGCGGGGCGCCGCCGGACTCAATATTGGACATGCTCAACATCCTGCCTGTTCTGTGACCCGCATCCCCAATCGAGCACCTTGGGGAACTGTGTAAACCGTGAGTAAGTTGCATCAGTGGGCGCCGGCCGGGCGTCCGCCGGAGACCGACTCTTGAGGTGCGCACCTTGGTATTCCAGATGCCGGACCGTGGCGGGGGTCCGCACGGGCCGCGGATCAGAGCGGGGCGCCCCTCGCGGCGAGCCCGGACACTGCTCATGACGCTGGGGGTCCTGGCCGTTCTGGCCATGGCCTTCGTCATGTTCGCGGGCTTCTGGACCGACTGGCTCTGGTACCGCTCCGTCCATTACTCCTCGGTGTTCACCACGACACTGTGGACCAAGATCGGGCTGTTCTTCGTCTTCGGCCTGCTGATGGCGGTGGCCGTCGGCATCAACGTCTACCTGGCGCACCGGTTGCGGCCGCCGCTCAGCGCGATGTCGCTGGAGCAGCAGAGCCTGGACCGCTACCGGATGGGCATCGCGCCCTACAAGAGGTGGGTGCTGCTGGCGGTCTGCGCCCTGGTGGGCCTGATCGCGGGGGCGTCCGCCTCCAGTCAGTGGCGCACATGGCTGCTGTGGACGAACGCCACCCCGTTCGGCACCACGGACCCGCAGTTCCATGTCGACGTCTCCTTCTACGCCTTCGACCTGCCCTGGTACCGCTTCCTGCTGAGCTTCGGCTTCGCGGCGGTCGTGCTCTCGCTGCTGGCGTCCGCCCTGGTGCACTACCTGTACGGGGGGCTGCGCATCACCTCCCCGGGCGGCCGCGCCACCGCCGCGGCGACCGGCCACCTGTCGGTGCTGCTGGGCCTGTTCGTGACCCTCAAGGCGGTCGCCTACTGGCTCGACCGGTACTCGCTGGCGGTCAAGTCCGGCAACCTCAAATCCGGGGACTGGACAGGGCTGCGCTATGTCGACGCCAACGCCTACCTGCCGGCCAAGACGATCCTCTTCGCGATCGCCATCATCTGCGCCCTGCTGTTCTTCGCCACCTTGTGGCGGCGTACGTGGTCGCTGCCGCTGATCGGCTTCGGCCTCATGGTGCTGTCGGCGATCCTGATCGGCGGGCTGTACCCGGCGATCGTGCAGAAGTTCCAGGTGCAGCCGAACGAGGCCGCCAAGGAGCAGCCGTACATCCAGAAGAACATCGACGCCACGCGGCAGGCGTACGACATCGCGGGCACCAAGGTGTCCGACTACGCGGGCACCAACCCGGCCGACACCGAGACCGCCAGCGACGCGGACAGGGCGAAGTTGCGCGCGGACGCCGACACCACCGCGTCCATCCGGCTCCTCGACCCCAACGTGGTCTCGCCGACCTTCCAGCAACTGCAGAAGGTGCGCGGCTACTACGCCTTCCCCTCCACGCTCGACGTCGACCGCTACAAGGTGGACGGCAAGGAGCAGGACACCGTGGTCGGCCTGCGCGAGCTGAACCTCGCGGGCATCCCGCAGCACAGCTGGATCAACGACCACTTCAAGTACACCCACGGCTACGGCCTGGTTGCCGCGAAGGGCACGACCGCGACCGAGGGCGGCGAGACAACGGGCGGTGAGCCGGTCTTCACCGAGTCCGACCTGCCGACCACCGGCGATCTCGGAGAGTACGAGCAGCGGATCTACTACGGCGAGGAGACCAAGCAGTGGTCCATCGTCGGTGACAAGACCACGCCCGAGATCGACTACAACACCGACGACGACGGCGAGAAGTCGTACACCTACACCGGCAAGAGCGGTGTCGGGCTGAAGAACCCGGTGACCCGGGCCGCGTACGCGGTGGCCTTCGGGGACCCGCAGATCTTCTACTCCGGCGCCGTCGGCGACGACTCGCGCATCCTGTACAACCGCACACCCAAGGAGCGTGTCGAGGCGGTCGCGCCCTGGCTGACGATCGACGGCGACTCCTACCCCGCGGTCGTCGACGGCCACGTGGTGTGGATCGTGGACGCCTACACGACGAGCAACGGCTACCCGTACTCGTCGCGGACGACGCTCGGCGACACCACGGCGGACTCGCTGACCGACGGGCAGCGCGCGGTGCTGGCGCAGCAGAACCAGGTCAACTACATCCGCAACTCGGTGAAGGCGACCGTGGACGCCTTCACCGGTGACGTCACGCTCTACCAGTGGGACGACAAGGACCCGGTGCTGAAGACCTGGATGAAGGCCTTCCCGCACACGGTGCAGCCGAAGAGCAGCATCAGCGCCGCTCTGATGGCCCATCTGCGCTACCCGCAGGACCTGTTCAAGGTGCAGCGCCAACTGCTGACGCGCTACCACGTCACCAAGGCGTCGACCTTCTACAGCGGCAGCGAGGTGTGGCAGGTCCCCAACGACCCGGCGACGAAGACGGGCAAGGCGGTGCCGCCGTACTACCTGAGCCTGCGCATGCCGGGCCAGGACGCCCAGAAGTTCTCGCTGACGACGACCTACACGCTCAACCGGCGGGAGAACCTGGGCGCCTTCATGGCGGTCGACGCGGACGCCACGAGCGAGGACTACGGCACGATCCGACTGCTCAAGCTGCCGTCGAACACCCAGGTGTACGGTCCACGTCAGGTGCAGAGCCAGTTCAACTCCGATCCCGACGTCGCGCAGAAGATCAAGCTGCTGAGCGGCGGCGGGGGTTCCACCGTCGAGTACGGCAATCTGCTCACCATCCCGCTCGACGGCGGCCTGCTCTATGTGGAGCCGGTCTACCTGCGCGGTGCCGACTTCGACTACCCGCTGCTGAAGAAGGTGCTGGTCTGGTACAGCGGACGGGTGGAGTTCGAGGACACCCTTGGACAGGCGCTGAACGCGGTGTTCAACACAGCGGACGGCGGGACCACGCCGCCACCGGGGACCGGCGGCGGCACCGGCACCACGCCGCCACCGGCCGACGCGACGGTCGCCCAGGCACTGGCGGACGCCCAGGCGGCGTACGACGCGAGCCAGAAGGCGCTGAAGGCCGGCGACTGGTCTGCGTACGGCCAGGCCCAGAAGGATCTGGCGGCAGCGCTGCAACGGGCGCAGGAGGCCGAGAAGCAAGCCGGGAAGCCGGCCGGTGAACAGCCGGAGAAAAGGGGCTGAGCAGGCACTCCCCGCGTCGTGGTACGGTTGGGACACAACGACGCGGGGTGGAGCAGCTCGGTAGCTCGCTGGGCTCATAACCCAGAGGTCGCAGGTTCAAATCCTGTCCCCGCTACTGTTCGAGAGGGTCCGGAGTCAACTAGGCTCCGGGCCCTTTCACTTGTACGGGGGAACTGCGCGCGCAGAGGTTTCGTCGAGGCTGATGTCGGGAAGTCGACAAAACGCTGAAGTGACCTCCTGGGACGGTCTCAACCCCGCAGGGTTGTTGCATACCAGGTGTACTGCGGGTACGGGTGGTGCGACGATGGACCTCATGGGGGATGGTGCAAGGCTGCTGAAAACTCGTCGGATTCCTGACAGTGGGTCCGCGGGCGGGACGACCCTGCCCGCGTTCGTTCCCGCGCAGACAGGCGCCTTCGCGCCGACCGTCGCGGAACTGCTGCCGGGCCCGCGCATGGGCGCCGACGAGGAGGAGCGGCTCATCGAGTCCGAACTGCCGGACGAGGAGAGCCTGGAGGCCCGCGAGGAGGCCGAACTCGAGGCGCGCCACCGGCGGGCCGCCGAGCACGGCGACATCGCCGCAGCGAGCGTTCTCGGCACCCTGCTGCTGCGCCGTGGCGACCTGGAGGGGGCCGAGCCGTACCTGCGCGCGGCCGCCGCCGGGGGAGAGCGGCCGGCCGCCAACAACCTCGGGCTGCTGCTGCACCAGCGCGGCCATGCCGAGGAGGCGGCGGGCTGGTGGCGCATCGCCGCCGTCGCGGGCTCCGCCGCGGCCGCGCACGCGCTCGGCCGGCACTTCCGCGAGCGCGGCGACGAGCCCGGCGCCGAGTACTGGCTTCGGCAGGCCGCCGAGTCCGGGCACACCCTGGGCGCCTACGCGCTGGCCGACCTGCTCGACCACCGGCGCGACGTCGGCGCCGAGCGCTGGTTCCACGCCGCCGCCGAGCACGGGCACCGCGAGGCGGCGTACCGGCTGGCCCGCATCTGCGCCGAGCGCGGCGAGGAGCGCGAGGCCGAGCAGTGGTACCGGCAGGCCGCGGCCCGCCGGCACCGGCGGGCCGCGCTGCGCCTCGGCACGCTGCTGGAGGAGCGCGGCGAGTACGAGGAGGCCAAGCGCTGGTACCTGACCGCCGCGCGTGATGGCGAGCCCCGGGCCGCCTGCGCGCTCGGCTTCCTGCTGCGCGACGCCGGCGACGTCGACGGCGCCGCCACCTGGTGGCGGCGGGCCGCCAACGCCGGTGACGGCAACGCCGCGAACGCGCTCGGCGCCCTCCACGCGCAGGAGGGCGAGACCCAGACCGCCGAGCGGTGGTACCGGGCCGCGCTGGAGTCCGGCGACGTCAACGGCGCCTTCAACCTCGGCCTGCTCTGCGCCGGCCAGGGACGCACCGCCCAGGCCGAGCAGTGGTACCGCAAGGCGGCCTACACCGGCCACCGCGAGGCGGCCAACGCGCTCGCCGTGCTGCTGCTGCAGCGCGGGGACGCGGCGGGCGCCGAGCCGTGGTTCTCCAAGGCCGCGGAGGCCGGCAGCGTCGACGCCGCGTTCAACCTCGGCATCCTGTACGCCGGCCGGGGCGACGACGGCACCGCGCGGCGCTGGTACGAGCGGGCGGCCGCCAGCGGCCACAGCGAGGCCGCGCTCCAGGTCGCGATCGCCCTCCAGAAGGACGGGGACCCGCACGGCGCCGAGCGGCACCTGCGGTGCGCCGCGGGCGGCGGCAGCCCCGAAGGCGCCTTCCGGCTGGGCGCGTTGCTCGACGCGCAGGGCACGGAGGACGCGGCCGCAGAGGCGGAGGAGTGGTACGCCCGCGCCGCCGGCCAGGGGCACCGGCGTGCCCAGGTCCGGCTCGGCATGTGCGCCGCCAGGCGGGGGGACGTCGTGGACGCCGCCCACTGGTACCGCGAGGCGGCAGAAGGGGGCAGCCGCAATGGGGCGTTCAACCTCGGGCTCCTCCTCGCGCGCGAGGGCGCGGAGCCGGAGGCGGCGATGTGGTGGACCCGGGCCGCCGACGCGGGGCACGGGCGTGCGGCGCTGCGGCTGGCGCTGCTGGCCGCCCGGCACGGGCAGCTCGCGGACGCGCGGGCGTGGTGTGCGCGGGCGGTGGAGTGCGGGCCTGTGGAGGTGGCGGAGCGGGCGGCGCGGCTCACGGATGCGTTGGAGCACGAGATGTCGGCGTGAGGGGCGCTGCGCTTCGCTGTACCGGGTTTTTCCCCCGCCCTCCCGCCCGTGTGCCCTGTGAAGTCACGCACCCCGACGCGAGTCGTTGGGGGCCGGGTGTGGGCCCTCCGGGGCTGCCGTTCTGGACAGCACATTTAGGTGCCTCAGGCGCTTTCTGCTGCGCACTCCGGGTCACGCACCCAAATATGCTCCACAGTCCAGAACGCCACCCCTACAGCCCCGCCCCCTCCGTGAGCTCTCGCGCCTGATCCCCGGTGGGTGGATGAGACGGCACCGTGATCGGGCAGCCGTAGGCGCAGCGCCGACATACGGCCCGAGGTGTAGGACCCGGCCGGAATGGATTTGCGCTGCTCAGGGGCGGGGGGTTACTCTAAGGACACAACGACGCGGGGTGGAGCAGCTCGGTAGCTCGCTGGGCTCATAACCCAGAGGTCGCAGGTTCAAATCCTGTCCCCGCTACTGATGAGAAGGCCCGGAAGCCAATGGCTTCCGGGCCTTCTTGTATGCCGTGGGTACAGCCCAGGCATGGATCGGGCAAAAGCGTGCGAACCTTTCGTCGCGGGTCCCGGGCGCCGGAGGATGCTGGAGGCGTGGCGAGGGCGGCGGCGCGAGGAGGCGGGGTTGCTGCGCAGGCGGCGTAAGCGGCGGCCGACGGAACTCAGGGACGTGACGCGGTGGGGGCGGCTGTGCGCGGCCGGTGCGGTGGCCGAGTTGCTGGCGGAGCTGCGCGCGGCGGCGGGGGCCGGTGAGGATGGCGCGTACGACCGGGGGGCGGCGCTGAAGGCGCTGGAGGAGGCGGAACCGGGGCTCTGGCTGTCGCTGGACCGTGCTGTGCGGGCTGCGGAGGGGCAGTGGTCGCCGGCGGCGGGGGAGGCCGATCCGCTGCGGCTGCTGCTGGCCGCGATGGACCGGGACGGCCGTACGCGGCAGGCCGCCGTGGAGGGCCTGGCGCACACGGGCGGTCCGCTGGTGGCCACCGCCTTGGCGCTGCGGACCGCGGACTGGGTGGACCGGGTGCGGGAGCGGGCCGTGGCGGCGCTGGCGCTGCGGGCCGCGCCGGACGAGGCCGCCGCGGCGGTGCGGATACTGCTCCGGCTGCGGGGCAGGCGCCGGGCGGCGGGGGCACTGGAGGCGTACCGGGAGGTGCTCGCGGCTCCGGAGGCGCGGCGGGCCGTGCGGGCGCTGGCGGCCGACGCGGAACCGGCGACCCGGCGGTTCGGGGTGGAACTGGCCTTGGAGCTGGGGGAGTTCGTCCGCGGCGATCTGGTCCGCACCGCGCTGCGCGATCCGGACCAGGTGTGCCGGCGGCTGTGTGCGCAGCGGCTGCTGGAGCTCGACCCGGACCAGGCGGGCCGCCTGCTGTGGGCCCGGTCCGCGGCGGTGCGGGAGCTGGCGGTGGCGGCGCTGCCGGAGGACGTGCCGGCGGCGCGCCTGACGGCGCCGCTGGCGGACCCGGCGCGGATCGTGCGGGCGCAGGCCAGGTGGCGGCTGTACAGCAGGGGCGAGCCGCCCGCGCTGACGTACCGCAGGCAGCTGGTGCGCTGCGGGCCGCAGAGTCCGCCGCGGCTGGTCGCCGGACTGGCCCTGGGGCTGGGGGAGTGCGGGGACGGGACGGACGTGCCGCTGCTGCTGCGGCTGGTCCGGGAGGCGCGGACGCCGTGGCCGCCGGTGGTGCGGCGGGCCGCGGTGCGTGCGGTGGGCCGTCTGGCGCCGCGTGAGGGGCTGCTGGGCCTGCTGGGGCCGCTGGCGACGGACGCGGACCCGGGCGTGGCCAGGGAGGCCTTCGAGGCGCTGGCCAGGGTCGCCGGGGAGGTGCCGCCGGAGACGGTGTGGTTCGGCCGGACGCGGCCGGAGCCCGCCGTGCGGAAGGCGGCGGAACGGCTCCGCCGCTCGGCGCAGCGTCAGGCGCAGTCGGGGCACAGGCCCCGGTAGGTCACCTCGACGTCGGAGACGGTGAACCCGAAGCGCTCGCTGTCGGGCAGGTCGGTCAGCGGGTTGCCGGCGGGGTGGACGTCCCGGATGGTGCCGCAGCGGGAGCAGACCAGGTGCTGGTGGGCGTGGTGCGCGTTCGGGTCGTAGCGCTTGGCGCGGCCGTCGGTGGCGACTTCCATGACCTCGCCCAGCGACACCAGTTCGCCCAGGGTGTTGTAGACCGTCGCCCGGGAGATCTCGGGCAGCCGGGTCGCGGCCAGTGCGTGCACCTCGTCGGCGGTCAGGTGGACGTGCTCGCCGTCGAGGACCTCGGCCACGACACGCCGCTGCGCGGTCATCCGCCAGCCGCGTCCGCGCAGTCGTTCCAGCAGGTCACTCATGCAGCCAGCTTAACAGCGGCGGTCCGGTTTCTGAATCCGTATGACTCTGACCCTCTTCTTGACTTAGACCTTGTCCATCGTAGGATCGGTTCCGGCGACAGCCGTCGCACAGACGAACGCAGGGAGAAGGACGTGACGGTTCACAAGACCGGCCCGCTGACGACCGAGGCAGGCGCCCCGGTCGCGGACAACCAGAACAGCGAGACCGCGGGGGTCGGCGGACCTGTCCTGATCCAGGACCAACTGCTGCTGGAGAAGCTCGCCCACTTCAACCGCGAGCGCATCCCGGAGCGCGTGGTGCACGCGCGCGGCGCCGGCGCCTACGGCACCTTCACGGTGACCGCCGACGTGACGCGGTACACCCGTGCGGCGTTCCTGTCCGAGGTGGGCAAGCAGACGGAGACCTTCCTGCGGTTCTCCACCGTCGCCGGCAACCTCGGCGCGGCGGACGCGGTGCGCGACCCGCGCGGCTGGGCGCTGAAGTTCTACACCGAGGAGGGCAATTACGACCTCGTCGGCAACAACACCCCGGTGTTCTTCATCAAGGACGCCATCAAGTTCCCCGACTTCATCCACACCCAGAAGCGCGACCCGTACACCGGCTCCCAGGAGGCGGACAACGTCTGGGACTTCTGGGGCCTGTCGCCCGAGTCGACGCACCAGGTGACCTGGCTGTTCGGCGACCGCGGTATCCCGGCGAGCTACCGCCACATGAACGGCTACGGCTCGCACACCTACCAGTGGACCAATGAGGCGGGCGAGGTCTTCTGGGTCAAGTACCACTTCAAGACCGACCAGGGCATCAAGAACCTGACCGCCGAGGAGGCGGCCGGGGTCGCCGGGCTCGACCCCGACTCGCACCAGCGCGACCTGCGCGAGTCGATCGAACGCGGCGAGTTCCCGACCTGGACCGTGCAGGTGCAGATCATGCCCGCGGCAGAGGCGGCGGCCTACCGCTTCAACCCGTTCGACCTCACCAAGGTGTGGCCGCACGCGGACTACCCGCCGATCGAGATCGGCAAACTGGAGCTCAACCGCAACCCGCAGAACATCTTCGCCGAGGTCGAGCAGTCGATCTTCTCCCCGGCGCACTTCGTGCCCGGCATCGGCCCCTCCCCGGACAAGATGCTGCAGGGGCGCCTGTTCGCCTACGGCGACGCCCACCGCTACCGGGTCGGCATCAACGCCGACCACCTGCCGGTGAACCGTCCGCACGCCACCGAGGCGCGCACCAACAGCCGCGACGGCTACGCCTACGACGGCCGGCACGGCGGCGCCAAGAACTACGAGCCCAACAGCTTCGGCGGACCGGCCCAGACGGGCGCCCCGCTCTGGTCGGCCACCGCGGTCACCGGCTGGACCGGCAACCACGAGGCGCCCTCGCACGCCGAGGACAACGACTTCGTCCAGGCGGGAGACCTCTACCGGCTGATGTCGGAGGGTGAGAAGGAGCGTCTGATCGCCAACCTCGCCGGCTTCATCGCCAAGGTGTCGCGCGACGACATCGCCGAGCGGGCGATCGACAACTTCCGCCGGGCGGACGAGGACTACGGCAAGCGGCTGGAGGCCGCGGTCCAGGCCCTGCGCGGCTGACGGGCGCTTGCCCTAACAGACCAGGAGGGGTTCGGGTACGTCCAGACGCCCGAACCCCTCCGATCCATGTCCCCGCGCCCTCAGCCCGCCAAGGCGGCCGCCGAGTGCGCGGGATGCCAGCAGCGCACGATGTCGCGTACGGAGACCATGCCGACCGCGTTGCGGTCCTCCATCACCACCAGGTGACGGAAACCGCCGCGCACCATGGCGGCGGCGGCCTCCTCGAGGGTCCACTGGGGTGCGGCGAAGACGACGTCGGTGGTGGTGTGGGCGGCGGCGAGTTCGTTGTCGGGGCTGAGTCCGGCACCGACGGCGTTGAGGATGTCGCGCTCGGTGAGGATGCCGAGCCCGCAGGTGTCGGGATCGAGGACGACCGCCGCACCCACCCTGCGGGCGGACATCAGCCGGGCGGCCTGGCGGAGGGTGTGAGCCGGGCCGATCGTGAGAACGACCGTGCTCATGGCTTCGCGTACGAGCATGGGATACCCCTTGGCTGCGTCGTGGGCCGTCTTGAGAACTGTTTCACAAATTCACAAGCTCACGCATTCTCATGTTCACATGCGGAACGGCGCGCAGCAAGGGGCGTGCGGAGGGTGATGGGTGGTACACCGGGGGCGGCCCGGGCCGTGCGGTTCAGGCGCGGTTGAGGAAACCGAGCATCTGCTCGTGCAGCAGTCCGTTCGAGGCCGCCGCATTGCCCCCGTAGGGGCCGTCCGTGCCGTCCAGGCTGGTGAAACGACCGCCCGCCTCCCGGACGATGACCTCGTTGGCGGCCATGTCCCACAGGCTGAGCTCGGGCTCCGCGCAGAAGTCCACCGAACCCTCGGCGACCATCATGTACGGCCAGAAGTCACCGTACGCACGCGTGCGCCAGCAGGAGCGGGTCAGGTCCAGGAAGCCGTCCAGCCGTCCCTGCTCCTCCCAGCCGCCGAGCGAGGAGTACGCGAACGAGGCGTCCTCCAGCCGGCTCACCCGGGACACCCGCAGCCGCGTGGCGGAGGACAGGCTGCGCCCGGTGTACGCGCCGCCGCCCTTCACCGCCCACCAGCGGCGGCCCAGCGCCGGCGCGGAGACCACGCCGACCACGCCCTCGTCGCCGTTCTCGCCGCGCACCATGAGGGCGATGAGCGTCGCCCACACCGGCACGCCCCGGACGTAGTTCTTGGTGCCGTCGATCGGGTCGACGATCCAGCGGCGCGGGCCCGTGCCCTCGAAGCCGTACTCCTCGCCGAGGACGGCGTCGCGCGGCCGCGCGCGGCCGAGCTGGCTGCGGATCAGCTCCTCGGCGCGCTTGTCGGCCTCGCTGACCGGCGTCATGTCGGGCTTGGTCTCGACCTTCAGGTCCAAGGCCTTGAAGCGCTCCATGGTCGCGGCGTCGGCCGCGTCGGCGAGGATGTGCGCGAGGCGCAGGTCGTCGTTGAAGTCCGGCATGGAGCGAACAGTATCGATCGGGGCCTGTCGAGGTCACGCAGGGTGCGCGTGAAGGGTTGACACGAACCGACAGCGCGTCAATTCTTTGCCCACGGCCGCATGACGACGGCGTGGAGGCGGATCATGCCGACAGCGCGTGCATCCCTGCTGGACGCGGCACTGGCCGCGCTGTCCGCCCAGTCGTGGGCGACGATCCGGATGGTGGACATCGCGGCGACCGCCGGAGTGTCGCGGCAGACCCTCTACAACGAATTCGGCACCAAGGAGGGCCTCGCGCGGGCCCTCGCGCGGCGCGAGGCCGACGAACTCGTCGCAGGTGTCCAGCGCGCCCTGACCGCCGCCGCCCAGCAGGGCGGCGACCCCGGCGACTGCTTCGCCGCGGCGACCGGCCTGCTCCTGCAGCAGGCCCGCCGCAACCCCCTGGTGCGCGCCGTCCTGACGGGGTGCCGCGGGGGCCGCGTCCCGGCCGCCGCCATCACCCGCGTCCCGGTGCCCCGGTCGCCCGGGGCGCGGGCGCGCAAGAGCGACCTGCCGCTGACCCCCACCGAGGTGCTGGCGGCACTGCGCGCCGGCGCCGCCGCGGTCATGGAGCGGAGCTTCCCGAAACTGGACTCCGCCGATCTCGCCTGGGCGTGCGAGGCGGCGGTGCGCGTGGGCGTGTCCTACGTCATGGCGCCGCTGGCCACCGACGAGGACGCGTGCCTGCGCGTGGCCCGGCTGGTGCGCGGGATGCTCGGCCGCGGATGGACCGGGGCCGCCTGAACCCGGGGAGGGCGGGTCAGTGCGCGGAGCCGGACAACTGGAGCCCGATGGCGCCGAGGACGACGAGCGCGACGGAGACCAGCTTCAGCGTCGAGACGACGTCACCGAGGAAGGCCATGCCGTAGATCGCCGTCCCCGCCGCCCCGATGCCCGTCCACACCGCGTACGCGGCACCGACGTCCAGCTTCTTCAGCGACAGCGTCAGCAGCCCGAAGCTGCCGAGCGCGAAGACGCAGAAGGCGATGGTCGGCCACAGCCGGGTGAACCCGTGGGAGAGCTTGAGGCAGACCGCGAAGCCGGTTTCGAGGAGACCTGCGACCACCACGAGGAGCCAGGCCATCGAACGCCCTCCCGTTTCCGTCTGTCGATGAGCGATCATCACACAGCATGCCCGGAAATCGGCCGTCAGTCCCCTTCCTTGCGCTCCCGCGTCGCGAGCAGCCGGCGGAGCGAGAAGAGCCGGGCGGGTTCGGCGTGTCCGTCGGCCACCCAGGCGTCCAGCGC
This sequence comes from Streptomyces sp. NPDC088732, assembly GCF_044751205.1. Taxonomy (NCBI): domain Bacteria; kingdom Bacillati; phylum Actinomycetota; class Actinomycetes; order Kitasatosporales; family Streptomycetaceae; genus Streptomyces; species Streptomyces sp. NPDC088732. The sequence continues at coordinate 502,029 of NZ_JBIVLI010000004.1, forward strand.
GCAGTCCGGTTCGTCGTGGCTGCAGGCCCGCGGGCAGCCCTCCGTGCCCGGCTCGAGGTCCGGGAAGGCATGGATGACCCGCGAGGGGTCGATGTGCGCCAGGCCGAAGGAGCGCACCCCCGGGGTGTCGATGACCCAGCCGTCCTCGCCCTGCAGCGGCAGCGCCAGCGCCGAGGTGGTGGTGTGGCGGCCGCGCCCGGTCACGGCGTTGACATGGCCGGTGGCGCGCTGACGCTCCACCAGGGCGTTGACCAAGGTGGTCTTCCCGACCCCGCTGTGGCCGACGAAGGCGGTGACCCGGCCCTCCAGGTGCTCGCGCACGGCCGCGGTCGCGTCCTCGTCGAAGTTCTCGCGGCTGGTGACCACATAGGGCACGCCGAGCGGCGCGTACGTCTCCAGCAGCGTTTCCGCGGGGGCCAGATCGGACTTGGTGAGCACCAACAGCGGTTCCAGCCCTGCGTCGTAGGCCGCCACAAGGCAGCGGTCGATCAGCCGCGGCCGCGGTTCGGGGTCGGCGAGGGCGGTGACGATCGCGAGCCGGTCGGCGTTGGCGACGACCACGCGCTCGAACGGGTCGGTGTCGTCCGCCGTGCGGCGCAGCACGGAGGAGCGCTCCTCGACCCGCACGATCCGCGCCAGGGTGTCCTTGTCGCCCGACAGGTCACCGACGATGCCCACCCGGTCGCCCACCACGATGCCCTTGCGGCCGAGTTCACGGGCCTTCATCGCGGTGACGGTGCGGTCGTCGACGAGGCAGGTGATCCGGCCGCGGTCGACGGTGAGGACGAAGCCCTCCTCGGCGTCCTCGTGCTTGGGGCGGAGAGTGGAGCGGGGCCGGTTGCCCTTGGGGTTCGGGCGGGACCGGACGTCGTCCTCGTCGGTGTGCTTGCCGTAGCGGCGCATGTCCTCAGACCCGCACCGGGGACGCGGGGGCGGCGGGTGCGGTGCCCAGCATGGCCGTCCACATGTCGGGGAAGTCCGGGAGTGTCTTGCCGGTGGTGGCGACGTTCTCCACCTGCACGCCGTCCACGGCCAGGCCGAGAACCGCGCCCGCGGTGGCCAGGCGGTGGTCGTCGTAGGTGTGGAACACGCCGCCGTGCAGCGGGCGCGGGCGGATGCGCAGGCCGTCCTCGGTCTCGGTGACGTCGCCGCCGAGGCCGTTGATCTCCTTGGTCAGCGCGGCCAGCCGGTCGGTCTCGTGCAGCCGGAGGTGGCCGACCCCGCGCAGCACCGACTCGGAGTCCGCGAGCGCGGCGACCGCGGCGATGCCCGGGGTGAGCTCGCCGACCTCCGACAGGTCGGCGTCGATGCCGTGCACCCGGCCGGAGCCGGTCATGACCAGGCCGGCGTCGGTCAGCTCGCAGGAACCACCCATCCGGGTGAACAGTTCGCGCAGCGCGTCGCCCGGCTGCGTGGTACGCGAAGGCCAGTCGGGAATGACGACCCGTCCGCCGGTGACCAGGGCCGCCGCCAGGAACGGCTGGGCGTTGGACAGGTCCGGCTCGACGGTGACGTCCACACCCAGCAGCGCGCTCGGGTCGACCCGCCACACATTGGGCTCGCCCCCGTTCTCCGGGGTGTCGACCTTGGCGCCGGCGTGCCGCAGCATCTCCACCGTCATCCGGATGTGCGGCATCGACGGCAGGGTGGGGCCGGTGTGGCGGACCTCCACGCCCTGGTTGTAGCGCGGGCCGGACAGCAGCAGGGCGCTGACGAACTGCGAGGAGGAGGACGCGTCGATCGAGACCGGGCCGCCGTCCAGCGCCCCGCCGCCCTGCACGGTCAGCGGCAGCGCGCCGCGCCCCTCGTCGTCGATGCGGGCGCCGAGCGCGCGCAGGGCGTCGATCACGCCGTGCAGGGGCCGCTCGTACGAACGCGGGTCGCCGTCGAAGCGCACCGGGCCGTCGGCGAGGGCGGCGACCGGCGGCAGGAAGCGCATCACGGTGCCGGCGTTGCCGACGTCGACGGTCGCGGGGCCGTGCAGCCCGGCGGGGATGACCCGCCACGCCTCGCCGCCGTAGGGGTTGACCACCTCGTCGATCTGGACGCCCATGGCCCGCAGCGCGTCGGCCATCAGCACGGTGTCCCGGCTGCGCAGCGGCCGGCGCAGCCAGCCGGGCTCGGAGGCCAGGGCCGCCAGCACCAGGGCGCGGTTGGTGACCGACTTGGATCCGGGCACGGTGACCGTGGCGTCGACGGGGGCGGACGCGTGCGGTGCGGGCCACAGGGCGGTGTGCGCGGGAGTACCGGTCATGGAAACCAAGCCTAGTGGTTGAACGTGAGGCTGAATCGCGCACAAAGCGGACGAAACCTGACGGAAACAGGGGTCCGCCCGCAAGGGCTACACGCGGACTACAGCCCCAGCAGCCAGCGGCCGCCCCCGAACAGGGAGAACAGCGCGACCGCGTAGAAGAGCAGCATCCACAGGGCGGCCGGCGTGTGGGTGAGGCGCGCCAGCTGGTCCGCGTCCGAGCTCGGCGCCGCTCCGCCGCGCCTCTTCTGCTGGAGCTCCAGCAGCGGGCGCACGCCGCCCAGGAGCAGGAACCACACCACCAGGTACGCGAAGACCGCCTGCACCTGCGGCCCGGTCTGCCACGACACCAGGAGGAAGAGGCCGCCGGTGACGAAGACCGTCAGCACCCCGTAGGCGTTGCGGATCATGACCAGCATCAGCAGGAGCAGCGCGGTCGCGCTCCAGAGCAGCAGCGTGATGTGCCCGGCCGCCAGCAGCAGCGCGCCGCCCGCCCCGAGGAGCGACGGCGCGGTGTAGCCGGCCGCCGCGGTCAGGACCATGCCGAGGCCGTGCGGTTTGCCGCGGGAGACGGTCAGCCCCGAGGTGTCCGAGTGCAGCCGGATGCCCTGCAGGCGGCGTCCGGACAACAGCGCGACCAGGCCGTGGCCGCCTTCGTGCGCAATGGTGACGGCGTTGCGCGACAGCCGCCATATGGCGTGCGGGAGGACCGCGGCCAGGGCGAGGGCGGCGGTCGCGCCGACCACCCAGACGGAGGGCGCGGGCTGGGTGCCGAAGAGCGAGTCGATGAGCTGCACGGTTCCGCACCCTACGACGGCGGGCTGTGCCCGCGCCGTGGCAATCTGGCACTCATGTGCGGTCGATATGCAGCGAGCCGGCGGCCCGAGGACCTCGTCGACCTCTTCGACGTGCGCAAATGGGACCCCACCGAGGCGCTGGACCCCAATTGGAACGTCGCTCCCACCGACAGCACCTACGCGGTGCTGGAACGCCCCGACAAGGAGACCGGCGAGATCGTCCGGCAACTGCGCGCACTGCGCTGGGGCCTGGTGCCGAGCTGGGCCAAGTCCCCCGAGTCCGCCGCGAAGATGATCAACGCGCGGGCCGAGACGGTGCACGAGAAGCCCTCCTACCAGCGGCCGTTCGCCTCCCGCCGCTGCCTGCTGCCCGCCGACGGCTACTTCGAGTGGGTCACCGGCAAGGACGAGCGGCAGCTGGAGGAGCAGGGCAGGAAGAAGCGGCCCCGCAAGCAGCCGTACTTCGTCACCCCCGCCGACGGATCGGTCTTCGCGATGGCCGGGCTCTACGAGTTCTGGCGCGACCGCACCCTGCCCGACGAGCACCCCCGCGCCTGGTGGGTCACCTGCGCCGTCATCACCACCGAGGCCGACACCGAGCCCTTCGCCGACGCCGACGCCCGCCCCGGCGGCCCGCGCGCCCTGTCCGACATCCACCCCCGCATGCCGCTGTGGCTCACCCCCGACCGGTGGGACGCCTGGCTGGACCCCGCCCGCACCGATCCCGGCGCGCTGCGCGCCCTGCTGGTCCCGCCGGGCCACGGGCTGCTGCGCGCCCATCCGGTGCGCACCGAGGTCAGCAACGTCCGCAACAACGGGCCCGAACTGGTGGAACCGATCGAGGCGCCGGAGGAGGCGACCCTGTTCTGAGCTGTGCTGAGCTGTTCCGACCGTCCGCGGTGGCAGACTGCGACGGTGAACGTGATCTCCGACACGGTCCAGACCGTGCCCACCCCCGTGGGGGACGCCCGCATCACCTGGCACCGGGCGCGCCGGGCCCGCGCCGTCGTCGCGCTGGGTCACGGAGCGGGCGGCGGCATCGAGGCCCGCGACCTGCGCGCGCTGGCGGCCGCGCTGCCGCCGCACGGCTGGACCGTCGCGCTGGTCGAGCAGCCCTGGCGGGTGGCCGGCAAGAAGCTGGCGCCCGCCCCGAAGACCCTCGACGCGGCCTGGACCGCCCTGTGGCCCGCGCTGGCCGCGCCGGGCCTGCCGGTGGTCGCCGGGGGCCGCAGCACGGGGGCGCGGGTGGCCTGCCGCACCGCCGACGCACTGGGCGCGGCCGCGGTGCTCGCGCTGTCCTTCCCCCTGCATCCGCCGGGCAGGCCGGAGAGGTCCCGTGCCGACGAGCTGACCGGCGCGGGCGTCCCGGCCCTGGTCGTCCAGGGCGGCCGGGACCCCTTCGGCAGGCCCGAGGAGTTCCCGCCCGGCCACGAGCCGGTCGAGGTGCCGTACGCCGACCACGGATTCGCCGTCCCGAAGTCCGCGGACCTCGGCCAGGACGAGGCTGTGACGATCCTCACGGACGCCGTGCTGGGCTGGCTGGGGGAGCTTCCGCGACTTCGGGAATGAGCCGCGACCGGGCCGTGTTGTGCGAGGCGTCCAGACAGAAGTTCGTACGTACAGTGAGGAAGCCGCATGGCGACAGCCGCATGCCGCGCCCGTGCCGAGGCGCCTTACCTGGCTTGGCCCGAGTGGCCGGCGATGGGTGGTGCGGCGGGCACGACCAGCGCACCGATCCCGCCCGGGATATCCTCCGATGGCGTGGGGTCGGTGTATGGCCCCGTGACCGTCGTGGAGGAGGTGGGTCCGGTCAGCGGCACCGACGACAGTACGTCCGAGGTACACGAGCAGGTCCAGGTATCCCAGGAGTCGGACCTCGAGCGCAGCGCGCGCTTCGAGCGGGACGCCCTGGAGTACCTCGACCAGATGTACTCGGCGGCGCTGCGCATGACCCGCAACCCGGCGGACGCCGAGGACCTGGTGCAGGAGACGTACGCCAAGGCGTACGCGTCCTTCCACCAGTTCCGCGAGGGGACCAACCTCAAGGCGTGGCTGTACCGCATCCTCACGAACAGCTTCATCAACTCCTACCGCAAGAAGCAGCGCGAGCCCCAGCGCAGCGGCACGGAGGAGATCGAGGACTGGCAGCTGGCGCGTGCGGAGTCGCACATGTCCACCGGCCTGCGCTCCGCGGAGTCCCAGGCGCTGGACCACCTGCCCGACTCCGACGTGAAGCAGGCGCTGCAGGCGATCCCCGAGGAGTTCCGGATCGCGGTCTATCTCGCGGACGTCGAAGGCTTTGCCTACAAGGAGATCGCCGACATCATGGGTACCCCCATCGGTACGGTGATGTCGCGTCTGCATCGGGGGCGGCGGCAGCTGCGCTCGCTGCTGGAGGACTACGCGCGGGAGCGCGGGCTCGTCCCGGCGGGCGCGGGCGACGAGAAGGGCTCGGGCACATGAGCTGCGGCAACGCGCATGAGACGGACTGTTCCGAGGTACTCGACCATCTTTACGAGTACCTGGACAACGAGATGTCCGACGACGCCTGCGCCAAGTTCAAGCAGCACTTCGACGAGTGCCACCCGTGCTTGGAGAAGTACGGCTTGGAGCAGGCCGTCAAGAAGCTGGTCAAGCGGTGCTGCGGCCAGGACGACGTCCCCTCGGACCTGCGGTCCAAGGTGCTCACCCGGATCGAGCTGATCCGCGAGGGCGAGGTCGCGCCGGTACCCGGCCCGCTCGAGGGCGGGGACGCCACCACCGCGGCCTCCTAGACATACCGGCGATCCGGCGGTGCCTCCTGGCACCGCCGGATCGGCATACGGTCCCGTCCGTAGCACGCGAGGTCACGCGGGATCACCCGAAGGCGGGAATCCCGGCCGCTCCCGCGAATGCCGGGGACCGCGCCCCTAGCCTCGTCACGTGCGTGAGATGCGGGTGGTGCGGGAACTTCCGCCGGCGGCGCGGGTCTACCTGCCCGCCGTCGTGCTGTCGGCCTGCGGCGCGCTCGTCGGCGCGCCGTACGACGCCGTTCCCTGGCTGACCGCGGCTGCGCTGGCGGCCCTGTACCTCGCCGGGGAACTCGCGAGGGCCCCGCTGCCGCCGGTGCTGTTCGCCGCCGCGCTGCTGCTGCCGCCCGGCGCGGCCGCCCTCGTGGCGGTGCCGGGCGCGCTGGCCGCTCCGGTGCGGGGCGAGCCCCGCGGAGTGCGCAGGGTGTGGCACGCCGCGCAGCTCTCGCTCGCCGTGTACGCGGCCGCCGGCGCGCGGGGCCTGCTCGACGACGGGCGGTCCGACCGGCTGCCCGGGCTGCTGCTCCCGGCGGCGGGGGTGGCGCTGGTGTTCTGGCTGGTGTCCGCCGCGCTGAGCGGCGGGGTGCTGATCGCCGCGGAACGCGTGCCCCCCGTCCCCGCGTGGCGCGACGCCCTGCTCGGCACCCTCGCGCCGAACCTCACGTACGCGCTGGTGGGACTGCTGGCCGCGGTGCTCTGGCAGGGCCCGTACGGCGGCCTCGCCGCGGTCCTGGCGCTGCTGCCCACCCACATCGCGCGCTGGGTCGCCGGGCAGGCGCAGCGCGAACGCGCCACCCACCAGGCCACGGTGCGCGCCCTGGTGCAGGCCGTCGAGATCAAGGACCGCTACACCCGCGGCCACAGCGAGCGCGTCGGCCGGGCCTCGGCGCTGATCGCCCGCGAGATCGGCCTGCCCGCCGAGCGCGTGGAGGCCCTGCGGCTCGCGGGGATCCTGCACGACATCGGCAAGATCGGCGTCCCGACGCGCGTGCTGCGCAAGGACGGCCCGCTCACCCCCGAGGAACGCCGCATCATCGAACTGCACCCGGGCTACGGCCACGACATTGTGCGCGGCATCGACTTCCTGGACGACGCACGGTCGGCGATCCTCCACCACCACGAGCGCATGGACGGCTCCGGCTACCCGCACGGCCTGGCCGGCGACGCGATCCCCTCCTCGGCCCGCGTCGTGGCCGTCGCCGACGCCTTCGACGCCATGACCTCCGCACGCAGCTACCAGCGCGCCCGGGAGGTCGGCGAGGCGCTGGGGGAGCTGCGCCGGTGCTCCGGCCGCCACTTCGACCCCGAGATGGTCGAGGCGCTGGTGCGCATCGTGGACCGCGACGGCTGGAACCCCGCGCTCACCACGGACGAGCCGGAACCCTTCGCGGCGGGCGGTTCCGCCGGTGTGACCCCGGCCGCCGGACGGGTCGTCGCACCGCGCCGGCACGCCCGCGGCCCCGGCGCCCCGGACCGGACGCCCGGCCGCCGCGGCGGCAAGGGGCGGCGGGCGTGACCGAACCGGCCGGCCGAGGGCACCGGCGCGCCACACCGGCGGCGGCCGCGGCGGACGCCGTGGCCGGGCTGCTGCGCCGCCGCCACCGCGGGCGGACCCCGCCGGTGGCGTACGCCGTGCACGCCCTCGCCGTCGGTGCCGCGGTCGCCGGGCTCGGCTGGACGGCCGTGCACGGGGTGGCCGATCCGGCGTCCGCCGTCGTGTTCGGGGCGCTCGTGGTGGTCGGCGAGGTGCTCCGGGTCGCCGAGGCGGACGGCCGGGAGGCGGCGCCCGCGGCCTTCGCCGGGGCGCTGGGGTACGCACTGGTGGGCGCCGGGACGGTGCCCGTCGTGGTCACGGTCGTCGGCTGCGCCGTCCTCGCCGGGCGGGCGCGCGGCGGGACGTGGGACGCGGCCGCCCGGCGGGTCCTGACCACCGGCTTCGCCGCGGTCTGCGCGCAGCCGCTGTACGGCGGCAGCGGCGGACACCCGGTGTACGCCGTGCTGCTGCTCGCCAGCACCATCCTGTGCGACGCCGTGCTCGCCGCCTGGCTGACCGCCGCCCGTACGCGGGAACCCTTCGCGCCGGTGCTGCGGGACGAGGTGGCCGCGCTGCCCGGCGTCGGTCCGGCGGTGTGCGCGGGCGGAGCGGTGCTGGCGCAGGCGGTGGAGGCCGCGGGGCTGTGGGCCGTGCCGGTGTGCGCGGTGCCGCTGCTGCTGACGCAGACCGCCTTCCGGCGGCACGCCGCGATCCGGGCGACGCGGCGTGCGACGGTCGCCTCGCTCGCCCGGGCCACCGACCTCGCCGGCTACACCCCGGCCGGCCACGCCCGCCGGGTCGGGGCGCTCAGTCACGCACTGGGCAGGGAACTCGGCCTGGGCGGACGGGCCCTGGCCGCGCTGGAGCACGCCGCGCTGCTGCACGACATCGGCCAACTCTCCCTCGTGGACCCGGTACCCGGCGGCGCGACCGCGCCCCTGGACCCCGCGGAACGGCGCCGCATCGCCCTGCTCGGAGCGGCCGTCGTACGCCGGACGGGGGCATCCGAGGAGGTGGCCCGGATCGTGGAGGTCCAGGCCGATCCGTACCGCGAACAGCCGCTCGCCGGGCGGATCGTGCGTACGGCCAACGCCTACGAGGACCTGGCCGGGGGCGGGGCGCCCGTGGGCCGGGGACTGCAGGCGCTGGAACGATTGCGCCTGGACACCGCCCAGGAATACGACCCCCGTGTGGTCGAGGCGCTGACCAGGGTCATTGCCAGGGAAGGGCAGTGAACCGACCGGTAATGAGCGGGCGTACCAAGGGGCATGGTTGGATGCCCGCAGGGGCGCAGAGCGCCCGAGAGGCACGCATGTCGCCCATGCCGGCAAACCGGCGGGCCCGGCCGTGTGTGACGGGCCCCGCCGATGGCAAGGAGGACTGATGAGCACCGCTGAGCACGGGATGTGGGGGGACGGACGGGGCACCGTGGGACACCGGCGAAAGCGAACGGCAGGCGGGACACCTTGAGGATCTTCGGCAGGGCACGCCATCGGCCCTCCGCCACCTGGCGGCAGGCGACCGATCGCGCGTTCACCCTGATCAGCGACGGGCGGTACGAGGACGCCGGCGCGCTCCTCATCCGCGCCGCGGATCTGGAGCCCTGGCGCTCGGAGTCCTGGTACAACCTCGCCCTGCTGCACAAGTTCCGGCACGACTGGGAGCAGGCCCGCACCGCCGGCCTGCGGGCCGTCGCCCTCCTCGACCGGGCCCCCGGAGCCCCCGACTGGTGGAACGTCGGCATCGCCGCCACCGCGCTGCAGGACTGGCCGCTGGCCCGGCGCGCCTGGCAGGCCTACGGACTGCGCCCCGACACCGCCGGCACCGGCCCGATCGAGATGGAGCTGGGCAGCTCCACCGTGCGGCTCTCCCCGGAGGGCGAGGCCGAAGTGGTGTGGGGCCGCCGGCTCGACCCGGCCCGCATCGAGGTGCTGAGCATCCCGCTGCCCTCCTCCGGGCGGCGCTGGGGCGAGGTCGTCCTGCACGACGGCGTGCCGCACGGCGAGCGCAGGACCGCCGACGGCGCCACGTACCCGGTCTTCGACGAGATCGAGTTGTGGGCGCCCTCGCCCGTGCCGACGTGGCTGGTGCTGCTGGAGGCGGCCACCGAGGCCGATCGCGACGCGCTGGAGCAGCTGGCCGCCGACGCGGGGTACGCCGCCGAGGACTGGTCGTCCTCCGTTCGGCTGCTGTGCCGGACCTGCTCGGAGAGCCGGATGCCCACCGACGACGGCTCCGACGCCTCCCGCGACCCCCACGACCAGGGTGAGCCCGGCCACCCCGGGCACCTCAGCCACCGCAGCCCCGGCGCCCTGTGGGCCCCGGAGCGGGAGTGCGGCATCGCCGCCCCCGTGGGGCTGGTGCGCGGGCTGCTGGACAGCTGGGTGGCGGACAGCCCGGACACCCGGGACTGGCGTGATCTCGAAGAGGTCTGCTGATCCGGTCGGGTGCACGTACCCTTGATGGGCTATCGAGCGTTGAAGCAGGCCCCAGGAAGGCGTACGACGGACCATGTCGCAGCAGGACACCGAGCAGACCGCATTCACCGACGACGTGACCGGCGCGGAGGAGCGTGAGGCCGCCCACCGCGAGCGCGGCACCGCCCGCCCCATCACGGTCGTCGGCAACCCGGTCCTGCACCACCCGTGCACCCCGGTCACGTCCTTCGACGACGAGCTGGCCGCCCTCGTCGACGACATGTTCGCCAGCCAGCGTGCCGCCGAGGGCGTCGGCCTCGCCGCGAACCAGATCGGCGTGAACCTGCGCGTGTTCGTCTACGACTGCCCGGACGACGACGGCGTCCGCCACGTCGGCCACATCGTCAACCCGGTCATCGACGACCTGCCCGCCGAGCGCCGCGTCCTCGACGACGGCAACGAGGGCTGCCTGTCGGTCCCCGGCGCCTACGCCGAGCTGCCGCGCCCCGACTTCGCGATCTGCCGCGGCCAGGACCTGCACGGCAACCCCGTCGTCGTCCAGGGCACCGGCTTCTTCGCCCGCTGCCTCCAGCACGAGACGGACCACCTCAACGGCTACCTCTACATCGACCGGCTCTCCAAGCGCGACCGCAAGGACGCGCTGCGTCAGATGGCGGAGCTGACGCCGAAGTACGAGACCGTCCCGAACGACTGACCTTTCCCCCGGGCGGTGAGCCTGTCCTCCCCGGCGCGATCTTGCCGGGGACACACAGGGGAGGGACATTGCGCAACAGAGCGCTGACGGCTGTCGCGGCGGGCGCGGCAGCCCTCGTGGTACTCGGCGCCCCGGCGGCACACGCCGAGGGCCGGGGCGACATCCGGGTCATCAAGACCGTGGTGCACGGCGGCACCGATGTGAGCGTGGGGACGAAGGGCACCGTCGTGTTCCCGATCGTCATGACGATCAGGGACAACTCCGGGGTCAAGAGCGTCTCGCACGTGAGTGCCTTCAACAGGTCGAACCTGTTCGGACCCGTCAGCTGGACGGGTACCCGCTGCACGAAGAAGAGCGCCACCACGTCGGTGTGCACGGCCACCATGGCCATCCACCCGGAGGGGATCCGGCCGTACGGCGAGGGCGGCTTCGAGGGCTGGAACGCCAACCAGGTCGCGGGCCTCTGGCAGGTCAACGCCACGGTGCGGGCGAACGACGGCGACTACTGGATCAGCGACGACATCGCCCGGTTCAAGGTGAGGCGCGGGGCGGTGCTCACCACCGACGCCGGTCCGGAGCCGGTCGCCAAGCGCGGCACGCTCACCGTCAAGGGCCAGCTCAAGCGGGCGGACTGGCAGGACCTGAAGTACCACACCTTCGCGGGGCAGCCCGTGAGGCTCCAGTTCAAGAAGGCCGGCTCCACGCAGTGGAGCACCGTCAAGACCGCCACCACGAACAGCAGCGGCGGCGTGAGCGTCAAGATGACCGCCACCGCGGCGGGCAGCTGGCGCTGGGTCTTCTCCGGTACGTCCACGACGGGGCAGGCGACCTCGGCCGCCGACGCGGTCGTCCTGAAGTGACCGCGGGTGGGGCCCGGCCGATGCGGCCGGGCCCCACCCCCCGCGGTGCGGATCAGAAGTCGTCGTCGAAGGAGACCGAGCCCTCGACCGCCACCTGGTAGGCGGAGGCGCGGCGCTCGAAGAAGTTGGTCAGCTCCTGGACGTTCTGCAACTCCATGAAGGAGAACGGGTTCTCCGAGCCGTAGCGGGCCGGCAGGCCGAGCCGCACCAGGCGCTGGTCGGCGACGCACTGGAGGTACTCGCGCATGGAGTCGGTGTTCATGCCGGGCAGGCCGTCGCCGCACAGGTCGCGGGCGAACTGGAGCTCGGCCTCGACGGCCTCCTCCAGCATCGCGGTGACCTCCTTGCCCATCTCCTCGTCGAAGAGGTCGGGCTCCTCCCGGCGGACGGTGTCGACCACGTGGAAGGCGAAGTCCATGTGCATGGACTCGTCGCGGAACACCCAGTTGGTGCCGGTGGCGAGCCCGTGCAGCAGGCCGCGGGAGCGGAACCAGTAGACGTACGCGAAGGCGCCGTAGAAGAACAGGCCCTCGATGCAGGCCGCGAAGCAGATCAGGTTGAGCAGGAAGCGGCGGCGGTCCGCCTTGCTCTCCAGGCGGTCGATGGACTCGACGGAGTCCATCCAGCGGAAGCAGAACTGCGCCTTCTCACGGATGGAGGGGATGTTCTCCACCGCCGCGAACGCGCCCGTGCGCTCCTCGGGATCGGGCAGGTAGGTGTCGAGCAGCGTCAGGTAGAACTGGACGTGCACGGCCTCCTCGAAGAGCTGCCGCGACAGGTACAGCCGCGCCTCGGGGGAGTTGATGTGCTTGTAGAGCGTCAGCACGAGGTTGTTGGCCACGATCGAGTCGCCGGTGGCGAAGAAGGCGACCAGTCGGCCGATCATGTGCTGCTCGCCGGCGGACAGCTTGGCGAGGTCGGCGACGTCGGAGTGGAGGTCGACCTCCTCCACGGTCCAGGTGTTCTTGATGGCGTCGCGGTAGCGCTCGTAGAAGTCCGGGTAGCGCATCGGACGCAGGGTCAGCTCGAAGCCCGGGTCGAGCAGGTTCTTGGTGGTGCTCATTACTGGCAGGCCTCGCAGGACTCGGGGTTCTCAAGGGAGCAGGCGATCGCGTCGGCGTCGGGTGTCGTCTGCTGGACGGGGATGGCGGCGGGAGCTGCCGCGCGGGCGGACTGGGCGATGCGCGTGGCCGGGCGGGAGCGCAGGTAGTACGTCGTCTTCAGGCCCTGCTTCCAGGCGTAGGCGTACATCGAGCTGAGCTTGCCGATGGTGGGCGAGGCCATGAAGAGGTTGAGCGACTGGCTCTGGTCGAGGTACGGGGTGCGGGCCGCCGCCATGTCGATCAGGGCGCGCTGCGGCAGCTCCCAGGCGGTGCGGTACAGCTCGCGCACGTCGGCGGGGATCCAGTGGAAGCCCTCGACGGAGCCGTTGGACTCGCGCAGGGCGTCGCGGGTCTGCGCGTCCCAGACGCCGAGCTTCTTCAGGTCGGCCACCAGGTAGGAGTTGACCTGGAGGAACTCACCGCTCAGCGTCTCGCGCTTGAAGAGGTTGGAGACCTGCGGCTCGATGCACTCGTAGACGCCCGCGATGGAGGCGATGGTCGCGGTCGGGGCGATGGCGAGCAGCAGCGAGTTGCGCATGCCGGTGGCGGCGACGCGGGCGCGCAGCGCGTCCCAGCGCTCGGGCCAGTTCTCCTCGGTCGCGTAGTGGTCGGGGTGCAGCACACCGCGCGCGGCGCGGGTCTGCGACCAGGCCGGGTGCGGGCCGTGGCGCTCGGCGAGGTCGCAGGAGGCCTCGTACGCGGCGAGCATGATGCGCTCGGCGATCCGGGTGGACAGCGCCTTGGCCTCGGCGGAGTCGAAGGCCAGCCGCAGCTTGAAGAAGACGTCCTGCAGGCCCATCACGCCCAGGCCCACCGGGCGCCAGCGCTCGTTGGAGGCGGCCGCCTCGCGGGTCGGGTAGAAGTTGATGTCCACGACGCGGTCGAGGAAGGTCACGGCGGTGCGGACGGTGGCGTCCAGCCGTTCCCAGTCGAGCGAGCCGTCCTCACCGACGAACGCGCCGAGGTTGACCGAACCGAGGTTGCAGACCGCGGTCTCGCCGTCGTTCGTGACCTCCAGGATCTCCGTGCAGAGGTTGGAGGAGTGGATGACCCGGCCGGGCTCGGCGGTCTGGTTGGCGGTGCGGTTGGAGGCGTCCTTGAAGGTCATCCAGCCGTTGCCGGTCTGCGCGAGGGTGCGCATCATGCGGCCGTACAGCTCGCGGGCCGGGAGGGTCTTGCGGGCCAGGCCGGCCGCCTCGGCCTTGCGGTAGGCGGTGTCGAACTCCTCGCCCCACAGGTCGACCAGTTCGGGCGTGTCGGAGGGGGAGAACAGCGACCAGTCGCCGTCGGCGTCGACGCGGCGCATGAACTCGTCCGGGATCCAGTGCGCCAGGTTGAGGTTGTGGGTGCGGCGCGCCTCCTCACCGGTGTTGTCGCGCAGTTCCAGGAACTCCTCGATGTCCGCGTGCCAGGTCTCCAGGTAGACGCAGGCCGCGCCCTTGCGGCGGCCGCCCTGGTTGACGGCGGCGACGGAGGCGTCGAGGGTGCGCAGGAACGGGACGATGCCGTTGGAGTGGCCGTTGGTGCCGCGGATCAGCGAACCGCGGGAGCGGATACGGGAGTACGACAGGCCGATGCCGCCGGCGTGCTTCGACAGCCGGGCGACCTGGTGGTAGCGGTCGTAGAGGGAGTCCAGCTCGTCCAGCGGGGAGTCCAGCAGGTAGCAGGAGGACATCTGCGGGTGCCGGGTGCCGGAGTTGAAGAGCGTGGGGGAGCTGGGCAGGTAGTCCAGCCGGCTCATCAGGCCGTAGAGCGCGGCGACCTCGTCGAGGGCGCGGGTGGTGTGGTCCTCGGCGAGTCCGCAGGCCACGCGGAGCATGAAGTGCTGCGGGGTCTCGATGACCTGACGGGTGATCGGGTGGCGCAGCAGGTAGCGGCTGTGCAGGGTGCGCAGGCCGAAGTAGCCGAAGCGGTCGTCGGCGCGGCCGGCGAGGGCGGCGTCGACCAGGCCGTCCAGTCGGGCGGCGTGGGTGGCCACGAACTCGGCGGTGCCGTCGGCGATCAGGCCCTCGCGGTGGCCGACGGCGATGGACGCGGAGAAGGACACGGCTCCCTGGCCGGCCGCCTCCTCGGCGACGGCGACCGTCAGCAGCCGGGCGGCGAGGCGGGAGTACTGGGGGTCCTCCGAGATCAGTCCGGCGGCGGCCTCGGTGGCCAGCGCCCGCAGTTCCGCCTCGTCCGCCGCGGCGCTGCGGCCGCGCAGCGCGGCGGCGGCGACCCGGCCGGGGTCGGTGTCGGGGAGGTCTGCGGTCAGCTCCGTCAAGGAGCTCAGCAACTCGGTTCCCGGTGAGGCGGGGTCCGATGCGGTGGCGGGTGCTGCGGGCGCGATGGTCACGTGTGCTCTCTCCCTCGAACGGCGACGACGCGGGAGGGAGGGACGGGGCGCACGCAGGGCAGGGCATGCCCGCGGCGCGTCCGCCGGCCCAACCCGCGAGGCCCGGACACTTCACCGTCCGGACGGCGCGCCGGACGGTGCCGTCGGCAGGTACTCGGACTCGCGGGCATGCCTCCGAGGCGCCCGCACACCGTTGCGGGGCAGTCCCGGATTCCCACCGGCTTCCCCTGCGGCGACAGCGGAGTCGAGCATACATCTAGTGGCGCCTGCCCATGGCGCCACCAGATGTTGTGTCGGAGCGGTCACGGATTGCCCGGTTCACGCGTGCCAGTCGTGGCCGTCCCGGGAGTCGTGGACGTGTCCGGTCAGGGCGGCGAGCGCCAGGAGGAGGAAGAAGACCAGTGCGGTGGCGGTGGCGAGAAGCGTTTCCATGCCCTCGACTGTGCTCCTCGCCGGCCCCCGCCGGGAGTGGCAGGACTGACGTACTCCCTCGAAATCCTGCCACGCCTCTGCCGTGCCTCTGCCATGCTGGGCGCATGCTGCAGAACGTGGCCGTGGTGCTGCTCGACGGCGTCCATCCCTTCGAACTGGGCGTGGTCTGCGAGGTGTTCGGGCTCGACAGATCGGCCGACGGGCTGCCGGCGTACGACTTCGCCGTGGCCTCCGCGGAGGGCCCCACGCTGACCTCCCCGGGCGGGTTCACCATCGGCACCTCGCACGGGCTGGAACGGCTGGAGGAGGCCGACCTCGTGGCCGTGCCGGCCGGCGACTCCTATGTGCGCCGGGAGTACCCGCCGGAGCTGCTGCGGGCGCTGAACCGCACGGTGGAGCGCGGTGCGCGCGTGCTCAGTGTGTGCTCGGGCGTCTTCGTGCTGGCGGCCGCGGGCCTGCTGGACGGCCGCCGCTGCGCGGCGCACTGGCGGCACGCGGAGGAACTGGCGGCCCGTTACCCGCGGGCCCGCGTGGAGCCCGACGTGCTCTACGTGGACGAGGACCCGGTGATCACCTCGGCCGGCACCGCCGCCGGGATCGACGCCTGCCTGCACCTGGTCCGCAAGGAGCAGGGCAGCGACGTGGCCAACGCGATAGCGCGGCGCATGGTGGTGCCGCCGCACCGCGAGGGCGGCCAGGCGCAGTACATCGAGCGGCCGTTGCCGCGCACCCAATGCGACACCGTGGGCGAGGTACTCGGCTGGATGGAACGCCACCTGGACCGCGAGGTGAGCGTGGACGAGCTCGCGGCCCGCGCCCACATGTCGCCGCGCACCTTCGCCCGCCGCTTCCAGCAGGAGACCGGGACGACGCCCTACCGCTGGCTGCTGGGTCAGCGGGTGCTGCTGGCCCGGGAGTTGCTGGAGGCCACCGACGCGACGGTGGACGCGGTCGCGCTCCGCGCCGGCTTCGGCAACGCGGCGACGCTGCGCCACCACTTCGCGCGCTGGGTGGGGACCACCCCGCAGGCCTACCGCCGTGCCTTCCGGCGGCCCGAGCGGGCGCGTACCGCGTGACGACGGGGCCGTCGCCCTGTCCCTGGGCGGGCGGCCACCGCCGGGGTCGCCGGCGTCGGCGGTGTGGTCCCGCCGGGCCGTCTCGTCCACGTCCTCGGGCGCCTTGAGGGTCCATAGGACCAGGGTGAGGACGACGCCCCACCGGCGGGCGGCCACCGAGGCGCGGTCGCGCTCCTCGCAGGCCTGCCGCCGTGCCTTCCGGCGGCCCGAGCGGGCGCGTACCGCGTGACGACGGGCCGCCGCCCCGTCCCAGGGCGGCGGCCCGCGACCGTGGCCGGAGGCGGCCGTCAGTGGCCGGCGACCACCGGCAGTTCCCGCTGGACGTCGGGGTCGCCGGCGTCGGCGGAGTAGTCCTGCTGCGCCGTCTCGTCCACGCCCTCAGGTGCCTTGACGGCCCGGAGGACGAGGGTGAGGACGACGCTGACCACCACGTTGAGCACGAAGGCGGTCAGGCCGATGTAGCCGATCTGCCCGATGACCGGGATGGTGTCGGAGGAGCCGCCGAAGTGCTTCTGGGCGGGGCTCGCGACGCCGTAGGCGACCCAGGTGCCGTAGACCATGCCGACCGCCCAGCCGGCCAGCAGCGCCCAGCGGTGGAACCAGCGGGTGAACAGCCCGCCGACCAGGGCCGGGAAGGTCTGCAGGATCCAGATGCCGCCCAGCAGCTGGAAGTTGATGGCGACCGTCTTGTCCATGGTGAGGACGAAGACCAGCGCGCCGACCTTGACCAGCAGTGAGACGATCTTGGAGACCTGGGTCTCCTGCGCCGGGGTGGCGTCGGGCTTGATGAAGTCCTTGTAGATGTTGCGGGTGAACAGGTTCGCCGCGGCGATCGACATGATCGCGGCGGGCACCAGGGCGCCGATGCCGATCGCGGCGAAGGCCACGCCCGCGAACCAGGACGGGAACATGTTCTCGAACAGCTGGGGGATCGCCAGCTGCCCGTTGTAGCCCGTGATCCCGGCCCCGACCCCGCTGGCCAGCGCCATGAAGCCGAGCATCGCCAGCAGGCCGAGCATCAGCGAGTACAGCGGCAGCACGGTGGTGTTGCGGCGGATGACGTCGCGGCTGCGGCTGGAGAGCACCGCGGTGACCGAGTGCGGGTACATGAACAGCGCGAGGGCCGAGCCCAGCGCCAGCGTCCCGTACGCCCACTGCGCCGTGTCGCCGGGCGCCAGCGCCCCGCGGGGCTTGCCGGTGGCCGGGCTCACCTGCGAGTAGGCCTCGCCCGCCTTGGCGAAGATGTGGTCGAAGCCGCCGAGTCTGATCGGTATGTAGATGATCGCCACGGCGATGACGATGTAGATCAGGGTGTCCTTGACGAACGCGATCAGCGCGGGCGCGCGCAGGCCCGAGGAGTACGTGTACGCGGCCAGCACGCCGAAGGCGATGAGCAGCGGCAGGTCCTTGACGAACCAGTTGGACGAGGCGCCGCCGCCGACGCCCATCACGTCCAGCACCGCCTGGATGCCGACGAGCTGGAGCGCGATGTAGGGCATGGTGGCGAGGATGCCGGTGACGGCCACCGCCAGGGACAGGCCCTTGGAGCCGAAGCGGCCGCGGACGAAGTCCGAGGTGGTGACGTAGCCGTGCTTGTGGGACACCGACCACAGCCGCGGCAGGAAGGTGAAGACCAGCGGGTAGACCAGGATCGTGTACGGCACGGCGAAGAAGCCGGCCGCGCCCGCCGCGTAGACCGCCGCCGGGACGGCGACGAAGGTGTAGGCGGTGTACAGGTCGCCGCCCAGCAGGAACCAGGTGATCCAGCCGCCGAAGCTGCGGCCGCCGAGCCCCCACTCGTCCAGGTGCAGGGAGTTCTCGGCCTTGCGCCAGCGCGCGGCCAGGAAGCCGAGCACCGTGACCGCCACGAAGAAGAAGATGAAGACGGCGAGTGCTACGCCGTTGACCCCGTCCTTCACTTCGACGCCTCCTTCCGTGCCCGCTCCTCACGGCGGACCAGGACGTACGCGGTGTACGTCAGGCCCGAGGAGAGGAACACCCACAGCATCTGGTACCAGTAGAAGAACGGGATGCCGATGAACTCGGGGGTCAGCGTCGCGTACGAGCCGACCCAGAGCATCGCGACGAACGGGATGACGAGGCAGACACCGGCGATCACACGGGTGGGGGTGACCACCGGTGGCCGGGCCGGAGTTCCGGTTGGTTGCTCGGACATTGCTGCGGCTCCGTCCTGATCTCACTCCTGTGTAATGCGCAGGAAATCTAGGTCAGGCACCGGCGCACGTCACTACCCGTCCGCATTGCGGTATGGAAACGATCTCCAGGGACGGGAACCTTCCGGGAACTTCCCGGCATCCTCACCGGACTACGGCCGGCGCAGCCGTGCCACGAACTTGTAGCGGTCGCCGCGGTAGACCGAGCGCACCCACTCCACCGGCTGCCCGCCGGTGTCGATGGAGTGCCGGGACAGCAGCAGCATCGGCAGCCCCACGTCGGTTCCGAGCAGTCCGGCCTCGCGCGGGGTGGCCAGCGAGGTCTCGATGGTCTCCTCGGCCTCGGCCGGCCGCACGTCGTAGACCTCGGCGAGCGCGGTGTAGAGCGAGGTGTACTTGGCCAGGCTGCGGCGCAGCGCGGGGAAGCGCTTGGCCGACAGATGGGTGGTCTCGATCGCCATCGGCTCGCCGTTGGCCAGCCGCAGCCGCTCGATGCGCAGCACGCGGCCGCCGGCCTTCATGTCCAGCAGCTCGGCCAGCCGGTCGTCGGCGGTGATGTAGCCGATGTCCAGCAGCTGCGAGGTGGGCTCCAGGCCCTGGGCCCGCATGTCCTCGGTGTACGAGGTGAGTTGCAGCGCCTGGGAGACCTTCGGCTTGGCGACGAAGGTGCCCTTGCCCTGGATGCGCTCCAGCCGTCCTTCGACGACCAGCTCCTGGAGGGCCTGGCGCACGGTGGTGCGGGAGGTGTCGAACTCCGCCGCCAGGGTGCGCTCCGGGGGCACCGGCGAGCCGGGCGGCATCGTCTGCGTCAGCTCCAGCAGATGGCGCTTGAGCCCGTAGTACTTGGGCACCCGGGCGGTTCGTCCGGCCGCGGTCGCCGCGGTCTCCGCGGACTCCGTCACCGCCGCTCCGGTCTCGCCGTCGCTGTCCATCGCCTGTGCTCCCGTGTGCTGTCGTGCTGCCGTCACCGGCTCCTCCGTCATTCGCGGCTCACATCGTGGCACGGTCGGGGCCCAAATCGCGTTACGGGCCCAGATGTCGGTCCGGTAACGGACGCGACCGGTGCTCTTATACACCCTTGACACCCCTAAAGGTCTAGGCCAAGCTTCGGGCACTGGTCTACACCACTTGGTACTCACTGCCCTGGGGAGGGTGTTGTGAAGCGCAAGCTGATCGCGGCGATCGGTGTCGCAGTCATGGTCGCCGGCGTTGCGGCCTGCGGTTCGGACGACAAGGGTTCCGACAAGGCCGCCGCGCCCAAGGAGATCACCGTCTGGCTGACGGTCGACGCACAGAAGAACTGGCCCGAGCTGGTGAAGCAGGCGGACGACGCCTTCACGGCCGCGCACAAGGACGTGAAGATCCACCACGAGTACTACGAGTGGACCGCCAAGAACCAGAAGCTCGACGCCGTCCTCGCCACCAAGAAGGTGCCGGACGTGGTCGAGATGGGCAACACCGAGACGCTCGGGTACCTGGTCAAGGGCGCGTTCGCCCCGATCGACAAGAGCAAGTTCGAGAACTCCGGTGACTGGCTGGACGCCCTGGAGGGCTCCGTCACGTACAACGGCAAGACCTACGGCGTGCCTTACTACGCCGGCGCCCGTGTCGGCACCTGGCGCAAGGACGTCGCCAAGGCGGCCGGCGTCACCAAGACCCCCGCCACCTGGGCCGAGCTGACCGACGCCCTCGACAAGATCCAGAAGAAGAACGGCGACAAGTTCTCCGCCTGGTACCAGCCCAGCCGCGACTGGTACACCGCGCTGGCCTTCGTCAAGGACGCCGGTGGCGACGTCGCCAAGGAGGACGGCGGCAAGTGGACCGCCTCCCTGTCCGACCCCAAGTCCATCGAGGGCCTGAAGACCTGGAAGGGCGTCCTCGACAAGTACTTCCACGGCGACAAGAACAAGGACGAGTCCGACCGCTACATCGTCTACGGCCAGGGCAAGTCCGCGCTCATCTACGGCGCCAGCTGGGAGGGCGGCGCCGCCGCCGACCCGAAGACCGACAAGACCGGCAAGCTCAAGGACAACCTGGAGACCTTCGCGCTCCCCGGCCCGAACGGCGACCTCCTGCCGAACTTCATCGGCGGCTCCGACCTGGTCATCCCGGTCAAGTCCGCCGCGCAGGACCTCGCCGCCGACTGGATCAACGACTTCACCAACACGGCCGCGCAGAAGGTCCTGATCTCCAAGGGCAACCTGCCCAACGCCAAGTCCCTGCTCGCCCCGCTGAAGGACGACCCGGCCACGGCCGCCTCGGCCCGCGCCAACGAGAACACCTGGTTCGTGCCGACCGCGCCGGGCTGGCTCCAGGTGGAGAAGAAGCAGATCCTGCAGAACATGCTCAACGACATCGCCGTCGGCAAGGCGACCATCGAGGACGCCACGAAGTCCGCCGACGAGCAGATCAACGCGGTGATCAACGCCGGCTGACCGGGGGTCGGGGAAACCACAGTGATCGACGCCGGCCGGCCGCCCTCGGGCGGCCGGCTCCGGTGCGCGACCACCAGGGACTGGAGTAGCCGAGGAGCACATGATGAGTGCCGTTGACACACCGCTCGACAAAGTGCCGCTCTCGCGGCAACCGGCGGGACCGGGCCGCAGGCCACGCCGCCTGGGCGGGGCCGCGCTTCCCTGGGCCCTGCTCGCACCGACCATCGGCGTCCTGGTGCTGGTCCTCGGGTATCCGCTGGTCCGGCTGATCACCCTGTCCTTCAAGCAGTACGGGCAGGCCGAGCTGTGGCAGGGGCTGCCCGGCGACTGGCAGGGCTTCGCCAACTACACGCATGTGCTCGGCGATTCGGAGTTCTGGGCCGTCGTCCTGCGCACCCTGCTGTTCACCGTGGCCGCGGTGCTGCTCACCCTGGTGCTCGGCATGGCGGTGGCGCTGCTGCTCCAGCGGGTCTCGCCCTGGATGAAGACGCTGATCAACATCGCGCTGGTGGCGAGCTGGGCGATGCCCGTCGTCGTCGCCATCACCGTCTTCAAGTGGATGTTCGACAGCGACTACGGCGTCCTCAACTGGCTGCTCAGCCGGCTGCCCGGGGTCGACTTCAGCGGCCACAACTGGTTCACCGACACCCGGCAGGGCTTCCTCGTCATCACCCTGATGGTGGTCTGGGGCGCCATCCCCTTCGTCGCCATCACCCTGCACGCCGGACTCACCCAGGTGCCCAGGGAACTGGAGGAGGCCGCCCGGATGGACGGCGCCGGTCCGGTCAAGGTCTTCCGGCACGTCACCCTCCCGGTGCTCAAGCCGCTCATCGTCATGTTGACCACCCTGTCGGTCATCTGGGACATGGGCGTCTTCCCGCAGGTCTTCCTCATGCGCGACGGCCACCCCGAGCCCGACTACCAGGTGCTCACCACCTACTCCTACGACCAGGCCTTCGTCGCCAACGACTACGACGCGGGCGCGGCCATCGCCGTCATCACCGTGCTGCTGCTCCTCGGCGTGATGGCCGTCTACATGCGCCAGATGCTGAAGATCGGAGAGGTGGAGTGACGACCGTGCTCGACACCGCCCCCGCCCCGGCGGCTCCGCCCGCCTCCCCGGCCCGCCGCGCCGCCCGGCGCCCGCGCCGCAAGGGACGTACCGTCTACAACCTGCTCGGCCTGCTGGTCGTGGTCGTCACCGGCTTCCCGGTCTACTGGATGCTGAACACGGCGTTCAAGCCCGCCAAGGACGCCATCGACCCCGACCCCAAGTTCTTCCCGACCAGCCTGTCCTTCCAGAACTTCTCCGACGCCCTCGGCATCGGCGACTTCTGGGGCTCGGTCGGCCGCAGCCTCATCGTCTCCGGCTCGACCGTCGGCCTCGGCCTGGTCATCGGCCTGCTGGCGGCGCTGGCCATCTCGCGCTTCGTCTTCCGCGGCCGCAAGGCGGTCATCGTCGCGATCCTCGCCGTCCAGATGGTGCCGCTGGTCGCGATGATCATCCCGGTCTTCCTGCTGCTCAACCAGATCGACCAGATCGACAAGCTCTCCGGCCTGGTCATCACCTACCTGACCTTCGTGCTGCCGTTCACGGTCTGGACCCTGCGCGGCTTCATCGTCAACATCCCCAAGGAACTGGAGGAGTCGGCGATGGTCGACGGGTGCACGCGCATGGGCGCGTTCTTCCGCATCGTGCTGCCGCTGCTCGCCCCCGGCCTCGTGGCCACCTCGATCTACGCGCTCATCCAGGCCTGGAACGAGTACCTCTACGCGATGCTCATCATGAGCCAGGAGCACCAGACCGCCACCGTCTGGCTGGGGAACTTCGTCACCTCGCGCGGCACGGACTACGCGCCGATGATGGCGGGTTCGACCATGATGGGCGTTCCCGTGGTGGTCTTCTTCCTGATCGTGCAGCGCAAGGTCGCCGCCGGCCTGACCGCCGGGGCGGTGAAGGGATGACCGAGACCTTGAGTCAGATCCCCGGCGGAACCGCGGACGCCGACGACCTCGCGCGGGACGCCCTGGCCGTCCTGCAGCCCGGATTCCACGGCACCACCGCCCCCGAGTGGCTGCTGCGCCGGCTCGCCGAGGGCCTCGGTTCCGTGGCGCTGTTCGCCCGCAACATCGAGTCGCCCGAGCAGCTCGCCGCGCTCACCGCGCAACTGCGCGCGGTACGGCCCGAGGTGCTCATCGCCGCCGACGAGGAGGGCGGCGACGTGACCCGGCTGGAGGCCCGCACCGGCTCCTCCTTCCCCGGCAACCTCGCGCTCGGCGCGGTCGACGACACCGCCCTGACCCGTGACGTCGCCGCCGAGCTGGGCCGCCGGCTCGCCGCCTGCGGGGTCAACCTCAACTGGGCGCCGTCCGCCGACGTCAACTCCGACCCCGGCAACCCGGTCATCGGGGTGCGGTCCTTCGGTTCGGAGCCGCTGCTCGTCGCCCGGCACACCGCCGCCTATGTCGAGGGGCTGCAGTCCGCGGGCGTGGCCGCCTGCACCAAGCACTTCCCCGGGCACGGCGACACCTCCGTCGACTCCCACCACGCCCTGCCCCGCGTGGACGTCGACCTGGACACCCTGCACTCCCGCGAACTCGCCCCGTTCCGCGCCGCCCTGACCGCCGGCACCAAGGCCGTCATGAGCGCGCACATCCTCGTCCCGGCCCTCGACCCCGACCGCCCCGGCACGCTCAGCCCCGCCGTCCTGACCGGGCTGCTGCGCGACGAACTCGGCTACGACGGCCTCATCGTCACCGACGGCATCGAGATGCGCGCCATCGCCGACACCTACGGCGTCGAGCGCGGCACGGTGCTGGCCATCGCGGCCGGTGCCGACGCCATCTGCGTCGGCGGCGGCCTCGCCGACGAGGAGACCGTGGTCGCCCTGCGCGACGCCGTCGTCGACGCCGTGCGCGCCGGAGAACTGCCGCGCGGACGGCTCGCCGACGCCGCCGCCCGGGTACGGGCGCTGGCCGCCTGGACCACCGGCGCGGCCCGTGCCGCCGCCGGCGGCGCGCCGGACTCCGACATCGGCCTCACGGCGGCGCGGCGCGCGCTGCGCGTGACCCGCACCGGGGAGTACGAGCCGATCACCGAGGCGCCCTACGTCGCCGCCTTCACGCCGGTCGCCAACATCGCCGTCGGCGCCGAGACACCGTGGGGGGTCGCCGCGGAACTCGACCGGCTGCTGCCCGGGACGGTGACCGGCACCTTCCGCCAAGGCGATGCTTTGACCGCAAATGTGCTCCGCTCCGCGGCGAACCGTAGGATCGTCGCAGTGGTCCGTGACGTGCACCGTCACCCGTGGATGGCCGAAGCGCTGGGTGCCCTGCTCGCCGCCCGGCCGGACACGGCGGTGGTGGAGATGGGCGTCCCCCAGGCTCCGCCCTCCGGCGCGCTGCACATCGCGACCCACGGCGCGGCCCGCGTGTGCGGGCGAGCGGCCGCGGAGGTCGTCGTCGGCAAGGACGCCGACGCCTGACCGCCCCGGCGGCGCCACCCGTTCCAGAGACCGACCTGGAGGCTCCCAGAATGTCCGCCCCGACTCCGACCCAGCAGCCCCCGATGCCGGGCCGGATCATGTCCGGCGAGATGGCCGAGCAGCCCACCGTGCTGCGCCGCATCCTCGAGGAGGGCGCGCCGCGCATCCGTGAGATCGCCGAGCGGATCGCCGCGCGCAACCCGCGCTTCGTGCTGCTCACCGCGCGCGGCACCTCCGACAACGCGGCGCTGTACGCGAAGTACTTGATCGAGGTGCTGCTCGGCAAGCCGGCGGGCCTGACCTCCATGTCCACCACGACCGCCTACGGCGCCCGCCCGGACCTCACCGACTGCCTGGTCGTCACCGTCAGCCAGTCCGGCGGCTCGCCCGACCTGGTGGCCTCCACCCGGGCCGCCCGCGAGGCCGGCGCGATCACCCTGGCGGTCACCAACAACGCCGACTCGCCGCTGGCCGAGGTCTCCGAGTTCCACATCGACGTGCTCGCCGGGCCGGAGAAGGCGCTCCCGGCGACCAAGACGTACACGGCCGAGCTGCTCGCCCTCTACCTCTTCGTCGAGGGCCTGCGCGGCGGCGACGGCAACGCGGCCAAGATCCTCCCCGAGCTGGCCGAGCAGATCCTGGCCCGGGGGGACGAGGTCAAGGCGCTGGCCGGCCGGTACCGCTTCGCGGAGCGCCTGGTGCTCACCTCGCGGGGCTACGGCTACCCGACCGCGAAGGAGGCCGCGCTGAAGCTGATGGAGACCAGCTACATCCCGGCCCTGTCCTTCTCCGGCGCCGACCTGCTGCACGGTCCGCTGGCGATGGTCGACAACGTCTCGCCGGTCATCGCCATCGTCACCGAGGGCAAGGGCGGTCAGGCCCTGCAGCCGGTCCTGGACCGGCTCCGCGGCCGCGGAGCCGACCTCGTCGTGATCGGCAACCAGGCGTCCGTCGAGGCCGCCTCCGCGGGCTTCGTGCTGCCGACCGCGGGCGTCGCCGAGGAGGTCCAGCCGATCCTGGAGATCCTGCCGCTGCAGATGCTGGCCTACGAGATCACGATCGCCCGCGGCCAGGACCCGGACGCGCCGCGCGCCCTGGCGAAGGTGACCGAGACGCACTGACGCCGTTCCGCGCTGCGGCCCGCGGACGCGGTGGACGGGAGGCAGATCTCCCGCCCGCCGCGTCCGCGGGCCTTTTCGCGCGGTGAAACGTCAAAGCCGTGAAGGCGGCGTGGGAAAGGCGTGGGGGACACGGCACGGATGCCCCCGGAAACCACTTCGGGCCGCGGCGCCGGAACGGGACCCTCAACCCGTCCAGCACCGCAGCCCGGAGCTGCTGTCGGCACCTGGCACGCGGGGTGTGCGGTTCCCGCGGCTCACTGGGGCCGACTCGTGAGGCCTGGCGCAGTCAGGGCAGAGAGCGCCCCGGCCTCGCTCCACCCTTCTGTGCGGGAAGGGTGGAAGTTCAGTTGTTCACATCAATTCTGGACTAGACCATTATCCGTTGTCCATAACCTGACGCAGTCAGATCATAGGGGTTGGAAGGCCTTTGTGGGGACTGGATGTCAGCGCTTGCCATGAGCGCGGGTACGCTCATTTGCGTGCCCTCCATGAACGATCTCGTACGCCAGCACACCGACCTCGATGATTCCGATCTCGAGTGGCTTCATCTGCTGGTGTCGGAGTGGCAATTGCTCTCGGATCTCTCCTTCGCCGACCTCGTCCTGTGGGTGCCGACGAGCGACGGCACGCGGTACGTCTCCGTCGCGCAGATGCGCCCCAACACCGGCCCCACCTCCTACCAGGACGACATGGTCGGCCATCTCGTGCCGCGCGGCCGCCGCCCGATGCTGGACGCCGCGCTCGACGAGGGCCGGATCGTGCGCGAGGGCGACCCCGAATGGCGCGAGGAGGTGCCGGTGCGGGTCGAGTCGATCCCCGTGCGCCGCGCCGGACGGGTCCTCGGGGTGATCGCGCGCAACACCAATCTGCTCACCGTGCGCACGCCGAGCCGGCTGGAGCTCACCTATCTGCAGAGCGCGTCCGACCTGGCGCAGATGATCGCGGCCGGCACGTTCCCCTTCCCGTCCGAGCAGGTCGACATGGACGCCTCGCCGCGCGTCGGCGACGGGCTGATCCGCCTCGACGCCGACGGCATCGTCCAGTACGCCAGCCCCAACGCCCTCTCCGCCTACCACCGCCTCGGCCAGGCCGCGGACCTCGTCGGCCACCATCTGGGCACCGCCACCGCCGAGCTGGCCCCCTCGCGCGGCAAGAGCCACGAGGCGCTGGTGACCGTCGCCAGCGGCAAGGCGCCGCGCGAGACCGAGATCGAGGGCAACGGCGGCGTCATCCAGCTGCGGGCCATCCCGCTGAGCCCCAAGGGCGTCCGCAGCGGATCGCTGGTGCTGCTGCGCGACGTGACCGAGCTGCGCCGCCGTGAACGGGAGCTGATCACCAAGGACGCCACCATCCGGGAGATCCACCACCGGGTGAAGAACAACCTCCAGACGGTCGCCGCCCTGCTGCGGCTCCAGGCCCGCCGGATGGATTCCGACCAGGGCCGTGAGGCGCTGGAGGAGGCGGTGCGGCGGGTCGGCTCGATCGCGATCGTGCACGAGACCCTGTCGCAGAACCTCGACGAGCGCGTCGAGTTCGACGAGATCGCCGACCGCGTCCTGGCCATGGTCGCCGAGATCTCACCCGGTCGGGTCACCACCCGGCGCGCCGGATGCTTCGGGGTCCTCAGCGCGGATGTCGCCACGCCGCTGGCGATGGTCCTCACCGAGCTGCTGCAGAACGCCCTGGAGCACGGTTTCGGCCCCGCGGAACAGGGGTCGGTCGAGGTCTCGGCGGAGCGGCGCCACGGCAGGCTGGCGATCGCCGTGCGCGACGACGGCCGCGGGCTGCCCCCGGGCTTCGATCCGCAGCAGGCGGGCAACCTCGGTCTGCAGATCGTACGGACCCTGGTGGTGGGGGAGTTGGGCGGCACCTTCGACATGGTCCCGGCCGAGGGGCGCGGGACGAAGGTGCTGCTGGAGCTGGCGCTGGAGGGCTGAACGCCCGCCGTGCGACCGGCTGGTGGAACGGAGAAGCCCCGGCTGCTCGGGCGAGCTGCCGGGGCTTCCTGCGTCGTGATGCTGCGCGGTTCGGAGGTGCTGCGCGCTGCGGCTCGGGGGTAAGCGCGTGTGTCAGGCGCTGGCGTTGCGGGCGCGGTTGCGGGCGGCGCGGCGCTTCATTGCGCGACGCTCGTCCTCGCTGAGGCCACCCCACACGCCGGCGTCCTGGCCGGTCTCGAGGGCCCACTGCAGGCACTGCTCCATGACGGGGCAGCGGCGGCAGACGGCCTTGGCTTCCTCGATCTGCAGCAGCGCAGGACCGGTGTTGCCGATGGGGAAGAAGAGCTCAGGGTCTTCTTCGCGGCAAACGGCGTTGTGACGCCAGTCCATGGCTGCTCCATCTCCTTGTATTGCTTGCACGTTGCTTGTGAATGTGAACGCTTTCACGAATCCCCAGACACGACACGGGACATCGCCCAGTCTCCTGGGTGCGGTCCCGCGGGGGTGTGGTGAGGATTCCGGCTACTGAGGACGCCCGAAGAGCGGCTGTCCCGATCGCCAAGAAGAGACTCGCAAACCTGGGCTGCGGATACAACCCCTTCCGGAAACTTTTTTTTGATTCCTCGGTGTCGGCTCGGTCACAGCCGTACTTCCATGGGGTGCAGGGCAGCCTAAACGTTCGAGTGGAAGGACTTTATGTCCTTCTGCTTACACAATCACACGCAGTGCACGGCGTACGCCTGAGAAGGTTGCGCTGATTCGCAGTCCCAGGTGGTCTCCGTCCACCTGGAACGGCAGTGGCGCCTGCGAATGCAAGGTGAAGTCCGTCAGATCGTGCAGCGAGGTCACGTGCTTCCCGTGCGGCCCCCGGTCGGGGGTCGAACGCAGCAGCTGCGTGGCGATGCGCGTCACCGCGGGGGTCGACAGACGGGACAGCCCGAGCACGTCCAGAGCCGTGTCGAAGGACGCCCGCGGCGACGCGTAGACCGGGCGATTGCCCAGGTAGGTCCAGGGGGTGGTGTTGCAGACTATGGCGATCGCGAGATCGGTGACCGGGTCCTCGCCCGGCTGCTCCAGCGTGATCGTCCCGCCGCGGCGCGAGGACTCCGCGAGGAACTGCCGGACCATCTGCCGTATGTAGAGCGCGTGCGTCGACCGCTTGCCGAGCTCCCGCTGCTGTTCGACCCGGCCGACGACACCGGCGTCGAAACCGAGGCCGGCGCAGAAGGTGAACCAGCGCGCCGGCACGCCCTCGTCCGCGGTGCCCGGCGTGCCGCTCACGCGGCCGAGGCCTACCGTCCGCGAGTTCCCCTCCCGCAGGGCGTCCAGCAGCGCCCCGGTCGCCTCGACGGGGTCGTTGGGGAGCCCCAGGGCGCGCGCGAAGACATTGGTGGAGCCGCCCGGTACCACCGCGAGCTTCGGCAGCCCCTCCGGGTCGGGGCCGTTGTGCAGCAGCCCGTTGACGACCTCGTTGACGGTGCCGTCGCCGCCCAGGGCCACGACGAGCTCGATCTCGCCGCCCTCCGCGGCCTGCCGCGCGAGGTCGCGCGCGTGGCCCCGGTACTCGGTGGCGGCCACCTCCAGTTTCAGGTCGCTGGCGAGCGCGTGCGCGAGGACGTCACGGGTTCGGGCGCTGGTGGTGGTGGCGGCGGGATTGACCACGAGGAGAGCGCGCATGACCGCCAGGGTACCTACCGGGCGGTACCGGCCCGTAATCCCGGTCGGAGCGCAGGCCGATACCCTGCTGGGGTGAGTGGCACAGAGAACACCGTGCGCCCGGGCCGTACGCGCCGCCTCGCGGCCGCCGCCGCGGTCGCGGCACTGGAAGGCGCCGCGCTGGCCGCGTGGGGCATCGCGATGCTCGTCCTCGGGCTGGTCGGCAACCCCGACAGCCCGCGCCAGGCCGAGGCCGGCGGCCTGACGGTACTGGCCCTGGCGGCCATGCCGCTGGCGGCGGCCTACGGGCTGTGGCACGCCCGCCGCTGGAGCCGCGGACCCGCCCTCATCATCCAGCTCGTCGCCCTGCCGGTCGCCTGGACCATGGCCCAGAACGGCGGCGTGATGATCGCCGCGGGCGCCGCACTGGGCGCCGCGGCGATCGCCGAACTGGTGCTCCTCGTGCACCCCGCGGCCACCGAGGCCCTCGGCATCGCCGCCACCGAGGGCTAAAGGGTGTTGCACAAGCCTGCGCGCGGGCAGGTCAGAGTGGGCGCCGGGCTCGTCTTCTCATGACACGAGGGCGAGGTTGTGCATGTGGGCGA